>NZ_JBQFJA010000003.1:0-142558 GCF_056535885.1 Ruegeria sp. B1 | reverse complement strand
TCCGGGTCACCCACTGCGATCAGCTTACCACCCATCTCGGAAATGCGTTTCTGGATGCGCGCCCAGGTATCGCCGCCGACCATGCCGTCCTCATCCATGAAGAAGACGAACTTGCCCTGAACGGGCAGCATGTCCCGCGCCCAACGCGACTCCCACGCCGCCAAACTGGCCGCGTCCAGACCGCGAATACCCGCCAGTTCCTGCGTCGCCTTACCCGAGGCCGCACCGCCCAGAACCTCGTAGCCGCGCGCGCCAGACCTTCACCGCCTCGGCAATAGTGAAGGTCTTACCTGTACCGGCATAACCCGTGAGCAGCGTCAGACGAACCGCGCTCAGCATCGCCTCAGCACCCCGACGCTGGCTCTCACGCTGGTTCTCTGACAGCAGGTCGAGTCCTTCAGAACCGTCCACGTCAAGCTGTTCGCCAGCCATTTCGACGGCGTTCAGAATCAGTTCCCGCTCCGTATGAAGCCGCGCCCGGGTGGTCAGAACCGGCGCACCTGCCACCTCTTCAGGCACCCGAACCAATTCGGGTGACGCAAAAGCCCGCCCCATGAGGTCATGAAGTTCCGCCTCATCCAAACCCCCGAGACGCTTTTTAAACTCGCTCCTGACATCCTCTTCGGTAAAAACCGTAGCCCGCGCGGACACCACGGTGAGGATATGCTCGGGATTTCCGCGGAGGTAATCCGCGTTATCCCGACGCACCTGGGCGGTTCGTTCCTTCTCCCGCGCCACTTCTCCGGCCGCTTCCGCGTGCTCTGCCACATACGGATTATGGGTCTCCGGCTCGAGCTGGATGCCCTGTTCCTTCAGCGTGCGGTGATCAATCCGAGCAGAAAATCCGGCTTGTTCCAGCGCCAGATTGGCTTCATTCGCCCATTCCATTCGCCAGCCGCGCAGCAAAGACTTCGCATTCCAGGACCGGTTTTTGTTCCCCCAACCCTCGGCTCCCAGATCCCGCAGGCTCAGCATCACGTGCAAATGGGGGTTTCCATCCGCTGAGTGAATGACCCAATCCGCCACCATGCCCCGCGCTGCAAAGCTGCGTTCCATGAAGCCACGGGCCAGTTTCACATTCTGTTCGTGGCTCAGTTCAATGGGTAGAGAGATCGTGATTTTACGCGCCAGTTGCGCCATATCGCGACGCGAATTTTTACTGTTGGCTTCATAGAGGGTCAGGTCTTCCCAGAGCCGCAGGAGGCTTTGCCACCTCGGCCTGGGCTTCGGGACGATCACCCGCAAAGGTCTGATACCGCTGTTTTGCCCAATCAGGTGCGTCCTTGGGCAGGGTGATTTCGGTGTGAGTAACTTCATCCTTTCCACTATAGTCGTAAGTCCGCCCGGTTGTGATGTCTTTCATCTTTGCCCCATGACGATAGGCGGCGCTGGCGACAGCACCTGAACCTCTTCCACGAGAGGCAATCCCGACTCGGAAGTGATAAATCGCCATGGGTGCATTCTATCACCGTCTACACGACTTGCAAAGTCGTGTATAAGCACGCCTACGCTAATTTTCTATAAATCAGTTCGGATGGCTCCCTGTCACAGGCTTCGTGCCAACCCAGAGCCCTGTTCTCGTGGTAAACGCCAGTTTTGCCACGAAGTGCCAAAGGCGAAATCGACAGCGAACCGCTCAAATCGACCGGCATCGCAAGACGCCAGCAGGGCGATCATGGCGCAAGACCGTTCAGGCAGGACATCAACCTGTCCCGTCGCGCTTGTAGCCATCCGCCGGCAGGGCTTTCAGCGCTGACGCGCTGGCTGTCCCGGCCGGAACGACAGCCACATACTTGGAACGCCAGCGCCTATGGCAAACCTGGCGGGCAAGGGCGACCTGCAGAAATAGCCACAGGCGCGATATCCGGGCCGCTGAGCGCGGTTTCTGTATTTTGGCAGGGATAGGAGCCGCGGACCCCTGTTAAGCCCTTTACGGCGCACTCTGCAGCTCGCAAGCTCTCTCGCCCTCGACCAAACGGACATGCGTAGCCATTTATTGCCATGGCAATAAATGTGAAGCATCATTATATCACTGCATAACTTGCTTTAGCGTGGTAACAAGTGTCCCCAAGCCTCAGCTTGTAGTAACTCTCTTGCCTTGCATGACACTTGAAAACATTGCAAAGATTGGCACAGTGATTGACAGTTGACGAAAGGTTAAGACATGGCAGGGCAACCCGGCGCGTTCGAAAATGCACTCGACAATCTTCGGAGCACTCAGAAAGAGAAACCGGGCAGGGAACGGTCTGCCTCCATATCCGACGATCAACCCGATCCGAAACCTGCTTCGGCATCGAAGAAACCCAACACGCCCCCAACGGTTCGGCGTCTCCGGAAACCGGAACTGTCGCCAATACCGCGTCGTTCAACCAGCGCGTTGATATAGACGTGATCAACTTCCTGTATGATACTGCCCGGGAAACCGGCTGGACCATGAACCGAACCTTGCGCGAAGCCGCGCGGACACTGGCGAAAGCACGGGGCGATAAGAAAGGGGCAGGACTGTGACGAAAAAAGAAACCGCTGCGCGTGATGCGAAAGCCAAGCCAGAGAAACGACCTTCACCGGTTCGCTCACTAAAGGGGCGCAGGAAGTCTTACACGGAACCGTTCAACCATCGCATCGACGGCGACATCAAAGCCTACCTCTATGACATTGCGCTCGCCAATGATTGGACCATGAACCGAACCATGCGCGAAGCAGCCAAGGCTTTGGCCAATTCGAGGGGCGATCAAGAAGGAAGCACACTTTGACAATGCGACCGCTTTCCGACGTTTCTCAGCAATTGGGGCCGCCAAAGCGGCCCCGGCACCCAACCTCCGAAAGTCTGGCCCGAAATCTTCCGGAGGAAATTTCGGCTCTCCAATATCCCCGAACCGGGGGTTTCGAAGGGGGGCACCCCCTCGGCGACTGCGCAGCCATTGGCTGCGCACCGGTCGCGCGGTGCAATCGCACCGCATTAACCCGCCCATGCGTTGACAAAGACACGGGGCGATAACAAAGGAAGCGAACTTTGAGCGCACATGTCTGGCCACTGCCAGCACCAAGGGCGGTGCAGGAAAACAACACTCATCGCGATCCTCGCCGGAGAGATAGTGAGACTTGGCGGAACCGTCGCGCTTATCGATGGCGATCCGAACACGCCGCTGCTCAACTGGGTGAACCGGTCGGACCTGGCGAAACGGATCCCGGTCATCGTTGACACCGATCCGGAAGGCTCCGAATTGGAGAGCAACATCGAGAATGCGTCCGGGCAGGCGGAGTTCGTTTTGCTGGATACGGAAGGCACGGAAAACGCGCGATCGGCGCTGGCTGCGCAACTGGCCGATCTCGTTCTGATCCCGATGCAGTATTCCGCCCTCGATCTGAACGAGGCGACCAAGGTCAGGACCTTTCTCACCAAGCTGGAAACCCGAACCGGCCGGGCTCGACCAAACGTGATTGTTCCGACGCGGGTTCCGGCCGCGATCAGGTCGCGAACTCAAAGGGCATTGGCGATCAGCTGACAGCCCAAGGCTTCCCGGTGCTGGATCCACCGGTGTTGGAAAAAGACGCCTACCGCCAGATATTCAGCGAAGGGTGTCTGTTGCAGGATTTGCCCCCGGCACCTGCGCTGACTTCGGCGCATCAAAATGCGCAAGCACTTCTGCAAGGGCTGGCCACGATCTACGGCGCAGCACATGCCGCATGAAGGGCCTGCTCTCCGCGATCCTGCGTCCAGCGATCCTCTGGACGGTCGCGATCTCAGCGGTCGCCGCAGTTCAGACTTCGCTCGGGCTGCCTCAACTGGCCTACCTTCTGGTGATCGTCTTCGCTCTTTTTTGGAGCGTTGAAGCCATAACCTGCTGTCTCGTCTGGTCACCGTTTGACGGCACGCGCGATGCTCTGGGCCTGCTCACCGCTTTGGTGCTGTTCCAATACTGGCCCACTGTGAACATCAAGGGCGGTCTTATGATGCAGGCCAGCGGGCCGCAATACGAGTTGCTGACGGCCTCCGGGCTGGCAACGTGGTTGATTGCGGGCGTGACAATATCCGATTGGCTGTTGCCTTGGCTATTGAGCGTCTCGGCTGGGATTCTTGCGCTTGGCAGCGTCATGCGCCTGTTGCGGCCAAAGCCGTCAAACAAGCGGACCACAGATGCGGCAGCAGCAGGGTCGGTTTCAGCCGCTCCCCGTCAAAGCGGCTACGTAGCATCTGAAGAAAACCCTCTCGACACATTCCGGCGTTTCTAGGCAATTGGGGCCGCCAAAGCGGCACCGGCACCCAACCTATGAAAGTCTGACCCGAAATCTTCCGGAGGAAATTTCGGCTCTCCAATATTTCCGAACCGGGGTTTCGAAGGGGCACCCTCGGCGACTGCGCAGCCATTGGCTGCGCACCGGTCGCGCGGTGCACTCGCACCGCAGATCTTTTCGATTGTTATAAAACAGGCGATCTGCCCAAAATCATGCGGAAACGCAGAAAGCGGCCCCGAGGGGCCGCTAACTGTCACAGGAAGAGCTTAGTGAACGCTGCTGCACCAGCGAAGAACGCGGCACCAACAATCAAGAGATACCAACGATTTTCAGTATTGAGCTTGATGGTCTCTGCGACGAGCTTCGCTGTCAACGCGTTGAGATTTGCGATCTCGGCGCGCATCTTGTCGTCCTGCAGTTTGACTTCGGCTTCGGTCATGTCGTTCATGCTCATGATGATCTCCTTTGAATATAGGTTGAAAACCGTCTGAAAGCAAAGCGAACTCGCCCGCCCTGCACGGTCGCGGGCATTTGGACACGCCGAGTCAAGGACCGCTGAAGGCGGCGTGCGAGCGACGCGCTTGCGCGGCGCGAAGTCCTTTACCGGTGTGGGATAATGACAAGACCGTGTGGGGGTGGGCCGCCCGGCCCTGGGTCGCGCCCGGCGCGGGCCAGGTTAACAGCCGGGCACGATCTTATACGGGATCCGACTGGCGCAACGTGCAAAGGATGCGACTGGCCGGACCTGCAACGGTTGTGGGTTCTAATTGAAAGGGGCGATCTGCCCAGTTGATCGGGCCGGACCAAATGCGCTCTCGAAATGTCGCGACGTAATCGTAGGGGTTGTGTCCGACCGGCCGGGTTGTCCGGCTCTGAGCTGCGATGGCACAGATCAAGGTAACACCCCACCCGCGCAAAGCCGCCCAACAAGTGGTAGATATTCGGCGCTACCGACAAGCAGTCTGATGCAATCAGTTCGCGCTTGCGCGAATGGCGCGCCCCCCTCCCGTACTCTCAACACACACCACCGGTTCAATAGCCGATAGCAAAAGCGGTCGTGATTGGTTCGGGATTTGCCCATATCATGTGTCAGCACACTGAACTAAGGGCGCAAACAACGCGGGGTATCGGCTCACCCGAAGACTTCAGTTAGTTATCATATTTTTTAAGCAGGAAGTCGAAGAGCCTGACCAGCAGCCCGCAAAGCAATCCTACAGTTACTCCAATAAACACGCCATCATCACTGTCCCAAACAGTTTCAGGGACAATGCGTAGAGCCGCCACAACAAAAACGACGGCAAGCAAGACGGAGATGGTTGACTTGAAGAATATCTGCATAGGTGGCTTTTCTGCTCAATTGGTCGGTTAACCCTTGTTATCAGGGGTCACTCCTTCCGGTCCACACTGCCATTTGCACTTTCACTCAGGTAGGCGGACATGAACCGCTTGGCGATTACCTTGATGAACGCCCTTGAGAATGACCCGACCTGCGCGTTCTGCTCAAAATAAAACGACTGCTCGAGAACATCGAGATTGTGCTCGTCAAAGATAATCCACAAGCGTTTGTATTCGGAGAGGCCCGCCCGACGAACCTCGGTCGCAGGAATCTCGAGCGCATCCCGGTCAGCACCGGGCAGAGTCCCTGTAATCGGGATCAGATAGAGATCGGTCGTCTCATTGCTCACTGGGACAACCGCGGCCAGCAGGGTGGGGCGCGGCTTGCGACCGCTGTCTTCACCGAGTTCAGCCTGCCACTTCCACAGGTAAGGATACTCCCAAACGTCGCCGATGGCCGGTTTATTCTTCATCTTCGATGACGTCCTTCAGTATAGAAGTCAGTCGCGCCGCTTCATCCGCAGGGATATCAGCCGTTGCGCGAGCAACACGCGGGTCGGATCGATCAACAAGAGCGTCAAACTGCTCCCGGCTCATGACAACAAAGCGCGATGTGCCATGGTCAGACAGACTAACTGGCCCTCGCGCAGCTGCGGCCCATACATCACCAGCCCGGCGATTGATGGACGTCTTAGGAAACTCTTCGATAATCTTAAGGCCAGACATGGAAACCCCAATTTAGCTATATTACGTATAATACGTATTTTACGCTAGCCGGTCAATGAAGGAATAGCCAACTTTTACTTTATCTCGTGAAGCTGCAGTAGCTATCCTGATAGCGCGTGAGCAAAACGAGCAGACGGTAAGGTTGCGCGCCGTCGACCAGCTCTCTCAAGGTGAAATAGTGCCAAGAGGTGGGCTTGTGCGGTGCGTCAACATAGTAGAACCCATGCGGCGTCGGGGTGTAAGGCGGGGTGAACTCGAAGAATATCTCGCCGAGCCTTCCACCTTCGCCCAGATCGACAACACCCCATTTTGCGCTGTTGGGATCTTCGGAATCTGGCAGGACCGTCCGAGCCAGGTCGAACGTCAAACCGCGGACCCTTTGGCCATCAGCTCCATCTTCTTCGATCAAGGCTGTGAGATCACAACCGGCGACCTCGATGTAGCTTCTTGAGCGTCGCTCGGGAAGCGCGTCATGATTGCCGCCTTGGATCATCAACGTTTCAGATTCTTGCTCAATTTCCTGAGCAAGAGAGAGACGTGCATCTTCCGCCATCCAGTCAGCTTCGGTCATTGCCATCAGAGACGCCGCCGCCAAAAGCCCTTTCATTGACCGCCTCGCTCGGTATTGATTACTCCAAAATCATCTCCCCAAGGCGACATGTACGTCAGCTGATCGCCGGTCCACTTGCGGACCTCAGCCAGATGGCTGACCTCGGTTTCACCATCCTCGGAGCAGCGCACTACGGAACCAAAAAGGTCGATGCGGATCATCGTTCCATCGGCCATCATGACCCGAACGTCACGCTCATGAACAAGGACAGTTTTCCAACCGGTCGCGTTTTCCCGAAGAAGACCGATGAAATCAGAGCGCAAAGCGATATGTACATCCTCGGCATCCGCGCCCTTGGTGCTCTTGAGGCGAATGAACACTTCTTTATCGTCCGGGTTCTCGTCGATCGGTGGATTCACAAACGAAGTGCAAATTCTGTACTAAAACAGAGAGTTGCATGGAGTATGAAGAATGGGAAGCCGCTACTGTCACCTGAAACTGGGCGAACGACGTAAGCTCGCAAAGTGGCTGGAAGCAAAAATGCCGGTCGCTGAGATAGCCGATCGGTTGGGTCGTAACCCCTCTACGATCTACCGAGACATCAAACGGAACCGATACACAGATACTGAGATCCCAGAACTCAACGGATATCACGCGGTTGTCGCTCAGGACAAATACGAGGCGCGCCGCGCGATCCATCGCAAGATGATCGTGCATCCAGACCTCAAGGAAGCCATCGAAGATCGACTCAAGGCTGGATGGTCGCCCGAACAGATCGCAGGCCGGATGCGGCTTGAACGCCATCCGATCCGTGTGAGTCACGAGACGATCTATCGGTTCGCCTATTCCAAGGATGGCCGCGAGGAACAGTTTTACCGCCATCTCCCTGAGCATCGCAAACGCCGCCGGCCACGTGGCTATCGCAGGTACAACCGGACCCACATCTTTGACACGCAGAGCCTGTCTCACAGGCCCGAGCGCATCGCGGACCGCACTGAGTTCGGCCACTGGGAATGTGATCTGATGATGTTTCGCAAGGAGTATGGGAAAGTCAATGTGACGTCTCTGGTCGAACGCGTCAGTCGCTATGCTGTCGTGATGCGCAATGAGGATCGCCAGTCCAAGCCGATCATGGAAGCGCTGATCCAGGGGCTGGCTCCCCTGCCCGCCGATGCACGTCAGTCGATCACCTTCGACCGTGGCACCGAGTTCTCGGCCTGGAGGCACCTCAGGGCCGGGATCGGCGCGGATGCCTGGTTCTGCGATCCACAAGCGCCGTATCAGAAAGGAACGGTCGAGAACACGAACAACAGGCTGCGGAAGTATCTGCCTCGCTCAACCGAACCGACGGCGCTGACAAATCGATATTTGAGGTCGATTTGTCAGCGCCTCAATTCGACCCCGCAAGTGCCTCGGCTACCAAACGCCTGCAGAAGTCTTCGAAGCCAAGCTGATGGAGATCCAGAACCGTTTGGAATAAAAGGACATATCAAGAACTGCACTTCAACATGAGTTCACACCAAAATCCCTCACTCCGGCTGCCAGTCATCGTCGAGCGAGGATTGCACTCCGCTTTCTGTAATTGAAGCATTGTGCGTGGCGGTTTCGGTACCCATTTCTGTACCGTCCCCAGACATGTAGGCCTGCGCGAACTCGGTACGCTTGAACACGGATCCATCAAGTTCGATTGTGGTGCGATCCTCTGCCGTCGCGCGTGTCACAGAGCCATCATACCAAACCTTGATCCGCGTCCCGTCTGCGATCTGTACAACAACGGCCATCGGCTCGATCTGCACACCCAGCCAACCGTCATCGGTGTCCCGCCGCGCGATGATCTTGTCAGACCGGAACTTGACCTGAACATCGCCCGACAAACTGTTGCCGCTTGATTTCAGAACAACAAAAGCCTCCTGCTCGGCCGGGTTTGGATGGATCGTTGCATTTGCATTCTTCGGCGGCCAAACCTTGGCGGAGTCGCGCTTCTTGCCCTTCTGGTCGCGGTGAAACCCGACATAGAGCTGGGCCGATTTCCAGATGCGCGTGGCCTTCCTTGAAAGTGCCGTGGATTTTGCAGTCATGTCATCGGACCTTTTAGAACGGATATTTCGGATTGGTGCTTACGGTGGCCATGCGGATCTGACGGAACGAGATCAAAGGGCAAGGTATCAAGGGTGAAGCGCCCAATGGAATACCTATGAAGAAAACCCAGCAGGTAGACCGGATCGGCGGGGTACGGCGCACAGTTCCATGCATGGCGCAGTGCGGCAGCTTCATTAGAAGAATACGCGGCTATGAGACACCTTGCCTCACGCCATTTATCGGCACGTTGTTTCCGGCTGCGTTTCTCTTGCCGCTCCCAATCCACTGCGCGTTTGAACATAACCTCATCTTCACTGGGTTGCTGCTCTGCGATCTGATTGGCCAGTAATGGAAAAGCCTCGCGTTCCTTCTGCTGTTTGCGGCGCAAGGCGGCACGCTTGCGGGGTGTGTCTTCGAAGGCAAAACGGGGCCACATCTTGAACCTCATGGCTCGATCCCTCCCTGCCAGCGGGTGCGACTATTGCGGAGATGCTGAAGACAGGCCACTCGCCCGACTTCTGCATGCATCCCGTTGTCGAGCGCGAACCGATGGCGAGCCTCCCAGTCCCGAACCCAGTCTGCGGCCAAACGGTCGTCAACCCGACCACTCTGAAAAGGATTGTCCTCGAGCAGGAAGCCCTTGCAATGTGCAGCACCGCCATCGGTGGGAGCGCGCAGGGTGTCGTTTTGGAATGCCATTGGGTGTCTCCTGTCGTACCGTGTCGGTTCACGGGGCTTTCGCTCCGGTCGGGTTTCAGTATTCGATGGGTTCAAAAACAGTGAGAATGCGCTCAGTGACAGAGGGGTCGTAGGGACATTCAGATCCGCGATCGAGATAGAGGTCGTAGAAGTTTCCATGCAGGAGGTCGCGCTGACCGGATAGGTTTGGCGCAAAATCTAAGGAGTGGAGATTTCCAAGATGATGACGCCTACTATTGCTGCGACCTGCTTTGTCGCCATTGATCTGAGCAAATCGAAATGGCTTGTGGCGCTTGATGCGCCGCACTTGGCCAAGATCAAATCTGTGCGCCTGGACGGGTTTGATACGCCGGGACTGATCGATCTGGTTCGAACGACTGTTGCGGAGGCGACGGAGCTTTGCGGAGCGGATCAACGACCTGTCGTTTGCTTTGAGACCGGGTACGATGGTTTTGGCTTCAGCGGCTTCTGTCCAACGAAGGGATCGAGACGCTGGTCGTGGATCCCACGAGCTTCCTCGTGAACCGTAAAGCCCGCAGGGTCAAAACAGATCGCGTCGACGCCGAAGGCATGGTCGTTCTGCTGAAGAACTATTCCTCCGGTGATCGAAAGGCGTTCCGCACGGTGCGTGTTCCAACCGTTGCCGAAGAAGATGCCAAGCGCTTCCACAGAGAACGCAAAAGGTTGATGAGCGAACGCACTGGCCACATCAATCGCATTCGTGCCCTGCTCGCCCTTCAAGGCGTTCGGCACATCAATCCGGCGATGGTGACATGGCGCAAGAGACTGGAAGGCCTCGAGACTGCTGATGGCCGTCCTTTCCCACCTCAGCTGATGCGCGAGGTCGTCCGTTCCTTCGAACGCTTGGAGCTGGCGAACCACATGATCAAGGCTCTGGCAGAGGAACGCGACGAAGCCCTTGCGACTGAATCTGAACAGTTCCCGGAACACGAAAAGGCCGTGCTGCTCGAAGGGCTGCGTGGCGTTGGACGGCACAGCGCGATGCTTCTGTCTGCCGAAGTGTTTGGCCGGGAGTTCAAGAACAGGCGACACCTGTCGTCTTACCTCGGCCTGACGCCCAGCCCCTATTCCAGCGGCGACGTGGAGCGAAGCCAGGGCATCAGCAAAGCCGGAAACCGACCGGCCCGAACCCTCGGGATCGAACTGGCGTGGTGCTGGCTGCGGTACCAACCACAAAGTGCCCTTGCGCGCTGGTTCCGGAAATACACCGCCGAGCGCCCGGGAATGAGAAGAAAGTTGCCATCGTGGCTCTTGCCCGCAAGCTCATCGTGGCTTTGTGGCGATACGTGGAAACGGGACTTGTCCCGTCTGGCGCGGTTCTGAAGGCGGAGGTGTAAAACGGGATACCAAAACTTCAGAATAACGCGCAACGCCGGATGGTTGAGTGACCGAGAAGATTGATGGTCTTCACAAACCCTGTAGAAGTTTGGTCCCAACCAAGGCGGCTCCATTCCGGGAACGTGAACGGAAATTTGGTTCGGGCAACACGCCCACCGTATGCAAGTCGATGCCACTGGAGTGAGCATATTCGAGGAGCCAAACCAGCGATGCAAAGAAAGAAAAGGCCTTGAAAATGTAATTTCCTCATGCAGATCAATCTTCCAGAACAGTGTGCACCCTTCGATTTTGATCACTCCATGGCTATGATCGCGGTAGGGATCCTTGATTTTGTCGAAGGTCGAAAACGTGGACACGGCCTCTATCGCGGCACGCACAAACTCCGCGCTCCGCGCCTCAACGTTTTGCGACAAGACAAGATTGCCGGTGATGCCTTCGTCATAGCACTTGCGTCGAATACCGCGATTGATGAGGGCACGGCGAAACTGGTCATTCTGGGCGGCGATTAACTTGGCCTGCAGTTTGCGGTTGGTTTCGATTCCCGGGGGTGGTGTGTTTGGCATGTTTCCATCTCCGTAGTGACACCCTGACCTTCAGCCTGCTTTTCCTTTGGATGCGATGGCTGTTCTCAGCGACCGCAGACCCGTGTGGGAACGGCATCAAGGCGGCGGAACACATCATCCATGAGACATACCATACGCATTTCAAATTCCCCGGTGATCACATCGAAGGGGCACCGGGCAAACTCGATCTCATCGGCATCAAGGCCATTGCCGCTGATGTGACCGCAATGTTCACACCGGATTGTGAAATACTGATTGATGCTTCCGCCTTCGACCTCTTCCCAATGATGATGGCGAGCTGTTTTACCGCAATCCGGGCAATCGGTTTCCCAGCTATCGTTGTCCAGTTCATACCCATCCGGTTCAATGCACGCTCCCGGATTGTCGCAAAAAATCCTCGTCATCTTCCTGTCTCCTTGCCCTTCATTCGTCTACTCGGGTTCAGCGCGCGCCCGACCTATCCGCTTTTGCTTCGTTACGATCACAGCAGGGCAAGGAAACGCCCTGCTGGACCAACGTCAGCCACCCGCACCCCTTCTGCGTTTTTCCCCGCAAGGAGGGGGGCCGATGGAAAAAATCCGGAGCTGATCCGGGCGGGGTGGTCAGGCTGAAATCGGGCAAATTTGGGAGGGACCCGCGCGCTTGCGCGCGGGAGGAACCGGGATTTTCGGAAATTCTGCTTGAGGCGCACAAAAAAGAAGATGTGATCCGCGCCAGGGCGCGGGCCTCTTTTTGCGCCTTCCAGCACGAGCGCATCAGATACGAGAGATTTTCGGCCCCCTGACGCCGGGAAAACAAGCGCAGCAGACCGCCCCAGCGGTCTGCTATCGCCAACCATGATAATGCCTGGGCGGGGCTAAGCGGGCGTGCCCGTGTGCCCTGCACAGTCCAAAAATCAATGTGAGCCGTGCGCCTCGCACGGATCTCCAAAGCCGGTAGCACAAGTGGGCGTTACCCTCTGGGCCGAAACAAGCATGTTCGGGCGACCATGCGGCCGCGTTGAAAGCTGGCTCCGTGGAGACAGGTTTCGGCGCACGTGGGCCGCAGGGAGACAGGGCGTGATTGGTTCGGGGAGGACGTCGGCGCAGCCGGCGGCCGAGTAGCACGCGGTCCCGAGCTGCAGGCTCGGGATTTGCCGATATTACTCTAAACCTCATAGGACAAGAAAACGCCACCACCCGTCACAAGATTCCCGTTGAATTTCAGATCGCTAATGGAACCAAACTGGCGCAATATTGGAGAAAGTTTCCCACCACCGACACGAAGGATACGCGGTTCCCCTGGGAACCGCGGCCCGCGCGGCAGCGCCGGTCCTGCGACAATTCGGACCTGAAGGGGCCGGGTTGGCGCGGGACACCCCTACCCGGCCGGGATCTGGAATGGGTTTGAAATGTGGGTGAAAGCGTCGTGGTTTGCGCCGGCCGCGAGTTATCCAGTGGTTGAGATTTCGACCCTGGGAGAAGGCGCTTTCGGCGTTTTGCCGGAAGCGGTGTAATCTCGACGACCGCAGCAGACAACAAAGCGAACTCCTCAAGCAGAGAGCGACTTGTCTGTGGGTAACTCGCGGGCGCGGGCGCTTTGCGTGCGCTCAGAGCGAAGCGACCCGTCCTGTTGGCGGTGCGGGGCGCTCTGCCCCGCTCAGCTACAGGACTACCTTTCCCGCCGCCCGACCCGCGTTACGTCAAAAAAAACCCTGCGCAATGCAGGGCCAGTCACAGGGGAGTTCTGGGTTATACGCCGAAAAACAGCTTTGCCATTGCAACACCAGCAGTCAACAGCACGCCTGCGAAGCCAGTGCCCACCGCAATGGGATACCAACGCGCTTCGGCGTTGATCTTTGCAGATTCGGCAATCAGCTTGGCGATTTCAGCGCGCATTTTATCGTCTGCAAGTGCCTGTTCCGCTGCTGTCATATCTAGGTCGCTCATTGGTTTGTTCTCTCAATCAAAGATAGGGTGTTTTGGGATGGATTGCCAGATTTTGCTTTGGCCCGGGCGGGGCAATGGCCCCGCCCGGTGAGGGCTCAGGACTTCGGTTTTGCGGGCGGGTCAACGCGCATTGCCTTGATGCCTTTGCGTTCGGCCTTGTCGGCCAAGTTCAGGGCGATGCCGGTTTTTCCAAAGATGACGACGCCGCCGAGGGGCTTGGGGGTGTCGAGCATTTGGTCGATGGCTTTAAAGCCTGCGCTTTTGCCGAACGCGCGCCAATTGGGCTGGAATGTCACTTGAGGCACGTTGCGATTGCGCGCCCACGCGGCGGCGATGGCGTCCACGCCTTTTTTGTCTGCCTTGTGGTACAGGATGAGTTCGGACGCGAAAGACTCTTTGAAACGGTCGCGGATTTTGTCCAGCGTGGACCAGACATATTCGTGATCCATCCAATCGCGATCCCCAGCGACGGCTAGGGGGGTGCCTTCAATCTCAAACTGTGCTGCCTGTTCGCGCTCGTGCGCCTCAAGCCATTTGTGGGCCTCAAAAACTGTCCCGGTCAGGTGTGCCAAGCGCGAGGTTCGACCATTGGCAGCGGGAAGGAAGGCCGCGCCGGTCTGGGCCTCGTAACACTGGGCGGCGGTTTCGGCCATGATGTCGAGCGCGTCCAAAAGATCGGAAAAGCGGTCTGCCTTGCGCTGCAACTCGTCCAGTTGGGTTTCCAAAACCTCGGACCCATCGGCAGCGCGGATAAGACCTTGCAGGGCGTCGCTTGTGTCGCTCAGTTGCTTTTGAATCGCGTTGCGGCGGCGAAAGATCAGCGACGCCAGCCCGTGCGCGATGGGTTCGATTTCGCGGTGCAGGCCGGTGCCTGCCATCCCCTCAAACAAGGTGTCAAAGGTGCGTTGCATCAGATCGATGCGCAATTCGTCATCATTGGGAATTGGCAGATCATCGTCGGTTTCGGTCAGGCCGAACAGTTCGATCTGGTCGTATACGGTGGTGCCTTTATCCAACATGCGCGTTTTCTCCTAAGCTCTCCGCCCGCGCCGTTGCGGGGGTGTGCTGACGGGCTGACCTCTGCCAGAACGGCAGCACACCCCCGCGGAAAGAGAAAGCGGAACAACTGCCAATTGCACAAAGTGTACGATTGGATAGCCCTGGTCCGGTTAAGCGCCTGCGTCTCGCCCCCCGGGCCCTGCGCACGCGGGGCCGGGGTTAACAGGCGAGTCAATTTTGTCCTGAAGCACAAATTTGCAAACGATTTCGGTTACAGGATGCTTGATGTGTCACCGGCGCTGGCCGTTTTTACGGCCGCCCGCGCGGCAGCGCCGGTCCTGTTGGCCGCGGCGCCGGCGGTGCCGTGGATCAACAGGACACTCAGACCGGCCTTTGGGTCCGGAGAGAAGACAGACACCGACAGTGTCAGCGTCTGCTACAAGCTGCTTGGAAGATCACGCGGCGGTCTGCTGCAGATTTTGCCAATCCCGCACCTGGGCACGGGGCTCGAAGACGTCGTTGATCTTGCACGTCTTCCCGAAGTTGCGTTCGTAGGCCTTCAGGAAAACAGGCGCATCGCTGTCTTCCTCGAGTGCGAGGGTGCCATCGTCACCGACGTAGCTATAGGGGCTGAAGGAGCCAAGGTTCAACCCGACGGTCCCGATCCACTGGGGCGCAACAATAAGCCAGCTGTGACCCGGGTCGGACAGAAAGGTAAAGGTGACCTTCGGCAGAAGGGGGTTCGACATTGATCGTGCCTCTTGTTGAAGAGTTTGGGAGAGCTACAGGCGCAATGCCTGCAGCCCTCGATCGAGGATCGATATCACGCGGCAACGGGCATCAGCGGGATGATCCGGTATTCGCCTTCGCCGGTTTCCTCATCTTTGACCGCGTTCGCGCGCACCACGCCCTGTTGCAGGTTCAGTGCCAGCGAAAAGTAGTCATTTCCGGCGCGACTTTGGGCCGCCCAAGCCGAACCAATGCGAATGGCGCGGTTCTTCGGCGTGAGGGATTCGATCACGTAATCGGGGTGGCTGTCCTTGCGCTTGTGCGTGTTGGGAACCATGGTGAATGGGAAGTCGAAGGCCATCGAGGCGATCTCGCCTGCGAATGCGTCGTCTGCGTCCATGCGGGTCAGTTTGCCATCAATCATTGTCGTTTCTCCTGTGATGGGATTGGGTGTTTGGCCGATCGGCCGGGATTGCTTTCTTGCCCCCTGTTGAGGACACAAATTCACAAAGCACTCTTTTTTCTTTACGGGCTGCTCGCAGCGGCATCGGAAGAGGTCACCCCTGCAGCTCGACACAATCGGAATCCATCTTGCCCGCATAGCGGCGTCGCTTGTCGGTTTTTATCTTCTGGATCCCTATGTCATGCGCGGTGATAATGTCGTCGGCTTCGACTTCTATGCGGCAACTATGGTGGTTGCCCGAAGTCGTCATGTAATGGGCCGTGACCGAAAATCGCTTGCGGCTCATTGCGCAGCCACCACAGTGCTTGGGGTGGTCAGCGTTTCGCCTGCCAGCAGTTGCTTCAGCTCAGTCACCCTCCCCTGCTCAAGCATTGTGTGAATCCGCTCGGGATCCGCCTCGACCCGATCGCGGACCAGATGCAATTGCTTACGGCTGTAGCGCTCAAGGGGTACGATTAGCAAATACCCATCCCCTTTCTGTCCAGTCGACCAGCTACGAATGGCTCCTGCCTCTGTTTGGTTCAACCGGTAGATATGGCTGGCAAAATAAATGCCCTTGGGCTTTTGGTCGTAAGTCCAGTAATTGACGCCACCCTTGTCGTAGTAAACCTGCAGGTCGCGCCAAAGATTGCCTTCGAGGTTTTTGCTGTGAACGGTTTTATCGTTAGCCATTTTCTTTCCCTATGTGATTGCGAACCCTGGATGGGAACACACGAGAAAGAAGCTTTCTTTCCTTTTTCCCGCGTCCTCGGCTGCGCAAAGGAAAGAGGCCACCTTCTCCTCTCGGAGTTGAGGGCAAGGTCAGAAATCGGCCGCGACGGTCTACGCGCTTCGGAACAAGGCTACAGCTTCATCCAGTGGCAGGGTGTTGAGGATCCGGATTCCGGGGTGCTGCGCCCGGAGTTTTTCAACAACCCGCTCAGCCTGGTCTCGGTGTTTGATTTCATAAACGCCGGGCTTGTCGGAAAAGATGAAAAGAACCTTGGTCTTAATCGCCCGTTTGTAGTCCCTGGTGTATTGCCACGTTTCCAAAAGACTGCCGCAGTGATGCTCAAGATCTGTTTCGTACTCTTTGTCGGAAAACTCGGGCAGCGACCATTTGGGCAAGTTTTGACGGCACCAGGTGTCGGCTTCCTTGTAGGCGACATGATCGCCCCTGAAGAGATCACACCCGCCCTTACCGTCGTTGGAAACTTCTCCAATCTTTTTGTCATCAACGTACAGGCTGGCGCTGTAGCAGCTGGTCTCCTCTGATGCGAAGGCTGCGTATTTGATGTTTTTCAGTTCGATTTTCATGGGAGTATCCTCGCTGGTTGTCTTTGTCCCCGGATTAGGGACACAGCAAAAGAAGCCTCCTCTCACCCTCACTCAACGACACCATATGTGGTATAAAGATCTCCGGTAAACACTATATGATTGCCTTTGAACCCGGTTTGTTCTACACTGAAGCAACGCTGCTGAAGGAGAAATACCGATGTCTGCACCTGCCATTTCGGAATCTCAAACCGCTCTGCCAGCCACGACCAAGCAACTCGCCTATGCACGTAAACTCGCGGAGCAACAGAATGTGGTTCTGCCCTGGGAAATCCAGCAGGATCGCCGGGCGCTTAGCCAGTGGATCGACACCCAGCGAACAGCGCCTCGCGTGCAGGACACCCGGCCGAGCTCAAAGCAGGTGGCTTTTGCGGAACGAATTGCCCGGATCAAGAGAAGTGCCGTTCCGGACGACTGTTTCCGTGATCGCACGCTGATGTCCCGCTGGATCGACAGCAACAAGCCGAGGTAGCGCGCGCCACGGTTGCTCAGATCCTCGACAGCAAGAATGAGAAATTCTCGCTAGGAATGAATACACCGAACACGAGTGATCTTAGTTTTTAGCGTCCTGTACTATGCAAATACTGAGTCGAAATGAGATTATTGCTTCCAACAACGTCAGAGTTGCCGAGGAGTCGAAGAGATGATGGCTGAAAGTAATAAGCGTTTCACAATGAGTCTTCGTCAAGCGAAGGAATGTGGGATCGATTTTCGTGATTTTGAGCGTGTTGACCAATTGCCATCAGAGATTCCGTTGGTCGCTGTTGCCGGTGTTTGGGGGAAGTTCCAGAATATTCTGTGCCTGTTTGAAGCAGAGTTGGGAGGGCGCTATCTACGCAATATTTACCAGCGAAGAAATGGGTATGTGATCCCGGAACTGGGGATATGCGCAAAGACAATCTCAGCCGGAGAAACAGTGACGGTCACGACAAGCCCACCTCTTGATCTGAAAGACAATCAATAGAAAACGGCGAGTGGGATGTATAGTCCCCTCACCGTTCTTCCGACGTCAATTCGAACCGCACGGCAAATGGGCTGCCGCCAACGTCTTCTCGATTTCACCTATGTGTTGTTCGTGTTTTTCCAGTTCTTTGCGCGCTACGCGCTCAGCCACCCACCTTTCCCTCTCTGCGGCCCAAAGCACATCGGCTTCGGCTTTCGGAACGTACTCGAACGAGCCTGGTGGTTCGCGAAGTTCTTCACCAGTGTCGATGTCAAAAGGTGCAATGGAACACGTTTCTCGGCCATCGCATTTGTCGCTACTGCACCATGACTGATCATAGGTGTCGACGAGTACCCAATCCTGCGCTTCGGGATCCCACTCGGCAGAAGCGTCGCGGCGAACATCGGAGCTGCCGCAGTATTTGCATCGCATTTCGATCCTGCGTGTCATTGGCGTCGCCCTCCTTCAGGTTGAATATCAAGCGCAGTGTATGGGTTGCGCTGATCGCTGCCTGAGTAATCGGAGAACTCGACAAAAGCCTCGCGCAGATCCGAAAGCGGGTGATTGTCAAAATCATCGTCGCGCCGATCGGCCTCGTCGATGGTCTCATCGAGATCGTCGTGGATCGCCATAGTCAGATCTTCGGCAATCTCGCTGAATTCAGCAACAGGCCAAATTCCAATACCGACCCGCCTCGGAAAATGGCCGAACTGGTTGTCACCGGCGACAAAGCCTTTGCCGGTTTCGACCGCAATCTGCCGCGCGATCCGCACGGCTTCCAGTGCCGTTTCTGAATCATGGATGGCTGTGGCAAGATGTTCCGGGCTTTCGGGCGTGCCCTCGTTGGAGCGTCCGTAGATGCCCCAGAATTCGGCGGACCCGGCTTCACATTGAACAACGCATCCCTCAAGTTCATTAGTACGGCAGGCAACCAGCTCGAACCATTCAAATCGGCCCAGCGTGTCACTCTGGGACAGGTTGTTGAATCTTCCAGAAGCGGGGAGAGCAGTGATGGAATCTGTCATTTTGGTTTCCCTTTTTTCGATCCACCCAACGGGATCAAAAGAAACCCAAGCCACCTCTCACTCTTACCGCTGCTGGTGACCTGGGAAGCACGGGTTTACTCGGCCACAACCGCTGGGATGTCGCAGTCCGGATCTCCGGCTTTGGCAAACATCCAATCCGCCGCGGCTTGCGCCATAGAGGCAACCCTGAAAACAGCCCCGTTGCTTTCGCCTAAGATCTCAAGCCAATGCTTAATGTATGCCGCGTTCTGCCCGGCACTCGCTGGAACGCCAAGCCGGGCATAAACCATCGCGCCAGTTAACTCAGCGAAACATTCTTCCGTTGCCAACCTCAGAGCCGCGGTCTTGCCTTCGAAAGTCAGACCCAAACGTTTCTCTATCGCAACCGCATGAGCTTCCTCATGAGCTAAGGTGTCGTAGAGACCGGCTGCGCTCTCAAAAGCTTCAACAAGAGGCATGTGAATAATGTCCCGAACCGTGTGGTAATAAGCCCGGGGGTCATCCGAATGCTCGATCGGCACGCCCAAGGACGCAAACCAGGCATCCAGCGCCGGATCGCTCTGCGTTCCAAATGTTTTGGGGGC
The DNA here is from genome assembly GCF_056535885.1 of Ruegeria sp. B1. Taxonomy (NCBI): domain Bacteria; kingdom Pseudomonadati; phylum Pseudomonadota; class Alphaproteobacteria; order Rhodobacterales; family Roseobacteraceae; genus Ruegeria; species Ruegeria sp. B1. The sequence goes on along the minus strand of NZ_JBQFJA010000003.1, from coordinate 123,026 downwards.
GGCGGGACGATCGTACCAATGCGCATCGAGACCATCGATCTGGCAGGTATTGAATACACGATACGCGCGGGCGTAACGGCGGATACTATCCTCGTCGGGCGCGCCAGTCACGGGATCGGCCTCCCCTTCCACCCGGATCGCGCCGAACTTCACGACGGTCGTGGACTTTTCTCCTTTACGAACCTGCCCGCCCAGCTCCTGCGCCTGGCGATATGTCATCCACGTCCGACAATCATAGCCGCGCTTCATTGCGGCGGTCAGCAACATCAGGACGTTGATGCCCCGATACTGCTCGCCAGTGGACCGCAGCGGTAGTGCCAAACCACTGCCGCCGCTCCACGGCTGGCGCCAGGGCACAGTTCCCGCCTGCATCTCGGCAAAGATCGTTTCAGTCACATGTTCATAAATGTTGAATTTCGGCGTGCCCATGACGGCCTCCCTTGGTCCTTGGTAAAAGTCACCAAAACCGGAAGCGTTCTTTCTCTTTCTGGGGTGATAGGGGTCACAACATGCAGACCGGAACCTAACTCCGGACCATCGCCAACCACGGCCTGTGGGTGGGATGCCGAGCCTGTGGGCATTCTGCGACCTTGCTTGTTGCGGATCTGTTCGAGTGCGCCAGACAAGATGCAGGATTCAAGGATATTCTGCCGCGCTTTCAACGTAGAAAGTGCAGAGGTCGGCAGGTTGGCAAGTTTCGGATTGTCTCGCCAGACGTTATGACCAACCACGAGCGGATGCGGACCCCGCCAGAACAGCCTTAAAGTCGCCGCTCTGACGGGCAGCCCATTTTTATGGAGTGACGGCTTGCTCTGAGCCGTCGTTCAGTCCCAACACCGTGATCTTCCGGTCTCGAATCTGGATGGTGTAATCCTGTCCCGACGGAAACCGCCAGAACAGTTCACGCTGGACCACGCGCTTGATCAGGTTGGTGTTCGCCGCAGTTGTGGACTGGAGCATCGTGTAAGCCAGATCCTCGGCTTCGTCTGTGAACCACTGGCGTTGTTGATCATAGGAACCGGCTTCGGAATCGTCGGACGGAGAAAACAACGCCGCTTCAAGGAAATCGACTAAGGCGACTGGGGTGATTTCGCAGGAAGCGACCACATGGACATCCGCTTCATCCAGCGAAACGTAATCTTCGGCCAAAACAACGACGTCTGTTTCGAGACACAGGTGTTTGTGACGTTCGCTAACCTCAAGCAGAATTGCCAACCGATCCGGTCTGTTGGTGAATTCAAATCTGTCTTCCGTCGTGACTTCCATCCACTTGCCTTCAAGGACTGCTCCATATCCCTTCAGTCTGATGCGTGGAAATTCATCATACCACTCATAGCCAATAAATGCCGGAACGGGTTCGTAGACACGCTCTGGCTCAATGCTCTGATTGATGGCGCGTGCGACATTCTGCTCTTCCACCGGTCCTTCAGAGTCGATGTAAAGGAAACCGTTGCACGCAACCGTTACAGGGTCACTCCTGTAGTTTTGGTCGTGGTTCGCCTGATCCGGAACAAAGAGACGCAACTGTTTCACGGCCTCCGGCAGTTCAACCCCGAGTTCCAACCCTCGGCTGTAATCTCTGAAGCTCAGGCTATGCTGGCCAGCGTTCTTAACCAGTTGGAAATAGATCTTGTGGATTCGAGCCTGCAGCTGGTGAAGAAACTCGTTTTCCACAACCTCCTTGCGTGCGGGCAGAACCAGTTTCAGGTCCACGCAGTGTGCCACATCAATCAGAACTTCAAAGCTGTGGTGAAATTCTTGCTGCAGCGTTGGCAGCGGCACATGCAACGTCACACCATGGAAATTGGCATTGTGGTAGAAACTTGAGTGAACCAGCGGTCGCCGGTGATACACGCCGATACGAATGCCACGCCATTCTTCGATGTGTTTTGCATCTGCCAGAAAATCGACGCGTTCCATCGCCTCGCCATTGAACGTGATATCGAGCGGGCAATACCTGGCGGCTTTCTTGACCGCCTCCGAAACAAAGTCCATGTTCCGCACGGGAAATGTCACGGCCATGCCACGATGATGGGAAGGGCCAACTTCGCCGACAATGCAGGCTTCACCGGAAAATGCCTCGGGGCTGGCCTGCAGCACCCAGGATGTATCGGTCCCTCGTTTTTGGGCAATCACTCGCGCGCCACGGTTTGCGAGGGCGAAGAAGCCCATGCCTGCGGCATCTTCTGATTGCGCAACATCGCGAGACCACGCGCTCCGACCAAGCTTGAACAGGATCTCTGGGCTATCAATGCCCGGGCCGTTGTCAGCAACGCAGATCGACGCGCCAAATTCCGGAGTTTCTGACTCGGTGATATGGACAGTCGTCGCGCCGCTGCGGCGGGCGTTTTGCAGCAATTCGTTCAGCACGTCATCAACGGAAGCGTTGAAGAGCCGGCTGACTTTGCTGATGCCGTCGTCATCAACGCGGGCGTGAAAAGAAAAGGTCATGAGATATTCTCCTGATGAGTTGAACACCCCGACAAAAAGTCTCCTTTTCCTTTACTGATCCGCCCGGCAACCGGGTCTTGCGTTGCGATTTTGAGAGGATATATGCAGACCGAACCAAGACCCCGTGCGGAGTATTTGACATGACCAGCTGGCCTGAACAGATTCCACATGACTTGCACATGGCGCTTGAATCGGCCCGAACGGACAACTGGCAGTTGGCGTTTCGTCGCTGGTCCAAAGGCCACGGCCTGAAGCTCAAGATCCAGTGGTATCGCGGGTTGCACGTCAACATGTCAAAACTGCATGAACGGCGCGCGGATGCGACACCACAAGACCACTGGGTGGTGCTACGGGACTGGCTATGCCGCCACGACGTCCCAGTTTCGAAGTATCTTGCGGAGTTTTCACAACCGGAGTGACAGAACAGGGCGGATCCAAAACGAAAAACAACGGGAAGGAAAAGCTGTGAGGCCATGTGTCCCGTCGTCGGGCGACAGACGGTAAATCTCCTTCCCGTCAAACACTTTATACCATAGTGCTAGACAAGGCTTAAACCGGCAATTGTCGAGATTTATCAGCAACCTCGGCGCTTCCCCTTCTTCAGAGATGGCGGGCCAGGTCGGCCACCACCCCTGCTTCCGTATTCATTCAGCCGCAATCGCCGCCTGCTCCTGCGCACCACCTTTTTGCTGCATGGCTGTGAGGATGCGCAGCGCATCTTCTTCCGGCTCGGCCGGCACGAACACCCGGAGCTGGTACTGGTGGATTTCCGTGAAGCATCCTAGGGACTTGAGCCAGGGGAGGCTGTCCTTCGAGACTCCCGTGAGTTCCAACCGCTGCCGTCCGGCCACACGCCGGCGCTTCAGGCTGATCCCACCACCGAGATCCACGGCACGATCCGTATCTATCACGATCCGAAGCAAGTCCACCGGCGTCGCCGCATCGAGGTCCATAAACTTGCCACGCAGGGCGGCCGCCTGGGTCTCGTCGATGGCGCGACCGAGCAAGGCAGGTCCCTCCTCCGGCTGCACCCGGTAAATCCGAGTATTGTCGCCGGGGATCTCCGTCCAAATTGGCAGGATCAGACCGGTCAGCAGGTGCAGTTTCTGCGTTTCTGTTTCGGGCAACTGCGCCACCTCCGCATCCCAGAGTGTCTTGAAGGTGGATGCTGCAACAGGCTCCCAGGCGGAGCGCACATACGCTTCTTCGGTCAGGAAGCTCTTCTTTGCCGGGCGGACCATCCGACGTTCCAACACCATTTCACCTTCATCGCCATAAACCTGCCGCGGTCGCTTACTGATCATCGCCACATTGCCCGAGCTTGCATTGCGCATGGGCGACAGATTTGGGTGATCTTCAAGAATGGTACCGGCGCTTCGATAAGACATCCTGTTTTCGATCGTGAGCGGCACCAGCGAGGTACTGGCACCGGTCTTGTCACACACGCGCAGCTCCTGTGCCGCGCCGGCCGTGATGCGATCCCCGCGCAGGGTTTCCAGGCCAACATCAAGCGTACCCGCCGCCAGTGCGCGCTCGATGGCAAGTTCGATCTTCTCCATAAACTCCGCAAAGATCGCATTCTGCATCGCGATCGGCAGGGCCAACACCCGGTTGAGAAAACGTTGGATGGGTGGCAGTTCTTCCAGCATAATGCCCTCGGGTGTCGTGAGTTTCAGGCCAGTCCAGTTGGTGAACTCATCGTAGCTCATTGCGGGACAATCGCCGCGGACAAGATCGCCATAAAGGCTGCGGAGACAACCCCGAGCGATCGGACTTTCCAGATTGTCGCTGGCCCGGAACATGCCCTGAGAGGCGGTTTCCCGCTGCCCCTTGGTCAGCGCGCCCAACGTGTCCAGACGCCGGGCGATCGTCGAGGTAAAACGCTTCTCGCCATGGACGTCCGATGTGCAGACCCGGAAAAACGGTGCCGATACCTGCGCCGCCCGGTGGGTGCGCCCAAGACCCTGAATGGCTGCATCCGCGCGCCATCCCGGCTCCAGCAGGTAGTGGCGTCGACGTGCCTGGTTCTTCGCCGATTGCGCGGCGTGATAAGACCGGCCGGTCCCACCCGCATCAGAAAAGATCAACACGGACTTGTCGCCACTCATGAACGCCCTGGTTTCGGCGGAATTGGCACTGGCGCCGCGCCGCTCGATCCGCAGATTGCCCGCGTCGTCTTTCACCGGGCGCTGGCTCCGCCCCGTCACTTCCCTGACAATCTCCGGACCAAAGGCCCAGATGATTTGATCCAACGCGGAGGGAACGGCGGCCAGCAGCATAATCTCTTCCAGTGCCGCCTCCCGTAGTGCCACCGCTTCGCGCGAGATCACGAGCTGACCCTGCTCGTCGCGCAAGGGCTGCGACAGAACTGACCCATCCTCCTGCTCGATAAGGACTTGCTGGGTAATCGGAAAGGCGCGCTCGAGGTAGCCAACCACGTAGTCCCGAGGCGTTAAGGATCCCTCCGTCAAATCCTCGTCGGGATCAAGCGTTTCGAGCCGCCGCTTCAGCAAGGCCTCGCCGGTTGAGACAATCTGTACCACGGGCGCAAAACCCACCTCGATGTCCGAGCGGATCTGTTCGATCACGGCCGGAGCCTTGAGGCCCTGCAGAAGGTGGTTGAAGAAGCGTTGCTTGGTGCTCTCAAATGCGGAGATTGCCGCTGATCGCGCAGCCCCAGCCGCCTTTGCGGCACCCTCGCCGTCTGTGTTGGTGATCCCGGTTACTTCCAGTGCCGCCTGCAGATTGGTGTGAATCGTTTTGAACGCGGACGCATAGGTGTCGTACATCTCGACCTGCCCGGGCGTGAGGGCGTGTTCAAGGATGTCATATTCGACCCCTTCGAAACTCAGCGCGCGAGCCGTGTAGAGGCCGAGGGCCTTCAGGTCGCGGGCAACCACTTCCATGGCTGCCACACCCCCGGCTTCCATAGCGCTCACGAATTGAGCACGGGACGGGAACGGATATTCAGGCCCCTGCCCCCAGAGCCCCAGGCGGGACGCATAAGCAAGGTTGGAGACCTCCGTAGCCCCCGTGGCCGAAACGTAAAGCACCCGGGCGCGAGGAACGGCGTTCTGCAGCCGCAGACCGGCCAGCCCCTGTTGCGAGGCTGCTTTCACACCGCGATAGCCTTTGCTGCCACCGGCATTCTGCATCTCATGGGCTTCGTCGAAAGCAATCACGCCATCGAAATCGTCGCCCAACCAGCGCAAAATCTGGTCCAGTCGACGGGCACCGCTCTGGCCAACAGAGCGCAGGGTGGCATAGGTGCAGAAGAGAATGCCCTGCGAAAGATTGATCTCTTCGTCCGGTTTCCACCGGCTGATCGCGTGGATGTCGCTCTGGCCTCCGCCGATATCGGTCCAGTCCCTGACAGAATCCTCGATCAGTGTCTGGCTCTTCGAAACCCAACAGGCCTTACGACGGCCTGCAAGCCATCCGGCCAGAATAGTCCCGGCCACCTGGCGGCCCTTGCCGCAGCCGGTACCGTCCCCGAGAAAGTAACCCTGCCGGATCGCCAGCGCGCCTTCTGTATCGTCCGACCGGACCAGCGTGTCCTCATCGTCGCGGACAAACCGCCCCGGCAGATCCGTCGAGAACGAAGTTTCCGCCATAAGGATGGTTTCGAGCTGGGCCTCGGACAACACGCCCTCCGTGACCAGCTTTTGCGGCAGCGACAGCACTTCGCCCTTTGGCAGTGGCGGATGAACCGAGCCCATGGCCAGGCTTTCGACCAGCGGTGAAGGATGCGGCTGTGAGCCCTCAATCGAGATCCGCTGCGGCGCGTAATTGGCATAGACATCCGATATGGGCTTGTTGGCCCGAGGCTCACTGTAGGTCTCCACTTTGAGCGGTGCGGTTACATTTGCGGTGACGCTGCTTTGGCCCGGCAACATCAACTTCCGACCGCGAGAAGCGGGTTGTGCCGCAGGTTTAAGGCTGCGCGTGGGTTTCTTTGCTGCTGGGGCTGCCAGCTGCACCCGTGGTGGGCAAGCGTCCCGCAAGACCGAGAGAGCGGTTTCCAGATCAACGCAGCTGTGAACAGGGCAGTCTTTCCCCTCCCCTGCCCCAGATTTGTCCAGGACCAACAGATCGGTTCTGACGGACGCGCCCATCTTCCGGAACATGGCGCGCGGCAGATGCAGGCGCAGGACCGGAGCGGCCTGATAGCAGATCCGACGCCACAAACCCGCATCTCCACTGGCGGAGACCGATGGTGGCACAATTGCAACGAGACGCCCACCGGGACGGAGCGCCTTCAATGCCGACAACACATGGCGCGCAGCAATGGTCGGATCAGATCGGGTGGCACTGGAGGCAAAGGGTGGGTTCATCAGAACGACGCTCGGTGCAAGTCGCTCGTCGATCAGATCCGCAATGAATTCCGCATCATGGTCCGTGACCGCCTGACCATTGGCCACCTGCAGGAGAGTGCGTCTCTGCGGGTCCAACTCGTTCAGCAGCAGCTTCGCCCCCTGCCCCTGCGCCATGACCGCCAGGGCTCCGGTCCCGGCGGAGGGCTCGAGGATCAGGTCATCCGGCCGGATCTGGGCCGCGCAAGAGGCAACAAAAGCCAGATCAAGCGGAGTGCTGAATTGTTGAAGTTGCAGCTGGCGTTCAGAACGGCGTGTTTCCGTGGGCAGGCGACCCATCAGTGCAGACAGTTGTGCAAGGGTTCGTTGCGGGTTCCGGGCATCGACCTGCACAATACGGCCGGCAGCGATCTGCATGAGGTCGAAGGCCAAGCGCCAGGTCCACGCCCCACTTGCATCACTGCCGCCCAAGCCTCGGGTCATCACGTCGCTCAGACGGCGGGTATCAAGAGTGTGGTTCTGAATTCGGGATTTCAGGGTTGCGATCAGCTCGCGGGTTTTTCCAGTGGGAAGCATTGGATTCTGCCTTTTTCCATGAATGAAAATCGGCAAAAAAGAAGTCTTCTCTTACTTTTTAGACTTTTTGGGGTCGGCCTTCAGCCGCTCGGGACGATGGGAATTGGTGTCACGCATCCAAACGTGTTTCCGGATGTCATGGATCGCGAGGGTTTGGCCAGGGTAAGCGGCTCTGATGCGCTCCAACGCGTCCTCTTCACTGGGTCGTTTGACAATATGCTTTATTCTACCTGCGCGGTCCGCAGTGAACGTGATTTCAAAAAAGACCTCTTCAATGCGCATCCCACTTATTGCCTTTAGACATTCAGTTGATTGGCATAAATGCGGGCATTGGTATTGGTATCAGCCGGAGCCGTTGTTACAGCTTCAAACAGAAACAGGGCGCAGCGGCGGCGATGAACCGATGAACCGATGAACCGATGAACCGATGAACCGATGAACCGATGAACCGATGAACCGATGAACCGATGAACCGATGAACCGATGAACCGATGAACCGATGAACCGATGAACCGATGAACCGATGAACCGATGAACCGATGAACCGATGAACCGATGAACCGATGAACCGATGGTTCCGCCTGGTGCGCAAGACCAAAAGCCGAATTTATTGCGAAAACCGGCGATTTTTGAGCGAGCATTCGAAGGCCAATCAATTCGTTTCAAACGTAACACTAGAACCAGCTTACTGTCCTGGGAAATACTCCGATGCTATATTTAAATAGACACCTGCTATGGTGCGCCTTGCCCTGTTAGGCTTTCCTTTTGTCAACACGGCCTAGTCTTGTGTCTTGTCCCCGTAAAACTGTGCCAAAGTTGGCTTAGTTTTGGAGACGGGATTGATGGCGCGGAAGCGGTATTCGGACGAAGATATCTTGCGGCTTTTGCGTGAGATTGAGCTGAGCCTGGCGTCTGGTTCGGATGTTGCGACGGCATGCAGAACGGCTGGTGTCAGTGACGCGACCTATTACACATGGCGCAAACGGTTTGGTGGCATGGGACGATCAGAGATGGCCAATCTAAAGGCACTGCAGAAAGAGAATGATCGCCTCAAGAAGATTGTGGCGGAGCTTGAGCTGGACAAGCTCATTCTCAAGGAGAGCCTCGATTATTTAAAGCCGAAGGCCTGACGGCAGACCAGCTTCGTCAGGCCGCGGTCCATACCCGACAAAAGCTGGCCACATCTGAACGGCGCACCTGCCGTGTGATCGGGTTGGCGCGGAGTACACTGCAATACAGGGCAGTCCCAAAGGATGATGAGGCTTTGCGCCTAGCGATGATCCGGCTGGCCAAGCAATATGGGCGTTATGGCTACCGCAAGGTCGCCGAACTGCTGCACATGGAGGGCTGGCGGGTTAATCACAAGAAGGTGGAGCGTCTCTGGCGCGAAGAAGGATTACAGCTCCCACAGCGGCATAGGAAGCGACGACGGCTATATCACAAGGACAGCTCGGTAATCCGCTTGAGGCCAACCCATCCGAACCATGTCTGGGCGATCGACTTCGTGCACGACAAGCTCAGCAATGGGCGCAGCTACAAGATGTTAACGGTGCTGGATGAGTACACACGCGAGGCGCTCTGCGTAGCGGTCAAACCGAAGATGAACAGCGCAGACGTACTGGATGCGCTGTACCCACTGTTACTACAGCGCGGGAAGCCGGAATACATTCGTTCCGACAATGGCGCGGAGTTCATCGCGGTGTCCCTGCAAGACTGGCTGAGAAAGGTCGGGATCAAGCCGATCCAGATCTATCCGGGATCGCCTTGGGAGAACGGATACAACGAGCGCTTCAACGGCACACTGCGCCGCGAAGTCCTCAATACCGAGTGGTTCCACACCACCCAGCAGGCGCAGATCGTCATCAATACATGGCTCAGACAGTACAATCGGGTCCGGCCCCATCAGGCCCTAAACATGCATCCGCCCATTCCAGAAACTCTGCTTAAAACTGGCCCATAGAAATGGGGCTGGACACTTGGGGGTAAGCTTTTCGACACTGTGCTGTAGCAGACTTTACGCTCAGTTTTTGTTTCTCCAGTCGAGCCTGGGCCTCACTGAGCTTTTGCCTTTCTTCGGAAATGTCGATAGCGACAGGTGTCTCTTGGACGCGTAGCCGAGTTTCCTGGCAGACCCTGACCTTACTGTCAAAACCAGCACATGCATAGGTATGTAAATACGGCACCTCTTGAGTATGAATTGCATAGCCTCGAGCAATGTTTCCTTCAAAGAACGCAATCGTCTCCATTGTGTTTCGCAATGGCGCATTGATACTGGCGATACACTGCTCGTAAGGCGTCGTACACGCCGCTAAGATGATCGCGGTGGCGACAAAAACAGCAGGATTACACAAAGAGGTTTTCATATCTTGGGTTTTGTCTGAGCTCTCCAGACTGAAACAGGGTGCAGCTCGGAGATTTGTTGGAAACTAGCCATCTACTGGCACGCAAGCAGCAAAGTCGTTTTCGTCAAAGACAATCTCATCGACTGAATAAGGTGGGCCATTGAACCACGATTGGTCCTGTCGGGCATCCACTTTAATAGCAGCAATTACGCGGCTCCCAATATCGGTGCAAAGCCAGTATCCTGTCGAGGTTCTGAACCGCCTACCGACTTCAAAGTCTGTTTGTTTCATAGTCGAACCCTCGGGCCTTTGTTGGAATTCTCTGCGTTGATCCGCTTCGCTGAGACGACGCGGGCTTTCGACCATCCTCCCGCCTCTTCGTCTGCGATCGATGCGAACAAATGAGATAGCGCAGGTCACTTTCTAAACGGCCAAACCATAGTTGGGGCCTATCAAAAAATAGTGCCTCAACACTTCTTTATGCAGCAACCTGGTCTTACGATTTGCGCGTCGACATCGTCGGATACCGACCGCAAGTGGAACGGTGTCGTTAGGTACAGGAAGAGATGTAGAGTCGTGACCGTAGATCCAAATGACAAATCCGCAGAGTTAGCCAACGAGCGGGCGCACCTTTGGGCTCTATGGCACGGTTTTCAAGATGCCGAAGAGCTGGAGGAATGGGGCGAAGAAGCCGAGCGTGAAAGACTGGCTGAGCTGACGTCCAGGAAAGGTGCACGAGGTTAGCAAGGCACCCAAAAAGGCTTCAGCAACGGGATTTTGGAAACAGGAGCGTCAAGCCTGGAAACAAGCCGCCCAATACTTGGGCGGCTTGCCGTAGTGCTGTTTACTCAGCGGCGATCGCCACCTCGTCTGCGTCGTCTTCCTGCTCTTCCTCTTCGATCGGCGCATGTGCCATCAAATCCGGAGCCCAGGTCGTGACGTCCTCAAACTGGCTCGGGGTCAACGTGGCAAAAGGTTCCGCGAAAAGCTTGCCCATGTAATCGACCAGTTTGGACTTCTTGCCATCCGCATAGACCGACGCTTCTGATGTGAGCCCAACGTCGCGCAGGATCTGCACGAGGTCCGGCTTGGTCAGGCGACCGAGGAAGCACGCGTCCGGGGTCCAGACGTCGCGGATGTTGGGCAGTGCTTCCCGTTCGACCGCTTCGCGCACTTCGTTCTGCAAGCCAGGGGCGGTTTTTGGATCCAGCGTCTGCGCCACTGCATAGGCCAGCAGTGCGGCTCGTGCATCGGTCGACAAAGCCCGGAAGGCAACGAAGCTTTCGACGCCGCCCAATTCCAGCCAGTCGGTGTCCAGACCTTCGTACAAAGTCGTCAGCGCCTCTTCGATTTGCAGGAGGCTGCCTTCCGGCTCTTGCGGTCCAAAACTTCCAGGTCGCGCCGACAAGGTGGTGGCATTGGCGAAAAACCTCCCTGCCCCGCCGATGACCTGCCGGATCAGCGTGAACTCCGAATAGTCGCGCGCCAGTTCCGGGAATTGTGCCAACGCCAACCCCATTGCCCGAGTCCGGACATGAGCCATGTCGTCGTTGAGCTTCGCCGAGATCTTCGGGCCGGTCTGCTCCGGCGCGGTGCCGCTCAAGGTCGTTGCGCCTGACGCTTTACCGGCCCCTTCATCCTCCGGAAGGTCTTCAGGGCGAATATAGCCAATGTAGTATTTGATGCTGTCATGCTCCCATGCAGCAATAACGCCAGCGTTTGCGCAGTCTTCCGTGCTGTACCCGGTGGTCAGCTGCTCGTATTCGGCATTCAGCGCTTCGTGCTTATCATCAAGGCGGCTTTCCTCCTCGTAGCTCTCCGCCCCTTCGCACTCCTCGGCCAGGGCATCCATCTGCTCGATCAACTGGTCCGCCTTGGCTTGTGCGTCCTCATCAAGATCCAACGCGGTCGGATACACGCGCCCGTAATCGCTGAAGGTATCCCAGCCAACGTCGGTGCGTCCCTCGGACCAGGCGAAGCCCAATGCCTCGCGCTTCTGCTCCGCCAGATCACTCAGCTTCTGGTCCAGCAGTTTGTTGATCAGCGTACTTGTCTTGGCCCCCTAAAACTGTGCCACAGTTGGCTTAGTTTTGGAGACGGGATTGATGGCGCGGAAACGGTATTCGGACGAAGATATTCTGCGGCTTTTGCGCGAGATTGAGCTGGGCCTGGCATCTGGTTCGGATGTCGCGACGGCGTGCAGAACGGCTGGTGTCAGTGATGCGACCTATTACACATGGCGCAAGCGGTTTGGTGGGATGGGACGATCTGAGATGGCCAATCTGAAGGCACTGCAGAAAGAGAATGATCGGCTCAAGAAGATCGTGGCCGAGCTTGAACTGGACAAGCTCATTCTCAAGGAGAGCCTTGATTATCTAAAGCCGAAGGCCTGACGGCAGACCAGCTTCGTCAGGCCGTGATGCATACCCGACAAAAGCTGGCAACCTCTGAACGGCGCACCTGTCGCGTGATTGGATTGGCGCGGAGCACGCTGCAATACCGCGCAGCGCCAAAGGATGATGAGGCGTTACGTCTGGCGATGATCCGATTGGCCAAACGGTATGGGCGCTACGGCTACCGCAAGGTCGCCGAGCTGCTGCGTGTCGAAGGCTGGGCAGTCAATCATAAAAAGATCGAACGACTATGGCGCGAAGAAGGCTTGCAGCTCCCACAACGGCACAAGAAACGCAAACGGCTGTACCACAAGGACAGCTCGATCATCCGGCTCCGACCGCAACATCCCAATCACATCTGGAGCATTGACTTTGTCCACGACAAGCTGAGCAACGGACAGAGCTACAAGATGCTGACGGTGCTGGATGAGTATACCCGTGAGGCGCTCTGCGTAGCGGTCAAGCCGAAGATGAACAGCGCAGACGTGCTGGATGCGCTCTACCCACTCTTATTGCGGCACGGGAAGCCCGAACACATCCGTTCCGACAACGGCGCGGAGTTCATCGCAACGGCCCTGCAGACCTGGTTAAGAAAGGTGGGCATTAAGCCGATCCAAATCTACCCGGGATCACCTTGGGAGAATGGATACAACGAGCGCTTCAATGGCACTCTGCGCCGGGAAGTCCTCAACGCAGAATGGTTCCACACCACCAAACAGGCTCAGATCGTCATCAATACCTGGCTTAGACAGTACAATCGTGTCAGACCCCATCAGGCTCTAAACATGCGACCGCCCGTTCCAGAAACCTTGCTCAAAACTGGCCCATAGAATTGGGGCTGGACAGGCGCACCTGTCGCGTGATTGGATTGGCGCGGAGCACGCTGCAATACCGCGCAGCGCCAAAGGATGATGAGGCGTTACGTCTGGCGATGATCCGATTGGCCAAACGGTATGGGCGCTACGGCTACCGCAAGGTCGCCGAGCTGCTGCGTGTCGAAGGCTGGGCAGTCAATCATAAAAGATCGAACGACTATGGCGCGAAGAAGGCTTGCAGCTCCCACAACGGCACAAGAAACGCAAACGGCTGTACCACAAGGACAGCTCGATCATCCGGCTCCGACCGCAACATCCCAATCACATCTGGAGCATTGACTTTGTCCACGACAAGCTGAGCAACGGACAGAGCTACAAGATGCTGACGGTGCTGGATGAGTATACCCGTGAGGCGCTCTGCGTAGCGGTCAAGCCGAAGATGAACAGCGCAGACGTGCTGGATGCGCTCTACCCACTCTTATTGCGGCACGGGAAGCCCGAACACATCCGTTCCGACAACGGCGCGGAGTTCATCGCAACGGCCCTGCAGACCTGGTTAAGAAAGGTGGGCATTAAGCCGATCCAAATCTACCCGGGATCACCTTGGGAGAATGGATACAACGAGCGCTTCAATGGCACTCTGCGCCGGGAAGTCCTCAACGCAGAATGGTTCCACACCACCAAACAGGCTCAGATCGTCATCAATACCTGGCTTAGACAGTACAATCGTGTCAGACCCCATCAGGCTCTAAACATGCGACCGCCCGTTCCAGAAACCTTGCTCAAAACTGGCCCATAGAATTGGGGCTGGACAACAGGATGCTGTCCTCTTCGATCAGATCGATAACCACTTCACCACCAGCCTCGCGATATTCGTCAATCACAAATGCGCCCAGCTTGTCGCCCACCCGCACGAAGCGGTCGCGGAACGCGCCCTTGACACGCCAGGCACCGACGTGACCGTGGTCCTGCAGGAGGGCATTGAAAGTCTCAGCCTGAACATCCGGATCCGGATGTGCATCGAAGGCTTTCAGAGCTTCGAGATCGAGTTTGCCCTCGCGATAGGCGGCACGGATCTCCGGATGGATATTACCCAGGCGTAGGGCTTCCAACACTTTGCGTTCCGGGATGGCAAAGGCGCGGGCGATGGCATCCACCCCCTGCCCGTCCTGGTCGCGCATCGCCGTGAAGGCCTCGTAGCGGTCCAACATGTCCATCGGCATCTGCAAAGCATTCTCCGAATAGCTGATGCTACTGATGGCGGAATCCTCGGCAGGGATTTCGCGGCAGGCGATTTTCATGGTCTTGGTGAACCCTTTCGCGCCCTTGTCCGCAGCCAGCGTGATCAGCGCAGCGCGTCGGCGCCCGCCACCCACGACACCATAGGTGCCATCTTCAAGCTGCTGAATAATCAGCGGCTGCAGGAGACCATGCGTCAGGATGTTTGCAGCCAAGGGCTGGATCTGATCTTCCGAGTAGCTGTCGGGCGTGCCAGCACGAACATTGCGCGGGTGCAGAACCAGTTTGTTGAGCGGGATCTGAACGTTTTTATATGTCGGTTTCATTTTGAGTTCCTTTGGAAAAGTTTCTCGATCCCCTTTCCGGGATCACAAATTCCAAAGGCCCTCTTTCACTCCTAGAGGTGGGACGGTTCGGCTGGGAAACATCCCGAGACAGAGGCACAACGGCAGGTTACTTCCTGTCAGAACGCTGCGTTTGACGGAGGTTGCGACGTTTGATGATGGAACTGGCACCTCTGTTCAACAGATAGAAAACCCAGTGCGTTCAGCACCACGGTGAAACAAAGTGCCTCAGAACAAGGGTGGGTATTGGTTGGTTCGGCATTCAGCGAACCGGCCGCTTTCGGAACAACAGCCACAGCAGAACAATGGAACCGAGCGGCGACCAAACCAACGCCAGCATCCACCAGATAAGGGGACTCTGACCGCGGTCACGGGCCATCTTGGCAATGGTGGAGAAAAAGACCCAAAATCCACCGATAATGAGGCATGCGACGATGATAAGCTCAGATTGCGTAGACATGGTTACCTCACGTCGAGTGTTCTTGTTTGCAGACATTCCTCAGAGCGATTTCAGAAGCTCCAAACATACATGTGGAACACTGAGCCCATGCAAGCGGCCTTCTGAACAACAGACAGTCACACATCTACTGCTTGCTAAGCTGGTGCTGCCCACCCTAGTCACTTTTTACACGGCCAAACCATAGTCAGGGCCTATTAAAAAATAGCACCTCAACACTTCTACCTGGTCTTACGATCTGGGCATTGTCACAGGGCAATATCACGCTGCCAAGAAGTGCCAGGAGCCCGAAAGACCAGATGCTTACGATTACGACGCGACAATTACGGGAACAAAACAGCAAAAGGACGTTTGTTGGGCATGTCATCAGAATCCCCTTCGATAATGCAACGGGGGCGAGCATCTACCATCTTGGCATAACACTTGAAGATGGAACGCCGGTTGGCTTGTTAACATCTGCAACAGGGGATGTGTTACGTAAATGGAAACGCTTGGATGCGATCGAGGAATTCCTGGATTCAATGTCTGAACGCTTAATCGGCATTACGCTTTATCCCTCGACATGCCCAGAACCCGCAGTCGTCAACATGCTGATCAAACAGTATGGGCTGGAACGGAAGTTAAATTTGGCAACGATCGAAAGCGAACGCAAAAGCCTTCTAGCTGCTCTCCGCCCGCGCCGTTGCCTGGATTGAGCTCAACCCATACCAGCGCAGGTGGACCTTGGGTGACCAGGGCTACAGAGCCACAACTCACTGCATTCGGAGCCTCGCTTAGATCGCGCGACGACCATGCGCAGAAAGCGGACGTGTTTATCGATGGCTATTAGCCAAACACAACACCACTGTAAGCAGGCAGAGCACGCATTATACAAATGTCTGGAAACTGATCTGTCGGAGACTGTGAGCCCATTGAGGTTTTCAGGTTCTGCCGAAGAGCTTTTCAATATCGGCAAGTTTCAATTCCACATAGGTCGGCCGCCCATGGTTGCATTGGCCGGAATGAGGCGTTGCCTCCATTTCACGTAAAAGAGCGTTCATTTCTTCTGCGCGCATCCAACGCCCCGATCGAATAGATCCGTGACAAGCAACACGGCTCAGGATCGCGTCGATCTTAGCTTGTACGACTTGGCTTTCACCCTGGTCTGAGAGTTCGTCCAAAACGTCGAGAAGTAAGGAACGTGCATCGACTTCACCCAAAATAGCAGGTGTCTCTCGCACAGCGATGGCGCTTCCCCCAAATTGTTCGATGGTCAATCCCACACCACTGAGCTCCTTGGCCACTTCCATCAATCGAGAGCAATCTTTCTCCGAAAGCTCCACGATCTCCGGAATCAAAAGCGCTTGGGCTGCGATGCCATCTTTCGCCATCTGGTGTTTAAGTTTCTCGTAAACCAGTCTTTCATGTGCCGCATGTTGATCCACGATCACCATGCCATCAGATGTCTGCGCGATAATATAGTTTTCATGCACCTGCCCGCGAGCAGCACCAAGCGGAAGGCTTTCTGTTTGCACTTCAGCTTCTTGGATAGGTGCTGGCTCAGATGCGGGAGAACTTTCTTGAACCCGGCGCTCCAGAGTGTTTCCACTCAGCTCATTGGCAAGGTCTTCAAACGCAGGAGCTTGAGCCTGGTATGTCGCCGTCCGCGCCGCCTTGGATGGCCTATCCATTTGATAGCCTCGGGCTGGGCCAGACCTAATTGGCTCTGGCCTCATTGCACCCAACGTTGCATCAGAAACAGTGGTTGACGCCCTGTGCCCTGCATCAGCCAGAGAATGCTTCAAAGCCGAAACGATCAACCCACGGGCCACACCTGGGTCGCGGAACCTAACCTCAGATTTCGCAGGATGCACGTTGACGTCCACCAGGGTGGGATCGCAGTCTATGAAGAGTGCCGCAGCGGGGTGGCGATCGCGACTTAGAAAATCGGAATAAGCCGCCCGAAGCGCCCCTATCAACATCTTGTCACGTACCGGTCGACCGTTGACGAAAAGGAACTGCGCCACTGCAGCGCCTCGGGAATATGTTGGAAGAGCCGCATACCCATAAAGCCGAAGTCCATCTCGTGTCGCATCGATCCGCAATGCGTTGTCCGCGAAGTCTTTGCCCAGCACCTTCGCAAGCCTGGCGTGCAGTGCATCAAACAAGTCGCCACTCTCACGATCTGCTCGGAAGACAACACGTCCCTCGCCTCCACCAGACACGTCTCGCAAGACAAACGTAATTGAGGGTTCGGTCATGGAGAGCCGCTTAACAACATCTGAAATCGCTTGTGCCTCTGCACGATCAGTACGCATGAACTTCAGGCGTGCTGGAGTTGCAAAGAACAGATCACGGAGTTCCACAACTGTGCCGGTGCGTAGGGCCGCGGGCTTTACAGCTTCCATGTTTCCACCAGAAATGTGAATTGAGGCTGCTTCTCCATCTGCCACACGACTTGTGATTGTCAGACGCCCCACGGCTCCAAGAGAAGGCAGAGCCTCTCCACGAAACCCAAAGGTGTTAATGTTCAGTAAGTCGGATCCGTCAATCTTGGACGTTGCATGACGAGCCAGGGCTAACGGCAAATCCTCGGCCGGTATCCCGTACCCATCGTCAGTGACACGGATCAGTGTTTTGCCGCCGTCAGCAATATCGATTGTAACCCGGGTCGCCATCGCATCGATCGCGTTCTCGACCAGTTCCTTCACAGCCGACGCCGGGCGCTCAACCACTTCGCCGGCAGCGATGCGGTTTATCGCTGCATCATCGAGTTGCTGGATACGCGGAGGAACTTTGGATTCGATACTCTCACTGATCATCTCGAAGGCTCCTGCAAAATTGCAATTCACGAAATTCCAATCTTGGAACGTTGTAGAACAAAGTAGAACAAAAGAGGAACTGTGGCAATCGTTTGTCCAAGACAGGGGTAGATTCCGACAGGGGGCTGGATCGTGACGTCAGACAATCCAGAAGCGGCGCACCAATTGGGCGATGCGGGCAATTACAAAGGTAATCACACAGCATCCTCAAGAGCGGGCTTATTCCTCGCCAGTTCTTGAGTGAAACCCCGCATCTCGGGGCGTGCAGCCTGGTGGATGTACCGAAGCGCAACGACGTCGCGCTTAAAGTCGACATCCTCGATGGTCAGTGAGACAAATTCCTCGCTCCTTGGGATTGCCGTCTCGGGTAAGATCACAAATCCCTTCCCCAATCGCACCAACTCCAGAATCCACTCAGCCCGGTTGGAGCGATGGGTAAAGCTCATGGTGTTTTCACGATCTGTGCAGGAACCAAACAAGACTTCACGCATATCACGATCAAAACTGGCCAGCGCATCGTCACCCACCAATTCGCCCAGGTTTATGCTTTCACACTGGCTGAGTGGATGTGCAGAAGCAACAACAACACGGAAGTCTTCGCTATAGAGCGGCTCCACCTTGTAGAGTTCGGATGCAGCATCGGCCTTAGTTATTGCGATATCAAAACGACCTTCCCGAAGACCGTCTAATAGGGCGTTTTGTTTGTCGACTATGACCTCGAAATTAACTCCCGGTGCCCACGCCTGATGCCGCGTTACCGCGTCTGCTATTCTGACCAACCCGAGTCCTTCACCAACTCCCACACTGATGGGAACACCTTCGAGACGAACGTGACGTTTGGCATCTACCATCACTTTTTGAGTTTTCTGCAACACTTCCTTTAAGTACGGGTAAATGACTTCACCTAGCGGCGTCAAACGACTTCCGGCACGATCGCGTAAAAACAGCTTGCCGCCCAACTCGTCTTCCAGCTTCCGGATGGCTGTTGTGAGCGAGGGTTGAGAAACGTTTTCGGCTTGTGCTGCAAGAGTGAAGTTTCGATATTCAACAACTGCCATGAAATATCGAATTTGATGCATTTCCATGGATTCTGTACGCTCTCTCGTTGGCATAGCCAATGAAAGACTCGCACAAGAGACAGCTACATTAACAATAGTTATCAGCTATACTGCGATAGAGTATCAATATGGAACTCCGAGCCCGACATAACGAGTGACGTGATGCGGACGGGGGCTCGACAACTGGCAAGCAGCTGTGCGTGCCTGATCAAATATCCACGGACTGAGGATTAAGCTGCAATGGTGGCGCCGCCTGGAGCGTCGGATCACAGAATTGCATGAACGTCGCTATACGGCTAGGTCACAGGATTACTGGGCCGAAATCAAAGAGTGGTTGGAACGCAACGACGTGCCTGCACCTGACAAGTTGCCCGGACAACCTGGCTGCAACAGAAGTATCCCAGCAGAATTGTTGCGCGCAAAAAGGTTAGAAAATGCGCAAACTATGTTTATACACCTGAATTCTCAACACCATTACATGAACGTTTCACAATGCTTGGGTGGATGCCGAACTTGATCTCACCGCACCTGCTCGTCAGGTTTATGGGCTTATTTTTCATCAGGTCCCAGGTACGTACGTCGGGCTCATGAAGAAAAGTTGCCTCGAAAGCCAATACTGTTGGGTTTCGTCATTTCATCTTTCCAATGCGACCCACACCCTGGGCAATTGCTTCTAGAACCCACTCTATTTGCTCAGACGTTGGTTTCGAGCCATCTTCAAAAAAGACTTCAAGCTTAGACCCCCTGCCCTTTTTGATCACTACACCGTTGGATGTTTTCACCTGCCCAGGCTCTCTGACCGCGGTGATTTTCGAATCCACCTCGGTCGTATCACCATTCTCAAAGCGATACCCGTCCCGGATTTTCGTCGCCAACGCACGAAGAGAATTCATGGACGCTTTTGATACGTCTATGTTCTCTCGGATCAGGTCTTCGAACTCCGCGATGATTTGAGCTGGAGGAATGAGCGCCTGGCTGATGCCGAGGTGTTCTGCATTTTCTCGCTGATTGCGATCCTTTCTCCGCAAAGAGATTTGACCGATGGATCGTAGCTTTTCAAACGCGTTCAAATTCTTCCGAACCGTATTTTCCGAAAAGCGCTCCTCTAGGTCGGCTAACTCATTATCGCCCTCGGGCGTAGAGATCACTGCCAGGACTTTCATCTTCTTCCGATCCGGATCTTCGTTCAAAGCCTGAATGGCATAGAGACGACGTCGACCGGATTGAAGGAGAAACTTTACACCCGAGACAACCAAAGGAGCTTTGGGATCCGGGCTCCAGTCGGCATCTTGTACACGCACCCGAATTGGTTGTTGTTGGCCTCGGCTTTTGATGTTTTCGATCAAGCTCAACATGTCATCGTCGTGCTTCCAGTCATCCCCGATACGGTCGGATTTGACCTCGTCAATTATGTTCGAGGGGTCAATTTCAATGGCCATAGTTCCTTTGATTATCGCAGTAATCAAAGGTGAGTTCAGGCCCTGTGCACCGTGTCCATACATACCACGAGCACCAACCTCTGGTCCTCTTGTTGCCGTTTTTCGATCGGGCCTCACTTCGGCGTCAAACAGTGCGGCCTTGTCTGTATCAACCATTCTCTTGCTCCATTTCCTTGGCCTGCTGAGCGGCCTCTTTCCTTTGCTGACGCTCCTTCTGACGCTCCCTCATATTATCCAAAAACAGCTGCGCATAGCCGCGGCTCGGAAGTTCCGGCAGGGCTCGAGAAACCAAGTAGTCGTTCACGGCATTCGCGTTTTCAATGAAGGATTGTGCCGATTTCTTTCGAGATTTTGGCGGTTGGTATTCATACGCACTTTTGTATTGCTCTGCCATGTTAGGGATGGCGTCACTGCGCATGTAGTAGACCGGCGCGACCCATTCCGGCGCCTGCACTTTCAAGTCAATTAGATGTTGGATGTCCTGCTCATTGCTTTCCTGGACAATCGTTGCCAGGACACAATGGTCCGCATTCCCGAGTGGAAATGATGGGTCGTGATTGGTGACCACCGATGTGTAGTCTCGAATGTTTGTAACATAGCCGGTCAGCGTCGACAGGTCGAACCCCTTCATGGTTTGTGCCACACAAACGAAGTCAGCAGCAATCAAGCCGTTCATTTGAGTAAATGTCAGGCTGGGCTGCTGGTCGATGATGATAACGTCCGTGGTTTCTGTCAGCGCTTTCTGATAGGCCTCCATGTCAAAGTTGCCATCGGGATCGCGCAACTCCATTGGACGGGTTTTGGGACCCATGCCTTGGTCCCACTTTTGAATGGAATCGTAGAGCACGCGATATGCGGGGAATGATTGCCCCTCGTTCTGCCGGGCCTGGGACATGAAAAACAGAGCCATGTCTGCGTTTTGAATAGCAGGCCCGCCCGGGATGAGCCTAGTTCCTGGCCACGGAGTGTTCTGCCATATCTTATCCATTTCTTCTGGTGTGAGGTCAGTGGGCTCCTGCGCTTGTGGGTCTGCTGCACCCATGAAGTCAGCCATCCCAAGGATGTCTGGGTCCATCAGGTTAAGTTGATCATCCGCAAAGTAGAGTGAGATCGTCGCCTGCGGGTCGGAATCGATAACACCCACACGAAGCCCGTATTCCAGACAGAGGTACTGGGCCAGATGCGCAGCTGTAAGGCTCTTTGAAGTACCCCCTTTCTGACTTCCCACGGCAATGACCTTCAGCGGATCACCCGGTTCGCGCCACCACATGAACTGCTTCTTGCTGTTCGGTCGAGAAGCCATCAAGGCTCGGATGAGCATGATTTCCTGAGGGCTGAAGGTGCGCTCTCGACCGCTACGCTCACCCTCGGGGAACAACGGCTCTTGTTCGGCAGCCCGCCAGAGACTGGCTTGGTCGATAGCGAGAAATTCAGTGACCTCTTTGCGGGTAAACCGCTTAGAGACACGGGACCTCAATGTAACGTCGCGTTGAAGCTTAGTGTTCACACGAAGCATCACATCAGACAAGTCCTCAAAAAATTGCTGGAACGTAGAAACGCCTGTCATGTTACTGCCCACTCCGGCCTTTTCGCCTATGTTTATGAATTGGGCTCAGCTTATGACCCCCTCAATATCATCGCAAGCCTTTTATTTGTTTTTGCCTTGTTTTGCATTGCGCAAGATCGTTGCGCCGGCAATGATATCGGGTTCCAACTGACTTTGATTATCGCAGTAATCAAACTCGCTTGTAGCCGTGATACTTGACCATCCTGTCGATATGTCCGTCGAGTGAGCGCGTATATATTAGAGGCCACCTGGAATTCATTTCTTTCGTTAGGCTAGAAAGAAAAGCTTCGTCGGGGGAGCGCTTCCAGTAGGATTTCCAGCGCTCAAACAAGAGCTCCGATAATTCTGCGATTTGAGCGTTGCGCCATTTGTTTTTCCGAAAATACGCAGAGAGGGTATTCAGTTCCGCTTTGGTGAATTTGACGCCGATGCGTTTGAGCATTGCCTCGGCATGTTCATTAAACTGGGCCGAGGAGAGTAGGGGATTCAAGTGTTCGAACTCCCTGATGGCCGTCTGTGTGCGCACGACAAGGCAATCCGGTACGTCCTTCTTGAATGGTCCAAAGGGAGAATCTCGGTCAAAGATCTTCCAATCATCGTAGAGAGTTTTTAGTTCTTTCCCGTTGCCGGATGGCAACGCAAGTTGGTTTTTATGAGTATTGTTTTTAACTATTCCATTAGTGCGTTCGTCTGGCTGAACGCTGCATTCAGTTTTCTGAACGGCCGGCTTTTTGCAGTTCTGTTTCGACAGGGCGGACCGCCACTCTGACCAGAAGGTGATCTTGTACTTCAGTCGATAGTTGAAGCCGTTTGCTATTTTCTGAGTGATCGTTTCGACAAGCTCTAAATCTCGAAGTTCCTGAATATATCCGCTGATAGCCGCTTTGCTGCGACCCAGCCGATTGCTCAACTGTTCCAGCGACGGCCAGCAAAAACCTTCTTGATTGGCCATTCGGCATAGCTCGGAAAGGGTTCGAAACGCGGCTGGTGACATATCTATGTCGAATAGCTCATTGGGTAGAGCTACATAGCCCCGTGATGGGTCGAATGTGTTGTCAAAAGACATAATTTCTCCATTCGCAATGCGCAAAACGCTTGCGGGTATGATTCTGCTCTGATACCGTCGGAGATGTTGATGGTGTTGTTCGACGGCACCTACGAAATTGAGGGCCATGTGGTTGCCGCCACGTGGCTTCTCTTTTTTGATATTATGGCATAATGTCGCTCCTGCTCTTACGAGTAATTTTGATCTCGCATTATTTTTGCCTCAGCGCCGGTCTTCTATGGATCGTGCGCAAGTTATTGACACCCACATTGGCCCAGATCGCTTGCTCAAATCAAGCACTTTTAATTTACTGTTTCGTAAAGGACTGGCTTCCACCAGCATTTCTCAGATAACCCATTATATTTAATACGTAAAAATTGATCAGATACAGGGACTAACGGCTCTTAATGATTTCTGTCTGACCACCATATAAGTGTCTAACACAACCAAATTAACACCAAATGTAGAATCGTGTGTCACATGTATTCGAACCGAGTCGCGTTGACCGGTACAAATCAGAGTGATCGGTCTTCGTGCCATTCTTTGATGGCTCTGCACAATCTTGACATCGCAAATCCGCGATGAACGCGAACGTCGAGCATGTCAAAGCTTTCAGAAAACTTAACGTCATCCTGCCCGTCGACGATGAACTCGAATCGACCGCTCGAATAGACGTCTTCGTGACTATAGTCGACGACCCTCCAACTTCCGAGAACTTCGCCGTCTCGGGTGATCACATCGCCCTGCGCCAGCTCAGGTTGGTATACACTGTCCATCCACTCATCAACGCCAACGAAATTTATCGGGTACTTTAAATCCATGCTCGAAATTCCTCGTCTGGCGTTCTTCGACAGCGCTCAGAAAATCAGTTGTTCTGCAGCAGACCCTAGACGCCTTCGTATTGAACACTACACATACCTGAGTGGCACAGAAAGATATCAGTTTGTTCTGGTGCTGATGTCTGCCCGATGATGTTAAGCTGGATAAGGTTTGATCATGTACATCTATGGCTTCGATCACATCGTTCTCTGCGTTCACGACGTCGACGTCACCCTAGAATTCTACGAGCGCGTTCTGGGCATGACAGTGCTGGAAGAGCGCCCGGGGAAGTGGTCGCTTCATTTTGGGTCAAACAAGAGGATCTGTTGCGGTCGGGCAGGGCACGCTCCTGACGGTATCGGGCACGCAAAGCAGGACAGATTTCAAACAGGCAGGCCTGGTCACTGGCGGCAAAAGTCTGACGGGGCGTGCCGGCAGCGTCTCAATCAGCAAGAAACGCTTTCTCGGCAGCCCAGGCACGATGCGCTTGTCGATATCCAGTCCGCTCCAGATCTCCTCTGGTGAGATTTCAATCGACCTCCCCCGGGACAGGGTTGCAGCAGTGGCCGGTCAGGAAAGCGCGGGCGTGACAAGAAGCTCTCAAACTGTGCAGATTACATCTTCAGTGCGGCCGATAGATATTGGCCTGACCTATCAGCTTGCTTCAGAAGCGCCCGGACCGGAAATTCTGTTTAACGCGGGATATCGCGCACAAGGCGGTGACCCCAATCCCTACATTGGATTTGCCCTCAGTCACAGGTTTTGAGCCGCACGGGCAGATGTTTCGGCCACTTCATCTGCCGAGAGAGCTGCGCAGTGCATAGCGCACCAGATGCACGATGCAGGTCTGAACCAGGGCCTCAGGGACGGCGGAGAACAGCAGCCGGTACATGCATTGGGCCGCTGAGATTTCTGCGTCATTTTCAGGATAAAGTGAAGGCGGTGCACCGATTACAGGTCTGTGGCGTAATTCCAGGGCATCAGGCTGCTGATGTTGGACTGTTTATGCCCGTTTGCGATAGCGGTCAGTGTTTGGGTGAGCCAGGCACGGCCATTGGTTAGAACGTAATGCAGGGCGGAACGTCGAACTGATGTGGTTGACTGGGCAACTCGCCCTGACCAGAAGACCATTGCAGACTTCTGGTGCGATAATGGTGCTTGTGGCGACTGTTTGCTCAGGCCGTATTGACAAAGTAACAGTCTGACAGGTGCAGACCCCACCATAGCCTTTTCCTATTCAAATATAGAATCATGGTATTTTCCAATTCAGCGATCTGGATCCAGTGCTGGATGCGGGACGAATTGGCTGGACGTATTCGCGGTCAATCAGACAGCAAAAGTCAAAAGCAACAAAGCTTTGGAACGTTAGCCAGTACAATAACAACAGGTTTTCACTCATCACTCACATGTACAGCATGCAAATGAGATCATCTCAATTGCTCACAGCTTGAATTGGATAAAGGAATGACCGTAATGAACAATGCACCCGTTCTGGCACTTGCATTGCCTCATCAGTTTTCAGCAGAAGATCAATCTGTGAGCTTTGTATTACCGGCCAATGCATTCACGGATGTTGATGGCGATGCGCTGACCTTAAGCGCGACGCTTGCGGATGGTGCGGCCCTGCCTGGCTGGTTGGAGTTTGATGCGGTTGCGGGAGTTTCTCGGGCACACCGCCCCAGGACTTCAATGGAACAGTCAACGTGATGGTGACGGCCAGCGACGGGTCTCTTTCGGCCAGCGACACCTTTGTGCTTGATGTTACCCCGGTCAATGATGCACCTGTCGCGGCTGATGATACTGTTGATCCGAGTGAGTTCCTGGTCAATGACTTCACCGATGGCTCTCAAAGCGACCCGAGTGTTACCGCTCTCGCCAATGGCCATTTTGTCGTCACCTGGCAGTCTGATGATGGACAGCCGGGCGATACGTCTGAAACTGCCATCAAGGCCCGTATTCTCAATGAGAATGGTGTCGAGATTGTCAGTGAATTTCTGGTGAATGAGTCTACTAATGGTAGTCAATTGACCCCCAGCGTTACCGAGCTCGCCAATGGCCATTTCGTCGTCACATGGCCGTCCAATGATCAGGAGCAAGGGCATCCGTCTGGTTTTGACATCAAGGCCCGTATTTTTGATACGGATGGTAATGAGATTGTCAGTCAGTTCCCGGTCAATGAAGTTACCCATGACATGCAAGGCTGGCCGAGCGTGACAGCCCTTGCCAATGGCCATTTCGTCGTCACCTGGCATTCTCTTGACGGGCAGCAAGGGGATACGTCCAGTTCTGCCATCAAGGCCCGCATTTTCGATGCAAATGGCGATGAGATTGTCAGTGAATTCCTGGTCAATGAATACACCAATGACGCGCAACTATACTCGAGCGTTACAGCGCTCGCCAATGGCCATTTTGTCGTCACCTGGCATTCTTGGGACCAACAGCACGGGGATACGTCTTGGTCTGCCGTCAAGGCTCGTATTTTCAATGAGAATGGCGATGAGATTGTCAGTGAGTTCCTGGTCAATGAATTCACCGATAGCTGGCAAGTATACCCGAGTATTACAGCGCTCACCAATGGCCATTTTGTTGTCACCTGGATGTCTGAGGACGGGCAGCAAGGGGATACGTCCGGTACTGCCATCAAGGCCCGCATTTTCAATGAGAATGGCGATGAGGTTGTCAGTGAATTCCTGGTCAATGAATTCACCAATGGCTGGCAACAGAACCCGAGTGTGACAGCCCTCGCCAATGGGGGTTTTGTTGTCACCTGGGAGTCTCATGACGGACAGCAGGGCGATGGGGACCTCGCCATCAAGGCCCGCGTTTTTGATGCGAACGGTGTTGCTCAAAGTCACAAGATTATCACAGAAGATGTTGTCACCCTGATTGAGACCGCCACGCTTCTGGCCAATGACAGCGATGTGGATGGCGATGCGCTGACGGTGATGGATGTGTCTCCGACGAGTGCACATGGCGCGGCCCTGACGCTGAACACAGACGACGGGACGATCAGCTATGATCCAACCGGCGCAGACGCTGTTCAGGCCCTGGCAGAGGGTCAGACCCTGACGGATACATTCACCTATACGGTCGAGGACGGTAATGGCGGGGAGAGCACCGCAAGTGTTTCCGTGGTTGTTCATGGAGCCAACGATGCGCCTGTTGTGGCGATTGTATTGCCTGATCAGTCTTCCGTGGAAGATGAGACCGTGAGCTTTGTTTTGCCGGCGAATGCGTTCACGGATGTGGATAGCGATGCGCTGACCTTGAGTGCGACACTTACGGATGGTTGGCCGCTGCCGGACTGGCTGGTGTTTGATGCGGCTTCCGGGAGCTTCTCAGGCACACCGCCGCAGGATTTCAATGGCATGGTCAATGTACTGGTGACGGCCAGTGACGGGTCTCTTTCAGCAAGCGATGCCTTTGCGCTTGAGATTACCCCTGTCAACGATGCACCTGTCGCAGTTAACGATGTTGTGCAAAGTCCCACTCCGATCACCGAAGATGTTGTGACCTCAATTGATACCGCCACGCTTCTCACCAATGACAGCGATGTCGACGGGGACGCACTCACGGTGACAGCGGTTTCTGCCACAAGTGCGCATGGTGCAGCCCTGACGCTGAACACTGATGGGACCATCAGCTACGATCCCACCGGGGCAGCTGATGTTCAGGCCCTGGCAGAGGGCCAGACACTTATCGACACATTTTCCTATGCGACCGATGACGGCAATGGCGGTGTGGGCGTCGCAACCGTTTCGATCATTGTGCACGGAACCAATGATGCCCCTGTTGTGGCACTTGCATTGTCCAATCAGACTTCCGCGGAAGATGAAGCCGTGAGCTTTGTGCTGCCGGCGAACGCATTCACGGATGTGGATAGCGATGCGCTGACCCTGAGTGCGACACTTACGGATGGTTCGCCGCTGCCGGACTGGCTGGTGTTTGATGCGGCTTCCGGCAGCTTCTCAGGCACACCGCCCCAGGACTTCAATGGCACATTGAGTGTCACGGTAACGGCCAGCGATGGGTCCCTGTCAGCCAGCGACACCTTCGCGCTTGAGATCACACCTGTCAATGATGCACCTGTCGCGGTTGATGATGCTGCGCAGAGTTCGACGCCAATCACAGAGGATGCTGTGACCCTGATTGATACCGCCATGCTTCTGGCCAATGACAGCGATGCCGAGGGAGATGCGCTCACGATGTCAGCTGTTGATGCCACGAGTGCACATGGCGCAGCCCTGACGCTGAACACCGATGGGACCATCAGCTACGATCCAACCGGTGCAGACGCTGTTCAGGCCCTGGCAGTGGGTCAGACCCTGGCGGACACCTTCACCTATACCGTCGAGGACGGCAACGGCGGTGAAAGCACCGCAAGTGTTTCAATCATTGTGCACGGAACCAACGATGCTCCTGTCGCGGTTGATGATGTTGCGCAGAGCCCCACTCCTGTCAGAGAAAATGTTGTCACTTCGATTGATACCGCCACCCTCCTGGCCAATGACAGCGATGTCGATGGGGACGCGTTGATGGTGTCAGAGGTTTCGACCATGAGCACACAGGGGGCCATCCTGACGCTGAACGCCAACGGGACCATTAGCTATGATCCAAGAAACGCAGCTACTGTTCGGGCCCTGGAGAGGGACCAGACCCTGACGGATAGCTTCACCTATACGGTCAGTGACGGCAATGGCGGGGTGAGCACCGCAACAGTCTCCCTTGAGGTCATTGGAGCCAACGATGCGCCTGATTTGGGAGTTCCATTGGTCAACAAGTTTTCAACAGAAGATGAGGCTGTGAGCTTTGCGCTGCCAGAGGATGCATTTGAGGATCCAAATGGCGATGCGCTGACCTTGAGTGCGACGCTTGCGGATGGTTCGGCGCTGCCGGACTGGTTGATGTTTGATGCGGTTGCGGAGAGTTTCTCAGGCACACCGCCGCAGGACTTCAACGGCACATTGAACATCATGGTGACGGCGAGCGATGGCTCACTTGCAACAAGCGAGACCTTCGCGCTTGAGATCACACCGGTCAATGATGCCCCGGAAGATCTCACCCTGACAGGTTCAGAGGTCCAGGAACAAGACGCCGGTGCCGTGATTGGCATGCTCTCGGTCAGCGATCCGGATGTCGGCGACACGATCACATATACTGTCGATGATGATCGCTTCGAAGTTCTGGGCGGCAACTTGAAACTGAAGGACGGTGAAAGCCTGGATTATGAGAGCGAAACTCAGGTTGTCCTCACGGTCACAGCCACGGATGCAGGTGATCTTGCGGTCAGTAAGACCTTCACGCTTGATGTCGGGGACGTTTACGATCCGGTCGTCAATGTGAGTGTCGTGCGTGGAGCAACATCGACCGTTGCAACGTTATCGGGCACCATGGATTACTACACGATGTCAACCGACAACGGTCTTATTGAACTGAATGCTCTCGGAGGAGGTGCAACGGTAGGCGGTGCTGACACGTTCCGCTTTGAAGATGATGGTGGCGAGTTTACCATCAGACTGCAAGCGGAACAGCGGGTCAGCGATGATCTGGGTACGGACACTATAAGCGCCTTCGTCCGTTCTACAGCTCTTGCCAATGGTGGCTATGTGGCCACTTGGACAAGTAGTCAGGCAGATGCTGCTGGCTTTGAGGTCCATGGCCGTGTGTTTTCTGCAAGTGGTACGCCTGTTGGCGATGAACTGGTGATTAATACGACGTCCTCCGGAGACCAGCAACTGTCTTCTGCAGCCGGTCTGAACGATGGCAGTTTCGTGGTGGTGTGGCAGTCGGGCGATCAGGATGGCTCAGGCCAGGGCATTTACGGCCAGCGCTTTGATGCAAGTGGTGGACGCATCGGAGATGAGTTTCAACTCAACACCGAAACTGTCGGACATCAGAGCGTGCCTGACATTGCTGCTCTGAACGACGGGGGTTTTGTTGCCGTGTGGTATTCGGAGGGTCAGGATGGTGATCAGGGCGGCATCTTTGCGCAGCGCTTCAGCCAGGACGGCACACCATCGGGATCCGAGTTCCAGGTGAACACGCATACTGCAGGGGGACAGGACTGGCCGACTGTCACCGTGCTGACGGATGGGAGTTTTGTTGTCAGCTGGCAGTCTGAACTGCAGGATGGAGACCTGTTTGGTATCTATGGTCAGCGTTTCAACGCTGATGGAACCCCCCTTGGCGCGGAGTTCCTTATCAACACGCACACGGCAAACCATCAAGTCGAGCCTTCAATCACGGCGCTGGAAGACGGGGGCTTTGTCGTCACCTGGCAATCCGCTGATCAGGACGGCGCATTCTGGGGTGTCTATGGCCAAAAATACAATGCCGATGGCGCGGCAGAAGGTGGCGAATTCCAGATCAATACCGCCACGGAGTATAATCAATACTACGTTTCGGTATCCGGATTGCAAGGCGGTGGGTTTGTGGCAACTTGGACGTCTTATGGTCAGGATGGATCTGGTGCCAGTATTCATGGTCAGAGATACGCCGCTGACGGCTCAACAGTCGGCGGCGAGTTCCAGGTGAACACGCAGTGGGTCTATCACCACCAGATGTATTCCGATGTCGTAGGCTTGGAGAATGGCGGGTTTGCGGTCCAGTGGCATTCGTATGGCCAGATTAATACGCCTGACGGTTACGAGATCTATTCTCAGCGCTTTGATGCGGATGGCAACAAGGTTATCACGACGATCTTTGACGGCGGTGAGGGGGACGATACGCTGAATCTATCTGCAAGCAACAGCAACGAGACCCTTCTCGGCAGGACGGGGACGATAGCCTCACGGGTGGCAGTGGTGAAGATGCGCTCTTTGGCCATGAGGGCATGGACACTCTCGCTGGCGGTGCTGGTAATGACCGTCTGACCGGGGGGACGGGAGACGACATCTTCGTCTTTGATCCCGGTTTCGGCAAGGATGTTGTAACCGATTTTGCGGCTGGCGCTGCGACGGAGGATATCATCGAGTTCAGGGGTGTCACCAATCTGGCCTCCTATGCGGACGTCCTGAACAGTGCGGCGGATGACGGTACCGATACAACCATCACGCTGGATACGGACAACAGCATTGTCCTGAAGAATGTCGTCCTGTCGGATCTGTCCTCCGACGACTTCCGGTTTTACGCGTAACGACCACGACGCATGATGTCGCAAGCGCGTTCCCAGGACGGGTGTGTTGCGGAGTGCCTTCAGGCCCTCCGTTCCACGCTGCTAGGCATTGGCCTGCTCAGCCTGCCGATCAATCTCCTGATGCTCACCGGGCCCCTCTTCATGCTGCAGGTGTATGACCGGGTGCTGGCGAGCGGTTCGGTGCCGACACTGATGGTGCTGGCTGGTTTGGCGGGCGGCATGTACATGTTCTATGGCCTCCTCGAGGGCATCCGCTCGCGCGTGCTGTTGCGCGTCGGTCAGCATCTCGATGCACAGCTGTCTGCAACAAGCTATGAATGCTCGATCGCGCTGCCGGTTCTGATGGGCCGCAAGGCGGAAACACTTGATCCGGTGCGCGATCTGGAAACCGTGCGGCAATTCCTCGTTGGACCCGGGCCAACAGCGATCTTCGATCTTCCCTGGATGCCGGTTTATTTGACCATCATCTATGTCTTTCACCCGACCCTCGGACTGGTTGCCATTGGGGGGGCGGTCTTCATTTGTATCCTGATCGGCCTGAACGAGATCGCATCCCGGAAACCGTCGGCAGACGCCAACCGACATGCCGTTCAACGCGCGGCCATTGTTGAACAGGGGAGGCGGAATGCCGAGGCCGTCCGGGCCATGGGCATGACCGCAACGCTGAAAGAGCAGTGGGAGGCGATCAATGGCACGTTTCTCACCAAACAGCGGCATGCCGCAGACATGGCGAACCTCTTTGGCACACTCACCAAATCCTTCCGCTTCATGCTGCAATCCGCCATGCTGGGCGTGGGTGCCTGGCTGGCCATTGGTCAGCAGATCACGCCTGGCATGATGATCGCGGCGTCCATTATAACGTCGCGGGCGCTGTCTCCTGTTGAGATGGCGGTCAGCCAGTGGCGCGGATTTGTGGCGGCCAGACAGGGGCTCAAGCGCCTGCGGGATGTCGTGGAAGGCCGCCCGGACGAGCCTGAGCGCATGGAACTGCCATTGCCGTCCAAAACCCTGACCCTGGACAATGTCGTTTCGGGTCCGGTCGGTCATCCGGTGCTTCAGAATGTCGGATTTGCGCTGGAGGCAGGGGACGGGCTCGGTGTGATTGGTCCCTCGGGGGCCGGTAAATCGTCGCTGGCACGGACCCTGGTTGGTGTCTATCCGGTGCTGCGCGGGTCACTCCGGCTGGATGGTGCGGATCTCTTCCAGTGGGCACCGGATCGGCAAGGTGCGTTCATTGGTTATCTGCCACAGGATATCCAGCTCTTTGCCGGAACCGTGGCCCAGAACATATCCCGCTTCCAGACCGATGCCGGTCCGGACGATATCCTCCGGGCGGCAGAGCTTGCCGATGCGCAGGCGCTGATCACGTCACTGCCGAATGGCTATGACACCGAGATTGGGCCGGGTGGCATCACCTTGTCCGGCGGGCAGATGCAGCGCGTCGCCCTGGCGCGCGCGCTTTATGGGACCCCGTTCCTGGTCGTCCTGGACGAGCCCAATTCCAATCTCGATTCCGAGGGCGAGACTGCGCTCACCAAAGCCATTGGCGCCTTGCGGGAGGCCGGATCGATTGTCATCGTCATTGCCCACAGGCCAAGCGCCCTGGCAGGCGTGGATACTGTCCTGTTCATGAAGGAGGGACGCGCCCAGGCCTTCGGGCCCAAGGAAGACATCCTGCAACAGGTTCTTGCTCAAAACCCCAAACCGGTGCGGGCCGTGTAGCGGCGGTATGAGCGAAACGGTCCAAACACTGCGTCGCAGCATCAGGCGGCATCTGTGGGGCGCGGGCCTGTTCTTCTGCGCGCTTCTGGCGTTCCTCATCGGCTGGTTTGCCTGGATGCAGATCTCCGGGGCGGTCATCGCGCCCGGTGCCATTGTGGTCGAATCCAATGTCAAAACCCTCAGACACAAGGAAGGGGGCATTGTCGCAGACATCTTTGTGCGAAATGGCGATGTGGTTCAGGCCGGCGACCTCCTTCTGCGTCTCGACGATGCGGTCACCCGTGCAAATCTTGCGGTTGTCAGTTAGCAGCTGGACGAACTGGTCGCGACGGAAGCCCGCCTGATTGCCGAACGGGACAACGCGGCAGACATTGTCTTTCCGGAGAGTATCACCCGTCGTGCCTCTGATGCAGAGATCTCCCGTATTCTGACAGGGCAGCGCCAGCTGAGGGCTGCACGACTGGCAGGATTGGTGGGGCGGACCGATCAACTCCATGAGCAAATCAATCAACTCGACAGCCAGATCGACAATCTCGAGGTGCAGGCGGAGGCCAAGGCAGAAGAGATCGGCTTGATCGATCTGGAACTTGTCGGGCTCGAACAATTGCTGGAAAACAATTACGTCGCCACAAACCGGGTTCTGGCGGTGCGCAGGGACAAGACCCGCCTGCGCAGCGAGCACGGGGCATTGCTGGCCGAAGCGGCCCGCACCGAGTTGGAGATCAGCGAAAGGCGGATCCAGATCCTGCAATTACAGGAAGACTATCGGGCCGAGACGCTCCAGCGCCTTCAGGAAACGCGCAGTGAGATTGCGCGCCTTGCAGAGCAGAAAGCGGCCTCTGCCGACCAGCTCTCGCGCATGGATATCCGGGCCCCAAGCTCAGGCTTTGTCCATCAACTCAACGTGCACACGAGAGGCAGCTTCATCAGCCCGGCAGAGCCCATCCTGTTGATCGTGCCGAACGAAGATGCGCTTATCATCGAAACGCAGGTCGCCCCGACAGATGTCGATCAGATATTTGCGGGTCAGCAGGCGACCATTCGCCTGTCTGGTTTAAACCAGCGCACGACACCGGAATTGAAAGGTCAGGTCATTACGATTTCCGCGGAAACGAGCCTCGATGAGGCAACCGGACTGCGCTTCTTCACCGTGCGGCTCCGGTTTCTGGAGGGAGAGCGGGAAAAGATAGGCGGCAACATCCTGATGCCGGGCATGCCGGTCGACGCGCTGATCCAGACCGGCGATCGCACCATCCTGTCCTATCTGATCAAACCAATCCGGGATCAGATCGCCCATGCCATGCGCGAAGAGTAGACCCCAGGCAGATGGTTCTTCGTAAGCGGAGCGGAGCTCACC
Organism: Ruegeria sp. B1; assembly: GCF_056535885.1. NCBI lineage: Bacteria > Pseudomonadati > Pseudomonadota > Alphaproteobacteria > Rhodobacterales > Roseobacteraceae > Ruegeria > Ruegeria sp. B1. The sequence continues at coordinate 89,153 of NZ_JBQFJA010000003.1, read as the reverse complement.
CAAACGCTGACCGCCATCGCAAACGGGCGTAAACAGTCCAACATCCTTAACCTGATGCCCGGGAATGACGCCAAACTCCTGTGAGCTACGCACCGCTCACAGGGCGCTGATCGGCCAGTTCCTTGCCGCGATCCCAGTTCAGCGAGGGGCGCAGCTCTCTCGGCAGATGAAGTGGCCGAAACATCTGCCCGTGCGGCTCAAAACCTGTGACTGAGGGCAAATCCAATGTAGGGATTGGGGTCACCGCCTTGTGCGCGATATCCGGCGTTAAACAGAATTTCCGGTCCGGGCGCTTCTGAAGCAAGCTGATAGGTCAGGCCAATATCTATCGGCCGCACTGAAGATGTAATCTGCACAGTTTGAGAGCTTCTTGTCACGCCCGCGCTTTCCTGACCGGCCACTGCTGCAACCCTGTCCCGGGGGAGGTCGATTGAAATCTCACCAGAGGAGATCTGGAGCGGACTGGATATCGACAAGCGCATCGTGCCTGGGCTGCCGAGAAAGCGTTTCTTGCTGATTGAGACGCTGCCGGCACGCCCCGTCAGACTTTTGCCGCCAGTGACCAGGCCTGCCTGTTTGAAATCTGTCCTGCTTTGCGTGCCCGATACCGTCAGGAGCGTGCCCTGCCCGACCGCAACAGATCCGGATATTTCCAAGAATGAGGTAGAGCTGCGTCCGTCCTGACCCGCGGCTCCCATAAAGCGGGATCCAAGGACTGTGCCGTTTTCTTCTATGAGGCCGAACTGAGCAGAAAGGCCTGACCCATCTTTGTCTTTTGCTTCGAGCCCTATGCTGGTCCTTGAGAAGGAGCCCGTGGATGATCCGAAAGCATGGTCCATCGTCAGCGCCAGCGCGTCTGTAATCTGGACGTCATGTCCGAATGCGTAATCCTCTGTCAGAAGCTGTCCAAATGGATCTGCGTCTGGATCTATGTCGCCGAGAGTTATCTCATAGGAGAACACATCCCCATCAAAACGGAGACCTGTTCCGTGATCTGAACGCATGAGCGTCAGGCTGTCGCTGGCCTTTGTTTCCCGTACGAAGGTGGGGCGGGGTCTTGGCGCCTTGAGTTCGGAGACCAGGGCACTGGCAGCAAGCTCAAATCCGCGCGTATACGCATCTGCAACCATCAGGGTCTGCCCTGCGAGGGCCTGGTTGAGGGCTGGCGCCAGGGCGCCGCTGGCGACGATGCCCGTTTCGGCGAGAGGCATGGCGGCGCTCTCGATGGTGTTCCCCTGGTAGACGACAAGCTCACCCATAGGAAGCATGGCGCGTTCCAGATTGAGGAGGCCCTGCCCGTAGATCGGGTCAACACCCGGCTCACCGAGATCTTCAGCTGCCGCGAACATAATCTCAGCGATTACGGGGGCTGTCAGGTGTGGCCACTGGCTCTTCAATACGGCATAGGCGCCAGTGATGTATGGGGCGGCGAAGGACGTTCCGCTCGACAGAGAGCCGCTTGTCCCGTTGTCATCATAGATTTTAACGACATTTACGCCTGGCGCTGCGAGGCAAAAGTGCATTGCAACGCCACAGCGGTTGGAGCCGTCCCATATGTTTTTGTCTTCATCCACTGCGACGGCGGCGATGAAATAGCCGTCGTATTCGGGCAGTAAGACTGGAAGGCCTGCATAGTATGAGACTTCGGGCTCGCTGGTGTTTCCTGCAGAAAAAATGATCATCAAGTCTTCGGATTTGGCTCTATTCAGGGCGGTGATGGTCTCGTCTCCAAGAGTTGCTACGAGACGGGCGCGATTTCTCTCCGGAGAGAAAGCTGGATGCATAAACTCAGTGATTAGTGAGGTGCGTTCGATACCACCGATACTATAGGTGTTACCCCAACTGTTGTTCATGACGTGCGCACCGGCGTCGATTGAGCGGTTTATGGCATCGCTCCATATGTCTACAGCGTTAGGGGGCGTCAATTCGGTGGTGTTGCCCCGTGCTCTTATTCCCTTGAAAATGACAAGCTCGGATTCAAAGGCAACGCCGTGTGTGCCTTCACCGTCTTTCCTGCCTGCAGCGATGTTGGCAACGTGCGTGCCATGACCGGTAATGCCAGAACCGTCAGGTTCAGAAATGTCGGCGGGGTCTCCGACAAAGTAGGAGCGGCTGTTGTCAAAGTCGATTTTATTGGCGAAGTTTGGAAGGTTAGCGAATTCTGGACTGTCGAGATCAATGCCCGTGTCCAGGATTGCAATCTTTACGCCTTGTCCTTTTCCTGGTCCGGGTCCTTGCACACCCTTTGCGTATCGTTCATCGGCTCCAATCAGAGACAGGCCATAGGTGTAGTTGAATTCCGGGGTTCGGTAGTAGGTGGGATCGTTAGGTCCGGGGCCTGGATCGATTGGATCAACTGGATCGACCGGATCAATGGGGTTAGGTGATGGGTTGGGACCGGGGCCCGGGTTTGGAGTGCCGGGACCTGGGCTTGGATTTGGACTGGGGTTTGGAGAAGGTGATGGGCTGGGACCTGGGTTTGGAATACCGGTGCCTGGATTTGGGCCGGAGCCTGTCTCAGAGTCTCCACCACCACCGCCTGCGAGAGAAGCTGCGAGCCCAACTGCGGCGAGCCCAAGGGCGATCGAACCAATTCCGAAGGTCTCCCCTGTGCTTAGCTCCGAAAGGGAAAAACTACGGATGTCTGGTGTCCGGTCTAAGGTTTGGTTGAGGTAGTCCTCCATAATTGCTGGTCGGCTCAGGAGGATGTACTTGCGTGCATCCTCGAAGGTTGATGGATCGCGCGCATGCTCACTGACGAGGAATTGCAAGGCCTGTTGATTTGAATAGGAGGTGAGTTGATCCGAGTAGATACTCGCCGCGACGGAGGTGGCAAAGGTGACAATGGCCGTCGTGGTCAGGGCTAACGTCTTAAACAGGCGCATGATGATTGCTATTCTTTAGCTGTTAGATTGTAACTGCTCGGTTGCGACCGCGCGCCGTTGATACCGATGAACCGCCCGACCCACCCGGCTCGCAAGTAACAAGCTGAATGTATTGCGGATATTGAGGATTGCTGACCGATCATTCGGTAGGCGGGCCATTCGTTTCCTGCCCAACTTTAGAACCCGGTTGCTGTATTGTGAAATACTCCGATCCTATGTTTGAATAGACATCGGCTATGGTGCGGCCTGCGCACGCCATGAGATCAGTGGCAGGAGCTTCACCACCTCAACCCAGACGGAAAGACCGAGCGATTGAAGCCGGATCAATCCAAATTAAGGCGGTCCGAAATCCAAAATAATTCGATCCGGTCTAAGAGGTGCGCTAAGACACCAGTTTTTTCGAGGGGGGCAATGAAGTGCGAAGAAATCACGATTCAGGATATCATTTCCGCCGACCGTTTTGTGCTGCGCCCTTGCCACAAATCCAATGCCGTCCTTATTGGGATGTGCGCCAGTGATGATCGTGTTGCCTACGGTAGCCGTGCGATGCCGTACCCGCTCCCTTCTGGTTCTGTCGAGGCGACGATTGAGCCCGCTTCGCAGGCTGACCGCACCAAAGGCACTTGGGTGATTGGTAATTTTGCCCACGGTTACGCAGAAGCGCTTGGGCTGATCAGCCTGGCACGCATGGATAGTTGTCAGTCCGAGGTGTTTCAGGATAACCTTGGTTCCGCTTGTGTTCTGACAGACTACGGCTTTGACCACCTGGGCGATGCAGAGGCTTTTCGGACTCGCGCATCGCGACCGTCGCGACCAGAATCTATACCCTCAAGGTAGAGGAATGACTGTCCCGACATTGCAGACGCAACGTCTGGTGTTGCGCAGCCCTGAACTGCGCGCGCGGGTTCTCACAAAGGCGCTGAACAACATTGAAATCAGCCGTTGGGTGGCCTTTGTGCCGTTCCCATATGGTATCACCGATGCGCAGTGGTTCATAAACGAGACCCTGCGCGGCAACTTCAACGCATGGTTCCTTCGGGCCGGTTTGGGCAGGAACAGGCCGCTGTTGCAATTGCTGCGCGCAAGCTGGCGGCATTGGGCACGGACGGAAATGGGTGTGCCCGTCATCAAAGGCTCGGTAGGAGAAGCAGTAGCGTCATTTTTTAGGTCGAGGTAATACAGTAGATCAGACAGGCGGAGGTCGGTTCGACCAAGACGATGCTGATCGGGTGAAGACCAGGTTCGAACTGCATCCGGAATGGTTGATTGCCGACACCGCCTACAGCTTAGACCCCATGCCCGGTTGGCTGGCGGACAGCAGGCCTTCACTTCACAATCCGATGATCGGACACCAACTTGATGAGCGCCGCAGGCTAAGAGAGCAAGACGATCTCGCCCGCGAAAAGCAGCAAGAGCGGATGCAATTGCTCAATCGAGATGTGGCACATTACATGATGTTCGGCGGCTAGCTTGCAGCTATGATGACGAAGATGATCTTCCATTTTAATGAGGCCCTCGTTCATACGCTATAGCGTATTTTTGATATTTATACGGGGTGGCGTATAAAGGCGCGCTATACGCTGGGGCGTATATTGACAATTTATACGCCCCAGCGTATATTCATAGTTAGAGGTGAGCTATGGACAATATTGCAAGAACACAAAAGCAACTGGGCAGTATCATCAGAAGATACCGTAAAAGCAGTGGGATAAGTCAAGGCGCGCTTGGCTCAAGGGCGAGTCTACGCCAAGCTACCATTTCCGACATAGAGAGGGGTGACGGTGATGCCAGTCTTACGACCATGATGGATATTCTGGCAGCGCTTGATCTTGAGCTTGTTGTGCGACCACGCAGCAAAGGCTCTGACACTAAAATTGAGGATATATTCTAATGGCACGGCGCAAGACATATGCCCCGTTAGAGGTCTTTCTCAATGCACGCCATGTTGGCAGGCTCAGCCGTCAGGCCAATGGCGCGATTGATTTCTCCTACGAGCCGGATTGGCTGGCTTGGGAGCATACTATGCCAATCTCTTTGTCCCTGCCGCTACGCGAGGATCGCTATGTCGGTGCGCCCGTCATGGCGGTCTTCGACAATCTTCTGCCGGACAGTGAGGATATCCGCCGCCGTGTTGCCGAGAAACGCGGTGCGGAAGGTGTGGATGTATACAGCTTGCTCGCTGCCGTCGGCCGGGACTGTGTTGGAGCGATGCAATTTTTGCCGGAAGGTGAAGCCCCTGACACCAACCCAGAGATTAGTGGTGAGGTGCTTAGCGATGATGCTGCAGCGGATATCATAGCCAATCTTGCACGCGCGCCACTCGGTCTCGATGAGGACCAGGACTTTCGTATCTCGGTTGCAGGGGCGCAGGAAAAGACTGCGCTTCTGCACAATGATGGCCATTGGATCAGACCGCATGGTACGACGCCCACCACACATATTTTGAAGCCGCAGATTGGCACTCTACCCATCGGTGTTGATCTCTCGAACTCTGTTGAGAACGAGCATTTGTGTTTGCGGTTGCTGCATGCTTTTGGGCTCAACGTAGCGCATACCGAAATGACAGATTTTGGTGATCGCAGGGTTCTTGTCGTTGAGCGATTTGACCGCCGGAAAACCGCAGATGGCCGCTTGATCCGTTTGCCGCAAGAGGATTGCTGCCAAGCGCTCGGTGTTCCGTCCACCATCAAGTATCAGAATGATGGCGGACCGAATATGAAAAGCGTTTTGGACCTCCTGAAAGGCAGTGACGAGCCGATCAAGGACCGTGAAGACTTCTTGAAGGCCCAAATTCTGTTTTGGCTCATGGCCGCAACCGATGGGCATGCCAAAAACTACAGCGTGTTTCTGTATCCGGGCGCACGCTACGGCATGACGCCCTTCTATGATGTGATTTCTGTGCAGCCCAGTCTCGATGCAGGGCAGCTACAAGCTCAGAAGGTCAAACTTGCAATGTCGGTTGGCGAAAAAAACCACTACAGGGTTTCAGACATTGTACCCCGCCACTTTGTGCAGACTGCTAAGTCAACTGGGCTTGGTGTAGAGGTCGTTATAGCGCTCTTCGAAGACATAACGAAAGGCTTTGAACCCGCTTGGAAAGATGTCGTCGAGAGTTTACCTTCTGGTTTCCCGGAAAGTCTCATCAACTCAATTCGTGATGGAATGACCAAGCGGCTAAGCGCTTTTCCAATCGCGAAGCTATAGCCACTCCTCTCCAATCCGATACGGCCCCATTATGGCATCTTTCCTGTTGTCACTGTGTCCTTAATTACTGGACGCTGGCTTAAAGAAGTTGAGCAAAATCAGTGCTTGATTGTGCCTTTAATTTCTGGACTGTATCCTTAATTGTCGGACTGTGCCTTTAATTCCCGGACGGAGTGTACTGTGGATAAGTCGTGTGGGGATGATCTTGTCTAATGAAGTAGAGAACCCAGAAGAAAGAGCGCTCGCGGTTGAACGGGCCAACGCGTTGCGTCCAATAATAGAACTTGAGGAGGCGGGGCAGGATATAGGACCGTCGCTATTGGAAGCGGCCAACATGATGGGCGTTTCTAGAAGCACTGCATGGGACTTTTACCGTCGTCTGAAGACTAGTGATGGGCGCGCGAGCTCCTTACTCCCCAAACGACGCGGACCGAAGCATGGCTCACGCCGCTTGGAACCGGATGTGGAGCGCATAATCGAGAACGTTCTACGTCAACACTACCTCGTTCCAGAACCGCCAAGTTTTCTGAGGATTGTCAACGAGATCCGGGCGGAGTGTGGAGCGCGAGGCTATCGGCGTCCCACCCGGCGTACGATCAAGGCGCGTGTCGAGGCTATGGATCAACGCGAGGTGATGCGGAAACGGAAAGGCACAAAGGCAGCGAGACAAGCTTTCGAGCCGAGGGTAGGGGGCTTGGACGTGGAGCGCCCCTTGGAAGTAGTCCAAATCGATCACACTCTGGCTGACATCATTCTTGTCGATCAATTCGAACGTAAACCTTTGGGGCGGCCTTGGTTGACTCTCGCAATCGATGTCGCGACCCGCGTTGTTCTGGGCGCATATGTGAGTTTCGATACGCCGTCCGTCTTGTCCATCGGTTTGTGTCTGCACCACTGCGTGGGAACGAAGTCGATCCGCGCGCCAGAGATACTGGAGGAGTTGTATTGGCCTGCTGCTGGGATTCCGCAAGCCGTTCATGTTGACAACGGGCGGGATTTCCGCAGCGACGCCTTCCAGTCGGCCTGTGCAGATTGGGGGGTCTCAGTCGAGTACAGGCCACCGGGTCGGGCGCATTACGGCGGCCATATCGAACGTCTGATAGGGACAACCATGGGCGCAGTTCATGTACTGCCGGGAACAACGCAATCATCGCCCAAAGACAAGGGGGACTACGACAGCTCCGGCAATGCGGTAATGACATTGGAGGAGTTCGAGGATTGGCTGCACCTGGAGATATGTCGCTATCACAATACCCGTCACAGCGGATTGGGGAGAGCACCGCTGGCGGCCTGGGCAGATCTCGGTGGTGATGGCGCAGGCAGAAAGGTCGTTGATACCGAGGCGTTTCGCATCAGCTTCCTTCCTTCCGAACGTCGGCATCTCGCTCGGACCGGGATCAAGCTGTTTTCTGTCGGGTATTGGAGCGACGCATTTGGTCCAATGATCGGCCGTGGCGTCGGGAAGGTTACTGTCAAATACGACCCTCGCGATATGTCCCAGATTTGGGCCGTAAATGACGAAGGACGGACCATAGTAGCGCGCTACAAGAACTTGTCGCGGCCACGGATTTCGCTTTGGGAGTCGCGGCGTGCACGCTCGATATTTCACGAACGCCAAGGCGGGACGATCCCGGAGTCGATGCTGTTTCAAATTATTGAAGAACAAAGGCGCATCGCGCACGCGGCAAAACAGCAAACCCTGGCGGTGCGTCTGGAGGGTGAACGTCAAGCGCGACTTCCAAGCGACAATACAAAACGCGATCCATCCCGCGAGATGTTCGCGATCGATACCAGTAATCCGGATCTTCCTACCTACCCGATAGATGATATTCATGGAAACAAACGAAAGACTTGATCTGGTCCGCAGTGACCGGTGGATCGCATTCGATCGCGCAAATATTGTACTCAACAGGCTCACGTCTCTCATGGAAATGCCAAAACAGTCCCGGATGCCAGGCCTCATGGTTTACGGCAGTTCAGGGATAGGAAAGACCATGATCGCGAAGCGAATGGAAAGCCTGTACCCAACGCAATACGAAGCAGATATTGGCGTCACCCGAACACCGATCCTATTATTGCAGGCGCCTCCAGCACCCGATGAGAGGCGCTTTTATCAGCACGTTCTGGCATCGATCGGCGCACCCATGTGGGGGCGTCACACGGTGTCCGAACTGGAGGTGCGTGCCCTCAGCCATTTGCGCGACATGGACTTGAAGATGATCATGATCGACGAAGTCCACAACTTGCTCGCGGGCAGCTATCTGTAGTGGCTTGAGATCATAATCCGTTGGGCGCGAGATTATCGCTGTTTCTGGCTCAGATTATTTGAGACTGTAAATCGGTTTGGGATCACTTTATTTGAGAATGGGCTCAGAATAATTGAGACGGGCTCACATTGTTGAGACTGGGATCACCGGGATGAGACCAAGCCCGCGCCCTCACAGCGACAGCCCCGCCATCCGCATGCGATCTGCCAGTTCGCGGGTCCGCGCAGGTTCAAGCTGGCCGCTCAGAAAGCGTTTGATCTCGGCGGGCTTGGACTGGAATTGATCAGCGAGCACCTTCACAGAATAGCCCTGCCGGGTGAGACGTGGTTCCAGGTCATCGAAGTCCGGGGCCAGCGTGGCTGACACAATGTCCGGGGTGATTGGCTTCTGGCCCGTTCGGAACCCGGCCTCCAATGCCCGGTTCAGATATTCCGCAAATTGCAAGGGTGTGGTCAGCCGTTCTGCCAAAAGGTCCAGCGCCGCTGGTTCGATAATCTCGTCAAGCCGGGCCTCGTCTTCGGTACACTGATCCAGCAACCAGTCGAGATAGGTTCGGGCCTCTTCACCCAATCCTTCGAAGGGCAAGATATCGGTTCGATGACCGATTTCTTCCATTGTCGGACGGCGCAGGTCATTTCGCAGTTTCGGATGGCCGACCAGAATGACAGACAGATTGCCTCCGCCGCGTGCAATCACTTCCATCAGGCGTTTCAGCCCGATCAGAGTCTTGCCGTGCAGATCATGGGCTTCATCCACGAACAGCGCGACAGGTTTGCCAGAACGGGCGACCAGTTTCTGAAGTTCCCGCTCCCGCTTCTCACCTTGGGTCGGGATCTTTGGCTCTTTTTCGCGCGAGAGGTCGTAGAATAGGGCTGAGATCAGTGTCGGAACGGTTGTCCGGGCTTTGTCCACTGACAGGCTTTCGGCGACAGTGACCTTCTTCTCGCGCGCAATTTCGTCTTGCAACCGGTGCAGGAACACGGTCTTGCCGATACCAACCGGGCCGGTGACAGCGATCAAACGCCCGGTTCCAATGCCTGCCCGGACGGTATGAGTGATCTGGCGATGGTTCTCTGTTTCATAGAACCCGGCAGTCCGCCAGTCCTTGATCAGCCCATATCGCGCCATGATCTCGGCATTCAGCATTACTCGCTCTCCTCTTCAGCGGCCGGTCGCTTCGGCGAGAACCGGGCGGCTATTTCCTGTTTGATTTCCGCCTTGTCGAGCGTCCGGTCGACAAGATCATTCACGAAAGACAGATCCTCATCTGTCAGGCGGGCCAGTGGTTTGTGCAGCAAATCCGAGACCCCGCGCAGCGCATCTAATCGGCTGCTATAGGTGAACTCCCCATAGGGGTCCGGATCGACAAAGGCCTGGCTGGCGAACGGCAGTACGTCTGCGGCTTTGGCCAGGCTTGAATCCAACCCGGCAAGCGCCGATCTGGGCACCGAGATATTCTGCGCAAGATCCCCGATCCTGTCGGCCCGCGCTTGAGTTTGTGTTTTTTGGGCTTCCGGTAGCGATGTAGTGGAATAGGCCCACCTGACGGTCGATAGGGACCAAAGCGTTTGTCGTTCAGCTCGACAAACAGTTCGTGATCAAACAGACCCCACCAGAGGGTGACGGTCTCACCCGCCAGATCGGGATCAACCTCGTAGAACGCGCCATCAACACGAATGCGGGCATCCCCGGCAACCTTGCGGGTTTCAGGCTCTCGCGCGAAGGTGCAGAACCGTTCCCAAGAACACATTTGCCGGATACCGGTTGACGGCAGGTTCTTTACCCAATCTTCAATCCGACTGTGCGGCTCACGACGATGGGGCTGGGCATTGTATTGACCAATGAAGCGCGCCAACCAGGCATTGGCTTCCAACTCGGTTTCCGGTTTGTGGAAGTGATACAGCGTTTCATGGGCTTCTTTCACGGTGCGGAACGGGCGCTCCACTTTGCCCTTTGATCGCGCGGTCGGTCGTCGGCCATCGCTACCCGCAGGGTCATGGGTCATCACGCGCACGCCCAACCGTTCCATGACAGTGTGGAAGATCCCGCTTTTTGCAATGGGTCCATTGTCCAGATATATCGCCTCCGGAATGCCTTGCAGCTGGGTTTCATCTCCGTCCTTCGGTGCCATTGCGTTGAACAGGAAACGCAGGCCGCTTTCCACATCCTCGCCATAGACGCAGCGATACTCCTGAAAGGAGGTGCCGGAGCGATCATCAACCACGCTGAACAGCATGGGTACGGGAAGACCTTTGCGGTTTGGATCAATCCAGGATGGCTGTTCGATCTGTTTCAGGTCAGATGGGCTGATATCAAACTGCCAAAGAGCATTGGAGGTTCGTGCTTCAAACCGGACAGCGGCTGGTGCTCTGGTCATTCTTGCATGATCATATCCCCAGAGACGGAGATACCGGTTGACCGTGGCCTTGTTCAGTTGCGCCTTTGCGGCCTGAACCAAACCTTCGGGCGTTTCAACGCCATGATCCTCCAGAAGCTCGATGGCCCGTGCGGTCGATAAACGCCGCCCCTTCTTATTCGATGTGCGGATCTTCAGGGCAGCGATGATCTCACAGTATCGCTCCAATTCGGCACGAGGCACAGCTCTCGGCTCTCCCCGGTCCACGCGACGCAACCCCTTCGGTCGCAGTTGCCCTGACAAAGCGCGATATACAGTGGCCCGAGAAACACCAAAGAGGCTGGCCACGCCTTCAATCAAAACCCGCCGACCTGGATCACGAGGTGCAAGATCATCCAGCCGACGACGCAAATCGAGCAGGGCTTCTGCCGGAATGCCGCCCTCTTTGCTCATACGGAATTTCCGTCCAGCAGTTTCTGACCAGGCGCTTTCGCGGTTCCGTCCCCGTTTACATATTCGTAAAGCGTCGTTGTGGTGATCCCGAGGCGCTTTGCCAGATCTGAAGCGTTGGTCTCACGATCCGCCATGCCTTTCATTGCCATGCGCAACATGGTCAAATCCATCTTGCGCGGTCGCCCACCTTTCCGGCCCCGCGCACGTGCTGCTGCCAGCCCGGCGTGGGTGCGTTCAGCGATGAGTTCCCGTTCGAACTCGGCGAGGCTGGCGAAGATCCCAAAGACGAGCCTGCCATTCGCGGTTGTCGTATCAATCTCAGCACCAGCGCCGGAAAGAACGCGAAGGCCAACGCCGCGCTCTCGCAGGTCATCTACCGTTGCCACGAGATGCTTGAGGTCGCGCCCAAGGCGATCCAGTTTCCAGATCACCAGAGAGTTTCCCGGCTGAAGCGCTTTCATGCAGGCATCAAGCCCTGGCCGATGGTCCTTCCGCCCGGATGCCTTGTCTTCATAGATGCGCTCGGCATCGACACCGGCTTCAATCAGCGCATCGCGTTGCAAATCAAGGAGCTGGCTCCCGTCCGCCTTCGACACCCGTACATATCCGATGAGCATGGCAACTCGCCCCGCCAGAATAGACAGGATGCACCATGCAACCTCACTAAGATTTCCGCAACGGTTTTTCTGGTGATGTTCACGGCACCGTGTGACCGCCGCCGAGACCACAAGGAAAACGTCCGTTTTCCGAGTGCCGGTGCAATTCCGGGAGAGGGCGTTGACGGGTCAAAGATCTTCGGGCGCTCGCCTGTAGATTGAACGTGACAGGAACAGATGATTGGGTTAGCGTCTTGACAAACAACGTTTAAACCGATGTCTAAATTCAGAACAATGCCAAGAATATACCTGTTTTCTGTAGTTTTTATTGCCGCGGCTGTAGTCTGTTGGTTTGTCTTTGTTCAGATCTACAAACCAGATGAACAGGCTTATTTAGAAACAACAACATCCTACTACTTCAAACACATGTCTGAAGCTGGCCTCAGTGGGATTGCTGAATACGACGACTGTCGTCTGCAGCAAGGAGATCAGCGTGACAAGCAACAAGGTGCTTCAATGTTTGGACTATGCCAGACAGCAAGTGCCACAACAGATTATTTCTATATGATTGCGATGAGCCCAACGGCCTCATTTCTCTATTCAGATCTTGAGGAGATACAAAAATGAGCGGAAGCGGCACTAGAAGTGACCCGTTTACCAGTTTGTCACGTGAACAAGCCGATGAACATTGGAGAAACGGAAACGGTGAAACTGTCTACGTCGATATGTCTTCTCATATGACGTCAGGGGGTGGAAACGTATTTTCACCGCGAGATTTTGCAACCCCGTTTGGCCAAGCGGTCGACGGTCTTCCCGCTGGCTCAACAGTTCGCTTCGAAACGAACCGAGCGATCAGGATAGAGACCGGTGCTGAGCGGGCAACTGCGACACACTCATACTACGGCAGTGATGGGCTGGCATCTGAAGAAGCATTCACTTGGGGTAATACTGCCGCTGGCTTTCGTGGAACCGTTACTACTTTGGAAAACGGGAATATTCTTGTAGAGGGTCAGATCAGGCCATTTAACGAGCAATTCGACTATTCCCCTAACACATGGAATCCGGTGTTGGAAGCTGCTCGGTTGGCTGGAAGAATAATAGCCGGGCCGGGAACCCCTTATGAAATTGTGTTTGTAGGCGAGGACGGTTTGCTGATTTCCGGAGAGTATCAGCTGATCGAGTTTGGTGATTTTGGTACATATAATCTTGTGTCCGTAAAGGATCACTGCTTTGTTAAAGACACCCCTATCCAGATGTGGCCGACCGATCCTTCGATTAAGCCACGAGATGACGGCTCGTATGACGAAGAGTTGGTGCTTTCGAAAGTTTGGGAGAAGCCTATCAGCGAAATCCGTATCGGAGATCTGGTTGTCGCCTATGACGATAGAGGTCGACTGGCACCCAAAACCGTGACGCGGACTATGACTAACACAGCCAAGCATATTCTCGATTTCTGGGGCACGGGCGTCACGCCCGGTCACGCTTACTTCTGCGCGGATGGCAAGTTCAAAGGCCAGCATGTGCCTTTGCTGGATATTCTCCGCACCGATGGCACGATCATGAAAAGCGACGGCGCTCAGATCCGCGCCGCAACCGGATTTGAGGTTGGCTCGATCCAAGACCGTCTGGTTCATGCCGTGGTGGGCGACAAGCAACCCAATGGGCAAATTGCCATCCGGGAGCAAGGACAAGTCCGATTGGGGACGCGCGTCATTCTTGAGAACGGGGAGCAGCATTGCGTTCTGGATATTCTCAACGCAAACGGTGCTCAGATTACGGAAGACGGCTACATCCGTTCCGGAGTTGGAGGTGCAAAGGTGCCGTTGAGTTGGACGTTCTCGGAACAGCTTCCAAAGCCCGAAGACTACATCCTGAGGCGCTCGAAGGTAACGCTTGAAGAGATCTATGCCGCGGGCGAATGGGAGCAAATCGGCCCGAGACTGCCTGCCCCAGATGGCTCGAAGGCTTCTCCGCAACATCGCAAAGCCACGCCGGTCTGCTCCCAAAAGCCTTTGGCTGCGGCAGACGGGATGCGTCAGCCAACCCGTGCGCTCAACCGCAAACAGCGCAAGGCAATGGAAGCCAAGCAGCGCAAGGCTGCCAAAGCCGGAAAACGACTGGTGAGTTGATCCATGCACGGAGGCGACGGCACCAAATCTGGCGAGTTAATTGACGCCTTTGAAGTGACCCGTTTCCCCAAGGGAGATGGCTTTCAATGGACAAAGCGGCCTACGCATTATCCAGAGCAACGGCCGCTCACACTCTACGGTATCGAGGTGGTCGATGAAAATGGCGATCCAGCCCCTTTCATTGCGCATCCGATACCGTTCAAGAACACCCTGAACTGAAACTCACAGTTCCCTTGGGTGCCAGTAGAGACGGTTCTAATCGGGTATCACCAGGCGCAGAACCACGATGGCGAAAGTGCAGCGACGCGGTTGCCGCTTACTGGCGGAGTTAACCGGGCTGAGGCGAAAGCCATCATGCCTGATCTACGGTAGCTTCCGGCGCGCGCACGTTCTCACTTAACCGATCCCAGTCTCAACAATGTGAGCCCGTCTCATTTATTCTGAGCCCAATCGCAACTAATGTGATCCCAAATCAATTTACAGTCTCAAATAATCTGAGCCAGAAACCCCGATAATCTCGCGCCCAAGGGTTTATGATCTCAAGCCGCTACACATAGGGGCCTGTGAGCGCGATGTTGAAGACATTCGCGTTATTCGTGGCGAAGGCCAGGGCTCTCGCATAAATCCCCTCCTCATCCGCGTCACTTGTCGGGGCCAGGTCAACATAGCGCGATGGCTTGGATGCGCTGTTTCTAGGCACGATGATGAACGACCAGATGGTTTTGAGGTAGGACTTGAAACTGGACACTGGCGCAACTTCACCCGCTAGGTTTTGTGGATTTTAAAGAACTATCACCTACAGCTTGTGACTGGAAGGAGAGATTACCACTGCAAGTAGATGCCTGGATCGTTGGATGGTCAAAGCCGTTTTCAATTCAGAATGGTCTTGCTGAGGTGAAGAAGATATCACTTCGTCCAAGGTCCGCCGCGCCAGGAACATCGCAGAATGTCCGCTTCCTTAGTGTCGTTGCGCTGGCAGCGAATTACCGGTTACCGCGCGTTTGCGGCCCGCTGCATGTACGAAAGGCGGAAATGCGATCAACGGCAGCTCAGGACTCCTTTTGACATGTTGGGCCAAGCAGCAGAGAACGACGAGAGAGAGCCCTGAGTCACCGATGCTGCGGGATGAGCGAATGTCGGCTACCGTGGATCGGCCCAGCGACAGCATGGTGTTCCGTATAATCCTAGATCCACCCGTCGGGGCGTTCCAAATACCGGCGAGGACGCGACTGGAACGGTCAAACCGTTCCAGTCAGTCGTCTCGCGAAGGCGCGCCTTACTACGACGAAGCGTAGCGCAATCAGGGCTAGTAGCTGTTTATGGCTCCATTCCCGGCGATGGCTCAGATGTAGGTTCGGGCCTCGGCTCAGGACCAATCGCTTCGACGACTAGTATGTGTCGAGGCGGTTCTTCGCGTGCAAGAATTTTCCCGAAGTTGGCTTCTCTTAAAAGCGGATCGCCAATCGGGCATCGAAACAGTTCAGTGAAGAATTGATATGATGACCACGGACACGATCCGTGAATGTTCTGGTCTGAATAATCGTAGAAGGAGGCGGCACCACCGCATCTGATCCCAGTGGTAGCGTATACAAAAACATATGCTGCGAACGTGCGATTGATCATATCACGACACTGTTCGTGTAACCTGTCTGCTTCCGGTTTACTTAATGTTTTGTTTTCTTCTAGACGTTTCGACTGATGTGAACTCATGTTGAAGTGCAGTTCTTGATATGTCCTTTTATTCCAAACGGTTCTGGATCTCCATCAGCTTGGCTTCGAAGACTTCTGCAGGCGTTTGGTAGCCGAGGCACTTGCGGGGGGTCGAATTGAGGCGCTGACAAATCGACCTCAAATATCGATTTGTCAGCGCCGTCGGTTCGGTTGAGCGAGGCAGATACTTCCGCAGCCTGTTGTTCGTGTTCTCGACCGTTCCTTTCTGATACGGCGCTTGTGGATCGCAGAACCAGGCATCCGCGCCGATCCCGGCCCTGAGGTGCCTCCAGGCCGAGAACTCGGTGCCACGGTCGAAGGTGATCGACTGACGTGCATCGGCGGGCAGGGGAGCCAGCCCCTGGATCAGCGCTTCCATGATCGGCTTGGACTGGCGATCCTCATTGCGCATCACGACAGCATAGCGACTGACGCGTTCGACCAGAGACGTCACATTGACTTTCCCATACTCCTTGCGAAACATCATCAGATCACATTCCCAGTGGCCGAACTCAGTGCGGTCCGCGATGCGCTCGGGCCTGTGAGACAGGCTCTGCGTGTCAAAGATGTGGGTCCGGTTGTACCTGCGATAGCCACGTGGCCGGCGGCGTTTGCGATGCTCAGGGAGATGGCGGTAAAACTGTTCCTCGCGGCCATCCTTGGAATAGGCGAACCGATAGATCGTCTCGTGACTCACACGGATCGGATGGCGTTCAAGCCGCATCCGGCCTGCGATCTGTTCGGGCGACCATCCAGCCTTGAGTCGATCTTCGATGGCTTCCTTGAGGTCTGGATGCACGATCATCTTGCGATGGATCGCGCGGCGCGCCTCGTATTTGTCCTGAGCGACAACCGCGTGATATCCGTTGAGTTCTGGGATCTCAGTATCTGTGTATCGGTTCCGTTTGATGTCTCGGTAGATCGTAGAGGGGTTACGACCCAACCGATCGGCTATCTCAGCGACCGGCATTTTTGCTTCCAGCCACTTTGCGAGCTTACGTCGTTCGCCCAGTTTCAGGTGACAGTAGCGGCTTCCCATTCTTCATACTCCATGCAACTCTCTGTTTTAGTACAGAATTTGCACTTCGTTTGTGAATCCACCCTGAATTAGAACGCCTTTGTCATAATAGCGTCCGTACGCATTTAAACGGACATTCAGCAAAATGTCGGCACCTACCCAGCTTTCCTCAGCGGCTTTTCCTGGGCCACCCCGAACAAACCGGCTTCTCCATTCAATTTCGCCAATCGTTCCATCTAGTCTTGCGTCTAACTGTCCAAGCAAAGCGCCAGTGATGTTTGGCTCATCTACGGCATCACCTTTTGCATACTTTTTCACGACAGCATCACATGCATTTGCCGCTCTGAGTGCAGCTTCCTCAACATCCTGCTCGAAGCTCATATTTCTATCTACCTAACTTGTCTGAGAAATGTTGCAGTCAGTTATACCCAACCGCACCGGATGTTCACCCCAGCCGCGCGGCAAAATTACGAATGGCGGCAAAGTCCGCTCCCGTGCCATTCACTATGTCACTCTGAAAATCCGGTTTGCGCCGTTTGACACTTGCTGCACGAGCAAAACTCTAGGCGACGGTGAAGGTCTGGTAAGGGCTCGGACCGGACGTTATCTGCGACAAACCGAATTGGTCGAATAGAGCCCAAAGCCGCCGTTGCCCCAGCCTCATGTGATTGCAAACGCAGCATAATGGTCCCGGCCCAAAGCGGCCATTTGCGTCGGTGTCATCGAAGGTCTGGTTGGAGCCCAAAGCGGACGCAATCGAGAGTGCTTCCTTCATTTCTTGAGTTGGGAGCAAACAAAAGATTTTAATGCCGGGTCGGCTCTACATGTTGACAAAATACTCAACCAGAACCCAATATAGTGTTGCTTCGGTTCTTTCGATTCTTATTGAAAGCTAAGAGGGAAACCGGTGAAATTCCGGCGCTGCCCCCGCAACTGTAAGCGGATAGATCGGCTGAATACGCCACTGAAAGCGTGCTTTTGGGAAGGCCAGTCCGAACGAAGATCCGCGAGCCAGGAGACCTGCCGCAAGCTCGAACAAAAACCACGAACGGAGGGTTCGGGGGCGTGTGACGGGCTTGTTTTGCCCATAGCGTCCTCGGCTTTGATTAAAGGACAGAGGACAAATGAGCATTACCGTATATTCCAAACCCGCTTGCGTACAATGCACCGCCACGACGCGCGCGCTGGATGCAAAAGGCATAACCTATGACGTCATCGACCTGACCCAGGACGACAGCGCCATGACCCATGTGACCGAGCTGGGCTATCGTCAGGCCCCTGTCGTTGTCGCGGGTAGTGATCACTGGTCGGGCTTCCGCCCGGACATGATCGCCCAGCTGGCCTGATCCATGGCAGCGCCGATCCCGGCGCTGGTCTATTTCTCATCGAAATCCGGAAACACCCACCGCTTTATCTCGCGGCTGGGCCTGACGTCTTTCCGAATTCCGACCGGGATGGACCCGCTGCCAGACCCTAAAGGTCCCTATGTTCTGATCTGCCCGACCTACGCTGATGGCGAAGGACGCGGGGCGGTTCCGAAACAGGTGATCCGGTTTCTGAACGACCCGATCAGGCGCGCCGGGATCGTTGGGGTGATCGGCGCAGGCAATCGCAATTTCGGTGCGACCTATGCTTTGGCCGGTCGCATCATCGCCCAGAAATGCAACATGCCCCTGCTCTATTCCTTCGAACTGGCGGGCACTGACACAGACATCGCCCGCGTCCGCGACGGGCTTGAGAAATTAGGGAGACATCTATGCTCGACAGCAGCGTAAACGAGCAGGACTATCACGCGTTGAACGCGATGCTGAACCTCTACGATGGTGAGGGGAAGATCCGCTTTGACGCTGACCGCATGGCCGCGCGGCAGTATTTCCTGCAGCATGTGAACCAGAACACGGTTTTCTTCCATTCGCTGGATGAAAAGCTGGGGTATCTGGTGTCCGAAGGCTATTACGAAGAGGCCGTGCTGGACCAGTATTCAAAGAACTTCATGCGCAAGATCTGGGATGCGGCCTATGCCAAGAAGTTCCGGTTCCCGACCTTTCTGGGCGCGTTCAAATATTACACCTCATATACGCTGAAAACCCGTGACGGGCAGCGGTTCCTGGAACGCTATGAGGACCGCGTGGTCATGACCGCACTGGCGCTGGCACGCGGCGATGAGGCGTTGGCCCTGTCCTTCATGGAGGAAATCCTCGACGGTCGTTTCCAGCCCGCGACGCCCACCTTCCTAAACGCGGGCAAAGCTTCACGCGGTGAGTTGATCTCGTGCTTCCTACTGCGGTTGGAAGACAACATGGAGAGCATCGGGCGCGGCATCAACTCGGCCCTGCAACTGTCCAAGCGCGGCGGAGGTGTGGCGCTGCTGCTGACCAACATCCGCGAGCACGGCGCACCGATCAAAGGAATTGAGAACCAGTCCTCCGGCGTGATCCCGGTAATGAAACTGCTGGAAGACAGCTTCTCCTACGCCAACCAGCTGGGTGCGCGGCAAGGCGCGGGTGCGGTCTATCTGAACGCGCACCACCCGGACATCATGCGCTTCCTCGACACCAAGCGCGAAAACGCGGATGAGAAAATCCGTATCAAAACACTGAGCCTTGGCGTGGTGATCCCTGACATCACGTTCGAGTTGGCGAAGAAAAACGCTGATATGTACCTGTTCTCGCCCCATGACGTGGAAAAGGTCTATGGCGTGCCGCTCTCGGAAATCTCGGTGACCGAGAAGTATTACGAGATGGTGGACGACAAGCGCATCCGGAAATCCAAAGTCAACGCGCGGGAATTCTTCCAGACAATTGCTGAGATCCAGTTCGAATCCGGTTACCCCTACGTGATGTTTGAAGACACGGTAAACCGGATGAACCCCATCGCGGGCCGGATCAACATGTCGAACCTGTGTTCCGAGATTTTGCAGGTCAATGAAGCGTCCGAATTCAACGATGACCTCAGCTATTCCCATCTGGGCACAGATATCTCCTGCAACCTCGGCTCGCTGAACATTGCCAGGACAATGGATGGCGGCGATCTGGGCAGCACTGTTGGCGCTGCGATCCGCGCGCTGACGGCGGTGTCCGAGATGTCGGCAATCGACTCGGTGCCGTCCGTGCGTCGCGGCAATGATGAAAGCCACGCGATCGGTCTGGGGCAGATGAACCTGCACGGGTTCCTTGCCCGCGAACACATCCACTATGGCTCGCCAGAGGGGGTCGAGTTCACATCCGTGTACTTCGCGACCGTCGCTTATCACGCGATCCGCACCTCCTGCGAACTGGCGCAGGAACGCAAGACATCTTTCAAGGGGTTCGAGGACTCCGACTATGCCTCGGGCACCTTCTTCGACAAATACACCACCCGTGACTGGCTGCCCGAAAGTGAGCGGGTGAAGGCTCTGTTCGACGGCATGACCCTGCCCACAAGCGACGACTGGGCGGCGTTGAAGGCCGATGTGATGAAAAACGGCCTCTATAACCGCAACCTTCAAGCGGTGCCGCCGACAGGGTCGATCAGCTATATCAACAACTCGACCTCATCGATCCACCCGATTGTGTCCAAGATCGAAATCCGCAAAGAGGGCAAGATCGGCCGCGTCTACTATCCGGCGGCATTCATGGACAATGATAACCTCGAATACTATCGCGATGCCTATGAGATCGGCCCCGAGGCGCTGATCGACACCTATGCGGCGGCCACCGCGCATGTGGATCAGGGTCTGTCGTTGACCCTGTTCTTTCCGGCCGAGGCCACGACCCGCGATATCAACCGCGCGCAAATCTATGCGTGGAAGAAGGGCATCAAAACCATCTATTACGTGCGTTTGCGCCAGGAGGCCCTTGAAGGGACCGAGGTGCAGGGCTGCGTATCCTGCTCGCTGTAAGGGGAAACGATATGAAAGATATGATCCAAACCAAGATCCCCCGCGCGATTAACTGGAACCGGCTGGAAGACGACAAGGACCTTGAGGTCTGGAACCGTCTGACGGTCAACTTCTGGCTGCCCGAGAAAGTACCGCTGTCCAACGATATCCAAAGCTGGGCCACGCTGACGGACCACGAAAAGCAACTGACCATCCGCGTCTTCACTGGCCTGACCCTGCTGGACACGATTCAGAACACGGTCGGTGCCCCTGCCCTGATGCCGGATGCCGTCACTCCGCATGAAGAGGCCGTGCTGACCAACATCGCCTTTATGGAGGCGGTACATGCGCGCAGCTATTCCTCGATCTTCTCGACACTGTGTTCGACCAAAGAAATCGACGAGGCTTTCCGTTGGTCCGAAGAAAACCCGCATCTGCAGGCCAAAGCCGAGGCGATCCTGAACACATACGCTCCGGGCAATGACCCGCTGAAACGCAAGATCGCGTCGGTGTTTCTGGAAAGCTTCCTGTTCTATTCCGGGTTCTACCTGCCGATGTACTGGTCCAGCCGCGCCAAGCTGACCAACACCGCCGACCTGATCCGCCTGATCATCCGGGATGAGGCCGTGCATGGCTATTACATCGGCTACAAATTCCAGCGCGGCTACGAGAAGCTCTCTGAGGCCGAACAGCAGGAGTTGAAGGACTATGCCTTTGGCCTGATGTTCGAGCTTTATGCGATCGAGAACCAGTACACCGAAGAACTCTATGACGAGATCGGCCTGACCGAGGATGTGAAAGTATTCTTGCATTACAACGCAAACAAGGCGCTGCAGAACCTTGGCTTCGAGGCGCTGTTCCCACCAGAAGTGTCCGAAGTGAACCCCGCCATTCTGGCGGCGCTCAGCCCTGACAGTGAAAACCACGATTTCTTTTCCGGATCGGGTTCGTCCTACGTCATTGGCAAGGCAGTGGCCACCGAAGACGAAGATTGGGACTTCTGATGCCGAAAGATACGCTCGCAATGGTCAGAGAATGGCATCAGGCGTTCGATGTGCCTGTCGTCGATGCTCCGTCGATACCCAAAGACCGGGCGCAGATGCGGCTCGCGATCCTCGAAGAGGAAGTGGCCGAGCTGCGCGCTGCCGTTGAAGCAGGCGACATGGTCGAGGTATTGGATGCGCTGTGCGACATCCAGTACGTTCTGGACGGCACCTTTCTGGAATTCGGTCTTCACCGCGTCAAACAGCAGGCCATGGAGGAGGTTCACGCCTCGAACATGTCCAAACTCGATGCCGATGGACGGCCCGTACTCCGCGAGGACGGGAAAGTACTGAAAGGGCCAGACTTCCGGCGGCCCGATCTGGCCCGTATTCTGCAACAGGCATAATCAGCGCGTCGAAACCGCAGCAGGTGTCAGCCATGCTGCGGTTTCGAACGTGATCAGAAAACCTAAACCTCGACTTCAACCTTGCCGATCGGGTTCGAGCAGCAGGCAAGAATATAGCCAGCCTCGATATCGTCTTCCGAGATCCCACCGTTGTGGACCATGTGGACCTCACCCGCAGTTTTCTTGACCTTGCAGGTACCGCACACGCCGAAGGTACATCCCGACGGAATGTTCAGACCAACCGAGCGTGCGGCGGCAAGGACCGTGTCAGTCTCGGCTACTTTGGCAGTCACTCCTGAGCTTACGAACAGGATCTCAGCGCTGCTTTCATCGTCGAGAACAACGTCATCCAACTCAGGCTGATCCGCCTCAGATTCCACCGGCGCGTCAAAGCTCTCCTGATGGTAGTTATCCATATCGAAGCCAAGACCGTACAGAGCGTCGCGCACTGCTTGCATGAAGGACTCTGGGCCGCAGCAATAGACTTCGCGCTCAAGATAATCGGGGGCCATCAGGCCCAGCATTAATTGGTTGAACTGCCCCTGATATCCTGTCCAAGGGCGGTACCGATCCGGCTCTTCCACAACGAACTTCAGGTCCAAACCATCGGTGCGGCTGGCCATCTGTTCCAACCGTTGGCGGAAGATGATCTCGGATGGTCGCTTGGCACAGTTGATGAAGACAACGTCCAGATCACGGCCTTCGTCCCACATGCAGGTTGTCATCGACATCATCGGGGTGATGCCCGAGCCAGCCGAGATAAACAGGTACTTTCCAGCCGCGCTTTGCGCGTTGGTAAACAGGCCCGCAGGACCAATGGCCTTGATGCGCATGCCGGGTTGCAGGTTGTCCAGCATCCAGCGCGTGCCGATACTGTCGGGTTGCGCTTTGGCGGTGATGGTGATCGACCGTGGCCGCGACGGCGAGGATGAGATCGTATAGGTGCGGTGTACAACACCGCCGGGGTGGTTCGGTGCCGGAATCTCGAGCGTCAGGAACTGACCGGGATGATAGGCGAACTGCGCCCCAGAGGGGGCGCGGAACGAAAAGCTGGCGGTGTTGGGCATCTCGGGCACAACCGAGACACATTCCAGCATTTCACCATCCTGCCAGATGGCTGAAGAAAGCGTGTTCAGGTCTTTCATCAGCCTTACTCCGCCGCCATCGTGTCTGGTGCCAGGCGGGCAGACAACGTGTTGCAATACCAATCCACGAATTGAAGCACGCCGGATTCCTGAATGGGTGAATACGGACCAGGTACATAGGCCGGGCTATTGATGCCCTGCTGGTTATCCTCGACCACCTGACGATCTTCGTCATTCGTGGCGACCCAAACTTCGGTCAGACGTTTCACGTCGTAGTCAAAGCCTTCAACCGCGTCCTTGTTGATCAACCATTTGGTCGTGACCTCAGTCTCTGTCGGGCTGATCGGAGTGACTCGGAAAACAAGCGAGTGATCGGCAAGGAAGTGGTTCCAAGTGGTTGGATAGTGGAACTTCAAAAGCGATCCCGCATCCGCAAAGGGAGATCGGCCCAACCAGCGGCGCACGGCGGATTTCCCGTCCATCGTATAGCTCTCAGCCCCTTCTTTTAGCGGCATACGCGCCAGACGATATTGACCATCATCACTCAGATAAAACTGCGATGGCATGCCCACAGCCTGACACCGGTCGAAATGGGTCTGCATGTAGGCTGGTGTCTCACCACCTTCGATCCCTGTCACGCCCGGATCGTCGGGAAAAGTCCGGCACAGAGCAGGATGGTTGCCGCCACAGTGATAGCACTCGCGGTTGTTTTCCCAGACCAGCTTCCAGTTGCCTTTCTCAATGATCGAGCTTTCAAAGGCGATCTTGGCATTCCCCAGATCGTGCGGCTCAAGATAGGGGCGCGCGATAGTAGCGAACGTATCGAAATCCGGGGCGTCATCCGCCAAACAGATATATACTAACCCGGCGAACTCGCGGCAGTGAACTGTCTTCAATCCATGCTGTTTGGGATCGAAGTCCGGCCCCATGTCACGGGCCCATAGCAATGAGCCGTCAAGTTCGTAGGTCCACTGATGATACGGGCAAACCAGCTTCGGCGAATTGCCTTTTGCAGCCTTGCAGATGATCGAACCGCGATGACGGCACGTGTTGTGAAACGCTCGTATCTGGTTATCGGAGCCGCGCACAATAATCACTCGGTAGGCACCTATGTTGTACGTAACGTAGTCGCCCGATTTCACCAACTCGCACGCGGGAATGGCAAACAGCCAGTCGCGATAATGGATGGTTTCAAGGTCGGTCTGAAAAATCTCGTAATCGGTATAAAACGCCTGTTCCAGAGCATAGCCCGGATTTCGACGCGCCAACAGGCTTTGGATATTGTTCACTTCTGGCTCTCCTGCCGCGCCCCGCGGCATTGCTTGGGCAGATGACAAGGAGGAACCGTCCGGAGGCGCGCGAGGATCGCGTCCGAAACCCGTGCCCCCACCGCCACCCGCGGTTTGACATATCTGAGAGGCTGGTTTCCGGACTTGAAAGGGACTTGCGCCCGGTTGCGACACCTTCCCGGGATCCTCGTCCCAGTGGTTGATTGTCGAACCTGACCTTCCTTACCGTTGCGGGGGCAGTGCCGGACTTACACCGGCTTCCCAATTCTCCGCCGCCTGAGAATCAAACAGCGACACCTCACGAATACAAACTACTTTTGATCCGCTTTGGCGCTGAAATACTTGCGACATTCGCAGGCGCAAAACAGACATTTAGATGTTCAGCAGCGAATTAGAGCACACGCAGTGATCTGGTAGTAACAGACGAGCGATTTTATTTTGTGAGCATCGGGTCAGGAGTCTATCTGCCCAAAGCGCAACCCCTGACATTGGTGTTTGCTGATGCTGCTGAGTATAGCTTGTTTGGCTCAAGCGACACTTCAGACGAGAAAACGCTGTTTTTAGAGCACCGTTTAGACTACGGGTCAATTGGTTCAAGCGAGGCGTCAAAGTTATAGGCGCAGGCCAGACGTCAAATAGAACAACACTTCGGGATAGAGAACGTGATGTACAGGATTGCTGTGGTAGGCCGTGGCTTGATCGGTGGTGCAGCGGCGCGCCATTTGGCTGAAGGAATTGATGGCGTCGTTTGTATTGGACCTGATGAACCAGAGAACCGTTCCGATCACAGAGGCGTCTTTGCCAGCCACTACGATGAAGGTCGCATGACGCGCCATGTCGATCCGATGCCTGAATGGGCCAACACTGCCGGGAAATCGATTGAGCGCTACAGAGATTTGGAAGCGCGTAGCGGGATCAGCTTTTATTCACCTGTGGGCTATCTCGGGCTTGGTGTACCGGGCTCGCAATATAACGCCTTTTGCGCAGCTACCGGTGAGCAGAACGGAGTGCCGGTGGAAAGACTGAACGCGGCGGAGATACGGATCCGCTATCCTTATCTTTCGGTGCAGAATGATGCTGACGGCTTGGTCGAAACCAATGGCGCTGGATACATCAGCCCGCGATGCATGGTTGAGGCACAGACACGCCTGGCTGAAAAGGCTGGCGCTACCTGCATCAGGCAAGCCGCGCGCAAGATATATGCTACCGCTAAGGGCGTAGAAATCGAACTTTGGGATGGCTCCAACATGATCGCTGAAAAGGCGCTGGTCGCCGCTGGAGCCTTCACCGCACCGTTGGGATTGAGCCCTGTAGACCTCGGGCTAACGACTTATGGGCGCACAGTTGTTCTGGTTCAAATCGAAGGCGAGGCTTCACGCGTCTTGCAAGATATGCCGACGATGATCGACACCAGCATCGGCGCCTATATCCTCCCTCCTATTCGATATCCGGACGGAAAAAGTTACTTGAAAATAGGGGTTGGTGACACGTCGGACCCGCAGTTTGCTTCCCTAGAAGGATTGCAAGACTGGTTCAAAGGCGCAGGTCTGGCTGCGAACCGAAACGATTGTCCAGCCCCAATTCTATGGGCCAGTTTTGAGCAAGGTTTCTGGAACGGGCGGTCGCATGTTTAGAGCCTGATGGGGTCTGACACGATTGTACTGTCTAAGCCAGGTATTGATGACGATCTGAGCCTGTTTGGTGGTGTGGAACCATTCTGCGTTGAGGACTTCCCGGCGCAGAGTGCCATTGAAGCGCTCGTTGTATCCATTCTCCCAAGGTGATCCCGGGTAGATTTGGATCGGCTTAATGCCCACCTTTCTTAACCAGGTCTGCAGGGCCGTTGCGATGAACTCCGCGCCGTTGTCGGAACGGATGTGTTCGGGCTTCCCGTGCCGCAATAAGAGTGGGTAGAGCGCATCCAGCACGTCTGCGCTGTTCATCTTCGGCTTGACCGCTACGCAGAGCGCCTCACGGGTATACTCATCCAGCACCGTCAGCATCTTGTAGCTCTGTCCGTTGCTCAGCTTGTCGTGGACAAAGTCAATGCTCCAGATGTGATTGGGATGTTGCGGTCGGAGCCGGATGATCGAGCTGTCCTTGTGGTACAGCCGTTTGCGTTTCTTGTGCCGTTGTGGGAGCTGCAAGCCTTCTTCGCGCCATAGTCGTTCGATCTTTTATGATTGACTGCC
Organism: Ruegeria sp. B1; assembly: GCF_056535885.1. Lineage (NCBI taxonomy): Bacteria > Pseudomonadati > Pseudomonadota > Alphaproteobacteria > Rhodobacterales > Roseobacteraceae > Ruegeria > Ruegeria sp. B1. The sequence continues at coordinate 62,720 of NZ_JBQFJA010000003.1, read as the reverse complement.
CAGCCTTCGACACGCAGCAGCTCGGCGACCTTGCGGTAGCCGTAGCGCCCATACCGTTTGGCCAATCGGATCATCGCCAGACGTAACGCCTCATCATCCTTTGGCGCTGCGCGGTATTGCAGCGTGCTCCGCGCCAATCCAATCACGCGACAGGTGCGCCGTTCAGAGGTTGCCAGCTTTTGTCGGGTGTGGACCACGGCCTGACGAAGCTGGTCTGCCGTCAGGCCTTTGGCTTTAGATAATCAAGGCTCTCCTTGAGAATGAGTTTGTCCAGTTCAAGCTCAGCCACGATTTTCTTGAGCCGATCATTCTCTTTCTGCAGCGCCTTCAGATTGGCCATCTCAGATCGTCCCATCCCACCAAACCGCTTGCGCCATGTGTAATAGGTCGCATCACTGACACCAGCCGTTCTGCACGCCGTCGCGACATCCGAACCAGATGCCAGGCCCAGCTCAATCTCGCGCAAAAGCCGCAGAATATCTTCGTCCGAATACCGTTTCCGCGCCATCAATCCCGTCTCCAAAACTAAGCCAACTGTGGCACAGTTTTAGGGGGCCAAGACACTTCATCCTTCAATTGCCGAGCCTCACTGATGAGCTCTTTGATGTGAAAATCGAAGTTCAACGGGCTTCTGACCAAATCCGACCTCCCCGTCAACCAGCGCTTCGAAACAGCAAAGGCTTCACATAGATCATCGAATCCATGGCTGTGAAGCTTATCAGTCAGGCGAATGTCGTCGAGATAGTCAGCAACGCTTACGTTGTATTTCCGCAGAATGTCTATCGTCTCGACAACGCCATAACCATGAAACCGGAATAGTTCACGGATCCTACTGGAGGACAATCGGATCTCAGTCAGTAGTTGTAGCGGCTTGAGATCATAAACCCTTGGGCGCGAGATTATCGGGGTTTCTGGCTCAGATTATTTGAGACTGTAAATTGATTTGGGATCACATTAGTTGCGATTGGGCTCAGAATAAATGAGACGGGCTCACATTGTTGAGACTGGGATCGGTTAAGTGAGAACGTGCGCGCGCCGGAAGCTACCGTAGATCAGGCATGATGGCTTTCGCCTCAGCCCGGTTAACTCCGCCAGTAAGCGGCAACCGCGTCGCTGCACTTTCGCCATCGTGGTTCTGCGCCTGGTGATACCCGATTAGAACCGTCTCTACTGGCACCCAAGGGAACTGTGAGTTTCAGTTCAGGGTGTTCTTGAACGGTATCGGATGCGCAATGAAAGGGGCTGGATCGCCATTTTCATCGACCACCTCGATACCGTAGAGTGTGAGCGGCCGTTGCTCTGGATAATGCGTAGGCCGCTTTGTCCATTGAAAGCCATCTCCCTTGGGGAAACGGGTCACTTCAAAGGCGTCAATTAACTCGCCAGATTTGATGCCGTCGCCTCCGTGCATGGATCAACTCACCAGTCGTTTTCCGGCTTTGGCAGCCTTGCGCTGCTTGGCTTCCATTGCCTTGCGCTGTTTGCGGTTGAGCGCACGGGTTGGCTGACGCATCCCGTCTGCCGCAGCCAAAGGCTTTTGGGAGCAGACCGGCGTGGCTTTGCGATGTTGCGGAGAAGCCTTCGAGCCATCTGGGGCAGGCAGTCTCGGGCCGATTTGCTCCCATTCGCCCGCGGCATAGATCTCTTCAAGCGTTACCTTCGAGCGCCTCAGGATGTAGTCTTCGGGCTTTGGAAGCTGTTCCGAGAACGTCCAACTCAACGGCACCTTTGCACCTCCAACTCCGGAACGGATGTAGCCGTCTTCCGTAATCTGAGCACCGTTTGCGTTGAGAATATCCAGAACGCAATGCTGCTCCCCGTTCTCAAGAATGACGCGCGTCCCCAATCGGACTTGTCCTTGCTCCCGGATGGCAATTTGCCCATTGGGTTGCTTGTCGCCCACCACGGCATGAACCAGACGGTCTTGGATCGAGCCAACCTCAAATCCGGTTGCGGCGCGGATCTGAGCGCCGTCGCTTTTCATGTTCGTGCCATCGGTGCGGAGAATATCCAGCAAAGGCACATGCTGGCCTTTGAACTTGCCATCCGCGCAGAAGTAAGCGTGACCGGGCGTGACGCCCGTGCCCCAGAAATCGAGAATATGCTTGGCTGTGTTAGTCATAGTGATCCTCCCCCTCTGAAGTGGTCCGCCGTTATGGTTAAGAAAATGGAGGAACCACATGGCGAACAAGCGACCGAAGCCGGAAGAGATTGTCTCGAAGTTGCGGCAGGTTGAGATATTGATGGGGCAAGGCATGTCCCGTCTGGATGCGATCCGGCAGATTGGTGTTGTTGAACAGACCTATTATCGCTGGAGGAAGAAGTACGGCGGAATGGGTACGGATCAATTGAAGGAACTTAAGCGCCTTCAAAAAGAGAATGAGCGTCTTCGAAAGGCCGTCTCGGATCTTACCCTGGACAAACTGATCCTGACAGAGGCGGCCAAGGAAACTACTGAGCCCCGCCCGTCGCCGTGCCTGCATCAACCATGTGCGCCACAAACTGCGTGTCTCAGAACGCCGGGCGTGTCGCGTCCTGAAACAGCACCGATCCACACAGCGAAAGCTGCCGAAAGGTCGAACTGACGAGAAGCGCCTGGTGGCGGACATGATAGAATTGGCCCGCCAGTATGGCCGCTACGGTTATCGCCGGATCGCGGCTTTGCTGAGAGATGCGGGCTGGCAGGTGAATGACAAGCGCGTCGAGAGGCTTTGGCGTCGGGAGGGGCTGAAAGTGCCAATGAAACAACCAAAGAAGGGGCGGCTCTGGTTAAATGATGGATCGTGTGTTCGGCTGCGGCCGGAGCATCGAAACCACGTCTGGAGCTATGACTTCGTGCATTGTCGAACGGATGACGGAAAGGCATTCCGCACGCTCAACGTCATTGATGAGTACAGCCGGGAGTGCTTGGCGATCCGTGTGGACCGCAAGCTGAACTCCAGCGATGTCATCGACGTGCTGAGTGACCTGTTCATCATGCGCGGTGTGCCAAGCTACATTCGCTCCGACAATGGCCCTGAGTTCATTGCCGTGGCGGTGCAAGACTGGATCAATGCAGTTGGAGCAAAGACCGCATACATCGAGCCAGGCAGCCCATGGGAGAACGGTTACTGTGAAAGTTTCAATGCGCGGTTCAGAGATGAGTTCCTGAATGGAGAAGTCTTCTACTGTCTAAGAGAAGCGCAGATTTTGATCGAAGAATGGAGGAAACACTACAACACAAAACGCCCTCACAGTGCTCTGGGATATAAACCGCCGGCCCCGGAAACCATCGTTCAAATGGACCAAAGGCCGGTCATGCACTAACAATCAAATTGGACCACACAAATGGGGCTGATCAGTATCTTTCAGCAATGCTTTCATTCGTATGCGCATAGAGAGGTTCAAGGTCACCGACCTCTGCTCCATCTTGGTAATATGTCTCCATGGCCAGAAATGCTTTGCCGAGCTCATTGAGTTCGACATTCAATGTATGGCCTTCAACTTCTCCTGAGCCGTCGTCAATTTCGCACTCATAGTGATAATCCAGCCATGGGAAGAAATGTGCCATCACCTCGTTCAGGTCTGACGACGGCAGCCAAGTCATGAATTCATATTCTGGTTCGGTGTCTGGATCGCCGAAGCACATCTTGGCCTCACGGAAATTGAGTGTCTTGTTGACCCACTCATCAACAATCAGAAACACACCCTCAGTTGCAGCCCTCTCGACTACTTCTTTGATCACTGGGACGTCCAATACCACAGATGGCGTTCATCCCCGTAAAAGACGAAGTTTTTACCGCGCTTTTTGAAATATGACGTGCCGGATTTGATTTGCAGTGCAATCAGCTGACCTGTTGGGCCATTCTCGCCGTTGGGCTCGGCATGAGCATCAATTCCAAAGTCGCTGATAGGTTGTTCGCGGAACAGCCAGTCCATATTTAGGAAGGCCTGCTCAACCGCGTTAACACCAAGTCGCTCGGTTTTGTGGCTATTCCTCATTGCGCACCGATCGCTTCCGCGATGAATGACGCAAAGGGCTCGATATTCTCTTCAACGCTCGCGGTTTCTAAACTGGCCATGTAAGCATCTCTGTCGTCAACCTGGATCACAGTCCATGGCCGCCCTGCAGCGGCCATCATCACGTTCATCAAAAAGCGTGCTGTACGTCCGTTCCCATCAAAAAAGGGATGAATGAAAACAAAAATGAAATGGCCAAGAACGACCCGAACGTTGGCATCCTTTTCCTCACGTAACAGCTCAAAGAAAACCGGCATGCAATCGCGGACAGCCTCAACATTCATAGGCACATGCTGTGATTGGCGAATGTAGACAGGGGAATTGCGATACCCCGCAAGCTGGGACGCTTTCAAAATGCCAGCAGTCACCGATGGCGCAAACAAATTGCGATACCAATCACTCAAATCCGCTTCCACGACCTCCCCAGCATCCCTGCCTTCCAGAACCGCTCTCACGCTCTCACGCACTCGTTGAAATGCTTCCCAATATCCGCGCGCCGCAAGTGCGTCCCTTAAAGCGCGATCTTCAGGATCGTTATTCGGGCTCCAATTACCCTGGCGTACCTTTTCGATCAGTTCCGGAGAAACTCGATACCCCTCGATTGATAGAGAGTGATACGCGTCTGTCACATAGATATCGTCCACGGCCTTCAAATACGCCTCTGGATCGTTTGCAATGGGCTGCGCTGCTGGCAAAAGCGCAATAATCTGGGTGCGCATCTTGTCCCATTTTAATCTGATGCGGTGCACATGAGGCGATGCAATGCGACCTGCATTGGCCACTCTTATCGATTGGGCGAACGGATTGACCTCACGCACATCATGATCGGCGGCTTTCATCGCTGACAATATTTCATCAGCAATCTTCCCGCTGCCAATACTGCGAAAAGCACCTGACAGGCGACCGGCCGCGCGTGTGTGTCCACCGTCAAGAAGCTTGGCAAGAATTGCTGAAGCATCAGGAATGATCGCCAGTACCGTACGCGCTTCCGTTGCGTTGTTCTCAAAGAACGCCTCTGGGACGCTGATTAATGCGTCTTCCAGCGAGAACAGACGGAGTCCATCCTTAAGGGTCAAACCATCGCCGTCAGCAATCGTTGTGCGGCTTTCAAATATAGATGTGTTGTGCGGAAAGTCCGTGTTCTTGTTGCCGGCCTTCAGGGCGCGAACCAGTACCTGCCTCGGCACAGTTGTGTCGCCTGCATGTAGCATCAAAGATTGCTCTGGGGACAGGGACCAGTCCTCCCCAAATCTCTCTGTCAAATATTGCGCGCAAAACCCCCAAAACGAGGCATACCATGCCGTGCTTTCCCCTACTCGTTCATTGGGACGAGACGGAATGTACCAGCCCTTCATGACTTCTTTGAGAAACCCAGACTTCATCAATCGCTCACGATGGGTGCGCGATAGGTCGGCTGAGCGTACAGCCACTTGGCCCTTTGCTTGCAGCACGTTAAGAGCCTCAAGGGCATCTGCGAGTTTCTCAGGAGCTGTTGCCATGGCTCGATCAGTCCTTATCTTATTGTGTTGATCAATATTTATCTTTTAGCGTTGTATGTCTTTTATCTAATCATGTAGATCAATATTTATCTTATCGAGCTGTGCATATTTTATCTTATTGTGCAAAATTAGTCCAAAGCCTCATATTCTTTTATGTAACCCACCAAAAACTGAGCGAAATGGTAGCTAGCCGTAGACCTCATCACCACTATTGTTACCTTAGGGTCAGGACTTCGGTAACGGAGGCACCCCAGTCAAGCGGTTTTGCGCACAACAATTGACCCGCCGTAGAGGTTCTTTGATATTCTTGGTGCCGGTCCTGGCTTCTGTCGCGGCCTACGGCTGAGATCCTTTGGGTACATGCTTCGGTTCGTGGTCAGCGCGGCGGCTGCCAACATGATGCTGGTTCGATGTAATTCCGATGTGCCCATCTCATAGGCGTGCTTGATTGAAGTCGGCGACTGTCCTGACCACGGCATCATCGGAACCACGTCCCTGCGGGACCTCAAAGGCCTGCGATCAGGCAGGCAACGGGTGGGGTGTCATCCTGTTAGGCAGGGTTTGGCGCCGCATCTGATTGGAAGGTTGTGCCATCGACCCAAATCCGATGAAGTATGACAGCGATACGGCGTGCGAGGGCGACCATTGCGATTTTGCGTCCGCGCCGCTGCGCGAGTTGGGCTCCCCAGGTTCTCAGCCATGTCGATCGGCCGCGGTTCATCATGACGGTTGCGGCCTGGCACAACGCCCTCCTCAGATTGACGTCACCAGCTTTGGTGATACCGCCTGACAGGTCCCGTTCTCCGGACTGGTTGCGTGAAGGCGTCAAGCCAACCCACGGTCCGACCCGCTTTGAAGATCGAAAGCGGGTTGGATCATCGACAGCTGCGCGGAAGGTCAGTGCGACGACTGCACCGATCCCCGGCATTGTCATCAAACGATGGCACACTGGATCGTCCTGGGCGAGCTGGCGTACCTGTTTCTCAAGGGCTGCCAGTTCTTGTCGCAACGTTGCTCTGGCGCGTAGCATTGGCGCTGTTGCGGTTTCCAGCATCGGATTGCCATCTGCCAATTCCCGAATGCGTGTCTCGAACCTGCCGCGGGAGATCGCACCAACCTTGAGGCCGAAGTTCCGCAGCAGTCCGCGCAACGACATTTCCAGAGCGATCATGTTCTGCTGGATAGCCTTTCGAGCGCCGAGAACCGCCCGGGTTTCCTGAGCAGAGACGGATTTACAGTGGACCGGGCGGAACCAGCCGAGATGAAGAAGGCGTGCAATCCCTTCTGCATCGCGCCGATCCGTCTTGATCGGCATCGCCTTCAGCGCTCCTTTCACCTGCCGTGTTTCCATGAGCACCGCCTCCAGGCCAGCTTCGGTCAGCCCTCTGTGCAGCCATTGCGACAGTGGCCCAGCCTCAAGGCCAATCGCTGCGATACTGCCGTCAAGTTCGTCCAACCAGTGCGCCAGAGCTTCCGGGTCACTTTCAGTCTCCGCCTCTTTGACGATCCGGCCATGCTCGCTTACCACGCACACTGCGGTCTTCGCCAACGACACATCCAATCCGATAAATAGCTTCATCCCGTCATCCTCCATCTAGGGTCAATACGGGAATGGCGACAGCGCCGTGCTGGTCTGACAAGTGGCAACGGTCGTGCGTGACGCAGGCCCCGTTACAGCATCTCATAGCCAGTAAATGACGATGGCGGCCAGCGCGATTGCAGATAGGAAGACCTTCGGGCATCTGTCATATCGGGTTGCCACACGCCGCCAATCCTTCAGCCTGCCAAACATAATCTCGATCCTGTTGCGGCGTTTGTAGCGGCGCTTGTCGTACTTCACCGGTTTCTTCCGCTGTTTTCGGCCGGGGATGCAGGCGCGTATCCCCTTGTCTTTCAACGCTTCCCGGAACCAGTCTGCATCATAGCCGCGGTCTCCAAGCAGCCAGTCGACATCCGGCAGGCTGTTCAACAACGCCCGCGCGCCGATGTAGTCGCTGACTTGTCCTGCTGTGACGAACAGGTTGAGAGGACGTCCCTGGCTGTCGCAGATGGCGTGCAGTTTGGTGTTCATGCCGCCTTTGGTCCGACCAATCAGGCGTCCACGCCCCCCTTTTTGACGCCCAAACTGGTCGCTGTGCGGTGTGCCTTCAGGTAGGTTGCGTCGATCATGACCGTCTTTTCTTCTCCGTGACCGGCGGCCAAGCCTGCCATCATCTGGGCGAAAATGCCCTTTTCGCTCCACCGTTTCCAACGGTTATAAAGCGTCTTGTGCGGGCCATAGGCAGCAGGTGCGTCACGCCATCGTAAGCCATTGCGATTGATGAAGATAATCCCGCTTAACACACGGCGATCATCAACGCGTGGCTTGCCGTGTGACTTGGGAAAGAAAGGCTCAAGACGCGCCATCTGGGCATCGGTCAGCCAAAACAGATCAGACATGTTCACCGCTCGCTTTTCGAACCGTGAATCACGCCACATCCCGGAAATCAATGGGTCCTGACCCTAAGTTGGGCGATCGCTTGTCTAACGCCCATAAGTCTCTGAAAGGTGGCTACCCGTCTAACAAACGCAAAATATCAGCTCTCTCCATCGCCTTTCGCAATACTTGGTTCGCAACCCGCACATAGATTTCGGGGGTCCTGAGATTGGCGTGCCCCAACAAAGCCTGCCCCATGCGGATATCGATGCCTTCTTCGACCAATAGCGTGGCGGCCGAGTGTCGGAATCGGTGCGGCGTCAGATGGGGCGCGATCCCTAGGCGATCTGACAGCACCCGAAGCCGTTTCCGGAAGGTTTGTGACCGAAGCCGACGACCAACCGCGTTCATGAAGAGCGGTGATTTCAAGGAGTCCCGCTTGGCCCGATCTACGCAGTATCGTCGAAACGCGTCCTGCAGCTCCTCATTAGGCACAAAGACGATGCGCTCCTTGTTGCCTTTGCCGCGCACGATCATTTGGGAGGCGTCGGCGGAGACATCGCGGACCTTTAGGTTGGTGAGTTCGCTGATCCGGAGACCGGTCACAATGAGCAGCTTGATCATTAGGACTGTGACTTCCTGATTCGCGGGCTGTGCACTGCTCGGTCCGGTTTTGGCGTGCATAACGGCTTTCAAAATGTCCCGGTCGATGGGGCGGGGCAAGCGCCGTGGGATGCGAACCGAGACGCGGACGTCCGCAAACGGAGAGGGCAGGGCGCTGTTCCGATCTGCGCGCCAGGCAAAGTAGGATTTGAGGGTGACGAGCCGCCGCTCGAAGGTTGCAGGTTTGGCGCCCAGCTCATCGCGCAGATGGCGGTGGTATGCGAGGATGTCGTCTTTCGACAGCGGATCGGTGAGGTGATGTGCCTTTGTGAAGCGTGCGAAGGTGCGTGATCTTGGGCATAGGCGCAGAGCGTGTGTGATGGCTGACACCGCGTTCATCGCGGCAAGAATTGACGAAGCCGGTGTGATCGATGTGGGGCATGATGGACTCCTGTTGAGGTGTCCTGCCAGTGCATCACATCTTTGGTATGGGTCGAAATTGGGGCTCTTTGCGCGGTAACGATAATGGGACCCATTACATCGGGCGGGGAGCGCCAATCTTTCAAAAGCCCTCATCGCCAAAATACGGTGAAATCAAGTTGCCTCGCAATTGAGCTGGTCGTATGTCGCCTGCCAGTCTGGATCCGGTATTTGTCCCACCGTTGCCGTTTTTGACCAGTGTGAGAATGTAACAGATGCAACGTGTGCGATCGTCTCCATCGAAGGGGTGAATGAATTACTTTTTGCAGTTCTCCGGCCTGCGATGAATCTCATGCACTTTTTCGTCTGAGTAGGTGCCAAGTGTGTCCGTTGTCAGGGGTTTTGGGACAGATGGCCGCCTGAGCTAAGAGAGGATCTGGCTCATCTGGTTGTTGTGATTATGCGGCGGATTTGCGGTGAAGCAAGCGCCGGGTTTCGATGGTCTTTCGTTTGATCCTTTCTCGTTGTTTTAGAATGGTCTGCCCGCGTCCGAAGTAGACATCGGCGGGCGTGAGGTTTTGTAAGCTTTCGTGGTAGCGCCGGTGATTGTAGTGATCGACGAAAGCATCGATCTGCTGCTGAAGGTCACCGGGCAGATAGTAGTTTTCCAATAAGATGCGGTTCTTGAGAGTCTGGTGCCAGCGCTCGATCTTTCCCTGAGTTTGCGGATGGTATGGCGCCCCTCGAACATGATCCATTTTCTGATCTGTCAGCCATTCGGCAAGCTCACCAGAGATGTAGCTGGACCCGTTGTCGCTGAGCAGGCGTGGTTTGTGCAGCACCGTTGCCTGATCACAGCCTGAGGCGTGCAAAGCGAGGTCCAGTGTGTCGGTCACATCCTTGGTCTTCATCGTCGTGCAAAGCTTCCAGGCGATGATGTATCGGCTGTAATCGTCCAGGATCGTGCTGAGATAGAACCAGCCCCAGCCGATCACCTTCAGATAGGTAAAGTCGGTCTGCCAGAGCTGGTTCGGTCGTGTGGTCTTGTCCTGGAACTCGTCTGCGGCCGACAAAACCATATAAGCCGGGCTGGTGATCAGATCGTAAGACTTGAGGATGCGATAGACCGAAGCCTCTGACACAAAGTACTTTTCTGTGTCGGTGAAGCGAACAGCTAACTCACGCGGGGAAAGCTCACTTTCCTTCAGTGCCAGGTCCTTGATCTTCTCACGCATTGGCTGCGGAATGCGGTTCCAGACCCGTGAGGGCTTGGGACTACGATCCTCAAGCGCCTCAGGACCACCCGACAGATACCGGTCGTACCAGCGATAGAAGGTGGTCTTCGGAATGCCCAGCTTCTCCAAAGTGCGCTTGGTCGGCAGATGCGATTGCTCAACCAAGCGGATGACTTCCAGTTTTTCGGATGCGGGATATCTCATTCGTCGTCGTCCCCATCCGCGATCATGCTTTTTTGAGCAACCGCAGTTCAAGAGCCTGTTCGGCAACCACCTCCTTCAGGTCACGGGCTTCCCGTCTCAGATCCTTCACTTCGGTGGAAGTTGCCGCGCGGGCCGTGTCGCCTGCCAGACGTTTCTTGCCGGCTTCCAGGAATTCCTTGGACCAGCTGTAATAAAGGCTCTGCGCGATGCTCTCACGACGGCACAGCTCTGCGATGCTGTCCTCGCCTTTAGGCCGTCCAGCACGATCCTGATCTTCTCTTCTGCGGAGTACTGTTTGCGGGTCGCACGGCGAATGTTCTTTACGACCTTCTCACCGTGGCTCTGCTTGGTTCCGGGTTTCTGTCTCATCTTATGGAATGGACGCCCCTTGCACCGATGCCGATAGTTTTCGGCAGACGTATCAAGCAGAAGGAGTTCACAGAATGCAGTTACTTGCGATTGATTTAGGCAAACAGTCGTTTCACATCCACGGAATCACCAATGAGGGCGAGGTAATCTCGAAGAAGGTGACCAGATCAAAACTCGCCGCTGCCGTTCAGGAGTATTCCCGGAAACAGTCGCCATGGAGGCTTGTGCCAGCGCTCATCACTGGGGCAGACAGTTTGAGGCGCAAGGCTATGCCGTGCGCCTCGTTCATCCGCGGTTCGTAATGCCGTTTGTCAAAGGCTCCAAGAACGACGCTGTTGATGCCGAGGCGATCTATGAGGCCGCACTGCGCCCGACTATGCGATTTGTCCCAGTGAAGACGACGGAGCAACAGGATTTGCAGATGCTGCATCGAACACGTGATCGTCTCATCACACAACGGACCGGATTGATTAATCACATTCGGGGCCTTCTGGGGGAGTATGGCGTTGTCATTCCAGTCGGTGCCTTTCGGTTCCGAAAGGATATCAGAAACGCCGTCGCTGAGGCCAAGTTGTCAGCGCTGGCAACGGAAAACTTCAACGCACTTATCGCCGAATTCGAAGCGTTGGACAAACACGTCGCTGAGCTCGACCGTAAGCTAATCGCGATCTGCCGGACCGATGAGCGGTGCAAACGTCTTGCAACCCTCCCCGGCGTCGGGCCTGTGATCGCCACCGCCTTGATCGCTGCCGTTGATGACGGTCGACACTTTTCGTCTGGCCGGGCACTCGCGGCATGGATAGGCTTGGTTCCCAGACAATATACGACGGGCGGCAAGCCCCGGCTTGGTGGCATAGGCAAACGAGGCAACCAATACCTGCGGCGCCAGCTCATCCACGGCGCCCGGTCCGTCCTGATCAGGATCGCCAATCGTGATGATCAACGCGCGAGATGGGCGCAGGGCTTGCTGGCACGCGCAGGTCACAACAAAACGCTCGTGGCTATCGCCAACAAGACAGCACGCATTGCCTGGGCGATTTTGCGGAGCGGAGAAGGCTACAAAGCGGCGTAGCGGGCAGCCCGGAAAGTACTGGCGCTCTAAGAATGCGAGGTGACGAGACGATGGTGTAACGGCAGGGGCCGCAATTCACAGCCTGTAAGGAGTGGTGGCCAGGAAAGGCCGGTCATCTTGGAAGGCACTGAAACCAGCGGATCCCATCGAGGCCAGGAGCAAAGATGCTTCAATCAAAGGCCGGATAGATTCACGCATCCAATGCCGTCAACATCATCACAAAAAACACCTTGCGCAGGGGGCGTCCATAGATCCACTCCTTGGCGGTTACGATGAGCCAGAAACCCTCTCTTATCAAATCGACCTAAACTGTCCCATTCGCGCTGACGTCAGACAGTGCCAAGTGAAATTTTTGCTGCGATAATGTGCGTAACTGAGACTCGCGAAACGGGCGCTTCAATCTCATTGAATGGCACTCCTCTTTCCAAGGCTTCCACAGGTTGGTCGATGCTCTGCACCAAAGCAGTGATCTCCGATAGAGCCGTACGATACTCGTCGCTCTGCATTTGCAGCGCTCTCACATCGAGACCGATCGTAGATAGATTCTCCAACGTGCGCCGTGCAATTTCCGGCGCGATGGCACTAAAGAACTCTGTGTCACCTTGGAAGCGTCTGAAGAGGAGGAATGGTCCAGGTTTCGAAGGATGATTTCAGTCTCGGGGCGGCGTAATCCGGCCCCTCAGCACGCTCTGAAATTTACTTGGCCACACGTTCCGCGAACAAGTCGGCTTCGACCAGATACCTTGCTTTGGGCGCTCCAAACTCCAAAATCTGGAAAAACCAAACATCTGCATCGGTGGATAACTCTGGACCAAAACGTGCCAGCCCCTCACGCAATTCCGCTTCGATACGGCTTTCGAGATCGAGGCTTCCGATCCGGCCAACGAGGGATTTAATGTTCAAATATCCTCCGGCACGGAGAGTTTTGCGCTTCATCGCAATATTGCTGTACAATCAAAAGAATAGATTTCGAGGAGGACCCCACTGTGCCCCAGTTAAAGATCGCGACGTTCAACATTGAATGGATGATCTCCGTTTTTAACGGAGAGTGGAAAACCTGGGACGGCACGATCAGAGACAGTTTCGCGGGAAAGAAACTCGGCGGCATCAAACTGGCCCCAATCGAAGACGTGCCCGAATTGTGTAAGCGCATTGCGGGCGTCATCAAGAAAATCGACGCCAAAATCATCGCCATCCAGGAAGGACCGCCTCGCAAAGAACAGCTGGAACTTTTTGTTCAAAAGTTCCTCGGCAACAAATTTGTCGTGCACACCTCGAACTCGAGAACCCAAACCCTGCACTTTCTTGTTCACACGAGCATCGCAGGCAAAGTCTCCGTTTTTGATCCAAAAGGCCCGGAAACAAAGTCTCTGCGTGGATCACAGGGCTTTTATCCGTGGGGCAAAATCCAGAAGGCCGACCGAAAGACCCATAAGTTTTTCCGAACCCCACTTGTTCTCTCCTACAAACCAGCTGCCGGAAAGACGCTACGGATCATCAACGTTCACACGAAATCCAAGTTTTCCAAGCTGAAGGATCCCAAACAATGGAAAGACAGAGATGAGGACGCCATCAACGACGCTCTGTTGGCACGTCAAAAGCTTTCAGCGGAAATCACCAAGCTAAGGGATTACGTGGTCGAGGATCTGAACGCCGATTCCGGTGCACCGGATGCATCCATTATTGTCGGAGACTTCAACGATGGGGCCTATGCAGAGCTCATGGAGCGCGAGTTCCTCATTCACAACATCATCGATGAACTGGTCGGTTCGTTCCTGGAACCTGACACCTACTTTGAACATGCGATGACGCCGAGCGTCATTGCCAAGTCAAGCACGGTGACATTTCCCGATCCATTGGAGGGAGGAAAACTCGTAGACGAGTTGATCGATCATGTGGTCGTGTCCCCATCCATGTGGCGAAACAAGAAGCCATTCAAGCTGAAAGCGGGATCGTGCAAGGTCGAAACGGGTGCATTCAACAACTTTGACGACACTGACAAGAAGCGCAAGCGAGGCGACCGCCCGAGTGATCATCGACCGGTCTCGTTTGTGATTGAGTGGTGAGAGGAAGTGGTCAATGAAATATGATGAAGCCCTTCAACAGTCACTGACTGATGAGCGTATCGAGGTCTTTCAGAACCTGAATAAAGCCCAACCAGTTATCAGGATGTCTCCCAACGGAGCTCCCATTGCCAGATCATTTGCGCTCGATCTGGAGAGTACGGTTGCCGCAAATCTATATCCAATCGAAGATCGTCAACGAATTGTCGAACAGATACGCTTGGTATTGCGGGAATTTTTCGTTCATCTTGGAATGAAGAAATCTCAATTCGGATTTGACCCGGTTCGTGCCCTTGAACGGTTGGAACCGGTTATCGAGCAACTGACCGATGATGAGTTTCATCAGAGCATCATCCAGACCATCACGCGCACGCGGGACCGACATCTCGTCTTTTACGGGCGCTCGCCAAATGGCCTTTCTTGCGTGCTCCCGTTTGATATCGAACGCTGCTGGATCAACGATGTCGAGACATACGTCGTCACCAAGATAGAAGGCGGATTTACACCACAACACTTGGCAGTGGGCGCAATCGTCACCCACTGGAACGGAACCCCTATAGCGCGACAGGTAAGGATCAATGCCAACCTGTTCGATGCTGGGAACGAGCCTGCACTATTTGCCCGCGCCATCGAATTCTTGACCAGGCGACCGCTTCGCCGGTTTTCCTGGCCATCAGAATCCTGGGTGAGGCTCAACTTTGAAGTCAACGGACAGGCCCGCGAGGAGCAGTTCAACTGGACAGGTTTTGATGTAGGAACTGTTCCCCTTGATCCGGCCATAGGTCAAAACGTCATAGGGTTCGGTGGGGACATTGAACTGTCTCAACAGCAACAAACCAAAAGGGCCCAATTTTTACCCTCTAGCTTCGATGAAGCAGCGGAACAGTCCGCCGCTCAGGCAAGCGGCGATACCCCGGTGGTCATTGGGGCCAAGCCGAACTTTCAGTACGGAACGATAACCACACAACATGGAACCTATGGATATGTCCGGCTTCATCACTTCAGATCCGATGGCGTCGACGACATTGCGACCGACTTCATCGAAGCCCTGCAACAACTGCCCGCAGAGGGATTGATCATCGATATTCGAGGTAATTCTGGAGGCTACATTGCCGCAGGTGAAAGGTTGCTGCAGTTGCTAACGCCTAAACGCATCACCCCAACAAGGTTTCAGTTCAGAGTTTCGCCGGGCACCAGGAAACTCATGGATGCATCTGACTATTTCGGCCAATGGCGAAATTCGATGGAAGAAGCACATCAAACCGGAGAAGACTTCACACAAGGATACCCGATTGAAGGAACTGATGATGATGCGAACCAAATTGGTCAGAAGTTCTTTGGCTCAGTGGTCGTTGTAACCGACGCTTTGGCGCTTAGTACGGCTGACATGTTTACCGCTGGATTCATCGATCACGACATCGGCCGTGTCATGTGTATCGACAAAAACATGGCAGCGGCAGGGGGCAACAACTGGAGGTTTGATGTTCTTCGGTTGTTTGTCCCCGACTTTCCCATGGAGAGCGCACTTGCATCGGACTTGGAAGCGGGAAATCTTACCGATCCAATCAGGCTTGCCTTCAATGAAAGCGGAACGTCGATCTCCTCAATTGCTCAGGTATCTTCTTCAGGGCAGGAATTTGGCGGCCGTGTGTGGACGATCTCTGACGGATCATTGTCGCACCAAGTGAGAGATCTGCCATGGATGAGCAACGATCTTCAGGTCTACCCGGACGCTTCGCAGACAGGCCTCCAGGCAATTCCCAGCGATCTCTATTTTGGGTTCACGGTCAGACGTTGTGTGAGAACCGGTTTGAACGAAGGTCGTCTGTTGGAGGATCTCGGAATTCGCCCTGACGTCATTTATAAGCCCACACTCAGGGACGTGCTCGAGAAGAACCAAGACATGTATGAACGTGCGACCCTGGAGCTGAAAGAGATGAGTGCCATCTCATAGCTTGTCATACGCAGATCACTTCAGTGCAAAAACGTGCGCGCTCGTTGTTCTGAATGTCTGACGTCAGCGCTTGTGGGACCAAATAGAGTCATTTTCTAAGAGAGGGTTTGTTGCACATCGTATCCACCGAGGAGTGGACGATGAGAAAGACAACGAAGAGCGCTGGCGAGAAGATCGTCAAAGATATCAAGCGTGCCACGCGCAAGCATTATTCATCCGAAGAGAAGATCAGGATCGTTCTGGACGGCCTACGCGGCGAGGACAGTATTGCTGAGTTGTGCCGTCGTGAAGTGAACGTCTGACGGCGCAAGCCTCACCATAGCTGATGCCTATTCAAATATAGAATCCCGATATTTTCCATTTTGGTGATCTGGTTCCAGTGTTGTTTGAGAGGCGAATTGGCTGAACGGACTTGCGGGCAATCAAACAGCAAAGATCAAAGCTTCGGAAAGTAATGTCAGGTTTCCGCCCGTCGCCAGGGATTTCAGGATTCGCGCGAAATCAACGTCAACAGCCCACCAGCTTGAATTGGATAAAGTAATGACCGTAGTGAATAACGCACCCGTTTTGGCAACGGTTTTGCCACATCAGTCTTCAGCAGAAGATCAATCTGTGAGCTTTGCATTACCGGCGAATGCATTCACGGATATGGATGGCGATGTGCTGACCTTAAGCGCGACGCTTGCGGATGGTGCGGCCCTGCCTGGCTGGTTGGAGTTTGATGCGGTTGCGGGGAGTTTCTCGGGCACACCGCCCCAGGACTTCAATGGAACAGTCAACGTGATGGTGACGGCCAGCGACGGGTCTCTTTCGGCCAGCGACACCTTTGTGCTTGATGTTACCCCGGTCAATGATGCACCTGTCGCGGCTGATGATACTGTTGATCCGAGTGAGTTCCTGGTCAATGACTTCACCGATGGCTCTCAAAGCGACCCGAGTGTTACCGCTCTCGCCAATGGCCATTTCGTCGTCACCTGGCAGTCTGATGATGGACAGCCGGGCGATACGTCTGAAACTGCCATCAAGGCCCGTATTCTCAATGAGAATGGTGTGGAGATTGTCAGTGAATTTCTGGTGAATGAGTCTACTAATGGTAGTCAATTGACCCCCAGCGTTACCGAGCTCGCCAATGGCCATTTCGTCGTCACATGGCCGTCCAATGATCAGGAGCAAGGGCATCCGTCTGGTTTTGACATCAAGGCCCGTATTTTTGATACGGATGGTAATGAGATTGTCAGTCAGTTCCCGGTCAATGAAGTTACCCATGACATGCAAGGCTGGCCGAGCGTGACAGCCCTTGCCAATGGCCATTTCGTCGTCACCTGGCATTCTCTTGACGGGCAGCAAGGGGATACGTCCAGTTCTGCCATCAAGGCCCGCATTTTCGATGCAAATGGCGATGAGATTGTCAGTGAATTCCTGGTCAATGAATACACCAATGACGCGCAACTATACTCGAGCGTTACAGCGCTCGCCAATGGCCATTTTGTCGTCACCTGGCATTCTTGGGACCAACAGCACGGGGATACGTCTTGGTCTGCCGTCAAGGCTCGTATTTTCAATGAGAATGGCGATGAGATTGTCAGTGAGTTCCGTGTCAACGAATTCATCAACTTCTGGCAAGAGGACCCGAGTGTGACAGCCCTCGCCAATGGGGGTTTTGTTGTCACCTGGGGGTCTCATGACCAGCAGCAAGGGGATGCGTCCGCTTCTGCCATCAAGGCCCGTATTTTCAATGAGAATGGCGATGAGATTGTCAGTGAGTTCCTGGTCAATGAATTCACCGATAGCTGGCAAGTATACCCGAGTATTACAGCGCTCACCAATGGCCATTTTGTTGTCACCTGGATGTCTGAGGACGGGCAGCAAGGGGATACGTCCGGTACTGCCATCAAGGCCCGCATTTTCAATGAGAATGGCGATGAGGTTGTCAGTGAATTCCTGGTCAATGAATTCACCAATGGCTGGCAACAGAACCCGAGTGTGACAGCCCTCGCCAATGGGGGTTTTGTTGTCACCTGGGAGTCTCATGACGGACAGCAGGGCGATGGGGACCTCGCCATCAAGGCCCGCGTTTTTGATGCGAACGGTGTTGCTCAAAGTCACAAGATTATCACAGAAGATGTTGTCACCCTGATTGAGACCGCCACGCTTCTGGCCAATGACAGCGATGTGGATGGAGATGCGCTGACGGTGATGGATGTGTCTCCGACGAGTGCACATGGCGCGGCCCTGACGCTGAACACAGACGACGGGACGATCAGCTATGATCCAACCGGCGCAGACGCTGTTCAGGCCCTGGCAGAGGGTCAGACCCTGACGGATACATTCACCTATACGGTCGAGGACGGTAATGGCGGGGAGAGCACCGCAAGTGTTTCCGTGGTTGTTCATGGAGCCAACGATGCGCCTGTTGTGGCGATTGTATTGCCTGATCGCTCTTCCGAAGAAGATGAACCCGTGAGCTTTGTTTTGCCGGCCAATGCATTCACGGATGTGGATGGGGATGCGCTGACCTTGAGTGCGACGCTTGCGGATGGGACGGCCCTGCCGGACTGGCTGGTGTTTGATGCGGTTGCAGGGAGCTTCTCGGGCACACCGCCGCAGGACTTCAACGACATTTTGAGTGTTACGGTGACGGCCAGCGATGGGTCCCTTTCAGAAAGCGGCACCTTTGCGCTTGATATTACTCCTGTCAACGACGCACCTGTCGCAGTTAATGACATTGCTCAAAGTCCCACTCCGGTCACCGAAGATGTTGTGACCTCGATTGATATCGCCACGCTTCTGGCCAACGACAGCGATGTCGACGGGGATGCGCTGACGATGATAGCGGTTAATGTGAAAAGTACGCATGGGGCGGCCCTGACGCGGAACTCCGAC
The DNA here is from genome assembly GCF_056535885.1 of Ruegeria sp. B1. NCBI lineage: Bacteria > Pseudomonadati > Pseudomonadota > Alphaproteobacteria > Rhodobacterales > Roseobacteraceae > Ruegeria > Ruegeria sp. B1. The sequence continues at coordinate 44,003 of NZ_JBQFJA010000003.1, read as the reverse complement.
GGCACGATCAGCTATGATCCCACCGGCGCAGCTGATGTTCAGGCTTTGGCAGTTGGCCAGACACTTATCGACACATTTTCCTATGCGACCGATGACGGCAATGGCGGTGTGGGCGTCGCAACCGTGTTCGTCGTTGTGCACGGAACCAATGATGCACCTGTTGTGGCGATTGTATTGCCTGATCAGTCTTCCGCGGAAGATGAGGCCGTGAGCTTTGCGCTGCCAGCCAATGCGTTCACGGATGTGGATGGTGATGCGCTGACCCTGAGTGCAACGCTGGTTGGGGGTGAGGCACTCCCGGACTGGCTGGTGTTTGATGCGACCTCCGGGAGTTTCTCGGGCACACCGCCCCAGGACTATACGGGGCAAGTCAGTGTCACGGTGACGGCCAGTGACGGGTTCCTTTCAGCAAGCAGTTCCTTTGCGCTTGAGATTACCCCTGTCAACGATGCACCTGTCGTAGTCGATGATGTTGCGCAAAGTCCCACGCCGATCACCGAAGATGTTGTCACCTTGATTGAGACCGCCGCCCTTCTGGCCAATGACAGCGATGCCGAGGGAGATGCGCTGACCATGACAGCGGTTTCCACAACGAGTGCGCATGGCGCAGTCCTAACGCTGAACACCGATGGGACCATCAGCTATGATCCCACCGGCGCAGCTGATGTTCAGGCTTTGGCAGTTGGCGAGACCCTGACGGATACCTTCACCTATACGGTTGAGGATGGCAATGGCGGGGAGAGCACCGCAACCGTCTCTGTCGTTGTTCAGGGAACCAACGATGCACCTGTTGCGGTTAATGATGTTGCGCAGAGCCCCACTCCTGTCAGAGAAAATGTTGTCACTTCGATTGATATCGCCACCCTCCTGGCAAATGACAGCGATGTCGATGGAGATGCGCTCACGGTGTCAGAGGTTTCGACCATGAGCACACAGGGGGCCATCCTGACTCTGAACGCCAACGGGACCATCAGCTACGATCCCACCAATGCAGCTAATGTTCGGGCTCTGGAGAGGGACCAGACCCTGACGGATACCTTCACCTATACCGTCAGTGACGGCAATGGCGGGGAGAGCACCGCAACGGTTTCAATTGTTGTGCACGGAGCCAACGATGCGCCTGATTTGAGAGCTCCATTGCCTCCTAAGTCTTCAGCGGAAGATGAGGCTGTGAGCTTTACACTACCACCGGACGCATTTGAGGATCCGAATGGCGATGCGCTGACCTTGACTGCGACGCTTGCGGATGGTTCGGCCCTGCCGGACTGGCTGGTGTTCGATGCGGTTGCGGAGAGTTTCTCGGGCACACCGCCCCAGGACTTCAACGGCACATTGAGTGTCATGGTGACAGCCAGCGATGGCTCACTTGCATCAAGCGACACATTCACCCTTGAAATCACACCGGTCAACGATGCCCCGGAAGATCTCACCTTGACAGGTTCAGAGGTCCAGGAACAAGACGCCGGGGCCGTGATTGGCATGCTCTCGGTCAGCGATCCGGATGTCGGCGACACGTTCACATATAGTGTCGATGATGACCGCTTCGAAGTTCTGGGCGGCAACTTGAAACTGAAGGACGGTGAAAGTCTGGATTATGAGAGCGAAACTCAGGTTGTCCTCACGGCCACAGCCACGGATTCGGGTGACCTTTCGACCAGTAAGACCTTCACCCTTGATGTCGGGGATGTTTACGATCCGGTCGTCAATGTGCATGTCTTGGTTACCGAGACATCGACCGTTGCAACGTTATCGGGCACCATGGATTACTACACGATGTCAACCGACAACGGTCTTATTGAACTGAATGCTCTCGGAGGAGGTGCAACGGTAGGCGGTGCTGACACGTTCCGCTTTGAAGATGATGGTGGCGAGTTTACCATCAGACTGCAAGCGGAACAGCGGGTCAGCGATGATCTGGGTACGGACACTATAAGCGCCTTCGTCCGTTCTACAGCTCTTGCCAATGGTGGCTATGTGGCCACTTGGACAAGTAGTCAGGCAGATGCTGCTGGCTTTGAGGTCCATGGCCGTGTGTTTTCTGCAAGTGGTACGCCTGTTGGCGATGAACTGGTGATTAATACGACGTCCTCCGGAGACCAGCAACTGTCTTCTGCAGCCGGTCTGAACGATGGCAGTTTCGTGGTGGTGTGGCAGTCGGGCGATCAGGATGGCTCAGGCCAGGGCATTTACGGCCAGCGCTTTGATGCAAGTGGTGGACGCATCGGAGATGAGTTTCAACTCAACACCGAAACTGTCGGACATCAGAGCGTGCCTGACATTGCTGCTCTGAACGACGGGGGTTTTGTTGCCGTGTGGTATTCGGAGGGTCAGGATGGTGATCAGGGCGGCATCTTTGCGCAGCGCTTCAGCCAGGACGGCACACCATCGGGATCCGAGTTCCAGGTGAACACGCATACTGCAGGGGACAGGACTGGCCGACTGTCACCGTGCTGACGGATGGGAGTTTTGTTGTCAGCTGGCAGTCTGAACTGCAGGATGGAGACCTGTTTGGTATCTATGGTCAGCGTTTCAACGCTGATGGAACCCCCCTTGGCGCGGAGTTCCTTATCAACACGCACACGGCAAACCATCAAGTCGAGCCTTCAATCACGGCGCTGGAAGACGGGGGCTTTGTCGTCACCTGGCAATCCGCTGATCAGGACGGCGCATTCTGGGGTGTCTATGGCCAAAAATACAATGCCGATGGCTCAGCAGAAGGTGGCGAATTCCAGATCAATACCGCCACGGAGTATAATCAATACTACGTTTCGGTATCCGGATTGCAAGACGGTGGGTTTGTGGCAACTTGGACGTCTTATGGTCAGGATGGATCTGGTGCCAGTATTCATGGTCAGAGATACGCCGCTGACGGCTCAACAGTCGGCGGCGAGTTCCAGGTGAACACGCAGTGGGTCTATCACCACCAGATGTATTCCGATGTCGTAGGCTTGGAGAATGGCGGGTTTGCGGTCCAGTGGCATTCGTATGGCCAGATTAATACGCCTGACGGTTACGAGATCTATTCTCAGCGCTTTGATGCGGATGGCAACAAGGTTATCACGACGATCTTTGACGGCGGTGAGGGGGACGATACGCTGAATCTATCTGCAAGCAGCAGCAACGAGACCCTCCTCGGTATGGCAGGTGACGATCGTCTCACGGGTGGCAGCGGTGAAGATGCGCTCTTTGGCCATGAGGGCATGGACACTCTCGCTGGCGGTGCTGGTAATGACCGTCTGACCGGGGGGACGGGAGACGACATCTTCGTCTTTGATCCCGGTTTCGGCAAGGATGTTGTAACCGATTTTGCGGCTGGCGCTGCGACGGAGGATATCATCGAGTTCAGGGGTGTCACCAATCTGGCCTCCTATGCGGACGTCCTGAACAGTGCGGCGGATGACGGTACCGATACAACCATCACGCTGGATACGGACAACAGCATTGTCCTGAAGAATGTCATCGTATCGGATCTGTCCTCCGACGACTTCCGGTTTTACGCGTAACGACCACGACGCATGATGTCGCAAGCGCGTTCCCAGGACGGGTGTGTTGCGGAGTGCCTTCAGGCCCTCCGTTCCACGCTGCTAGGCATTGGCCTGCTCAGCCTGCCGATCAATCTCCTGATGCTCACCGGGCCCCTCTTCATGCTGCAGGTGTATGACCGGGTGCTGGCGAGCGGTTCGGTGCCGACACTGATGGTGCTGGCTGGTTTGGCGGGCGGCATGTACATGTTCTATGGCCTCCTCGAGGGCATCCGCTCGCGCGTGCTGTTGCGCGTCGGTCAGCATCTCGATGCACAGCTGTCTGCAACAAGCTATGAATGCTCGATCGCGCTGCCGGTTCTGATGGGCCGCAAGGCGGAAACACTTGATCCGGTGCGCGATCTGGAAACCGTGCGGCAATTCCTCGTTGGACCCGGGCCAACAGCGATCTTCGATCTTCCCTGGATGCCGGTTTATTTGACCATCATCTATGTCTTTCACCCGACCCTCGGACTGGTTGCCATTGGGGGGGCGGTCTTCATTTGTATCCTGATCGGCCTGAACGAGATCGCATCCCGGAAACCGTCGGCAGACGCCAACCGACATGCCGTTCAACGCGCGGCCATTGTTGAACAGGGGAGGCGGAATGCCGAGGCCGTCCGGGCCATGGGCATGACCGCAACGCTGAAAGAGCAGTGGGAGGCGATCAATGGCACGTTTCTCACCAAACAGCGGCATGCCGCAGACATGGCGAACCTCTTTGGCACACTCACCAAATCCTTCCGCTTCATGCTGCAATCCGCCATGCTGGGCGTGGGTGCCTGGCTGGCCATTGGTCAGCAGATCACGCCTGGCATGATGATCGCGGCGTCCATTATAACGTCGCGGGCGCTGTCTCCTGTTGAGATGGCGGTCAGCCAGTGGCGCGGATTTGTGGCGGCCAGACAGGGGCTCAAGCGCCTGCGGGATGTCGTGGAAGGCCGCCCGGACGAGCCTGAGCGCATGGAACTGCCATTGCCGTCCAAAACCCTGACCCTGGACAATGTCGTTTCGGGTCCGGTCGGTCATCCGGTGCTTCAGAATGTCGGATTTGCGCTGGAGGCAGGGGACGGGCTCGGTGTGATTGGTCCCTCGGGGGCCGGTAAATCGTCGCTGGCACGGACCCTGGTTGGTGTCTATCCGGTGCTGCGCGGGTCACTCCGGCTGGATGGTGCGGATCTCTTCCAGTGGGCACCGGATCGGCAAGGTGCGTTCATTGGTTATCTGCCACAGGATATCCAGCTCTTTGCCGGAACCGTGGCCCAGAACATATCCCGCTTCCAGACCGATGCCGGTCCGGACGATATCCTCCGGGCGGCAGAGCTTGCCGATGCGCAGGCGCTGATCACGTCACTGCCGAATGGCTATGACACCGAGATTGGGCCGGGTGGCATCACCTTGTCCGGCGGGCAGATGCAGCGCGTCGCCCTGGCGCGCGCGCTTTATGGGACCCCGTTCCTGGTCGTCCTGGACGAGCCCAATTCCAATCTCGATTCCGAGGGCGAGACTGCGCTCACCAAAGCCATTGGCGCCTTGCGGGAGGCCGGATCGATTGTCATCGTCATTGCCCACAGGCCAAGCGCCCTGGCAGGCGTGGATACTGTCCTGTTCATGAAGGAGGGACGCGCCCAGGCCTTCGGGCCAAAAGAAGAAGTCCTGCAGCAGGTTCTCACGCAAAGCCCCACACCGGTTCGGGCGGTGTAGCGGAGACATGAGCGAAACTGTCCAAACACTTCGTCGCAGCATCAGGCGGCATCTATGGGGCGCAGGCCTGTTCTTCTGCGCGCTTCTTGCATTCCTCATCGGCTGGTTTGCCTGGATGCAAATCTCCGGGGCGGTCATTGCGCCCGGGGCCATTGTTGTTGAATCCAATGTCAAAACCCTCAAACACAAGGAAGGGGGCATTGTTGCAGATATTCTTGTAAAAAATGGCGATCTGGTTCAGGCGGGTGACCTTCTTCTGCGTCTTGACGATGCGGTCACGCGCGCAAATCTTGCGGTTGTCAGTCAGCAGCTTGACGAACTGGTTGCGACGGAGGCACGCTTGATTGCTGAACGCGACAACGCAACAGTCATTGTGTTTCCCGAGAGTATCGCCGGTCGTGGCTCTGATACAGAGATATCTCGTATTTTGACAGTGCAGCGCCAGCTCAGGGCTGCACGACTGGCAGGATTGGTGGGTCGGACGGATCAACTCAATGAGCAAATCAATCAACTCGGCAGCCAAATCGACAATCTCGAGGTTCAGGCGGACGCCAAGGCAGAAGAGATCGGCTTGATTGATATGGAGCTTACCGGGCTCGAAAAACTGCTGGAAAAGAGTTACGTCGCCACAAACCGGGTTCTGGCGGTCCGCAGGGACAAGACCCGCCTGCGAAGCGAGCACGGTGCATTGCTGGCCGAAGCGGCCCGCACCGGGTTGGAAATCAGCGAAAGGCGTATCCAGATCCTGCAATTGCGGGAAGACTACCGTGCCGAGACGCTCCAGCATCTTCAGGAAACGCGCAGTGAGATTGCGCGTCTGGCGGAGCAGAAAGCGGCGTCTGTCGACCAACTCTCTCGCATGGATATCCGGGCACCACGGTCAGGCTTTGTCCATCAACTCAACGTGCACACGACAGGCAGCTTCATCAGTCCGGCAGAACCCATCCTGTTGATCGTTCCAAAAGAAGACGCACTTATCATCGAAACGCAGGTCGCACCGACAGATGTCGATCAGATATTCACAGGTCAGCAGGCGACCATTCGCCTGCCGGGTTTAAACCAGCGCACAACACCGGAATTGAAAGGTCAGATCGTCACGATTTCGGCTGAAACGACCCTCGATGAGGGAACCGGAATGAGCTTCTTCACCGTGCGGCTCCGGTTTCTGGAGGGAGAACGAGAGAAGATACACGGCAACGTCCTGATGCCAGGCATGCCGGTCGAAGCGCTGATCCAGACGGGCGATCGCACCATCCTGTCTTATCTTATCAAACCGATCCAGGATCAGATCGCCCACGCCATGCGGGAAGAGTAATCTGTCGAGCAGGTGGGTCATCGTAAGCGGTGCGTGCGTGCCTCACCCAAATCTTGACCGCCATCGCAAACGGCCATAAACAGTCCAACATCAGTAACCTAATACCCTGGAATTACGCTAAACACGTGAGCCACACTCCACTTACAGGTCGTTGATCATCCGAAGACTTGCTCGGCTTTGGCGGCGGTGGAATTGTTCCCTGCGATCGGGCTTCGCTCACTGCGCTTCAAAACCTGTGACTGAACGCAAATCCAATGTAGGGATTTTGGTCGCCGCCTCGTGCACGATATCCCGCGTTAAACAGAATATCCGGTCCAGGAGCATCCGAAGCGATCTGATAGATCAAACCAATGTCTATCGGCCGCACTGAAGATGTAATGTCCACAGTTTGAGAGGTTCTTGTCACGCCCGTGCTTTCTTGACCGGCCACGGCTGCAACCCTGTCTTGCGGGAGGTCGATTGAGATCTCGCCGGATGAGATCTGGAGCGGACTGGAAACTGACAGGGTCATGGTGCCGGGGCTGCCAAAGAAGCGGTCTTTGCTGATTGATACTCTGCCGGCACGCCCCATCAGGTTTTTGCCGCCAGTGATCAAACCTTCTTGTCGGAAATCTGTCCTGCTTTGCGTGCCCGATACTGTCAGCAGCGTGTCTTGCCCAACAGCAACAGATCCCGATATCGTCAGGAATGAGGTCGCGCTGCGTCCGTCTTGACCTGCGGCTCCCATGAAGCGGGATCCAAGGACGGTGCCGTTTTCTTCTATGAGGCCGAACTGGGCAGAAAAGCCTGACCCATCTTTGTCTTTTGCTTCAAGCCCTATGCTGGTCTTTGAGAAAGAGTCAGTGGATGATCCGATTGCATGGTCCGTCGTCAGCGCAAGCGCGTCTGTCAGCTGGAAGTCGTGTCCGAATGCGTAGTCTTCTGTCAGAAGCTGTCCAAATGGATCTGCGTCTGGATCTGTTTCTCCGAGGTTTACCTCATAGGAGGACACATCTCCATCAAAACGGAGACCCGTGCTGTGATTTGAACGCATGACTGTCAGGGTGTCGCTGACTTTTGTTTCCCTTACGATCGTAAGGCGGGGTTTTGGTGCTTCGATTTCGGAGACCAAGGCGTCGGCAGCAAGCTCAAATCCGCGCGTATACTTATCTGCAACCATCAAGACCTGTCCTGCGAGGGCCTGGTTGAGGGCGGGCGCCAGGGCGCCGCTGGCGACGATGCCCGTTTCGGCGAGCGGCATGGCATCGCTCTCGGTGGTGGTCCCCTGGTAGACAACAAGTTCACCCATCGGAAGCATGGCGCGTTCCAGATTAAGGAGGCCGTGCCCGTAGATCTCGGGCTCTCCGAGATCATCGGCTGAGTTGAACAAAATCTCAGCGATTTCGGCGGCGGTTTTTTCTGGGAAATAGCTCTTTAACAGAGCATATGCTCCAGTGACGTATGCGGCGGCGTAGGATGTTCCCTCCAAATGATCGATGACGGTGCCGTTGGGGATTCTCAAGATATCCACGCCTGGCGCAGCGAGGCAAAAATCCTGTGCGAGGCCACAGCGGTTGGAGAAGTCCGCTATTTCGACGTCTATAGTCTCATCGTCATTGCGATTAACATCGACAGCGACGACGGCGATGAAGTGGTCCTTATATTCGGGCAGGACAACTGGAACGCCTGCATTGACTGAGACTTCGGGCTGGCCGCTGTTTCCTGCGGCAAAAACGCTCATCAAGTCAGCCGCTTTAGCGGCTTTCAGGGCGGTGATGGTATCGTCTCCAAGAAACCGTTCAAGCCGATCGCGATTCTCTTCCTGAGAGAAAATTGGATTTGTAAAACCAATGATTGTGTGTGTGACTTTGATGCCATTGTCTATTACAGTCTCACTCCAGCTGTTGTTCATGACGTGCGCATCGGCCGCGATTGCGCGGTTAATGGCATCAGGCCATGTAGTTCTAGCAGACGTCCTGTTAACTCCTTTGAAGATGACAAGCTCCGAGTCAAAGGCAACACCGTGTATGCCTTCACCGTCTTTCCTGCCTGCCGCGATACCGGCAACATGCGTGCCATGACCCCAAGGGCCAGAACCGTCAGGTTCAGAAATATCGCCGGGGTCGCCGACATAGGAGTGGCTGTTGTCAAAGTCGATCTTATTGTCGACGCCTGGAAGGTTAGCGAATTCTGGACTGTCGAGATCGATGCCACTGTCCAGGATTGCAATTTTTACGCCCTTTCCTCCTGCGCCTCGTGCGTATAGTTTATCGGCTCCAATCAGACGCAGGCCACGGTTTTCCTCGAATTCCGGGGTTTGGTAGTAGGCGGGATCGTCAAGGCCGGGGCCTGGATCGATCGGATCAACTGGCTCTGGTTCGATCGGATCAACTGGATCAATTGGCTCGACCGGATCAACTGGCTCGACCGGATCAATGGGGTCAGGGGATGGACTGGGGCTTGGAGAAGGTAATGGGTTGGGACCCGGGTTTTCGCCAGCGCCACTGCCCCCGCCATTGTCTGCAAGCGAAAGTGCCGCCGCCATGCCACCGATCCCCAGAGCGATCATCGAACCAATTCCGAAGGTCTCCCTTACGCTTAGCTCCGAAGGGGAAAAACTACGGATGTCTGGCGTCCGGTCTAAGGTTTGACTGAGGTAGTCCTCTATAATCTCTGGTCGATTCAGGATGATGTATTCGCGTGCATCCTCGAAGGTTGATGGATCTCGTGCATGTTCGCTGACAAGGTAGCTCAAGACCTGTTGATCTGAGGAGGAGGTGAGTTGGCCTGCGTAGATATTTGCCGAGACGGAGGTGGCCAAGGTGACAATGGCCGTGGTGGTCAGGGCTAACGTCTTAAACAGGCGCATGATGATTGCTATTCTTTTGCTGTTAAATTGTAACCGCTCGCTTGCGACTGCGAGCCGTTGATACCGATAACCCGGCAGACCCACGCGGCTCGCAAGTAGCAAACTGAATTTATTGTGGATATTGGCGCGTTTTTCCGAGCATTGAGGATGGCAAGTCATTCGTTTCCTGCCCAATACTAGGACTCGGTTACCGCATTGGGAAATACCTCAACCCTATGTTTGAATAGACATAAGCTATGATCCGACTTGCGCTCGCCATGAGGTCAGCGGCAGGGGCTTCACCACCTCAATCCAGCCGCAAAGACCGAATGAATGAATTCGGATCAATCCAAATTAAGGCGGTTCACAATCCAAAATAATTTGGTCCGGTCCATTGGGTGCCCTCAGGGATTTAGGCCTGACCTGTAAGCCGTTCTGTTCCCCTACAACGTCCAATTGGATTGTTCTGCTTGAACCTGAGGCTGTGAAGCTTGCCCTTGACCGGGTGCTAACTGCGCATGGAGTCGAGATGCTTCTTCACACCCGCGTTGCCGCTGTGACTCGTACTGCCGATCGCATCCAATCCGTTACGCTGGCTCTGGTCCTTCAAAAAGTTTGCGGCACAACCTTATGGCATCATGAACCTGTTCCATGAGTTTGGCGCGGGCAGTGCGGTGGATGTTGCCGGGGCATCCCTGACGACCGAGAGCGAGCCCTGGGCGCTTGGGATCGGGCTTGGCGGCACCTATGCCTTGAATGACCGTGTGGATCTCTTTGGTGAAGCGTCTTATGCCACCGGGCTCAGCACCGCCGGTGATACTGACCCAGCCCCCTGAAATCAGGCCATTGAGGTGATAGTAATCCGTCCAAGAAAAGGATGGGCCATGAAACGCAGATTTTCAGACGAACAGATCATTGGAATGATCAAGGAGTACGAGGCGGGCGTGAAAGCGCAGGAGCTTTGTCGCCGCTACGGCATCAGTGATGCGACCTTCTACAAATACAAAGCAAAGTTTGGCGGCATGAACGTGTCGGATGCCAAGAAGCTGCGGGCGCTGGAAGACGAGAACAACAAGCTGAAGCGTATGCTGGCGGATGCGATGTTGGATAATGCTGCATTGAAGGATCTCGCGACAAAAAACTACTGACGCCTGATGTGAAGCGACGAGCCGTGCGCGATGTGATGGATCGGCACGGCTTGTCCGAGCGTCCCCCGCCCGGCAACACATGCAAAGCATGTGTGAGAGGGGGCGTGTGAATTGGCTGATCTGCATAGGTCAGTCTTTCAGTATCAGAAGCGGGATCAGGGCGATGATGCCTTACGCAAGCGGCTGCGCGAGCTGGCGAATGAACGCCGTCGGTTCGGCTATCGTCGTTTGGGCATCTTGCTGGCCAGGGAAGGTTTTGAGGTGAACCACAAGAAGCTGTTCAGGCTCTATCGCGAGGAAGGGCTGGCGGTGCTGATCAGCCCCATTTGTGTGGTCCAATTTGATTGTTAGTGCATGACCGGCCTTTGGTCCATTTGAACGATGGTTTCCGGGGCCGGCGGTTTATATCCCAGAGCACTGTGAGGGCGTTTTGTGTTGTAGTGTTTCCTCCATTCTTCGATCAAAATCTGCGCTTCTCTTAGACAGTAGAAGACTTCTCCATTCAGGAACTCATCTCTGAACCGCGCATTGAAACTTTCACAGTAACCGTTCTCCCATGGGCTGCCTGGCTCGATGTATGCGGTCTTTGCTCCAACTGCATTGATCCAGTCTTGCACCGCCACGGCAATGAACTCAGGGCCATTGTCGGAGCGAATGTAGCTTGGCACACCGCGCATGATGAACAGGTCACTCAGCACGTCGATGACATCGCTGGAGTTCAGCTTGCGGTCCACACGGATCGCCAAGCACTCCCGGCTGTACTCATCAATGACGTTGAGCGTGCGGAATGCCTTTCCGTCATCCGTTCGACAATGCACGAAGTCATAGCTCCAGACGTGGTTTCGATGCTCCGGCCGCAGCCGAACACACGATCCATCATTTAACCAGAGCCGCCCCTTCTTTGGTTGTTTCATTGGCACTTTCAGCCCCTCCCGACGCCAAAGCCTCTCGACGCGCTTGTCATTCACCTGCCAGCCCGCATCTCTCAGCAAAGCCGCGATCCGGCGATAACCGTAGCGGCCATACTGGCGGGCCAATTCTATCATGTCCGCCACCAGGCGCTTCTCGTCAGTTCGACCTTTCGGCAGCTTTCGCTGTGTGGATCGGTGCTGTTTCAGGACGCGACACGCCCGGCGTTCTGAGACACGCAGTTTGTGGCGCACATGGTTGATGCAGGCACGGCGACGGGCGGGGCTCAGTAGTTTCCTTGGCCGCCTCCGTCAGGATCAGTTTGTCCAGGGTAAGATCCGAGACGGCCTTTCGAAGACGCTCATTCTCTTTTGAAGGCGCTTAAGTTCCTTCAATTGATCCGTACCCATTCCGCCGTACTTCTTCCTCCAGCGATAATAGGTCTGTTCAACAACACCAATCTGCCGGATCGCATCCAGACGGGACATGCCTTGCCCCATCAATATCTCAACCTGCCGCAACTTCGAGACAATCTCTTCCGGCTTCGGTCGCTTGTTCGCCATGTGGTTCCTCCATTTTCTTAACCATAACGGCGGACCACTTCAGAGGGGGAGGATCACTGTCCCTGTCTCATCAATGGCAGCAGGTCGCTGGCATTGTCACATGTGACTTCAAACTGCAACCGAGGGTGTTCTTTTCTTAACGCCGACAATAGAGGCGGCAGCAGGTAAGTTGCGTAATCATCAGGTGCTCCGATCCTGATCAGCCCTTCTGCTTCGGGGCGCTGGAGATGCGATAATGCCTCGTCATTTGTGGTCAGAATACGGTTTGCATAAACCAGTAACGCCTCGCCGGTTTGCGTGATGGTCACGGACTGACGGCTGCGTTCAAAAAGGCGCTTTTCCACAATCTCTTCGAGACGTTTGATCTGAAGGCTGACCGCCGACTGTGTACGCCCAATTGCGTGCGCAGCTTGGGTAAAATTGCGATGGGCTGCGACAGCGACGAAGGATCGCAGCAGGTCGATTTCGAGGTCGCGTTTCATAGCTCAAGATTTACATATCTCATCATGACAAACAATATTATTCGTTTCTATGATCAACGATCTGAAGCTACGGTCATCATGGGAGGCCCATGCAATGCTCGGTTTGTTTGCTCAATCAATGTTCGTAGCCACACGTGTCGAACCGTGGACCAACGCAGCCACAGGGTTCGATTGGCATTCATCACCAGGCCCAAGGGGAGACCAAAACAGAAAAGAGAGTGGAACCACAACATGCAAAGCATCGACATCAGCAACCTCAAAACACGGACAGGTACGGTCGAACGTGTCTGGCAGATTGAAATTCAGGCGACACCTGAAGACGTAGACAAGATTATTGACAATGTGATGAAGGTCGATCCGCTGATCTACGGCCGATACAAGCGTAATGCCTTTGTGAGTGCCACAGGCAGCGAAACCTACCTGCCGGAAGAAAACTCAACCAGCGCCGTGCACCTGGGAGCTGCAAACAAAGTTCAAACGTTTCCAAGTGTTCTGATCATCATTTCGATAGAGCAAAACTCTGAAACCTTAGAACGTGTTCTGGATGCGATACGCGATGTTCACCATTACGAAGAGCCGCTGATCTTCATCAAAGATTGTTGGGCCAGTCGCGCCAGTTATGACCCGCTCAACTCGAACCCCAATCGTTGGTGGAATCGCGACAAAGCCAGTGCGGGCACGTGACACTCAAATAAGCGCGTCGGATCATCGTGCTTGGCGATGTCGTTTCATAATGTCGAGTACAGTGTTCTTTGAAATGCCTAGATCGCGGGCGATCCAGCGGTAGGATCGCCCATCGGCAACGGCCTGTATGACTTGCGGCGTGAGCTTGTCGGATTTTGGTCGCTGGCCAGGCTGTCGTCCGAGCTTTTTGCCACGTGCACGGGCGGCTGCAAGGCCGGACTTTACTCGTTCACTAAGCAAGTCTCGTTCAAACTGTGCGATCCCCGCCAGCATTGTCGCCATCATCCGGCCATGTGGTGTATCCAACTCGAATGTCATGCCGCTCATGGCAACCACCGAGACTTTCCACCCGGAGAGTTGATCCAGCGTTTCCAGTAAGTCCTTCGTTGAACGACCCCATCGAGACAGTTCCGTGACGAGGATGGCGTCTATCTGGCGGGCCTGAGCAAGCTTCATGATCTTATTGCGCGCTGCCCGATTGGCTTTGGTGCCCGATGCGGTTTCCTTGAAGATGTTCACCACCTCGTATTCGCCCCGTTCGGCAAATGCGGTCAGCTCCGAAACCTGCCGTTCACAGGATTGGTCCGAGGTAGAAACCCGAGCATAGATGGCAGCGCGCTGTCCCAATTGAACCCTCTCGGATTTGTGGCTTGCAACTCTTTGATTTTGCTGGTGCGGAATGTGTCTCAATCAGACTATGAATAACAAGGACAAGCGGGTATGCCAAGACGATCCATTCTGACCGAACGCCAGCGGTCAGCCCTTTTCGATCTGCCGACCGATCAGGCTACGATCCTGCATCACTACACATTGGCTGACGATGACATTGAGCACATCCGCACGCGGCGACATTCCCACAATCGTTTGGGCTTTGCCCTTCAGCTATGCGCCTTTCGATATCCAGGGCGACTGCTGGTGGCGGGTGAGGTCATCCCATTGGAGGTTGGTCAATTCATTGCCGCACAACTTGGTGAAAACCCGAACGACCTGTCCTGCTATGCCGAAACAGATACGACCCGCCGCAGGCATCTGGTCGACCTGCGGAGCATCTATGGCTATCGGATGTTCTCCGGACAAGGTGCGCGCGATCTGAAAGCGTGGCTAGAAGGTGAGGCAGAGACCGCCCGTTCGAATGAAGACCTTGCCCGGAGATTTGTCGAAGAATGTCGGCGCACCCGGACAGTTTTGCCGGGTATATCGGTCATCGAACGGCTTTGTGCGGACGCTCTTGTCGCCGCTGAGCGCCGGATAGAAACGCGGATCGCAGATCGACTTAGCTGCGATATGAGAGAACGTCTGGATGGCTTATTGTCCGAGTTGGTGGATGGTACTGTCAGCCGTTTTGTATGGCTTCGACAATTCGAGGTTGGCAAAAACTCGGCTGATGCCAGCCGCCTTCTGGATCGGCTGGAATTCTTGCAGGAACTCTGTCTGCCAGCAGATGTCTTGGGGGACGTTCCTCCTCACCGTGTTACACGGCTGCGCCGACAGGGCGAAAGATATTTTGCAGATGGCCTGCGCGATATCACGAGTGACCGCCGTCTTGCTATTCTTGCTGTCTGTGCGGTCGAATGGCAGGCTGCCATTGCTGATGCCGTGGTCGAAACCCATGACCGGATTGTCGGCAAGACATGGAGAGACGCCAAGAAAATCTGCGACCTGCGGGTGACAAACGCAAAATCAGCCCTTCACGACACACTGAAATCTTTCAAGAATTTGGGGGCTGCCCTGCTGGAAGCAAAGGGAGATGGCGCTTCGCTCGATGCCGCAACCGAAATCTCCTGCGGTTGGCCACAACTCGAAAGCCTCGTCGCGACGGCCGCCGAACTGACAGACACGATGACTGCCGATCCCTTAGCCCATGTCACGCAAGGCTTCCACCGGTTTAGGCGCTATGCGCCTCGCATGCTGCGTGTTCTTGATATCCAGGCTTCCGCCGTGGCCAGTCCGTTGATGGCAGCGATGGCACTCATTGGGAATGAACAACGGCGCAGGTCTCGACCAACTGGCTTTCTGCGGCGCAGTTCAAAATGGCATCGGCACCTGAATACGCAAGCCCCCGATGACCATCGGCTCTGGGAAGTGTCAGTGCTGTTCCACATGCGCGATGCATTCCGGTCTGGTGATATCTGGCTCGCCCATTCCCGTCGTTATGCCGATCTGAAGCAAGCTCTTGTGCCGATTGAGGACGCCAGAGCGACACCGAAATTGACGGTGCCATTCGAGCCGGAAATATGGATCGCAGATCGCAAAGCCCGATTGGCGCAGGGGCTTGAACGCCTCGCCAAGGCTGCCAGGACCGGAGCAGTACCAGGAGGTTCTATTGAAAACGGAATCCTGAAGGTTGACCGGCTGAGTTCAGCCGTGCCCGAAGAAGCTGACGCGCTGGTGCTCGACCTTTATGATCGCCTACCTTCCGTCCGCATCACTGATCTGCTGCTGGAAGTCGATGACGAAACAGGCTTCACCGAAGCCTTTACGCATTGCGCACCGGATCACCCTGCAAAGATCGTGTCGGGCTGCTGAACGTACTGTTGGCCGAAGGGCTGAATCTTGGCCTGAGCAAGATGGCCGAAGCAACCAACACGCACGACTATCTCCAACTCTCGCGCCTGTCACGTTGGCACATTGAAAGCGATGCCATCAATCGGGCGTTGGCAACAGTCATTGAAGCCCAATCTCAATTGCCCATGGCCAGATTCTGGGGTGGCGGAGTCACAGCGTCCAGTGACGGTCAGTTCTTTCCTGCCGCTCGACAGGGCGAAGCGATGAACCTGATAAACGCAAAATATGGCTCTGAGCCCGGTTTGAAAGCCTACACCCATGTGTCTGACCAGTTTGGCCCGTTTGCGACCCAGAACATCCCAGCCACGGTGAACGAAGCACCATACATTTTGGACGGGTTGCTCATGAATGAAACGGGCAGGAAAATCGAGGAGCAATATGCTGACACCGGTGGTTTTACAGATCACGTCTTTGCCGTCACCGCACTTTTGTCATATCGCTTCATACCCCGCATTCGCGATCTGCCATCCAAGCGGCTTTACCTGTTCGATCCCGCTTCCGCGCCAAAAGAGCTTCGCGGTTTGATCGGTGGTAAAGTCCGGGAACGTCTCATCACAGAAAACTGGCCTGACGTTTTGCGGGCAGTGGCAACTATGGCGGCTGGCACAATGCCGCCAAGCCAGCTCTTGAAGAAATTCGCGGCCTATCCCCGCCAGCATGAACTTGCCCTCGCTCTTCGTGAAATCGGTCGGATAGAGCGGACACTGTTCATCATCGACTGGTTGCTCGATGCCGACATGCAGCGCCGAGCACAGATTGGGCTGAACAAGGGCGAGGCGCATCATGCCCTGAAGAACGCATTGAGAATTGGCCGCCAAGGTGAAATCCGCGACCGTACTGCCAAGGGACAGCACTATCGAATGGCTGGGTTGAACCTCCTTGCTGCCGTCATCATCTACTGGAATACCAAGCATCTGGGCGAGGCGGTCACCGCGCGAAAACGCGCTGGTCTGGATTGCCCTGATGACCTTCTCTCGCATATCTCGCCGCTGGGATGGGCTCATATTCTTCTCACGGGCGAATACAGGTGGAAGAATCCGAGCCGTCACCGCTTATGATACAATCCTGCCCCCAGCCGGAATCCACCCCACATAGTGCTTGGCAATGGCAGGCAGAAGCAACGCTTCAGCAATGCCCTCGACCAGAAATACCCGCCCCCCGAATAGAAGCGCGGATTTTGTAACATCCAGATAACGATCGATTTTCCGTCGCTCTGGATCAGTCAGATCAAGTTTTGCCAGCGGGATACACCGCGATTCCGCTCGCGGCGCTTGCGCCGGTTCTGACGGTTCCACCTGAGCCTCAGTATCGCTTTGTGCCTCGGCGCTGCCCTCATGGTCTACCACCGACTGGTCCTCGTCGTCCGCTGAAGTCTCTTCGGATTCCGTGGTCTCGGTTTCGGGGATAATTGACGTGACGAAGACAAGGTTGCGGTTCGGCACCCAGGCCGAGAGGTTCGGAGAGTGCGTGGCGACAACAACCTGTAAATTGCCTGCGGGCGCGTTCGGATCACTTTTGGGCTTGAGTGATTGTTTGGCGCGCTCTTCGAGGAAATTCAGAACGGCGGCCTGAAGTTGCGGATGCAGGTGAGCTTCCGGCTCCTCGACAAGAAAAAGCGTCAACTCGGCATTGTCGGTCTTCTCCAGCTCGACCGCGATAATCGCCATGTAAAGAAGGTTGGCATAGCCGTGACCGGAGTATTTCAGGTCTTCTGGCGATATTCCGTGGTCGGCAAGCTTGAAGCGAAGGTCTCGGGCAATGTCGATCAGGCTTTCATTTGTGTTGAATCCCAACTCGGCACTTTGCCGTCGCACGCCTGCGGTTAAGACATCCAGTCCACTCGCAACGGCACTGTCAACATTACCGAGGATCGGATTGTCCGCGGCGCGTGCCAGGCTCTGCGCGACATCGGCGGCTTCTTGTTCACCAAGAAAGTGATAGAGCAGAGCATGTATCCGCGTCGGGTTGCCTGATGCCAGAGCAAGTTTGGCATCACGGAGGGGCGGCAAGTAAACATGCCGGATCATTTCATGAGAACCTTGCTCGGGAGCGGCCTTGAAGCGCCCGCCCCAAAGCGTTGGCCTGACATATTGCGTACGTACCGAGGCGTCGTACGTGATGCCGAAGCAAGCGGTTTGCATGCTATCGTCGGTAGTGGCTGAGAGCATACGCCCTTGCTGTGGTGGGGATAGGTCTTGAAAGCTGGCCTTTAGCTCAAAGCTCGACGGGGTTGATCCAAACCTGATGTCGGTGTGTTCGCAATAAAGCTCTCGGCGTCCACCAAGGGGAGTGGTTAGAAGCCTGACGGCATCGATGATATTGCTTTTGCCGCCGTTGTTCTCACCAACAAGTACAGTCAGCTTTTTCTCGAAATAAACGGTCTCTTGTTCGAAAGATCGGAAGTTTGTTAAATCTAATTCGCTTAGATGCATAACCTTATCACCATATTTTTAATCCGCCGTGCGCACGTGAGCACTCGGGAAGCAGACTGCTCTATGGAACACTTATGATTTCTCATTCAGCCACACTTCTGGAATATTCCATGTTTTCAAGCAGTAAAGCATACCCTGCTGCATCGTGACCAGACAAAGAGTTCCCGCCCCGTGAATTGCCAACAGGTTCCCAACATGCTCCTAGAGTGCAAATCCGCTGCCGGTATGGCCCGAGACTTCGATCGGCAGGTCCCCGAACTTCAGGTTCGGATCGCGGTGGTCAATCGCTACACAGCTCTTGGCATACCCGTCACAGAGCCCGTAGGATAAATCCGTCTGGGGAAAGGGGAACTGCGCTAAAATCCTGATTTGTGCAACAAAGCCCATGCAGGCACCCCTACATTTTCTTGAGCCGGTCTTCGCTGTCGACAAGCACGAGCGATCCGACTTTGTTGCTCCAATCCCAGAGAACCAGATTCAAATCAGAGCGCTTACTTCCCCTCGCAAAGCTTTGTACGAGGAGTGCAGCATAGCCATCTGCGACGAGGCGCATTGAAAAGTCGTGCGTTGCAACAGTGGTACCGTTCAGCATGTTCCGTCGCCACACATCATTACTCAACAAGGTAAAGTTCATAGCATAGCGCCGCAGTGCGTCAGAGTCGGTACCGTCAAATACTGGTCCGATGTCAGCACTGTAGGAGACAAGCATGGTCGGCTGTAAGTCACCCACCTGGTTGGCCTCCCTGATAGCGGTGGCAGCATCAAGCGCAGCATAGAGGGTGGGCACACCCTTTGGGTTGAAGCGCCCGCCGTGCAACTCTGCGCCTTTGCCGGAGAGAGGTTCCCGTGCATAGATGGGGTTTAAAGCTCTATAAAGGTTTCCACGGAACCTACCATCGAAAATGGGCCCCGACCGACTCACCTACGCATAGACTCCGGCATCAACAGCATCGACGTACTCCAGAACGTCCTGGGCTTGCCCGAACTGGATCAGTTGCATTGCCGTCATTCCTCCGAACCCCGGGAGCGGTTCTGAGCGCAACCAAGCATAGGCAATTAGTTCGGAGCCGAAACGTGGAGTGACTTTGTTGAGAACCTCGACCAGCTCCCTGAGTCTCTTCTGCGTTTTTGGAGCCTGGATCCTAGCCTTGCGCTGCAAAGCATCCTTTGACAAGCCAACGGTTGCAGCAACTTCTTCGCTTGTTGTTCTGAGTGCTTTCGAGATCATTCCAGGATCAAAAACACCGTCTTTGGCGTAATTCTGAATGTCCATTATGTCTGCTCGCTTCTGCTATAGCCTAACCTTCTTGATGTGCTTTGGCTGATCCTCTGGCTGGTTTGGTTACTTTTCTCAATACCAGTTAATATGACGTATTTTTGCGGCAGTCTGGCTGACTGTCAATCCATTCTTTGTGGTTTTGGTGCAGTGAGAGAGCATATCTTGTGTATGATGGCCAGAGAGCCATATTGCAGTATGGAGAGCAGGTTCGCTGCCATGCCTGGTCAATCCATCTCATAGCCACCGCGCTCCCGATCCAGCCCACGCGTGATGTCTTTGGACAGACTGTCATGGCGCTGTGTCCACGGCCACGACAGCGTGTTGTCGGATCGGAACAGTTCCATCAGGCCGGCGCGGAAGCTCTGCGGCTGTAGGGGCAGGGCGGGTAAGGAGCGGGTGAGCGGGCTTTGCGGATTAGCCAGCTGCTCGATCTCTTTGTGTGTGAATGCAGTGTACATGCGCTCGAGCATGGTTTTCTGTTTCTCTTCTCCGAGCACATTCCATTTTGCCAGATCCTCGACCAGCTCTTTGCGTTCCTCGCGGATCTTCTCGGCCACTGGCAAAACTGTGGTGGCAGCAGCCCGCACAACAGCCTTTGCAACCTCCTGGCCCCGCTCGGGATAGGTCGTTGGCAGGAACGCGGTTGCCCGGGCAATGGCTTTGTCCGCCTCTGTAGGTGCGAAGTCGCCTTGTTTCATGGCCTCGATACGCGCTTGCAACTCAGCATCGTACTTCTGTTCCAATTTCGGCAAGACCTCAGAGAAAGGATTCTGGTTTTGGTTAACCGCCCGGGAGACATAGTAGCTGCTGACCTTCCCCCGTGCGTCTTTCTCTCGCATCACCTGGCCGATGACGTCTATCTTGATGTCATTGATGTAGCGCTTTCGTGCAATCTCGCGTGCGGCGCGAGCGATCTGTTCCATGTCTTTCGGAGCAAACTGCGCCCCGTCAGAGAGCAATCGCCGTATGTCGCCGCGCAGATCCGCGCGATCGTGGACCGGGTTGTTCCCGGGGATATGCTGAGTGACGGCTGAGGCCAAAGAGCGGGCGAGGTGACCCAGGCGAGGCGTCGTGCGAAGGATCCTACTGTAGTTTTGTTCGTCGTCGCGGATACGCAGCGCCGTCACATAGGTCTCTCCTAACCCGCGCGCCAGATGATCGGGCATGTCCGGGTATTCGGCGCGGAATAGCTGCGCGACAGCATTCTTGGGATTGTCCGAACCATAGTTGGTCTCTGCTTTTTTTACGTAGTCTTCAACCTGGCCCATCAGGTTGCGATCGACGATCATCTCCTGGAACGGATCAATCCTGTAAAGCGATGATGGCGACGCGATGATCTCCGGCTTGCCCTTCAGGTACTCCGCCTGCTCTTGCCTGATCCGCTTCCGGGCCATCGTTTCGATTTCGCCGGATTTTGCCATGCCCTGGACACGCTCGAAACGGGCATCGAATTCTTTCGGTTTGAGGTCTGCCATAAGTTCGTCGCGGATGCGCTGGACCATGCTGTTGATGCTGAACTGATCGAGATGGGGCTCTTGCCGTGATGTACCTCTGGCAGGAGGTGCGCTCTCCAGAGGTTTGGCGGTTTCGACAATCAAATCACCGGAGCGGGATTTGGTGATGTGGGTATCTGATGTGTTTGCCATGCGAGGACTATGCTCCTGATAGGCTTTGATGAAGGTTTCAATGAAGCCGGGCGCGCGAGGCTTGGATGGCACCAGAGTGTTCAAGAGTTGGCGGGCGACAGCCGCTTCGCTGTATTGGTTAAGATTGCCGAGGCATGGCAGGCGCACGGGTCGGGTTGGAGCAGCGCGACGGCGCGTGGGCTGACGTTCCGGGGCAAGAGCAGGGGCCTGCGGCAAGCGCTCGACGATCTGCGGTTCGATTGAAGCAATGCCAGGACCCGACCGCGCAATCGCCGCGCGCTCCGCATAAAGATCAAGCCCCCGGCGGAACCGATCCGCCAGACCGGTCTCACCTTTCAGCTCGGCCAGCGCCACGCCGCGTGCCAGGACAACAGCGGTGGGCAACGCCCGACCATCTGTTCCCGGACCTGCCCGATCTAGTGCGATTTGGTCGGCCTTCTCCGCCACATCACGGGATACACCCCGTCGGGTGAAGAACCCGCCTTCGCGGGCTGTGGCCTGTTTCACCAGCGCGTTGAGTTGACGCCGCTGATGCAGGGCAGGGGGCGTGCCGGTGTCGCGGATTGCCACCGCCATGACCTCGCCCATAGCTTCACCACCAACTCCACGGGGCAGATCACGAGACCCGGGCAATTGCAGCACCTGACCCTGCATCGCCTGGCGCACACCAAGCGCGGGATCGACACCATACTCCATTACACCTTTGGCGCGGCCATCTGTCTGCAGGACCTTGCGAACAACAGAGAGAGACCGCTCTGTGCTGGCTGGCACCACCACGTTCAGTTTGTCTTCATGCAGCGCCATGCCGGTCGCCAGAACCTCGCGCGCCATGCCCGGCGCGGCAAGAATATGGACGCTCTCATAGCCTGTACCCTTGGCCCCATGCACAGTACTGGCGAAGGCAAAGCGGTACTTGAACGCCTCATCTTCTCCCTTGAACACCAGTTCCTGACCCGCAGCGCCCGGGTTCTGCAAGCGAATCCGCACACCGCTTTCGTCATGAGCCAGAACTTCTCCGATGCTGCCAGGGCGCAGACCCGCCGCCTCGTAGCGTTCCACGAGCGCAATCCGATCGCCGGGTCGCAGCGCGACAATCGAACCGGTCGGGGCATGGACCGCCTGCAGGTCGGCACGTTCCGGCAGGGCCTTGTCCAACACGTCGCGGATCTGCGCGTTGAGCTTGGCCACATCTCCGCGTGACCAGGCCAGCGCAATCTTTCGATCTGATCCATCTGCCACGTAATCATGTGCCAAACGCTCCAGCGCGCCGCTGGCGGTACCTGCCGCCTGGAACACATCCGATTTATCCAGTTGATCCAGCGCCGCAGCCGCAGCTGTCCCTTGTTCAGGCGCGGCCAGGGCTGCAAGCGCCTGGGCCATATCCGGATTGCTCTGCCGATAGCTGTCTCCCAATTCAATCACACCGGCGCGCGCTGCCATGGAGCGGAATACCGGCCCGGCCGCAAAGGGCCCCGGCTGGTCCGGATCCCCCAACATCACCAGCCTGGCACCACTCTTCTCAACAATCTTGATAACCCGCGATGCGGTTTCAGCATCCAGCTGGGTCGCGTCATCAATCACAACCACTGAACTGGCACTCATCTGCAGCCGCTCCTGTTCTCCCAACGCTGCGAAATACGATGCGCTAAGGGCACGTTTTTCACCTGTGACGCGGAGCGCGCCAATCCCGGTGCCGGTGGGGGCAAGAGCAAAGACATGATCCGAACCCGCCTCGCGATGAGCTGCTGCAATTGCACCGGCCAGGCGGGTCTTTCCGGAACCGGACCCGCCCTGCACCAGGGTGAGCCGGGGGCCACGTGTTGCCGCGCGCAGAGCATCCGCTTGCGCCTTGTCCAAAGACTTACCCTTGGTCACCTTGGACAAAATCGCGTCGCCTGGAACCGTCTGCCCTTTAGCCTGCCCGGGCAGATGATCGCTCAGCGCCAGGCGCAAACCACGATCAACCACATCCATCTCCAACGCCACCTGCGCCTGGGTGCTGTAAATCCGGCCTTCGCCGCCGTGACCCTCTTCGCTCAGCACAACCAGGTCCGGATGCTGCATGGCCTCTTTGAACAGCCGAAGGAACGTTGCGGGATGCCGGGTAACGCGCGTCAGCGCATCCGCCATATCACTCGCTCGCAAGGTGGATTGCCGCGCAATGAGGTCATCAATGACGCGCGTGGGTTCAACTGCATATTCATACGGGTCGCTCTCGATCAGCTCCTGGCCTTGTGTAAACTTCGACTTCAAAAAACCGCTTTCACGGTTCGCAATCCCGGCCAGGTGCGCATCTACCTCAAAAGCAACAGGTGCGGTCGCCGGGCCATCGCTCAACAGATCCACACGTCCCGCGCCGAGACCGCTCTCAGCCAGGGAAACTCCGGACACGCGCGCCGCAGCCGACAGGGGATACTCAGCTTCCCCGGCCTCATCCAATCGCAGGTAGCCTTTCCGTAGCACGGCCGCTTCCAGCGCCGACATATCCTCCAACCGGTCCTTGGGTGCATAGAGCTTTATGCCTTGGCGGTGGCGCGTCATCATCACGTTAACAAGGTGATAGTTCATATAGCCGTGCCCCAGCGCATAAACCCTGTCGACGGTCAAACCTTGCGACTTGTGTATGGTGGCAGCATAGCCGTAGTCCAACCCGGAGAATTCTCTCAGATCGACAGTCACCGGCTTCGACGCTTTGTCGATGAGAATATCCACCTCGCGGTCCCGGATCGCCTGCACGGTGCCTAAACTGGACTTTGGGATTCTGAGATCGCGATGCGCCTCGGTGAAGATCACCCGGTCCCCATCACGGAGTTGCAGGGGCAGGCGGATCTGGTGTTCCCGATCCCCGTCCCGCAGGATCCGGACAATCTCACCATAGGTCTTCTCCTGATCCCCCAGCACACCGCGTTTGATCGCCTCGCCACGCAGCGCTTCATTCAGAACCCAGACGTCCCGGTTGGTGTAAGCCAGCGCGATTTTATCTGCACGACCACCCGTCTCGAAGTACCGTTCCTGGATCTGCGCAATGGCGCCGCCCGTGTCCTCGGTGAACCGGATGTCGCCCTTGTCATGATAGAAGCGCAGCGCACTGATCGCTTCATTGCCGCCCCGGGCCAGTTGACGGGAGGCCTCGCGCTCGAGCAGATTGTCCTGGCGCACAACCTCATCCATGACGGTAAAGCCGATGCGGTCCTGCAGGGCCAGCAGGGCAGAACTTTCACTGACCGGCTGCAGCTGCTCCGGATCTCCGACCGCAATCAGCTTGCCGCCAAGGGCTTCGACGCGCGACTGGGCCCGGGCCCAGGTGTCGCCGCCGACCATACCGGCCTCGTCCATGAAGAAGACAAACTTACCGTTAGCAGGCTGCCACCCACGCTCCCAGCGATGCTCCCACGCCGCCAGCGTTGCCGCGTCAAGCGCCTTCACATCCGTGCCCAGCTGCTGGGTCGCGGTACCGGATATCGCGCCGCCGATGACCTCGTAGCCACGCGCGCTCCAGACTTCGGCCGCCTTGCCAATGGTGTAACTCTTACCCGCGCCCGGGAAACCGGTCACAAGCGTCAGACGCTCGGGCGAGACCATGGCCTCAGCCGCGCGGCGCTGCGCCGGCTTCAGAGAGTCGGGCAGAAGATCCATATGAGCGCCCGCATCAACATTGAGCTTGTCACCTGCCATCGCAGCACCGGTCCGGATCAAATCCGCCTCAACGGCTGCGCGCGCACCAGTACTGTATTGTGCCTGGCCACCCGGACCTGCCTGCGCGATCTGCACCACCTCCGGCATGGACAGCACGCTGTCAGCCAGTCCCTGCGCATCTTCGCGCCCGGTTTCCAGATGAGACCGGAGTGACCGCACCAGCTCTTCCTCGGTGAAGATAGCCCGCTCCGCCCCAATCAGGGTCAGGATGTGATCCGGGTTGGCGCGCAGGTAATCAATGTTTGCCTTTCGCACCTCGGCGCTGGCCGGACTTTCCCTCACTAGCTCGGGGGCTCGCGACCAGGTGGGCTCAGGCAGGGCGTCCACCAATTCAGGCTCCAGCACTTCGATCCCCGGACCCTGCCGCGCTTCTTCGGCACGGGCACTGTAGAGATCAAGCCCACGCTGGAACCGCGCCGCCAGGGCATCCTCGCCAAGCGCTTCGGCCGCCACGGCGCCTCGTGCCAAACCCAAAGCCGTGGGCAAAGACTGACCCGAACTGGATGGCCCGGCGCGTTCCATGGCAAGGTCCTCGGCCCGCGCTTCCGCCTCGGGCGGCAACCGCCTTTGCAGAGCCTGCCACTGGTCCGGCTCCACGACATGACGCGCCATCTCGGTCAGCGCCTCACGGGTATCCCCCGCAGGCGCGGCTCCGCTCTCAATGATCTGCCCCCCGATTAACTCGGCCGCAACCTCACCACCAACCCCATAGGGCAGGGGGCGTGCCGCCGGCACATCAACCGGCCCGATCCTGTTCTCATCAGCCACTGGTTCAGCAGCACGCGCCGCGGTGGGAACCTCAACCCCGACCCAGAGCGCCATCCGTTCGGCTCCATCTACGATGGCCGCCTCGTCAAGCTCCATCACCCGGCCACGCTGCGCCTCGCGCGCGGCAAGCGACACATCAAACCCGTAATCCAGAACACCACGCCCCTGACCATCCTTGTGCTGAATGGCCCGCACAGCCGAAAGCTTCATATCCTCGGGAACGGGCACAACAACCTTCAGCTCCTCCTGATGCAGCGCCATGGCCGTGTGCAAAACCTGGCGGGTCATGCCAGGACTGCCCAGAACATGCACAGAGCCAAAGCCACGGCCCTTGGCCCCATGAACCGTGTTGGCAAAGGCAAAGCGGTACCGGAAATCCTGATCTTCCACGGAAAAGGACAGATGCCGCTCCGCTCCGTCAGGCGTCATCATCTTCAGCGACACACCATGGCTGTCATGGCGCAGGACCTCTCCTTCGCTGCCCGCGGAGAGACCGGCCCCACGATAGCCGCCCGGCAATTGGATCACGTCCCCCGGCCGCAGCGCTGCGATCGATCCAATGGGAGCGTCCTTCACGGCATCAGCAGATCCAAACGGGCTTTCTGTCACAACCCGCTCTGGATAACGCAAGTCCATCTTTTCCCGGATCAGCCCGTTCAGAGCATCCACATCATACCGGGAATGTGCGACGGCGAGCTTTGAAGCCATGGCGTCCCGCACATATGAACCCGCAACCTGATCCAGTGCATTCACCCGGCTCTCGCCCGCCTCAAAAACACCCGCTTGATCCAGTGCCGCCAAGCCGCGTGCAGCCGCATCACCATCCGTATCCACAGGCGCCTGCCGGAAGTCTTCCAGCATTTGTGCCCGCACCGTATCTACCTGGCGCAGACTGTCACCAAGGCTATGCCCGCCAACGCGGGCCTCGAGCATTCGGAAGAGGGGGGACGCTTCCAGCGGGGAGAGCTGATCGGTATCCCTCATGACAACCAGCTTCGAACCGCGCGCCTCTGCCAGGGCAAAGAGCCGATCCGCAGTCTCAGCGCCCACGAGGCTGGCCTCATCCAGAAGGATCACGCTGCGCGGCATCAGTTCAATGCGCCCATCCGCAACACGTTGCTCAAACTGGCGGATACTCATTGCGCCATCTTCACCCGCGCGGCGCAATCGATCGACGCCGGCACTGGTTGGCGCGATCGCATTGACCTCATAGACCCCGGCCGAGCGATAGGCACGTGCCAGTGCGCCGGCCAAGCGGGTTTTCCGGAACCAGACCCGCCACTGACAATGCTCAGCCCCGGGCGATGCACCGCCGCACGGAAAGCCGCCTCCTGTTCCATTGTCAGCCCAGAGGCTTTGATCTCTGCATCCAACAAATCTCCGTCACGAATGTCATGCGCAAGAACCGCGTTTGGCAGATGCTCCAGCAGGGCCAGTCGCACCCCGCGATCCATCACATCCATCTCCAGCGCGATCTGCGCTTTCGTACTGTAAACCCGGCCCTCGCCACGCAACCCGTCTTCGTCGAGGATCACCAGATCCGGATGGGTCATCGCCTCCCGGAACAGACGCATGAAGGTTTCCGGATCAGGCGTGACTTTGGCCAGACCATCCGCCACGTCCGACGCCCGGAATATGGCCTGACGGTTCATCATGTCATCAATCAGACGACGCGGGTTTTGTGCGTAGCCCTGCGGATCTTCAGCAAGGATCGGATCACCATCGACATACTCGGCCGACAACAGACCACCAACACGCGAGGCAACACCGGCCAGATGCGGATCGCCCATAAAGCTCTCTTCAACGAGGCGTTCGATAAAGCCCTCGGCCGGCACAAAGTCTTCACGACCCTCGACCAATCCACTGGCTTCCAGAGCAACCGAAGACTGGCGGATTTCGCCCGTGGCACCGATAGACCCGTCAATGCGCAGATAGCCGGTGGTCTGAGCCAGGTTCTCCAGCTCACCCATGTCCTCGATCCGGGTCTTGGGCACATACACAGCCAACTGGTGCTCATGACGAGTCATTGCCACGTTGACCAAGTGACGGTTGAACCGGCTATGCGCCAGCACGTGAACCTGCTCTTTCGTCATACCCTGCGATTTGTGAATGGTCGCAGCATAGGCATAGTCGAAACTGCTGAACTCATCCTTACGAATTCGGACCAGATTGCTTCCTTCATCATCGCCATCGAGCCGAATTTCTACCCATGCAGGATGAATGTTCGTAACTGTCCCCATGCTGGATTTCGGGATGTTGAGCTCGCGATGCGCGGCAGTGAAGATCAGCCGCTCGCCTTCGCGCACCAAAAGCGGCAGCTTCAGGCGCACATCGCGCAGGCCGCGCCGATCGATGCGCTCGATCTCACCAAAATCCTGTTCTTCCAGCCCCAGCGTGCCCCGCCGGATTGCCTCCGCGCGCAGAACCTCGTTCAGCGACCACACATCCCGGTTGGACAGTGCCAGGGCAATCTTGTCCGAGCTCTTGATCGAACCGTCTCCAAAATACCCATCCACCAGCTAACGGAACGCGGCACCATCATCCTCGACAAACCGGATCGCACCAGCATTGTCATAGTAATTCAGAGCACTGGCCGTGTGCGCGCCGCCAAGCGCCAGCAACCGCGACGCCTCCCGTTCGAATGGATTCTTCTGGCGCACGATCTCGTCCATGACTGTGACGTCGATCATCTCCTGCAGGGCGGGCAGCGGGCCGGAATCCAGAACCGGCTGCAGCTGCTCCGGGTCACCCACTGCGATCAGCTTACCACCCATCTCGGAAATGCGTTTCTGGATGCGCGCCCAGGTATCGCCGCCGACCATGCCGTCCTCATCCATGAAGAAGACGAACTTGCCCTGAACGGGCAGCATGTCCCGCGCCCAACGCGACTCCCACGCCGCCAAACTGGCCGCGTCCAGACCGCGAATACCCGCCAGTTCCTGCGTCGCCTTACCCGAGGCCGCACCGCCCAGAACCTCGTAGCCGCGCGCGCGCCAGACCTTCACCGCCTCGGCAATAGTGAAGGTCTTACCTGTACCGGCATAACCCGTGACCAGCGTCAGACGATCCGCGCTCAGCATCGCCTCAGCACCCCGACGCTGGCTCTCACGCAGGTTCTCTGACAGCAGGTCGAGTCCTTCAGAACCGTCCACGTCAAGCTGTTCGCCAGCCATTTCGACGGCGTTCAGAATCAGTTCCCGCTCCGTATGAAGCCGCGCCCGGGTGGTCAGAACCGGCGCACCTGCCACCTCTTCAGGCACCCGAACCAATTCGGGTGACGCAAAAGCCCGCCCCATGAGGTCATGAAGTTCCGCCTCATCCAAACCCCCGAGACGCTTTTTAAACTCGCTCCTGACATCCTCTTCGGTAAAAACCGTAGCCCGCGCGGACACCACGGTGAGGATATGCTCGGGATTTCCGCGGAGGTAATCCGCGTTATCCCGACGCACCTGGGCGGTTCGTTCCTTCTCCCGCGCCACTTCTCCGGCCGCTTCCGCGTGCTCTGCCACATACGGATTATGGGTCTCCGGCTCGAGCTGGATGCCCTGTTCCTTCAGCGTGCGGTGATCAATCCGAGCAGAAAATCCGGCTTGTTCCAGCGCCAGATTGGCTTCATTCGCCCATTCCATTCGCCAGCCGCGCAGCAAAGACTTCGCATTCCAGGACCGGTTTTTGTTCCCCCAACCCTCGGCTCCCAGATCCCGCAGGCTCAGCATCACGTGCAAATGGGGGTTTCCATCCGCTGAGTGAATGACCCAATCCGCCACCATGCCCCGCGCTGCAAAGCTGCGTTCCATGAAGCCACGGGCCAGTTTCACATTCTGTTCGTGGCTCAGTTCAATGGGTAGAGAGATCGTGATTTTACGCGCCAGTTGCGCCATATCGCGACGCGAATTTTTACTGTTGGCTTCATAGAGGGTCAGGTCTTCCCAGAGCCGCAGGGAGGCTTTTGCCACCTCGGCCTGGGCTTCGGGACGATCACCCGCAAAGGTCTGATACCGCTGTTTTGCCCAATCAGGTGCGTCCTTGGGCAGGGTGATTTCGGTGTGAGTAACTTCATCCTTTCCACTATAGTCGTAAGTCCGCCCGGTTGTGATGTCTTTCATCTTTGCCCCATGACGATAGGCGGCGCTGGCGACAGCACCTGAACCTCTTCCACGAGAGGCAATCCCGACTCGGAAGTGATAAATCGCCATGGGTGCATTCTATCACCGTCTACACGACTTGCAAAGTCGTGTATAAGCACGCCTACGCTAATTTTCTATAAATCAGTTCGGATGGCTCCCTGACACAGGCTTCGTGCCAACCCAGAGCCCTGATCTCGTGGTAAACGCCAGTTTTGCCACGAAGTGCCAAAGGCGAAATCGACAGCGAACCGCTCAAATCGACCGGCATCGCACGACGCCAGCAGGGCGATCATGGCGCAAGACCGTTCAGGCAGGACATCAACCTGTCCCGTCGCGCTTGTAGCCATCCGCCGGCAGGGCTTTCAGCGCTGACGCGCTGGCTGTCCCGGCCGGAACGACAGCCACATACTTGGAACGCCAGCGCCTATGGCAAACCTGGCGGGCAAGGGCGACCTGCAGAAATAGCCACAGGCGCGATATCCGGGCCGCTGAGCGCGGTTTCTGTATTTTGGCAGGGATAGGAGCCGCGGACCCCTGTTAAGCCCGCTTTACGGCGCACTCTGCGGCTCGCAAGCTCTCTCGCCCTCGACCAAACGGACATGCGTAGCCATTTATTGCCATGGCAATAAATGTGAAGCATCATTATATCACTGCATAACTTGCTTTAGCGTGGTAACAAGTGTCGCCAAGCCTCAGCTTGTAGTAACTCTCTTGCCTTGCATGACACTTGAAAACATTGCAAAGATTGGCACAGTGATTGACAGTTGACGAAAGGTTAAGACATGGCAGGGCAACCCGGCGCGTTCGAAAATGCACTCGACAATCTTCGGAGCACTCAGAAAGAGAAACCGGGCAGGGAACGGTCTGCCTCCATATCCGACGATCAACCCGATCCGAAACCTGCTTCGGCATCGAAGAAACCCAACACGCCCCCAACGGTTCGGCGTCTCCGGAAACCCGGAACTGTCGCCAATACCGCGTCGTTCAACCAGCGCGTTGATATAGACGTGATCAACTTCCTGTATGATACTGCCCGGGAAACCGGCTGGACCATGAACCGAACCTTGCGCGAAGCCGCGCGGACACTGGCGAAAGCACGGGGCGATAAGAAAGGGGCAGGACTGTGACGAAAAAAGAAACCGCTGCGCGTGATGCGAAAGCCAAGCCAGAGAAACGACCTTCACCGGTTCGCTCACTAAAGGGGCGCAGGAAGTCTTACACGGAACCGTTCAACCATCGCATCGACGGCGACATCAAAGCCTACCTCTATGACATTGCGCTCGCCAATGATTGGACCATGAACCGAACCATGCGCGAAGCAGCCAAGGCTTTGGCCAATTCGAGGGGCGATCAAGAAGGAAGCACACTTTGACAATGCGACCGCTTTCCGACGTTTCTCAGCAATTGGGGCCGCCAAAGCGGCCCCGGCACCCAACCTCCGAAAGTCTGGCCCGAAATCTTCCGGAGGAAATTTCGGCTCTCCAATATCCCCGAACCGGGGGTTTCGAAGGGGGGCACCCCTCGGCGACTGCGCAGCCATTGGCTGCGCACCGGTCGCGCGGTGCAATCGCACCGCACATTAACCCGCCCATGCGTTGACAAAGACACGGGGCGATAACAAAGGAAGCGAACTTTGAGCGCACATGTCTGGGCCACTGCCAGCACCAAGGGCGGTGCAGGGAAAACAACACTCATCGCGATCCTCGCCGGAGAGATAGTGAGACTTGGCGGAACCGTCGCGCTTATCGATGGCGATCCGAACACGCCGCTGCTCAACTGGGTGAACCGGTCGGACCTGGCGAAACGGATCCCGGTCATCGTTGACACCGATCCGGAAGGCTCCGAATTGGAGAGCAACATCGAGAATGCGTCCGGGCAGGCGGAGTTCGTTTTGCTGGATACGGAAGGCACGGAAAACGCGCGATCGGCGCTGGCTGCGCAACTGGCCGATCTCGTTCTGATCCCGATGCAGTATTCCGCCCTCGATCTGAACGAGGCGACCAAGGTCAGGACCTTTCTCACCAAGCTGGAAACCCGAACCGGCCGGGCTCGACCAAACGTGATTGTTCCGACGCGGGTTCCGGCCGCGATCAGGTCGCGAACTCAAAAGGGCATTGGCGATCAGCTGACAGCCCAAGGCTTCCCGGTGCTGGATCCACCGGTGTTGGAAAAAGACGCCTACCGCCAGATATTCAGCGAAGGGTGTCTGTTGCAGGATTTGCCCCCGGCACCTGCGCTGACTTCGGCGCATCAAAATGCGCAAGCACTTCTGCAAGGGCTGGCCACGATCTACGGCGCAGCACATGCCGCATGAAGGGCCTGCTCTCCGCGATCCTGCGTCCAGCGATCCTCTGGACGGTCGCGATCTCAGCGGTCGCCGCAGTTCAGACTTCGCTCGGGCTGCCTCAACTGGCCTACCTTCTGGTGATCGTCTTCGCTCTTTTTTGGAGCGTTGAAGCCATAACCTGCTGTCTCGTCTGGTCACCGTTTGACGGCACGCGCGATGCTCTGGGCCTGCTCACCGCTTTGGTGCGGTTCCAATACTGGCCCACTGTGAACATCAAGGGCGGTCTTATGATGCAGGCCAGCGGGCCGCAATACGAGTTGCTGACGGCCTCCGGGCTGACAACGTGGTTGATTGCGGGCGTGACAATATCCGATTGGCTGTTGCCTTGGCTATTGAGCGTCTCGGCTGGGATTCTTGCGCTTGGCAGCGTCATGCGCCTGTTGCGGCCAAAGCCGTCAAACAAGCGGACCACAGATGCGGCAGCAGCAGGGTCGGTTTCAGCCGCTCCCCGTCAAAGCGGCTACGTAGCATCTGAAGAAAACCCTCTCGACACATTCCGGCGTTTCTAGGCAATTGGGGCCGCCAAAGCGGCACCGGCACCCAACCTATGAAAGTCTGACCCGAAATCTTCCGGAGGAAATTTCGGCTCTCCAATATTTCCGAACCGGGGGTTTCGAAGGGGGCACCCCCTCGGCGACTGCGCAGCCATTGGCTGCGCACCGGTCGCGCGGTGCACTCGCACCGCAGATCTTTTCGATTGTTATAAAACAGGCGATCTGCCCAAAATCATGCGGAAACGCAGAAAAGCGGCCCCGAGGGGCCGCTAACTGTCACAGGAAGAGCTTAGTGAACGCTGCTGCACCAGCGAAGAACGCGGCACCAACAATCAAGAGATACCAACGATTTTCAGTATTGAGCTTGATGGTCTCTGCGACGAGCTTCGCTGTCAACGCGTTGAGATTTGCGATCTCGGCGCGCATCTTGTCGTCCTGCAGTTTGACTTCGGCTTCGGTCATGTCGTTCATGCTCATGATGATCTCCTTTGAATATAGGTTGAAAACCGTCTGAAAGCAAAGCGAACTCGCCCGCCCTGCACGGTCGCGGGCATTTGGACACGCCGAGTCAAGGACCGCTGAAGGCGGCGTGCGAGCGACGCGCTTGCGCGGCGCGAAGTCCTTTACCGGTGTGGGATAATGACAAGACCGTGTGGGGGTGGGCCGCCCGGCCCTGGGTCGCGCCCGGCGCGGGCCAGGTTAACAGCCGGGCACGATCTTATACGGGATCCGACTGGCGCAACGTGCAAAGGATGCGACTGGCCGGACCTGCAACGGTTGTGGGTTCTAATTGAAAGGGGCGATCTGCCCAGTTGATCGGGCCGGACCAAATGCGCTCTCGAAATGTCGCGACGTAATCGTAGGGGTTGTGTCCGACCGGCCGGGTTGTCCGGCTCTGAGCTGCGATGGCACAGATCAAGGTAACACCCCACCCGCGCAAAGCCGCCCAACAAGTGGTAGATATTCGGCGCTACCGACAAGCAGTCTGATGCAATCAGTTCGCGCTTGCGCGAATGGCGCGCCCCTCCCGTACTCTCAACACACACCACCGGTTCAATAGCCGATAGCAAAAGCGGTCGTGATTGGTTCGGGATTTGCCCATATCATGTGTCAGCACACTGAACTAAGGGCGCAAACAACGCGGGGTATCGGCTCACCCGAAGACTTCAGTTAGTTATCATATTTTTTAAGCAGGAAGTCGAAGAGCCTGACCAGCAGCCCGCAAAGCAATCCTACAGTTACTCCAATAAACACGCCATCATCACTGTCCCAAACAGTTTCAGGGACAATGCGTAGAGCCGCCACAACAAAAACGACGGCAAGCAAGACGGAGATGGTTGACTTGAAGAATATCTGCATAGGTGGCTTTTCTGCTCAATTGGTCGGTTAACCCTTGTTATCAGGGGTCACTCCTTCCGGTCCACACTGCCATTTGCACTTTCACTCAGGTAGGCGGACATGAACCGCTTGGCGATTACCTTGATGAACGCCCTTGAGAATGACCCGACCTGCGCGTTCTGCTCAAAATAAAACGACTGCTCGAGAACATCGAGATTGTGCTCGTCAAAGATAATCCACAAGCGTTTGTATTCGGAGAGGCCCGCCCGACGAACCTCGGTCGCAGGAATCTCGAGCGCATCCCGGTCAGCACCGGGCAGAGTCCCTGTAATCGGGATCAGATAGAGATCGGTCGTCTCATTGCTCACTGGGACAACCGCGGCCAGCAGGGTGGGGCGCGGCTTGCGACCGCTGTCTTCACCGAGTTCAGCCTGCCACTTCCACAGGTAAGGATACTCCCAAACGTCGCCGATGGCCGGTTTATTCTTCATCTTCGATGACGTCCTTCAGTATAGAAGTCAGTCGCGCCGCTTCATCCGCAGGGATATCAGCCGTTGCGCGAGCAACACGCGGGTCGGATCGATCAACAAGAGCGTCAAACTGCTCCCGGCTCATGACAACAAAGCGCGATGTGCCATGGTCAGACAGACTAACTGGCCCTCGCGCAGCTGCGGCCCATACATCACCAGCCCGGCGATTGATGGACGTCTTAGGAAACTCTTCGATAATCTTAAGGCCAGACATGGAAACCCCAATTTAGCTATATTACGTATAATACGTATTTTACGCTAGCCGGTCAATGAAGGAATAGCCAACTTTTACTTTATCTCGTGAAGCTGCAGTAGCTATCCTGATAGCGCGTGAGCAAAACGAGCAGACGGTAAGGTTGCGCGCCGTCGACCAGCTCTCTCAAGGTGAAATAGTGCCAAGAGGTGGGCTTGTGCGGTGCGTCAACATAGTAGAACCCATGCGGCGTCGGGGTGTAAGGCGGGGTGAACTCGAAGAATATCTCGCCGAGCCTTCCACCTTCGCCCAGATCGACAACACCCCATTTTGCGCTGTTGGGATCTTCGGAATCTGGCAGGACCGTCCGAGCCAGGTCGAACGTCAAACCGCGGACCCTTTGGCCATCAGCTCCATCTTCTTCGATCAAGGCTGTGAGATCACAACCGGCGACCTCGATGTAGCTTCTTGAGCGTCGCTCGGGAAGCGCGTCATGATTGCCGCCTTGGATCATCAACGTTTCAGATTCTTGCTCAATTTCCTGAGCAAGAGAGAGACGCATCTTCCGCCATCCAGTCAGCTTCGGTCATTGCCATCAGAGACGCCGCCGCCAAAAGCCCTTTCATTGACCGCCTCGCTCGGTATTGATTACTCCAAAATCATCTCCCCAAGGCGACATGTACGTCAGCTGATCGCCGGTCCACTTGCGGACCTCAGCCAGATGGCTGACCTCGGTTTCACCATCCTCGGAGCAGCGCACTACGGAACCAAAAAGGTCGATGCGGATCATCGTTCCATCGGCCATCATGACCCGAACGTCACGCTCATGAACAAGGACAGTTTTCCAACCGGTCGCGTTTTCCCGAAGAAGACCGATGAAATCAGAGCGCAAAGCGATATGTACATCCTCGGCATCCGCGCCCTTGGTGCTCTTGAGGCGAATGAACACTTCTTTATCGTCCGGGTTCTCGTCGATCGGTGGATTCACAAACGAAGTGCAAATTCTGTACTAAAACAGAGAGTTGCATGGAGTATGAAGAATGGGAAGCCGCTACTGTCACCTGAAACTGGGCGAACGACGTAAGCTCGCAAAGTGGCTGGAAGCAAAAATGCCGGTCGCTGAGATAGCCGATCGGTTGGGTCGTAACCCCTCTACGATCTACCGAGACATCAAACGGAACCGATACACAGATACTGAGATCCCAGAACTCAACGGATATCACGCGGTTGTCGCTCAGGACAAATACGAGGCGCGCCGCGCGATCCATCGCAAGATGATCGTGCATCCAGACCTCAAGGAAGCCATCGAAGATCGACTCAAGGCTGGATGGTCGCCCGAACAGATCGCAGGCCGGATGCGGCTTGAACGCCATCCGATCCGTGTGAGTCACGAGACGATCTATCGGTTCGCCTATTCCAAGGATGGCCGCGAGGAACAGTTTTACCGCCATCTCCCTGAGCATCGCAAACGCCGCCGGCCACGTGGCTATCGCAGGTACAACCGGACCCACATCTTTGACACGCAGAGCCTGTCTCACAGGCCCGAGCGCATCGCGGACCGCACTGAGTTCGGCCACTGGGAATGTGATCTGATGATGTTTCGCAAGGAGTATGGGAAAGTCAATGTGACGTCTCTGGTCGAACGCGTCAGTCGCTATGCTGTCGTGATGCGCAATGAGGATCGCCAGTCCAAGCCGATCATGGAAGCGCTGATCCAGGGCTGGCTCCCCTGCCCGCCGATGCACGTCAGTCGATCACCTTCGACCGTGGCACCGAGTTCTCGGCCTGGAGGCACCTCAGGGCCGGGATCGGCGCGGATGCCTGGTTCTGCGATCCACAAGCGCCGTATCAGAAAGGAACGGTCGAGAACACGAACAACAGGCTGCGGAAGTATCTGCCTCGCTCAACCGAACCGACGGCGCTGACAAATCGATATTTGAGGTCGATTTGTCAGCGCCTCAATTCGACCCCCCGCAAGTGCCTCGGCTACCAAACGCCTGCAGAAGTCTTCGAAGCCAAGCTGATGGAGATCCAGAACCGTTTGGAATAAAAGGACATATCAAGAACTGCACTTCAACATGAGTTCACACCAAAATCCCTCACTCCGGCTGCCAGTCATCGTCGAGCGAGGATTGCACTCCGCTTTCTGTAATTGAAGCATTGTGCGTGGCGGTTTCGGTACCCATTTCTGTACCGTCCCCAGACATGTAGGCCTGCGCGAACTCGGTACGCTTGAACACGGATCCATCAAGTTCGATTGTGGTGCGATCCTCTGCCGTCGCGCGTGTCACAGAGCCATCATACCAAACCTTGATCCGCGTCCCGTCTGCGATCTGTACAACAACGGCCATCGGCTCGATCTGCACACCCAGCCAACCGTCATCGGTGTCCCGCCGCGCGATGATCTTGTCAGACCGGAACTTGACCTGAACATCGCCCGACAAACTGTTGCCGCTTGATTTCAGAACAACAAAAGCCTCCTGCTCGGCCGGGTTTGGATGGATCGTTGCATTTGCATTCTTCGGCGGCCAAACCTTGGCGGAGTCGCGCTTCTTGCCCTTCTGGTCGCGGTGAAACCCGACATAGAGCTGGGCCGATTTCCAGATGCGCGTGGCCTTCCTTGAAAGTGCCGTGGATTTTGCAGTCATGTCATCGGACCTTTTAGAACGGATATTTCGGATTGGTGCTTACGGTGGCCATGCGGATCTGACGGAACGAGATCAAAGGGCAAGGTATCAAGGGTGAAGCGCCCAATGGAATACCTATGAAGAAAACCCAGCAGGTAGACCGGATCGGCGGGGTACGGCGCACAGTTCCATGCATGGCGCAGTGCGGCAGCTTCATTAGAAGAATACGCGGCTATGAGACACCTTGCCTCACGCCATTTATCGGCACGTTGTTTCCGGCTGCGTTTCTCTTGCCGCTCCCAATCCACTGCGCGTTTGAACATAACCTCATCTTCACTGGGTTGCTGCTCTGCGATCTGATTGGCCAGTAATGGAAAAGCCTCGCGTTCCTTCTGCTGTTTGCGGCGCAAGGCGGCACGCTTGCGGGGTGTGTCTTCGAAGGCAAAACGGGGCCACATCTTGAACCTCATGGCTCGATCCCTCCCTGCCAGCGGGTGCGACTATTGCGGAGATGCTGAAGACAGGCCACTCGCCCGACTTCTGCATGCATCCCGTTGTCGAGCGCGAACCGATGGCGAGCCTCCCAGTCCCGAACCCAGTCTGCGGCCAAACGGTCGTCAACCCGACCACTCTGAAAAGGATTGTCCTCGAGCAGGAAGCCCTTGCAATGTGCAGCACCGCCATCGGTGGGAGCGCGCAGGGTGTCGTTTTGGAATGCCATTGGGTGTCTCCTGTCGTACCGTGTCGGTTCACGGGGCTTTCGCTCCGGTCGGGTTTCAGTATTCGATGGGTTCAAAAACAGTGAGAATGCGCTCAGTGACAGAGGGGTCGTAGGGACATTCAGATCCGCGATCGAGATAGAGGTCGTAGAAGTTTCCATGCAGGAGGTCGCGCTGACCGGATAGGTTTGGCGCAAAATCTAAGGAGTGGAGATTTCCAAGATGATGACGCCTACTATTGCTGCGACCTGCTTTGTCGCCATTGATCTGAGCAAATCGAAATGGCTTGTGGCGCTTGATGCGCCGCACTTGGCCAAGATCAAATCTGTGCGCCTGGACGGGTTTGATACGCCGGGACTGATCGATCTGGTTCGAACGACTGTTGCGGAGGCGACGGAGCTTTGCGGAGCGGATCAACGACCTGTCGTTTGCTTTGAGACCGGGTACGATGGTTTTGGCTTCAGCGGCTTCTGTCCAACGAAGGGATCGAGACGCTGGTCGTGGATCCCACGAGCTTCCTCGTGAACCGTAAAGCCCGCAGGGTCAAAACAGATCGCGTCGACGCCGAAGGCATGGTCGTTCTGCTGAAGAACTATTCCTCCGGTGATCGAAAGGCGTTCCGCACGGTGCGTGTTCCAACCGTTGCCGAAGAAGATGCCAAGCGCTTCCACAGAGAACGCAAAAGGTTGATGAGCGAACGCACTGGCCACATCAATCGCATTCGTGCCCTGCTCGCCCTTCAAGGCGTTCGGCACATCAATCCGGCGATGGTGACATGGCGCAAGAGACTGGAAGGCCTCGAGACTGCTGATGGCCGTCCTTTCCCACCTCAGCTGATGCGCGAGGTCGTCCGTTCCTTCGAACGCTTGGAGCTGGCGAACCACATGATCAAGGCTCTGGCAGAGGAACGCGACGAAGCCCTTGCGACTGAATCTGAACAGTTCCCGGAACACGAAAAGGCCGTGCTGCTCGAAGGGCTGCGTGGCGTTGGACGGCACAGCGCGATGCTTCTGTCTGCCGAAGTGTTTGGCCGGGAGTTCAAGAACAGGCGACACCTGTCGTCTTACCTCGGCCTGACGCCCAGCCCCTATTCCAGCGGCGACGTGGAGCGAAGCCAGGGCATCAGCAAAGCCGGAAACCGACCGGCCCGAACCCTCGGGATCGAACTGGCGTGGTGCTGGCTGCGGTACCAACCACAAAGTGCCCTTGCGCGCTGGTTCCGGAAATACACCGCCGAGCGCCCGGGAATGAGAAAGAAAGTTGCCATCGTGGCTCTTGCCCGCAAGCTCATCGTGGCTTTGTGGCGATACGTGGAAACGGGACTTGTCCCGTCTGGCGCGGTTCTGAAGGCGGAGGTGTAAAACGGGATACCAAAACTTCAGAATAACGCGCAACGCCGGATGGTTGAGTGACCGAGAAGATTGATGGTCTTCACAAACCCTGTAGAAGTTTGGTCCCAACCAAGGCGGCTCCATTCCGGGAACGTGAACGGAAATTTGGTTCGGGCAACACGCCCACCGTATGCAAGTCGATGCCACTGGAGTGAGCATATTCGAGGAGCCAAACCAGCGATGCAAAGAAAGAAAAGGCCTTGAAAATGTAATTTCCTCATGCAGATCAATCTTCCAGAACAGTGTGCACCCTTCGATTTTGATCACTCCATGGCTATGATCGCGGTAGGGATCCTTGATTTTGTCGAAGGTCGAAAACGTGGACACGGCCTCTATCGCGGCACGCACAAACTCCGCGCTCCGCGCCTCAACGTTTTGCGACAAGACAAGATTGCCGGTGATGCCTTCGTCATAGCACTTGCGTCGAATACCGCGATTGATGAGGGCACGGCGAAACTGGTCATTCTGGGCGGCGATTAACTTGGCCTGCAGTTTGCGGTTGGTTTCGATTCCGGGGTGGTGTGTTTGGCATGTTTCCATCTCCGTAGTGACACCCTGACCTTCAGCCTGCTTTTCCTTTGGATGCGATGGCTGTTCTCAGCGACCGCAGACCCGTGTGGGAACGGCATCAAGGCGGCGGAACACATCATCCATGAGACATACCATACGCATTTCAAATTCCCCGGTGATCACATCGAAGGGGCACCGGGCAAACTCGATCTCATCGGCATCAAGGCCATTGCCGCTGATGTGACCGCAATGTTCACACCGGATTGTGAAATACTGATTGATGCTTCCGCCTTCGACCTCTTCCCAATGATGATGGCGAGCTGTTTTACCGCAATCCGGGCAATCGGTTTCCCAGCTATCGTTGTCCAGTTCATACCCATCCGGTTCAATGCACGCTCCCGGATTGTCGCAAAAAATCCTCGTCATCTTCCTGTCTCCTTGCCCTTCATTCGTCTACTCGGGTTCAGCGCGCGCCCGACCTATCCGCTTTTGCTTCGTTACGATCACAGCAGGGCAAGGAAACGCCCTGCTGGACCAACGTCAGCCACCCGCACCCCTTCTGCGTTTTTCCCCGCAAGGAGGGGGGCCGATGGAAAAAATCCGGAGCTGATCCGGGCGGGGTGGTCAGGCTGAAATCGGGCAAATTTGGGAGGGACCAGCGCGCTTGCGCGCGGGAGGAACCGGGATTTTCGGAAATTCTGCTTGAGGCGCACAAAAAAGAAGATGTGATCCGCGCCAGGGCGCGGGCCTCTTTTTGCGCCTTCCAGCACGAGCGCATCAGATACGAGAGATTTTCGGCCCCCTGACGCCGGGGAAAACAAGCGCAGCAGACCGCCCCAGCGGTCTGCTATCGCCAACCATGATAATGCCTGGGCGGGGCTAAGCGGGCGTGCCCGTGTGCCCTGCACAGTCCAAAATCATGTGAGCCGTGCGCCTCGCACGGATCTCCAAAGCCGGTAGCACAAGTGGGCGTTACCCTCTGGGCCGAAACAGGCATGTTCGGGCGACCATGCGGCCGCGTTGAAAGGTGGCTCCGTGGAGACAGGTTTCGGCGCACGTGGGCCGCAGGGAGACAGGGCGTGATTGGTTCGGGGAGGACGTCGGCGCAGCCGGCGGCCGAGTAGCACGCGGTCCCGAGCTGCAGGCTCGGGATTTGCCGATATTACTCTAAACCTCATAGGACAAGAAAACGCCACCACCCGTCACAAGATTCCCGTTGAATTTCAGATCGCTAATGGAACCAAACTGGCGCAATATTGGAGAAAGTTTCCCACCACCGACACGAAGGATACGCGGTTCCCTGGGAACCGCGGCCCGCGCGGCAGCGCCGGTCCTGCGACAATTCGGACCTGAAGGGGCCGGGTTGGCGCGGGACACCTACCCGGCCGGGATCTGGAATGGGTTTGAAATGTGGGTGAAAGCGTCGTGGTTTGCGCCGGCCGCGAGTTATCCAGTGGTTGAGATTTCGACCCTGGGAGAAGGCGCTTTCGGCGTTTTGCCGGAAGCGGTGTAATCTCGACGACCGCAGCAGACAACAAAGCGAACTCCTCAAGCAGAGAGCGACTTGTCTGTGGGTAACTCGCGGGCGCGGGCGCTTTGCGTGCGCTCAGAGCGAAGCGACCCGTCCTGTTGGCGGTGCGGGGCGCTCTGCCCCGCTCAGCTACAGGACTACCTTTCCCGCCGCCCGACCCGCGTTACGTCAAAAAAACCCTGCGCAATGCAGGGCCAGTCACAGGGGAGTTCTGGGTTATACGCCGAAAAACAGCTTTGCCATTGCAACACCAGCAGTCAACAGCACGCCTGCGAAGCCAGTGCCCACCGCAATGGGATACCAACGCGCTTCGGCGTTGATCTTTGCAGATTCGGCAATCAGCTTGGCGATTTCAGCGCGCATTTTATCGTCTGCAAGTGCCTGTTCCGCTGCTGTCATATCTAGGTCGCTCATTGGTTTGTTCTCTCAATCAAAGATAGGGTGTTTTGGGATGGATTGCCAGATTTTGCTTTGCCCGGGCGGGGCAATGGCCCCGCCCGGTGAGGGCTCAGGACTTCGGTTTTGCGGGCGGGTCAACGCGCATTGCCTTGATGCCTTTGCGTTCGGCCTTGTCGGCCAAGTTCAGGGCGATGCCGGTTTTTCCAAAGATGACGACGCCGCCGAGGGGCTTGGGGGTGTCGAGCATTTGGTCGATGGCTTTAAAGCCTGCGCTTTTGCCGAACGCGCGCCAATTGGGCTGGAATGTCACTTGAGGCACGTTGCGATTGCGCGCCCACGCGGCGGCGATGGCGTCCACGCCTTTTTGTCTGCCTTGTGGTACAGGATGAGTTCGGACGCGAAAGACTCTTGAAACGGTCGCGGATTTTGTCCAGCGTGGACCAGACATATTCGTGATCCATCCAATCGCGATCCCCAGCGACGGCTAGGGGGGTGCCTTCAATCTCAAACTGTGCTGCCTGTTCGCGCTCGTGCGCCTCAAGCCATTTGTGGGCCTCAAAAACTGTCCCGGTCAGGTGTGCCAAGCGCGAGGTTCGACCATTGGCAGCGGGAAGGAAGGCCGCGCCGGTCTGGGCCTCGTAACACTGGGCGGCGGTTTCGGCCATGATGTCGAGCGCGTCCAAAAGATCGGAAAAGCGGTCTGCCTTGCGCTGCAACTCGTCCAGTTGGGTTTCCAAACCTCGGACCCATCGGCAGCGCGGATAAGACCTTGCAGGGCGTCGCTTGTGTCGCTCAGTTGCTTTTGAATCGCGTTGCGGCGGCGAAAGATCAGCGACGCCAGCCCGTGCGCGATGGGTTCGATTTCGCGGTGCAGGCCGGTGCCTGCCATCCCCTCAAACAAGGTGTCAAAGGTGCGTTGCATCAGATCGATGCGCAATTCGTCATCATTGGGAATTGGCAGATCATCGTCGGTTTCGGTCAGGCCGAACAGTTCGATCTGGTCGTATACGGTGGTGCCTTTATCCAACATGCGCGTTTTCTCCTAAGCTCTCCGCCCGCGCCGTTGCGGGGGTGTGCTGACGGGCTGACCTCTGCCAGAACGGCAGCACACCCCCGCGGAAAGAGAAAGCGGAACAACTGCCAATTGCACAAAGTGTACGATTGGATAGCCCTGGTCCGGTTAAGCGCCTGCGTCTCGCCCCCCGGGCCCTGCGCACGCGGGGCCGGGGTTAACAGGCGAGTCAATTTTGTCCTGAAGCACAAATTTGCAAACGATTTCGGTTACAGGATGCTTGATGTGTCACCGGCGCTGGCCGTTTTTACGGCCGCCCGCGCGGCAGCGCCGGTCCTGTTGGCCGCGGCGCCGGCGGTGCCGTGGATCAACAGGACACTCAGACCGGCCTTTGGGTCCGAGAGAAGACAGACACCGACAGTGTCAGCGTCTGCTACAAGCTGCTTGGAAGATCACGCGGCGGTCTGCTGCAGATTTTGCCAATCCCGCACCTGGGCACGGGGCTCGAAGACGTCGTTGATCTTGCACGTCTTCCCGAAGTTGCGTTCGTAGGCCTTCAGGAAAACAGGCGCATCGCTGTCTTCCTCGAGTGCGAGGTGCCATCGTCACCGACGTAGCTATAGGGGCTGAAGGAGCCAAGGTTCAACCCGACGGTCCCGATCCAGTGGGGCGCAACAATAAGCCAGCTGTGACCCGGGTCGGACAGAAAGGTAAAGGTGACCTTCGGCAGAAGGGGGTTCGACATTGATCGTGCCTCTTGTTGAAGAGTTTGGGAGAGCTACAGGCGCAATGCCTGCAGCCCTCGATCGAGGATCGATATCACGCGGCAACGGGCATCAGCGGGATGATCCGGTATTCGCCTTCGCCGGTTTCCTCATCTTTGACCGCGTTCGCGCGCACCACGCCCTGTTGCAGGTTCAGTGCCAGCGAAAAGTAGTCATTTCCGGCGCGACTTTGGGCCGCCCAAGCCGAACCAATGCGAATGGCGCGGTTCTTCGGCGTGAGGGCTTCGATCACGTAATCGGGGTGGCTGTCCTTGCGCTTGTGCGTGTTGGGAACCATGGTGAATGGGAAGTCGAAGGCCATCGAGGCGATCTCGCCTGCGAATGCGTCGTCTGCGTCCATGCGGGTCAGTTTGCCATCAATCATTGTCGTTTCTCCTGTGATGGGATTGGGTGTTTGGCCGATCGGCCGGGATTGCTTTCTTGCCCCCTGTTGAGGACACAAATTCACAAAGCACTCTTTT
>NZ_JBQFJA010000002.1:0-443342 GCF_056535885.1 Ruegeria sp. B1 | reverse complement strand
TGCTTCGCGTTGTGTTGAATTGAAGTATGCGGGAACTGAGATCACCAAGGCACCAATGTCCACCGTGCCTTCGTTGGCCGTCAAATCAGCCTTGAGTTTACGAAGAACAATCGCTGACAATTCGCTGGAATTGTAGGACTGCCGTCCAATCTCGTAAGTCTTGGAAGTGCCCATTGTCCGTTTAAAGCTGGCGGTTGTCATTCCAGGGCAACTAACCAACCGCGCCTGTGCAGGTGATCCCACCAACAACGTAAAATCGTCCGATAACCCAACCACCGAAGGCGTCAGAACTTCTCCATTACTACTTTTGATCAGTTCAACCTCACCGTTTTCGCGTATAATCGATACCAGTGAATGGGTTGTTCCAAGATCAATTCCGACCGCCAGCAACTCGAACCTCCTGCAATTTATGACTAATTTTCGTGCGAGACCTGAACCAACTATGCGCAATGTTGAAAAATCTGGGAATGCCAGCATCCCGCCCATGGTGTTCGGCAATAACGTGTCCCTGGTGCAGAAATCGATGTTCAGAGTTTTCTGGGTGCGTCTCTTTAGTCATGCTTTTCGCGTTTGCTGCGGTGCAGGAAAGATCTTGGCCAGCTTGCGGAGGTCTTAAATGGTGGAGGCGAGAATTAAATCGTTTCT
The DNA here is from genome assembly GCF_056535885.1 of Ruegeria sp. B1. Lineage (NCBI taxonomy): Bacteria > Pseudomonadati > Pseudomonadota > Alphaproteobacteria > Rhodobacterales > Roseobacteraceae > Ruegeria > Ruegeria sp. B1. The sequence goes on along the minus strand of NZ_JBQFJA010000002.1, from coordinate 442,697 downwards.
TACGCCACATCGGCTTCATAATCGTAGCCTGTCTAATCTCATCTTTCCTTACCTATGACATCAATCCAATTGCGGTCAGCAAGCAACGATTCCGACGACCAAATCGTACGACCAGGTTGCTGCATTAAGAAATACTGAGAGGCTATATTTTAATAGGCTCTTACTATGATTTGGCCGTGTGGCGGGCGTTGTTGCATAACTCATACTTAAGGCGTAACGGCCCCTGGATAGCAAAACCCGTTCCCACCTTTGGCGGTTCGAATTTGTCTTGGTTGTCCTGCCCATGCGTAGACATCTTGGAAGAGGTGATGATGGATCGCCCGGTAATGCGCATAGTCAAGGGTTCTGTCACAAGCGCTGCGTTGCATCCTGCGACCGCAGAATAGCCATGACCTCCACGTCTTCGCCCGTGATGCGATAATAGATCGAATGGACACCGCAGACACTTCGCCTATACCCCTCGCGAATATCTGCAACCTCTTGATAAAGCAGGGGTGTCTCGGCTAGCACTTCAAATCGTTGAATGAGCTGCCAGAAATACTCATCTGACTTCGCGGCACCAAACTCTCTGACACCAAACTGGTGAATACATATTAGATCGTCTTTTGCTTCTTCCGAAAGCCTATAAGTCCCCCTTTTTGCGCAGTTCTTTCTTTGACTGTTCTAGTATTTCATCTGGGGTCATATCGGTGAATCCGAGTTGCTCAGCGCGGATCAGCTTTGCCCTGATTTCTTCCATGCCGTTCTCGATCTCACGGGCGCGACGCACCGCATCATTAACAGCATCGGTTTGCGTTTTAAACTCACCGCTGTCAACGCGGGCTTGCAGCCATTGATGATTTGGGTCAGTCAAAGTGATGGTCTGTCGTGGCATATCTCGCCTCCTATCGATCTGGTGTGATAATACACCAAAAACGACCAGTGTGTACTAGGACCAGTGTGTACTAGGTATGTATCCCTGGCATCAGGAGAACACCGCAAAGTGTGGGGCAGCTAAACTTTGTGTGTGTGCGTGATACTGCCAAGGATTTTAGATGTCGTCCGCGCCAGATGGGGTCACAACGTCAGTGAAGAATGACCTGCCCCTTGCAACGAAGCGACGGTGTGTCATGGTTCGGACTAAGGATCGGCCGAAATCCAAAAGGCGCAAGCGATTGGCAATCTGATGGGAGAATGTTGGGCAGAATTCGTGTAAATCCGATTGTTCCGTGCGGGTGAACGCGCTGCCCAGATACTCAGATGATGGAGAACAAATGGCAGAATTGACCATCCCGCAAGCCGCCTGGCTTCGGTTCACAGAAAACCACCAGTCTCACCACGCCTGGATGTTGCTAGTATCTGCGGCCAGCCGCGGAGATACCGCGCGTGCAGAAGTTCTCTTAGGCATTTTGTCTGCCTGGGGCAAAACCCGGAAAGAACCGGCCGGACCTGTATCAGTAACAGGCATTGCCGATGCGCTGCGCCGCATCAAAACCGGGGCGGCGCGTCGTTGGTATATCGTTGGCAACTACAATTCGACGAAATAGCCGAGCAGGCTACCCGGGTAGGCGCTTCAATTGAATAGGACATTAAGGAGTCCTTTGCGCCCCATTCGCAGTATTTGCCCACTTGCAGTGAGAACAATAAGAGAACATACTGTATCTTGTTCAACCAAATAGGTGCAATATGAGTCGGAAAACACGACGCGGTTTTGTCAAGAAAGACGAGGCATTGGAAAAGTTGGCCGACGCGGCGCGATTCAGGTGAGCATCGAAGCTAAGATTGGCTCGCCGGAATCGACCCGATAACTGTCGAAGCCGAGGGGAAGTAACAAGGGCTTTGTCGCATTCTTTTCTGAAGTATGAATGTTTGTTAGAAGTTGCTGTGTTTAGACGGCTAGTTCCGTAAACTGTTTGAACGGACAGATCTCGAGTCCGCACTGACCCTTTCGGATCATCTACGCAACTTCAATCCCTTCAAGCGTTGCAGAAGCGGAGGCGAATGACTTGAAACCGAGCATTGGGCGGATCCGTCGTTTGATAAATCGATGGTCTTGTTCAATGATGTTGTTTAGGAATTTCCGCCTCACCATCTCGATTGGGACCGGGCAACCAAAGCCTTTCAACATCTTGTTGATGGCCTTGATACCGGCAGTGTTGGCGCCGCTTTTGTAGATCACTATCTTTCTTGGGAGCCCGTTTACCTCGAGCGCACGAGCAAAGAATTTTGTCGCCGCAGCTTTGTTTCGCCGTTCGGACAGCAAAAATCAAGGGTCTTACCGTGTTTATCTACCGCCCGATATAGGTAGACCCATACTCCTTTAACGCGCACATAGGTTTCGTCCATTCGCCAGGATCGACCGCAGCAACGCTTCTGACGACGTGCCCGATCGGCGACCAGAGGTGCGTATTTGACGATCCATCGGTTTAGCGTGGCGTGATCTACGTTAACGCCACGCTCGGCCAGGATTTCTTCCAGATCACGGTACGACACCGAGTAGCGCAGATAGAAGAACACCGCGTGCAAAATCACGTCCCTTGGGAAATGAGCGCCTTTGAATGAGATTGTCACTGCCCGCCTCGTTCGAAATCCGAGACGCCATTAACACGGAGGCGACGAAGCCGTAAGTTTGCGACAAAGCCCTCATCCATACGCCAGGATTCAGCGGTGTTGGCCTTTCGTTTCTGAGCTACGCGAGCGGCCAAAGGCGAGTACTTCACGACCCAGCGGTTCAGCGTCGCATGGTCAACCGATACCCCACGTTCTGACATGATCTCTTCCAGGTCGCGGTACGAGACGCCGTAGCGAATGTAACAGAAGACTGCGAACAAGACACGTCTTTCGGATACTGTGCGCCTCTAAAAGAAATCATGGACCAACCTCCAACTGGATAATGCAGTTCGCCACACAGGCGCTGACGCCACAAAGGTCAATGGTCAAAACTTTGCAACATGTGTAGACGCCTAAAACGCAAGAGGTAATTTGGCCGGTAATTGCATCGGTTCGGGTACTGACATGTGTTCGGCCTGTTGCGCGACCTTTGAACATGCCGCTGGCCCGTATGGTGTTAGCGGATCCGGTCCAATTCAAAACCACGTGCTTAAAGCACTCTGTTGCGATCTGGTTTTCCCGATCCGGTCTCACGATCCCTATGCCATACCGTCCATTGTCCTCTTCCGTTTCCGCCGCCTCACAGCTGCATACGCTTTATGCGTTGGCAGCCCCGGAGCCCGGTAGACATCTCCCGTGCTCATCAAGGCCCAAACAATTCGCGCCATCTTGTTTGCCAGAGCGACCCGAACCAGCAACGGTGGTTTGCGTTCGATCATGCGGGCAAGCCAAGGATCCTTTCCAGTTCTATTACGTGCTTGCCATAGTACCACGCTGTTGGCGCCGATGATCAGCAACCGCCTGAGCGAACGTTCTCCCATCTTTGTTGTCGCCCCGAGACGCTGCTTGCCTCCTGTTGAATGTTGCCGGGGACAAGGCCGAGCCAGGCGGCGAAATCCCGACCACGACGGAACGTTTCAGGCGGTGGCGCAAGGGCAATCAGCGCAGTGGCAATGAGCGGGCCAATACCTGGCACCGTCATTAGACGGCGCGCCATTTCACTAGCCCGTGCGCGACGGGATATCTCAGCATCCAACTCTTTGATCTGACCCTCCAACTGGTTCAACATTTCGATCAACCCATTCAAGCAAGCTCGCGCGGCTTCCGGTATCCCGGTCTTCCACTATTTTGACCAGCTTATGAATGTTGCTGGTCCCCTGCGGAACCACGTGACCCAGCTCTCCAAGGTGGCCGCGTAAGGCATTAATCAGTTGCGTGCGTTGCCTAACCAGAAGCTCACGAGCCCGAAACACCATAGCTGCCGCTTGCGCCGTTTCGCTCTTCACAGAAACAAAGCGCATCGTTGGACGGCTCGCAGCCTCACAGATAGCCTCTGCATCAGCGACATCGTTCTTCTGCCGCTTAACAAAAGGCTTCACATACGCTGGAGGAATAAGCCTGACTTCGTGACCCAATCGGCCAATCTCTCGGCCCCAGTAATGCGCACTGGCACAGGCTTCCATCGCCACCACGCATCTCGGCAGAGTGGCAAAATACTCAAGGACCTGACCCCTTCGCAGTTTCTTCCGCAGTATAGGGTGACCAGTGTGATCTGCTCCGTGCACTTGGAAAATGTTCTTCGCCAAATCCAGGCCAATCATGCTAATCTCTTCCATAGACGCCTCCATTCAGGTTGTTTGCAAACCCACAATGACACATCGAGGTCAGCGGGGGCGTCTACACCTTCAGAGCCTAAACAGAACCGTTTCAAGTTGTGTTTGTCCAGAACCTGTATCTGCCCTGCCCGGTGACTTCGCGGGCAAGGCCCCGTTCTGTGAACAGGTTGAGATTGCGCCGGGCGGACATTGCCGAGCAGCGCGTCTCGCGGGCCACGAGTTCGGCGGACACAACCGGATACCGGGTCAGGATATCGATCAGCATCGGGGGTGTGCGCCCGGACAGGTCCCGGATCTGCGCCCGCGCGCGGACCAGCCAGGCGGTCAACCGGTCCAACTCCATCAGCGCGGCCAGCGCTCCAGCCTCGGCCGCCGCGTAGAAGGCCCGCAGCCGCGCCTCGGCAGAGGCCTCTCCATCCTTCAGCGCATAGCGGTCAAAGCGGTGGCCGCCGGAAACAGGCAAAAAGGGGCTAGCCCCCCTGCCCCGGTCCGCATCGCCGCAACCACCGGTTCCAAAAGTTCGTCCCAGGGGGTCAGACCTTCGCGGCGCCAGAACGCCAGATCGCAGGCCGCACGCGTCATCTCGTGGCATGCATCCAGCTGGTCGTGATGCGCGCGAAACTCTACGTCGAGCGCATTCAGTTCCTCTCCCACCGGCTGGCCTGCCTCGGGGTCTGGGTTTTGCGCCCCGGCCACCTCCGCCCGGCCCAGAAAGACGCGCAGTCCTTCGGGTGCCAAGGGACCCTGCCCCACCAGTCGCCGTATCGCCCAGCCGGCCCGCGCCAGGGCCTGTGCTTCGTCCCCACCGGCCAGACGCAGAGCCCGGTAGAGCGCGATCTTCTCGGGCGCCAGCCAGACCCCTTCTGCCCGCAGCGTCGCCGAAACCGACAGTAAGGCAATCCGCTCCGCCACCCCGGCGGGCATCTGCCGCAGCCGCTCCCCGAACCGGGTCACCGCCGCCACCGCCGCCACCAGTTCGCGATAGCAGGCCTGTTCCGCCCTCAGCCAGATCTCGGGGTGCAGCGACCCCTCCCGTGCCGCCACCGGCCAGGGCAGATCGGCCAGCGCCTCACCCGGTTCGGGAGCCTGTGGGAGAAACCACAAATCCTCGTCAGGCACCGGATCGACGTCGTAGATCGAGCGCGTGGGGTCGTTTAGCTCGCCTTTATTTTCTGACCTTATACTCATTGGTGATCAGAATACGGGTTTTTTGTGCTTTACCAAGCACAACTTGCAAGCCTTCTATTATACTCGATAAGTAGCCCTTATCATATTTAATTGATTTCCCGTGAATTTGCGCGCAGAATGGCGGCCATGAAGCCCCCTGCCCAATACCTTCCCGCCGCCTTTCCCGCCCTCTCGCAAGCGGACCAGGACGCGCTGACCGATCTCTATGTCCGTGGCACGCCCGCCAACACGCTCAGGGCTTATGAGCGCGACCTGCTCTACATCACCGCCTGGAAGACCCTGAGGGTCGGCACTGGTGCGGTTTGGCCAGAAACTGAGGATGTCGCCCTTCGTTTCATTTTGGATCATTCGCGCGATCTTGGTGATGCCCCGCCTGAGGACATGGCCCGGCAAGTGGCAGAGGCGCTGATCGCGCAGGGGTTGCGCAAGTCCCTCACCTGCCCGGCCCCGTCGACGCTGGACCGGCGCATCGCGTCCTGGCTGGCCTTTCATCGGATGAAGAACCTGTCCAGCCCGTTTGCCGCCCCGCAGGTGAAGCAGGCCCGCGCCAAGGCGTGCCGCGCCGCCGCCCGGCCCCCTGCCCCGAAATCCGCCCATCCGATCACGCGTGAGGTGCTCGAGCAGCTACTGGCCACTTGCCGGGGGTCGCGTCGCGATTGTCGCGACCGGGCGCTGCTGATGCTGGGTTGGGCCAGCGGTGGACGTCGCCGGTCGGAGATCACTGGGTTGATGTTTGAAGACGTTTCGCTGAAGGAATTCGAAAAGACCGGAGTCGTCTGGCTCTCATTGCTGGAAACCAAGACCACCCAAAAGGGCGAGACCCCACGTCTGGTGCTGAAGGGCCGCGCCACGCAGGCGCTGGTGCATTGGATCGAAGTTGGCGGGATCAGTGACGGCCCCCTCTTCCGCCCGATCTCCAAGGCCGACCGGGTGCTGAAACGCCGCCTCAGCCCGGATGCCATTGCGCAGATTGTCCGGCACCGCCTGAAACTGGCCAGGCTGCCCGAAGATTTTGCCTCCCCCCACGGGCTGCGCTCAGGCTTCCTGACGCAAGCGGCGCTGGACGGCGCTCCAATCCAGGCCGCCATGCGCCTGTCGCTGCATCGCTCGCTCGCACAGGCGCAGAAGTATTACGATGACGTCGATATCGCGGAAAACCCGGCAGCCGACCTGCTGGGGTAAGCATTTACTGATCGTTTAAAGAAATCCCAACCTGAAGGATACTCTGGCTGCACCGCCTATGTCCTGTTCCCCGTCGCATCAGTCAACGCAGCCAGCGCAGAAACATGTCGCGGCAGATCGCAACGGGAATGCAGGATATCGATTATGATCACGCTATCCGGCTGATCCAAGTAGACAAGGAAATGCTCTCCTGCTCGCACATACCTGAGATCAACCGCTTCTTCGACCAATAGAGAACAACTGCGGCTGGCCGCCCTGCCCTCCGTGATGGCCTGACAGCGCGCTATCAGTTCTTGTTCATAAAGATCGGCTTGATGCTGTCCAAACTTGTCGATGGTCCATCGCGCAATTTCCACCAGGCTGGCTTCAGCGCGGCATGTCAGTCGAAAGGGTCTGGTCACGCTTCGGTTCGTGCCTTTGCAAAGGCACGACGGATCGCATCCGGACCGCTGCCTTCTGCCAGATCTCCAGCCTGAGCCTGCGCCACACCCTCCTGCAGGCCTTGTTTGAGAGACACTAGGCCCGCTTCTTCCCGCTCCAGAAGCCGAAGGCCGGCGCGCAATGCTTCACTGGCGTTTTGATAGCGACCGGAAGCAACCAGATTCTCCACCAGTTGATCCTGAGATTCTGTGAGTACGACATTGCGGGTTACCATGGCTTAAGCCTCCTCTTTGGCAATATATGCCAATGAGACTGTCAGTACAACGCTTGGGGAGCCCATAGTCGCTAATTGGGGCGAGCTGGTTTTAGGGACGCCCAAGGGATGTGTACACACGGATCGTGTCTGTGATCCCATATGATTCCAACGACAGTAGAGACTTGCGCCAAAAGCCGCGCCGCGCAAACACAGCTGCATTGGATCGAGGACCGTTCCTTGTTCCGCCGAAACTTGATGGGACACAGTACTCTAAACCCAGCGTCTCCCTGCACGCCAGTTCATGTGCCCTCGGCCAGCAGCTGACTCTAGCCGGAGAGTCCGCGGGTTTGCCTCTCCTCAACGGGCTGCGCTCGGAGTATCTAACCCGGGCCGCCGCGCCCTTCTCACTGCATCGTCCTCCCGTTCTGGCGCAGAAGTACTAATGCGACGTATCTATCGCAGAAAACTCGATTACAAATTTGTTGGCGAGAGAATTTGACCAGACAGCTTAACTAATCCCCTGCCCTTCCCAATTGCGCGATTTGCGTCACAAGCCGTTCGGTCTTCACTCCAATTACAAGCTTTATGTGCTCTACTCAAAGCGGAGCTTTTGGAGGATTTTTATAGGAATGCCTTCGCATGCCTACGTTAGAACGTCATCGACTGAAAGAACCCATGATCCCGCTCAACCGAGTTTACAACTGTAAACCACCTTCCTCTGACGCAAAGCTTATGTAGTCCTCCGCGTTGGAAAACCTACAATATAGGCGAAAACCCTTGACTTAGTGCAATGAATCACGGCTGTTTGTCTCAAGTGGCGCAAAAATGACCACATTCTTTAATTTGAGGCAACTACATGATTCCCGTGACACCACTTGCGGCAGAAAGACCATCGGCACTCGCAACGGAAATATCCGAGAGATTAAACTCGGCTATCCGGGAACATCTACTTGCTGCATTTGCCCCCGACAACACCAAATCACTGCGAAATTTTGCAGCGCCAGAAGCTGCCGAACTCTTAGGTGTCTCAGGTCAGTTCATGCGCAAAGTCCACGCAGAGGGAACGATTCCTGAACCGAATGACGTACGCAGCGGCAGGCGTTACTATACTGCCCAAGAACTTTGGGAGGCTCGCGAGACGCTTGAGAAAACCTCACGCAAAAAGGGCGCTATGTCCCTCGCCGGACTGAAGGAGAAAAGCTCCAAGTCTGGCAGTTGATGAACTTCAAAGGCGGCAGCAGCAAGAGCACCACAACAATTCACTTGGCTCACTATTTTGCGCTTCGCGGTTACCGTGTATTGGCCGTTGACCTGGATCCACAAGGCTCGCTTACATCCATGTGCGGCATCAGCCCGGAAATAGAGTTTGACGGGCTGACGATCTACGATGCTATTCGGTATGAAGAACCGGTAGATATGGCGGACGTTGTGCTTCCGACATACTTCCCCGGTCTGTCTGTGGCGCCGTCACGGCTTGTTCTTTCCGAGTTTGAGACAGAATCTGCCGTTCACTCCAACCCGGACCATCCGTTCTTTACGAGAATACGGAATGCCTTGGCCCAGGTAGAAGGCGAATTTGACCTTGTTCTGATTGATAGCCCACCTCAACTCGGATTCTTGACAATAGCCGGGATGGCCGCCGCCAGTTCATTGCTTGTGCCACTGACACCTTCGATGCTGGACGTGTCTTCGACTGCTCAATTTCTCGAACTCGCTGGTGCTTACATGGCAGTCATTGAAGATGCTGGTGCTACGCTCGAATACGATAACTTCAAGTTCCTGATAACGCGTGACGAGCCGACAGACGTACCGTCTCAACAACTGGCATCGTTCATGCGAGCACTGTTTCAGGATCGCGTTATGTCAGCTACGGCCCTCAAAAGCACTGCAATCAGTGACGCCACAATGCTCAAACAATCAATTTACGAGGTCGTGCGGTCGGAAATGACACGCGCAACTTATGATCGGGCAAAGAACTCAATGGATGCGATCGGCTCTGAGGTAGAGCAAATGATCCATCAAGCGTGGGGACGCAGCTAATGGCTAGAAAATCGCTTCAGGAGATGTCGGGGATCGCAAGCACCATCGCGCGCTCCAGCCCCAAGGCCATCGACAAAGCCCCAAAACCCAACGCCCCTGCACTTGGTGCGCTTCAGGGCTCTCTGGCCGCAATCAGGGAAATTGACCCTGCTCTGATCGACGATTGGGGCCCAGCCGATAGGCTTGGTGAGTTTACAGCTGTAAACACTGACGAGGAAGACGATAGTTTTGAAAGCTTGATGTCGAGTATACAAGACGGTGGCCAACAGGTTCCCATTCTTGTCAGAAAATCGAAATCCGACGGTCGATACGAGGCAATTTATGGGCGGAGGAGGCTCAAAGCCTGTCGTGAACTCGGTATTAAAGTCCGCGCTAATGTTCAGGATATCGACGATGCTTCAGCGCTTCTCGCCAAAGGGCTTGAAAATGCTGCGAGGCGCAATCTTTCCTTCTACGAGAAAGCACGTTTCGCCGAGGCTATCCTGACTTCCGGGCATGACACTGCAACGGTGCGGCAAGTATTGAACGTTTCGAAATCAGGGCTGTCTCACCTGACAAAAGTTACGCAACATGTTCCTGCAAAGATTGGTGACATGATCGGTGCAGCCCCAAAATCTGGCCGCCCAAAATGGACCGTGCTTGCAGAACACTTCGGTGCAGGCAAGCTGGCGGAAGATGAAGCGGCCAACCTGCTTGCAACCATTGAGCCATCGATGTCGTCAGATGATCGGCTGGAAATGCTCCTAAAAGCAGCTACCAAACGTGGTGCACGACAAAGAGAAGGTGCAGCCGAAGTAAGCCCAATTGAAGGCGTTACAATCAAATCCACCAACGGATCACTAACTGTTTCGGTCAAAAGGACCGGAGCTAACGCTAGCTTCGCCAGCTGGTTGGACAATAACATGGCTGAAATCATCAAGCGCTCACACGCTGAGTTTACAGCTGTAAAGACCGAGAAAAAGAACTGAGGACGAGCAGAAAGGAGGAAGGCAAACAAACAAAACCCCCGAAGCCGGAGCTTCGAGGGCTGCTGCGCAGAGCGCAATTCTTAGATTAGACACCTAGAATCTAGCAGCACCCGAATCGCCACACAAGAAAAAACGCTCCTGAGCGTACGGGAAATTTTTGTCTGCCGATAGATAATCATGAAAACACTAACAGCATTGGCTCCAAATGGAGCAACCTTGTCGGGAACGGCAGGGCAGAGGAGTAGTACGCCCAAAAAATGGACACTTCTTCGCGCCGTTGAAGAGGCCAGGGAACCTCTTGGGTTAAAATCCACAACTCTCAATGTCCTGAGAGCGATGATTTCCTTTGTGGGCGGTGATCAGATTACTGCGGACCAAGATGATCATCACATCTGCTTCGCTTCCAACGCGGCGATCGCCCAACGAACTCATGTCAGCGTGCAGACAGTTGAGCGTCATATCTCAACGCTGGTTGAGCTTGGACTTATCCGCCGCGTCATGAGCGCAAACGGCAAGCGATGGGCGCGCCGGGATAGACAGGGCAGGGTGGTCACCGCGACTGGGCTCTCCTTGATGCCCTTGTATGAACGACACCCTGAGTTCATCCAGGAAGCCCAGAGGCATGCTGATCGAGTTCTGGAGTTCACTGTACTCCGTGACAAGGTTTCCGCCGCTCTGGCGCGCCTTAGGGAGCTCGTAGCAAATGACACCGCGATCTCTGATTTGATGACCACCGTACGCAATGCTCTGCGTCGCAAACCAGATGCGAATGTACTCAACAAGCTGCTGGCAGAAATCTCTGTGGAAATCTCCGAGATAACACAGACAGATTCCGAAAATTTGAGGGCCAGTGACAGTGAAATCGAGGGGCACAAAGAGGACTCTTTGAATCCGGAAGTTAAGAAAGAAAAACTTTCTCAGATTCAAGTTTCTCCAGACCAAATGGAGCGCAGTTTTCCACGGCTATGCTCAGAACTACGCTTTGCAAAAGATCAGCACCACTGTGATCGGCTTATGAATGATATCGCCGAGTATCTACGGCTTGGCCAAACCTGGTATGCAATGAAATCGACGTTTGGCCCAGCTATTCGCTTCATTGTTCTCGGATACATCCTTCAACGTGCAGAGAATATACAGTCTCCAGCGGCTTACCTGATTTCGTTGCTGGCTAAGATCGAAATGGGAGAGTTGTCTCCAAAGGCAATGCTCTCGCGGACCTCCAATGCTACGTAAATTTGGGAAACAGGATGAGATTTACCGTCTTCAGATTACACATCCAATCGATGACCGGGTTGAAGAGTTTGAAAAGGTGAGTAATAGGATTGACCTCTATAAATCACAATTGCATAAATGGTGAGCTATAGAAAGGAAGCTTATACCTCACGATGTGGAACTGGCAGAACCCTGATTGGCCGAATTTTCGTTACGATGCCGCAAGACTCGGACCATACGAACAACAATTCCTGTTGTCCTCAGGGGAAGTTCTTGGAGCGGTTCATCATGTGAACACATCGGATCGAGATCAATTGCGTATCGACCTGCTAAGCGAAGAAGCGATGAAAACCAGCGCGATCGAAGGCGAGATGCTGGATCGTCTCAGCGTGCAATCCTCCTTGCGTCGGCATCTTGGGCTGGCTCCCGACAGCTATCCATCTAAACCGCGCGAGCAGGGCGTTTCTGAAATGATGGTAGATGTTTATTCCAACTATTCGGAACCACTGTCACACGACACCCTGTTTCGGTGGCATGACATGCTTCTTTCCCATGACAGGCATCTGGAAACGATTGGATCATACCGGAGCCATGAGGATGCGATGCAAATAGTCTCAGGCAGGCTCGACCGTCCAACGGTGCATTTCGAAGCGCCACCTTCGCGTCAGGTTCCTGCTGAAATGGACCAGTTCGTGACATGGTTCAACCGGACCGCACCGGATGGTCTGGAACCATTACGTGCGCTGACGCGGGCCGGTTTGAGCCATTTGTATTTCGAGAGCATTCATCCCTTTGAAGACGGCAATGGCCGGTTGGGAAGGGCGTTGGCTGAAAAGTCCCTGGCGCAAAACATTGGTCAGCCAAGCCTGATTGCACTTGCTTTCACGATCGAGCGAGAGCGGAAGGTTTACTATGACCAGCTCGAACGTCACCAAAAGACGCTAGACGTTACACCTTGGCTTAACTGGTTTGCTGAGACAGTCCTCACAGCACAGCAGGTGACTCTTGAGCGGGTTCGGTTCTTCATATCCAAGACGCATTTCTATGACCGGCATCGAGATCAATTCAACGCTCGCCAAAGTAAGGTCATCGCCCGTTTGTTCAAGGCTGGGCCGGATGGTTTCACAGGCGGACTGAGCGCCGAGAACTATATCTCGATCACGGGAACATCCCGCGCCACGGCGACGCGGGATCTCCAGGATCTAGTAGATAAGGGCGCTCTGACCCGAACGGGTGAACTCCGGTACACACGCTATTGGCTAAAGTTGGACCTGGAAAGGTAGGGAGATGAAATACGACACGAACGGCGTATTCTGTTGAAAAACTCTGTCTTGATCGAAGGCCATCTGGCTGATTCAATTCTCTTATTGAATGGGAGTTTGGATGATGATGGGACCAAAACAGGAAACTCAGGCTGAGCTGTTCTATGAGTTCTCCCTGGAGGAACATGTCCCGGACAATCATCTGCTGCGGTCGATTGATCGATTTGTTGACCTGAGTAGTATCCGCAATCATTTGGCGGATTTTTACAGTCATACTGGTCGCCCTTCCGTCGATCCCGAGTTGCTGATCCGCATGCTGCTGGTGGGCTATTGCTTTGGCATCCGGTCGGAACGGCGGTTGTGCGAAGAAGTGCACCTGAACCTTGCGTATCGCTGGTTCTGTCGCCTCGATCTGACTGATCGAGTGCCGGATCACTCTACCTTTTCCAAGAACCGCCATGGTCGGTTCCGCGAGAGTGAACTCTTGCGGCACGTGTTCGAAACGACAGTGGCGCGGTGCATCGCAGAAGGTTTGGTCAGCGGCCAGCGTATGGCGATTGATGCCAGCTTGATTGAGGCAGAAGCGACCAAGCAGTATTCAGCGTCACAAGAAGAATGGGATGCTGCACAGATCGATGCCAAGACCGCACCGCGCGCTGTTCGGGAATATCTGGAAACCCTGGATGAGGCCGCGTTTGGTGCTGCCTCGCCAGTCAAGCCTAAGTTCATTTCATATTCGGACCCTGCCAGCCAATGGACAGCGGCGCACAAGGCACCAGCCTTCTTTGCTTACTCTGATAACTACCTCGTTGATACAGATCACAGCGTGATTGTGGATGTGGAAGCGACCAGATCCATCCGGCAAGCCGAAGTGGGGTCGACAAAGACGATGCTGGACCGGGTGAAGGACAAGTTCGACCTCGTCCCCGACTGGATGATCGCCGATACCGCCTACGGCTCAGGCCCGATGCTCGGCTGGCTCGTGGATCGCAAGATCGATCCTTACATCCCGGTCATCGACAAGGCCGGACGCCCCGACGGCACCTGGACACGCACAGACTTCGAATGGGACGCTGAGCATGATCAATATATCTGCCCAGAGGGTCACGCGCTTAAACAGTTCCGCCGGAATTACTCTGATCCAAACCGGGGCCGTCGGGCAAGGGCACAGCCCGCTATCGCGCCTTGAAAGAAGTCTGCCAGGTATGTCCGTCCAAACAAAGATGCTGCCCCAACGCTGATGCACGCAAAATCACCCGCGAAGAGCACGAAGATGCGCGCCAGGTCGCCAGAGATCTGGCCAAAACTGAAGAGTACCAGATTGCGATGAAGCTCAGAAAGAAAGTTGAGATGCTCTTCGCCCACCTCAAGCGCATCCTAGGCCTTGGACGGCTCCGATTACGTGGACCGTGCGGCGCAAATGACGAATTCCTCCTCGCCGCCACCGCCCAGAACCTCCGCAAACTGGCCAAGATCTTTCCCGCACCGCAGCAAACACGTAAAGCCTGATCAGAAAGGCACTCGCGCTCGGTTCAGCACACCACTTTCTGCGTCCGCAACACGTTGTTTTTCCACAGAATCGGCGTATTTCGTTGAAAAACTCTTGGTTGATTGAGTGGTAAGTCGCTGATTCAATTCGTCCTGTAGGGAGGAATTGGCGATGATGGGACCGAGGCAGGAAGCGCAGGCGGCGTTGTTCTACGAGTTCTCGCTGGAAGATCATGTCCCGCAAGATCACCTGCTGCGCTCGATTGATCGGTTCGTCGATCTTGGCAGCATCCGGTCGCATCTGGCGGAGTTCTACAGCCATACTGGACGCCCTCGGTTGACCCCGAGTTGCTTATCCGAATGCTACTCGTGGGCTACTGCTTCGGGATCCGGTCCGAGCGGCGGCTTTGTGAAGAGGTTCATCTGAACCTAGCCTATCGGTGGTTCTGTCGGCTCGATCTGAACGACCGTGTGCCGGATCATTCCACATTCTCGAAGAACCGGCATGGGCGGTTCCGCGAAAGCGAACTGCTGCGCTACCTGTTCGAGATGACCGTGGCACACAGCATTGAGGAAGGCCTCGTCAGCGGTCAGCGTATGGCCATCGATGCAAGCTTGATCGAAGCCGATGCCAACAAGCAGAACTCAACGCCGAAGGAAGAGTGGGACGCCTCAACCGTTGATCCGACCGACGCGCCCCGCGCCGTCCGCGAGTATCTCGACACGCTGGACGAGGCTGCGTTCGGCGCTGCCAGCGAGGTTCAGCCCAAGTTCACATCGCATTCCGATCCGGCGAGCCAATGGACCGCAGCCCGCAAAGGCCCTGCATTCTTTAGCTATTCCGACAACTACCTGATCGATACAGATCACGGAGTTATCATCGACGTCGAAGCCACCAGATCAATCCGTCAGGCTGAGGTCGGATCGACCAAGACCATGTTGAACCGAGTAAAGGAACGGTTCGATCTGCATCCGGAGAGACTAATCGCGGACACCGCCTATGGCACCGGCCCACTTCTGGGCTGGCTGGTTGATCGCAAGATTGCGCCGCATATCCCGGTGTTCGACAAGTCCGGTCGCAATGACGGCACCTGGACCCGCGCCGACTTCGAATGGGATGCTGAGAATGACCAATACATCTGTCCCGAAGGTCACGCCCTCAAGCAGTTCCGCCGCAACTACTCAGACCCCAACCGCGGTCCGACGGGCAAGGGCACCGCTCGCTATCGCGCTCTGAAAGAGGTCTGTCAGGTCTGCCCATCGAAAACCAAGTGCTGCCCCAACGCGGATGCCCGCAAGATCAGCCGCGAAGAAACAGAAGACGCCCGCCAGGTGGCTCGAGACATTGCCAAGACCCGCCAGTACGACATCTCAATGAAGCTCAGAAAGAAGGTGGAAATGCTCTTCGCCCACCTCAAACGCATTCTCGGCCTGGGTCGGCTCCGATTACGTGGCCCATGCGGCGCAAACGACGAATTCCTCCTCGCCGCCACCGCCCAGAACCTCCGCAAACTGGCCAAGATCTTTCCCGCACCGCAGCAAACACGTAAAGCCTGATCAGAAAGGCACTCGCGCTCGGTTCAGCACACCACTTTCTGCGTCCGCAACACGTTGTTTTTCCACAGAATCGGCGGAAAGCAGAAATTCGCCGCAAGTGCAGCATTTCCATTTGCAACCCGGAATAGCGGACGTTCAATTTATAGTTTCCAACGCTCCGGGAAACGGCGGTAGATCCGTCGAAAATCGGCGATGCGTGAAGGTTCGAAAACTGTCCGATAATGCAAACTTATTGGACATAGCTGAGAGCCGCAGAGTGGGGCGGTTTGTACACTATATAGTAGGCAAAAGCGCCCTAGTTATCTACACTGTGTAGCATGACCTACCAACCTACGACCATCGCCGACGACCGGATCACTCTACCCAAGCTCCCCGCCTGGGTCACCTCGGCGCGTACAGAAACCCCGGAAACCATGGCATTTTTGTCGGGTGCTACCTTCGCTATGCTCGACGGCGTATTACGGCAGTCAGGCGATGCGGTGCCCAAGTCTTTGCTGGCCAACGCGCTGGCGCTCAAAGCCGCCGTGGTGACCTCCAAACTCGAAGGACGCATGGCGACAGAGGCCGATATCCGAGACGCCTATCAATTGACCCCGCCGGATATGCTCGGCGTGCGCCATTGGGGACCGGATGGGGATGTGCTGGATTTCTGGCGAAACGCCGTGCGGCTTCGTTTGCAGAATACTGACTGGCTGTGCGCTACTGCCGTTCACATCAATGAACGCTTTGGCGAAGAGGCGGGCATCAGTCTGGCAACTGCGGTCGATAAAAGCCAGTCTGACGGGCCACTTTCAGCGGCAACCGGCATCCTTCGCGAGGTGCTTAAGGCCGATCATCGAGCGGAGCGGATCGGCTGCTTGTTGTCCGATGTGGTGCTGGCACGGTTCTTCGGTTGGGAACGGCCGTTACCATTGACGGCCCTCCATCTGACCAAGAGCACCTTGCGCGACCTGAAAGAGGGGACAAGCATATCCGCTGTCCAACATACCATCACCCAGGGGGCTGAAACCACCATTCGACTTGCGACGATGCTTGCTGCACGGGCGAAGGCCCTGCGCGCCGTTGCCCCGAAATTACGGACCAAGGGGTCGGCCGATGCGGTCGCCCTGTTTCTGAGCGAAGATGCGGTTGCTCCCTCCGGCATGCTGTCGCCGATGATACGTGGCACGTCGACCCCTATGACGGCGCGGGCCGCCCGACGCTTCTGCTATCGGCTGGTCGAATTAGACGTGGCGCGAGAACTGACCGGTCGGTCGACATTCCGCCTCTACGGGATCGCGTCATGAGTGCAGTGACACAGAATTTTTCAAGCTCGGACTTGCCTGATACTGCAGGCGACGGCCGATCACACCACAGTGTGTTTGATCGGGAGCTTGAGGACCTGCCGCAAGAGTTGCGATGGCGCGAGTGGATGGGGCGGATCGAGGCGGTGCTCTTCGCCAGTGCCTCGCCAGTCGGGCACGAGGACTTGGTCCGTGTGATAGGGCAGGGGGCCTCAATCGATATATTGATCGAGGACATCCAGGCCGAGCTGGTGGGGCGTCCCTATGAACTGGTGCAAGTAGCAACCGGTTGGATGTTCCGTACAAAGGCGCAGTTTGCCGAAGCGATCAAGGCGGCGGCTGATCTCGGTGAGCGGTCCTTAGCGTTCAACGAGACTGAAATGGCCGTTCTCTGCGCTGTTGCTTATCATCAGCCGATCACCCGGGATGGATTGAAAGAGATATTCGGTAAGGAGATTAGCCGCGATCTTCTTGCACGACTTCGTTACACAGACATGATTGCGAACGGACCCAAAGCACCGCGGCCCGGGGCACCGCATACCTTTGTAACGACGCCTGAGTTTTTGGCGACGTTCGATCTTCAATCGTTGAGGGATTTGCCAGAGTTGGAACTGAGTGAAGCTACATGATGAAGAAAGCGAGTCTCAGCATCGAAGCCATCCATGTTCCTGGCTTTCAAAACCCCGTTCACGCCGAAACGTTCTTGCAAGCGCTGTCTGATACACAATGGGTCGAATTGCGGGCAGAGGCGACTCGATCAAGACGACGCGGTGACCCAGTTCTCTTGTGCGGTGATTGCCGCGCACCGGTCTATGGGCGCGAGTCAACAGCAGGTCGACGTCACTGCTATCACTTTGTTCGGACATCAAGGATTGCCGGTGGGCGACCGCCAACGCCTCAAATTTTCGCTCGATTGACGCCTCGAAGTTCAAAGGAGCTCAAGAGGGCGAGTGTCACAAAACCTGAAGGCGATGATCTGCGAAATCCTGGCCCTGGACACCTATACAGCCGAGGCTGGCATTACTTCTGAGCGCTACACAAAGGGTCATGATGGGCTTTACGCCTTTCCGGATGTTTATGCCTCATCAGGGGTCGAGTCCGGCTCAGTGCAGAATAGGGCGGTAAGGAGTTTTCCTAATAGGTTGGTTTGAAGCCGACCTTTAATCGCACCAAACCCGAGCTGGAAAGACGCGGACGACGCTACCTTTCGCTGACTGAAAAGAACACCTATTCGCTTAGCCGCCTCCACCGGAAGGCGTTAGGTCGGGTTCAACGGACGCTCACTTTCAGAGCTGGTTTTTCAGCGATTCGGTCACGCTGAACGGCGGAAAGTTAGGTCTGCGCCGCGTGCTGTTCAGCAAGTCACAATACTGCCCCCATGCAAACTCGCTCTTGATCTCGGCTGGCCGGTCATAGGTGTAGGTTTCGCGGTAGTCGTCGATCTTTCCTGTGACCCGATAGCGAGATTTTGCGGCGGGCTCGACGTAGAGCCGAATGGCATAACGTATGTTGTTCAGGAATTCCGCTATCGTGCTGGCATGGTAGGCGAACAAGTGCGTGTGAAACCAATCCCAGCAATCCGGTAACGCTGCGTAGGCTCGGCTCTCGTCAATCGAAACGCCGTTCTCCCCGAGGATTCTTATCAGTTTAGCAGCTTGTCCGCCGAGGCGCAGGAAATTGTGCTTCCCGATGTCTCCACCCATGCGAATGAAGTCGATGCGCTTAACAGTCAAATCGACCTCCACCTCGATGCTCGACAACCATACTCCCGGAACAAAGGCGGAGCACTCAAGCCATTCAGTGAAATCATGAACCTCCATAGTGAGGAATTTTATATCATTCCTATCAACGGGTTCTCGCAAACCCGAGCAAGATAAAAGAGTGTAGTATGATCGGTAGCCTTGCCGCCTTGGGGCGGTTTTGGCAGTCCGAAAGGCATCGGCCGCTGACCTTTCCCAGTGACTGGCGAAAGGAAATCGCGCAGTAGGATTGCGAACTGTCGTAGGGTGTCCGACGTCTGGGGCAGGAGGTTTGTGTTTTCTCTCACCTCACCCGGCGAACAAAATATGGCGTGGTTCACCATATCGTCCACCATGCCCATTGTGGCATTTAGAACTATGGCCTCCTGCTCGAGCGTCGTGAATGTCATCTAGCCCCCCCGCTGGGCTGACCCTATCTCAATCGTGGAAACCATCAATAGACATGATCGCGTCTCAATAGGATAGGCTGCCAAGTAGCGGCTAAGGGCTCTTTTTCCTCTTTCGCCTCGGTATGCAAACGACCCCGCTTTGGTGATCGTGTCTCAATGAGTGTAGAAACTGAGACAGTTCGCCTGTCGGATCTCTTTCAATGTCTCATTGGGCGTTTCTTGCATTATTTTAGAGATATTGAGACGCTTGACGATGCACTGTCGCAGTAAACTCCTTACCGCCCTATTCTGCACTGAGCCGGACTCGACCCCCATCATGGCAGAGAGGGCCTGCAGCCTTCGAAATCCAGCTGGCAACGACACAACTGCCAACCATCACGCGTCGCGAGGACTTCTACGCGGAAAACGGAATTCGCTTGTGCTGGATCGTGTCCGGCGATGTTGCGCAGCTGGAGTGGCGCGCCTTCAAGGACATCTATCTGCGCAATGATGGTCAGATCTTTGCTGTCGATGGAGATGTGCTTTCCGCTGCCAGAACTGCCGACGCACCACGATTCAGAATGATGCGGTTATTGCCCGGTGCCGTCCGTAAGGGACTTACTGCAGTCTGGCGAGAACGCGTCGTTGCGCCCGATGAGATCGACTGGGGGCAACCCGGGGATAGACCGAAGTCAGCCGAAGGCAGCTATCTTGATCGACTGATTGAAAGAGACGATGAAATCGCACACTTTCGTGAACAACTTTATGCGGCACTCGCCGAGTGCGATCATGACCAGGCGGGCCTTATTTGGGATAAGATCGCAGCGATCGTCGGCGGTGCCCTCTGGAGCACCCTCGGCGACCCATATGACACAGTGCGGGCACTTGGCGTTCTCGCCACTGTCCGACGTGGCATCGTCACAGTCCAAACCAAAATAGACATTTCCAACCTGCACCATCTCGTTAATTCGCTCTTGCTGGAACCGAAAGGGCGTCGATCCTGGTCCCATGCGTTCGTGACTCTCGCGGCTTTGAAAAAGCCAGATCTTCTGGACACGCCGTCAATCGCAAAGAAGCTCGAGCGCAATATTGGTGTCGAGCAAAGTCATTCCAGTAAGGAGATGTTCGCCGGTCGCGTATTTGACGTTCTATTCCCGGAAGGCGCGTTCAAGCGCCTTCGTCTAATAGAAACATGATGCCAATGGGTCTGGTTCCTGCCGTTTCCTTCACGCAACTGAGGTGCGGATGTCTGTGACATTCTTCGTACATTGAACCACTAGGATATCTTTGACCGATCCATTCTCGACGGCCGCGGAAGGATAATCACCTTCTCAATCCCTTCGAGGCTTTCCAGGCCTTGTGTGAGAGTTGCATACTCTTCTGTCTGCCTGCAGTCATCCCAAATGAACGCGATGAGCTTCTCATAGCCGGTCCGATTGCCGAGATAGAGTGAGCGATCTGCGGCTATCTCTTGTGTAATCTTGCGGCACTCTGCAGTTCCGGCGCGGCGCATAAACTTGACCTCGACGATCGTTCGAAGCGAGGGAACGCCAAGATCATAGCGAGGGGTGGTGTGCCCCAACTTAGGAAGTGATTGCTCATCCACTAAATCCTTGAAGACAGGCCGGAGCAACGTCCAGAGGAGATTCTGGACGTGATACTCGTGATCAACCTCCCATTGTTGCGGTGTGACACTTTTTACGCGCGGTTTTGTTTCATAGGTCCAATGCGACATGGCATCCCGAACTTCGTCGAGCAGAGCGATCAACTCCGGCAAGCCAACACCATGGATTGGCAGTCTTGAAAGCGCGCCCATGCAAGAGTCAAAAATGGCTCGACCGGCAGCGCGCTTTTGTTGCATTCTTTCCCCGAGCAGTGTCACGGCACTCGCCCAGGCAAGCTGCATTTCCTTGGGACCAGCTTCAGCATTCAGTGCCGTTTGCACCGCAACTCTGCACAGCGCATCTGGAATGGTATCCCAATCGACAATGCCCAAGACAGCCTGGGCGGCTTTGACAAGCCCGTACTCCCAGTCCGTGCGTGGCACAACCGTTGCTGATTTTTCCAGTAGATCGACAATCCAGTCGCGCTCATGCACTGGGACATTGGCCCGCTCGATGCCCAACGACACACCGAATAATGCGAAACCATCGATCTCAAATCTTGGAACCCGTCCCTCAGCAAAGAAGGTTCGACCAGACAAATGCAGAAATCCCTGCCTGAAGCGGGCAAGATCGGCTTCTGTCGCCATGTCTGCTGCGATTGCATAGCCTAGACTTGCCACCACCGGATAAGCGGCAACATCATCAGTTTGATCACCATCAACACATACCAAAGAGGGTAACCTGTTGCGATCTTGCGTTATCATGAAGGCACAAAATCCTGCGACATGGTTAGGCAAGCGGGCGTATTCATCCTCAGAGACAACAAGTTCGGATTTGAGTTCGGATAACTGCATCACAGAAACCAAGGGGTTCTGCCAATGTCGCGGAACTTCACGGCATCATCGTCCCAACTTTCAACCTGCTTTAACCCAGTCAGCCGCTCTGCAATCAAGTCTGAATACTTGATCGTAATCGGGAACGGTTCAGGAGACATGATCCGCCAAGAGTGCGCGGTAAAATCAAAAGCTTGCCTTGCCAAATAGGTCATGTCTCGAAATGTGGAGTTGCGATGGAGCTTAAGAAGGCAAGCCCGGGGCATCCCGTCGGTGACTTGTTTAAGTTCCGATGCACCCGCAAACACAACGAGCGACTCGTAGTTCCCGAGTTTGAGATGCATCCCCTTGAGGGACCTAAGATGCCTTTCTTTGTTGCGCCCAAGAAGGCTGACCTTGTTGGTTCAAATCAAAAATCACGAAGGGATTGGTCGGAGCGACGTGGACAAAAGCATATGTCACATTGTCCAGATCGAGACCTTCAACCGCAGCTTTGATTGCCTCTGCTTCGACATCCTTAGCTGGTTTGAACATGTGAAAGATGAGACGAACCCGATCCGTGTTCTTCCAGTTGTCTTGGTCTCGAACCCGCACAACTGTCCGTTTCAGCGTATCCGTGAGAGCGTCCGCATATTCCTCAAACGGAACAACGTTTGTGCGTTCACTCAAGTGATAACCGCCATCACTTGAAAAGACCGTTGTGATACCGACCTGGCGCGTCCCACCCCCTATTCTGCTGTTCGTTGCGACATGTGACCCCACACCGATCACCAGTTCATGGCCGACGGTTTGTTCGGCCCCCAAGAGCCACAGACGGCCCCCGAGCTTTGCATAGGATGCAAGGCTCATCTGGTTCATTGTAAAGACCAGTCCCGAAGCCGGCTGTTGCATTGTCTCTAATCGGAAGCTCTGAACAGCAACATGGTTCTTCAGTAACGCAGCTTTTGTCCCAAAATATGGGTTTTGGTTGCCGGGGAGGGTTTTGAATTCTTCCTCGACCTGAACCAGTGCCAGATCCCACTGGATTCCGGTGTCAGCGGCATGCTCAAGTGCATTGGTACACGCCTTTTCGTAACTCTCCAGCGTCGGCGACAAGGACGTAAAAGTCTGAACGTTTGCTTTTTCGAGTTGGAAACGACGTAGAAATCCATCCCCATAGCGCGCTTGCTCTCGCCCACGCCTCCCGGTTTTGACGTCAGGCATGCCTTCGAGGAATTTGGCAACGAAAGTCTCAACCTGTCCCTCATACCGGTCTTGGCAAATGACGGCGATGTTGAGCCCCTTTGGCGTGAAGGTCCTTTGATCGTAAGGGCCATTAGCCTTGATTCCACGCTCATTCCAATCGTCCGTGCGCGTTCCTGACGGATCAAACACAAGCGAAGGCTTCTTGATCATTTCGCGGGTGGGGAATGAAGGAGACCTTGAGTCAAGTAACTGAGCAATCTCGAATTGCACTCCGGGAACGGCTTCTAAAGAGTCGTCCCGCAAAAAACCCAATGTCTCCTCGATCGTCTTGAGCCGCCCCGGGCCTGCATGAAGTTGGCTTGCTCCGAGGTTTGCCTCCTTCAGAACCCGTTCTGCATCGTTGCCAAGAAGAACGCGTACACACCAGTCAAAGTCAGCTTTGCTCCCGGACAGGCGGGCTTTATTGGCCTCGACTGTTTCATAGCCTTCGCGGTGATCTTCTAGCACCAACTGCCCATCTGAAATCGAGGCAACGCGACCGACAATTTGGGGACGCAATGTCAACCGTGGATCATTAGGTGGATGATCTGTCTTGGCCCCCTAAAACTGTGCCACAGTTGGCTTAGTTTTGGAGACGGGATTGATGGCGCGGAAACGGTATTCGGACGAAGATATTCTGCGGCTTTTGCGCGAGATTGAGCTGGGCCTGGCATCTGGTTCGGATGTCGCGACGGCGTGCAGAACGGCTGGTGTCAGTGATGCGACCTATTACACATGGCGCAAGCGGTTTGGTGGGATGGGACGATCTGAGATGGCCAATCTGAAGGCGCTGCAGAAAGAGAATGATCGGCTCAAGAAAATCGTGGCTGAGCTTGAACTGGACAAACTCATTCTCAAGGAGAGCCTTGATTATCTAAAGCCAAAGGCCTGACGGCAGACCAGCTTCGTCAGGCCGTGGTCCACACCCGACAAAAGCTGGCAACCTCTGAACGGCGCACCTGTCGCGTGATTGGATTGGCGCGGAGCACGCTGCAATACCGCGCAGCGCCAAAGGATGATGAGGCGTTACGTCTGGCGATGATCCGATTGGCCAAACGGTATGGGCGCTACGGCTACCGCAAGGTCGCCGAGCTGCTGCGTGTCGAAGGCTGGGCAGTCAATCATAAAAAGATCGAACGACTATGGCGCGAAGAAGGCTTGCAGCTCCCACAACGGCACAAGAAACGCAAACGGCTGTACCACAAGGACAGCTCGATCATCCGGCTCCGACCGCAACATCCCAATCACATCTGGAGCATTGACTTTGTCCACGACAAGCTGAGCAACGGACAGAGCTACAAGATGCTGACGGTGCTGGATGAGTATGTCCAGCCCCAATTCTATGGGCCAGTTTTGAGCAAGGTTTCTGGAACGGGCGGTCGCATGTTTAGAGCCTGATGGGGTCTGACACGATTGTACTGTCTAAGCCAGGTATTGATGACGATCTGAGCCTGTTTGGTGGTGTGGAACCATTCTGCGTTGAGGACTTCCCGGCGCAGAGTGCCATTGAAGCGCTCGTTGTATCCATTCTCCCAAGGTGATCCCGGGTAGATTTGGATCGGCTTAATGCCCACCTTTCTTAACCAGGTCTGCAGGGCCGTTGCGATGAACTCCGCGCCGTTGTCGGAACGGATGTGTTCGGGCTTCCCGTGCCGCAATAAGAGTGGGTAGAGCGCATCCAGCACGTCTGCGCTGTTCATCTTCGGCTTGACCGCTACGCAGAGCGCCTCACGGGTATACTCATCCAGCACCGTCAGCATCTTGTAGCTCTGTCCGTTGCTCAGCTTGTCGTGGACAAAGTCAATGCTCCAGATGTGATTGGGATGTTGCGGTCGGAGCCGGATGATCGAGCTGTCCTTGTGGTACAGCCGTTTGCGTTTCTTGTGCCGTTGTGGGAGCTGCAAGCCTTCTTCGCGCCATAGTCGTTCGATCTTTTTATGATTGACTGCCCAGCCTTCGACACGCAGCAGCTCGGCGACCTTGCGGTAGCCGTAGCGCCCATACCGTTTGGCCAATCGGATCATCGCCAGACGTAACGCCTCATCATCCTTTGGCGCTGCGCGGTATTGCAGCGTGCTCCGCGCCAATCCAATCACGCGACAGGTGCGCCTGTCCAGCCCCAATTCTATGGGCCAGTTTTGAGCAAGGTTTCTGGAACGGGCGGTCGCATGTTTAGAGCCTGATGGGGTCTGACACGATTGTACTGTCTAAGCCAGGTATTGATGACGATCTGAGCCTGTTTGGTGGTGTGGAACCATTCTGCGTTGAGGACTTCCCGGCGCAGAGTGCCATTGAAGCGCTCGTTGTATCCATTCTCCCAAGGTGATCCCGGGTAGATTTGGATCGGCTTAATGCCCACCTTTCTTAACCAGGTCTGCAGGGCCGTTGCGATGAACTCCGCGCCGTTGTCGGAACGGATGTGTTCGGGCTTCCCGTGCCGCAATAAGAGTGGGTAGAGCGCATCCAGCACGTCTGCGCTGTTCATCTTCGGCTTGACCGCTACGCAGAGCGCCTCACGGGTATACTCATCCAGCACCGTCAGCATCTTGTAGCTCTGTCCGTTGCTCAGCTTGTCGTGGACAAAGTCAATGCTCCAGATGTGATTGGGATGTTGCGGTCGGAGCCGGATGATCGAGCTGTCCTTGTGGTACAGCCGTTTGCGTTTCTTGTGCCGTTGTGGGAGCTGCAAGCCTTCTTCGCGCCATAGTCGTTCGATCTTTTTATGATTGACTGCCCAGCCTTCGACACGCAGCAGCTCGGCGACCTTGCGGTAGCCGTAGCGCCCATACCGTTTGGCCAATCGGATCATCGCCAGACGTAACGCCTCATCATCCTTTGGCGCTGCGCGGTATTGCAGCGTGCTCCGCGCCAATCCAATCACGCGACAGGTGCGCCGTTCAGAGGTTGCCAGCTTTTGTCGGGTATGCATCACGGCCTGACGAAGCTGGTCTGCCGTCAGGCCTTCGGCTTTAGATAATCAAGGCTCTCCTTGAGAATGAGCTTGTCCAGTTCAAGCTCGGCCACGATCTTCTTGAGCCGATCATTCTCTTTCTGCAGTGCCTTCAGATTGGCCATCTCAGATCGTCCCATCCCACCAAACCGCTTGCGCCATGTGTAATAGGTCGCATCACTGACACCAGCCGTTCTGCACGCCGTCGCGACATCCGAACCAGATGCCAGGCCCAGCTCAATCTCGCGCAAAAGCCGCAGAATATCTTCGTCCGAATACCGTTTCCGCGCCATCAATCCCGTCTCCAAAACTAAGCCAACTGTGGCACAGTTTTAGGGGGCCAAGACAGCCGAAGATGAACAGCGCAGACGTGCTGGATGCGCTCTACCCACTCTTATTGCGGCACGGGAAGCCCGAACACATCCGTTCCGACAACGGCGCGGAGTTCATCGCAACGGCCCTGCAGACCTGGTTAAGAAAGGTGGGCATTAAGCCGATCCAAATCTACCCGGGATCACCTTGGGAGAATGGATACAACGAGCGCTTCAATGGCACTCTGCGCCGGGAAGTCCTCAACGCAGAATGGTTCCACACCACCAAACAGGCTCAGATCGTCATCAATACCTGGCTTAGACAGTACAATCGTGTCAGACCCCATCAGGCTCTAAACATGCGACCGCCCGTTCCAGAAACCTTGCTCAAAACTGGCCCATAGAATTGGGGCTGGACATAGTCGCGCGCAATTTCGCGCTTTCCTGAAAAGGCCCTCACTATGGCGGCATTCATCAGAGAGGGCCAATGCCAATGTGTTTCTCTGAGATCGAGCTCTATCACTTTGTCGCTCAGCGGTTCAGCACCCGGCACGACAGGAATATCGATAATGGTGTCGTCTTGCCTGTCTGTTCGGAAAACATGTGTTTTCGCGAACTCCCTACGGAGATCACTAAGTATATCCTTTTCAAAGGAGCGATAGCCGACTTGGATTATCGTTTCTCCGGTGATTTTCACCGGCGCAAAGTTGAGTCTTAAGTTGTTTCCGCTCATTTACCTTAGATTTCTTTTTCGTCTTATTAGTTTGTGGAAAGCTGTTTTCAAAAGTCGTGCTCTTTGAGCGGACCGTCCTATGCCGCGGTGCCATCCATGGCACTTGGAGGTTTGGGGTTCGAGGTCACATTTACTTCCATCCATGCACTTTTACGAGACTAAGACGCTTGGTTGCATTCTCATAGGAAATATTTCGAATAAAGTAAAATATATTGGCAATTAGCCATGGTTTGGGCCATTGTCTGAAAATCTGGATTGACTAGATTTCAAGGAACGCTCAAAAAAATGGCAAAAAGCCAACAAAATGAGAAAAACTAAAACCCCTGCTGCAAGATCTGCCTGCGGGATATCTTGTCGACGCTGCATGGTTGGTCGCGCGCAAAATCGATCGCAAATCTATCTTCAACTACGAACGTCAGGGCTGGCTGGAGAAGGTCATACGCGGGGTTTACCGCCGCCCTAGCAACGACGTCTTCAGCGCGTATGGTGCCGAGGACTGGATACGAACGGTGCTGTCGATCCAGCACCTAATGGGCTGGTCCTGCCACGTGGGGGGAAAAACCGCTTTAGATTTGGCCGGTTTTGAACACTACGTCAGTTTTGAAGGTGTCCGCTCCGTGCATCTCTATGGATCGACACCAAAATGGCTGAAGCGCTTACCGACATCTGATCTCTATCAGCTGCACACAAATTCTCTCTTTCAAAGTGAGGAGCTCGGGCTATCCGGTCTCAGTGACTACGATAAACCTGGCACTACAGAGGAACCACGACCACGTACCCTGATCCAGTCAAAACCTGAGCGGGCAATATTGGAGTGGCTCAACGAGCTACCTCGTAGAACAACATTTCATTCAGTAGACATGGTCTTTGAGGGATTGGCGACACTCCGGCCCAAATTACTTACTCAGCTCCTGAAAGACTGTCGAAGTGTGAAGGTTAAGCGCCTCTTTTTGTCTTCGCAGACAGGCACAGTCATGCTTGGCGCAAACACATCCACACAGATGATTTCGATCTCGGTGCTGGTCCGAGAGCGCTTGTAGAGGGGGGTAAATTGCACCCGCAATATCGCATCTACGTCCCAAAAGAATTTGTTCTCACAGATAGTGAAATGGACACCGATGGACCGTGAACCTTATGCGGCACAGGTCGCTCTGCTTGTGCGTCTTTTGCCCATCATCTCCGAAAAAAAAGACGTGTTTGCCTTGAAAGGCGGGACGGCTATCAACCTATTTTATCGTGATCTGCCACGTCTCTCGGTGGACATTGATCTGACCTATTTGCCGGTCCAAGAGCGCCAAGCATCACTAGTACAAATCGATGAAACACTAACTTCCATCATGGAAGACATAAACAAAGTGCCCGGCTTGACCGCCAAGCGAATTGCAGGAGGTGGTGGAGGCGCGACCCGCATTTCTGCCGATGACGGCAACGCTCGTGTGAAAATTGAAACCTCGCCGGTCACCCGCGGTATCGTGGGTAACACTCAGACCATGCCCGTGTGTGACCGCGTTGCCGAGGAGTTTGGTTTTGCAGAAACGGAAGTTGTGTCGTTCGAAGACCTCTATGGCGGCAAGATCCATGCGGCTTTGGACCGGCAACACCCGCGTGATTTGTTTGACATAACCGAACTTTATGAAAACGAGGGGCTGACAGACGCGCTTCTTCGCACATTCATGGTCTACCTTGCGAGTTCTCCTCGCCCCCCGCACGAACTTCTTGATCCAAACAACATTGATCTGACAGAAGCTTACAAAGATGAGTTTGTGGGCATGACAAGGCGATCTGTTGAGCTTGACGAGTTGCTTGCTGCGCGAAGTCATCTGATCAATGACATTCAAAAAAAGTTAGGTGGGCCGATCGCAGAATTTCTGGTCGGTCTTCAGGAAGGAAAACCGGACTTTGAATTATTAGGGCTCTCAGCAGCGTCTGAACTTCCAGCGGTGCGTTGGAAATTGCTCAACCTGAATCGCCTGATCGAAAATGACCCAGAAAAGCACAAACAGCAGACTGACCAGCTTGAAAAACTATTGCACTGAGTAAGCCCATTCCATGAACACACCGGAAGCGACATCACAAGAAGCAACAAGTGCCCATACTGCCTTGGATGGCTACTTGTAGCGGCTTGAGATCATAATCCGTTGGGCGCGAGATCATCGCTGTTTCTGGCTCAGATTATTTGAGACTATAATTCGATTTGGGACCACTTTATTTGAGAACGGGCTCAGAATAATTGAGACGGGCTCACATTTCTGAGACTGGGATCGGTGGGGTGAGACCATCCACATGACCTCATAGCGACAACCCCGCCATCCGCATTCGCTCTGCCAATTCGCGGGTCCGCGCGGGTTCAAGCTGCCCGCTCAGGAAGCGTTTGATCTCGGCAGGTTTGGACTGGAACTGATCCGCCAATACCTTCACAGAATAGCCCTGCCGGGTGAGACGTGGCTCCAAGTCATCAAAGTCGGGGGCCAGGGTGGCCGACACAATATCCGGCGTGATTGGTTTCTGGCCGATGCGGAACCCGGCCTCCAATGCCCGGTTTAAATATTCGGCAAACTGTAAGGGTGTGGTCAGGCGCTCTGCCAGTAGGTCCAGCGCCGCCGGTTCGATAATCTCGTCAAGTGGAGCGTCGTCCTCGGTACACTGGTCCAAAAGCCAGTCGAGATAGGTTCGGGACTCTTCCCCAATCCTTCGAAGGGCAGGATATCAGTGCGATGCCCGATCTCTTCCATCGTTGGGCGGCGAAGGTCGTTTCGCAGCTTCGGATGGCCGACCAGAATAACGGACAGATTGCCTCCGCCGCGCGCGATCACTTCCATCAGGCGTTTCAGCCCGATCAATGTCTTTCCATACAGATCATGGGCCTCATCGACAAACAGCGCCACGGGCTTTCCGGAGCGGGCTACCAGCTTCTGAAGTTCTCGTTCCCTCTTTTCACCTTGGGTTGGAATCTTTGGTTCTTTCTCTCGTGAGAGATCGTAGAACAGGGCTGAGATTAGCGTCGGAACGGTCGTGCGGGCTTTGTCCACCGACAGGCTTTCGGCGACAGTGACCTTCTTTTCGCGCGCAATTTCATCTTGCAACCGGTGCAGGAACACAGTCTTGCCGATGCCAACTGGGCCTGTCACAGCGATCAGGCGTCCGGTTCCAATGCCCGCCCGGACGGTGTGGGTGATCTGACGATGGTTCTCGGTCTCATAGAATCCGGCAGCTCGCCAGTCCTTGATCAGCCCATATCGCGCCATGATCTCGGCATTCAGCATTACTCGCTCTCCTCTTCAGCGGCCGGTCGCTTAGGCGAGAACCGGGCAGTTATTCCTTGTTTGATTTCCGTCTTGTCGAGCGTGCGGTCGACAAGATCATTCACGAACGACAGATCCTCGTCTGTCAGGCGGGCCAGCGGCTTGTGCAGCAAATCCGAGACCCCGCGCAGCGCATCCAATCGGCTGCTATAGGTGAACTCTCCATAGGGATCCGGATCGACAAAGGCCTGGCTGGCGAACGGCAGTACGTCTGCGGCTTTGGCCAGGCTTGAATCCAACCCGGCAAGCGCCGATCTGGGCACCGAGATCTTCTGCGCAAGATCTCCGATCCTGTCGGCCCGTGCCTGTGTTTGTGTTTTCTTGGGCTTGCGATAGCGATGCAGCGGGATAGGCCCACCTGTCGGGCGGTAGGGGCCAAAGCGCTTGTCGTTCCACTCAACGAACAGCTCGTGATCAAACACCTGCAGACCTGGTTAAGAAAGGTGGGCATTAAGCCGATCCAAATCTACCCGGGATCACCTTGGGAGAATGGATACAACGAGCGCTTCAATGGCACTCTGCGCCGGGAAGTCCTCAACGCAGAATGGTTCCACACCACCAAACAGGCTCAGATCGTCATCAATACCTGGCTTAGACAGTACAATCGTGTCAGACCCCATCAGGCTCTAAACATGCGACCGCCCGTTCCAGAAACCTTGCTCAAAACTGGCCCATAGAATTGGGGCTGGACAAAGTTACTGCTCTCTTTACCGATGTACAACTGGAAGCTGACGGCACTGGTTGGCTTTGGCTTTATACGATGATTCCTTCTGAAGAAGTTGAGGAAGAAAGGCACTCTGATACCGGAATTTTTCTAACTCAACGATTTATGCCAGTGTGCACAAAACCAGAGAATTTTCTCACCCGGAAGTTCGTCGAATTTGATGACGGAACTAAGGGCGAGGAACTGGCCTTCTACTTCCTAGATTTAAGCCGCCCAGAAAGATTTTTTGGATATCTAGACACCAATATTCTAGGAATTTCCAACTGGTTTATTGATAATCAAGAAGTGAAAAAATTTCTTGCAGAGTAATACGAGCCGACGGGGTGAGCGTTGTCGCTGTGACGGCGTCGGATGGTCTCACCCCACCGATCCCAGTCTCAGCAATGTGAGCCCGTCTCAATTATTCTGAGTCCAGTCGCAAATAATGTGATCCCAAATCGATTTACAGTCTCAAATAATCTGAGCCAGAAATGCCGATAATCTCGCGCCCAACGGATTATGATCTCAAGCCACTACAAGTAACCGAACCATGGGTGCAAAATCCTTCAGGACCCGCGTCGGGATTTCGATAAAGATGTCCGTTTCGCGATCCAGAATCATCTCATGCTTGCGGCTTCCCACCGGTTGCTGGACGTATCCGCAAACGTCTTCAAACTTCGCAAAAGCGATCTTGTTGCGAATGCCAGCGACTAGACCAGGGTAAGACTTATCCGATTCCGCTTGTAGGGCCGACAATTCGTCACTCACAAAGTCCAGCCTCACACGTTCAGCGAAGGCTTCGGCCTTCTTTATGGCATCCTC
This sequence comes from Ruegeria sp. B1, assembly GCF_056535885.1. Classification (NCBI taxonomy): domain Bacteria; kingdom Pseudomonadati; phylum Pseudomonadota; class Alphaproteobacteria; order Rhodobacterales; family Roseobacteraceae; genus Ruegeria; species Ruegeria sp. B1. Next base: position 411,065 of record NZ_JBQFJA010000002.1, on the reverse strand, counting down.
TCGTGATTGCGCCAGAAAACCTGAAACTTCTTTCAGTACATTGGTTAAGTTTTGATCGAGATTTTCATAGCTTCTGTTTACACCATTGGGCACGCATCAGTCGCGCAAATCGAGAGGAAACAACCCCGAATCAATCTCATTCCGCGTCAAAAAGCTCCGGTCTGAAGCCTTGCTACCGCGGTTTCGGAGTTGAGCCCCCCACGATCTAAGCGGGAACCTGCTGATTGCGACACAGGAGCGCGGAACACCGACAAAAGGCAACTTAGCAGGAGGAAACCTCAGGGCCCTACTGGGCCTTAAAAAGAGAACCCGCGAGGCATGGCAGCCACGCGGGGCAGAACACGGGAAACACCCCGCGAAATTCTCACATCAGGATTTACGAACCGTGTTCTGCGTCGGAAGGCAATAAAAAACGCATTTATGCGAACGATATTTTTTTTGCCTGCCGTTGGCCGCCGCGGCCTCGCCCACACAGCGAGGAAGAGACAGTGTACGCCTACAGACAATCTCCGGGCACAAATCCGGACCCAAATCATGCAATGCTGCCAGAGGGTGTGCATCGCGGCGACGTGGAACGCCTGCTGCGCCGTGTTGCACCAAGCCTCGGGCTGAGCCCAGGGCAGTCAAGTATCCTGCTCATCATGATCGACGAAACCCGCCCGAGCGATTGGACACGGCCTGATCGTGAGCCCGTCTGCTTCACATTGCGGATCAATAATGCCCGGATCAGCAACCAGACCACCCGGTCGGTGCGCCGGACCGAAGACCAGCTCGTGCAACTGAGCCTGGCTCGGAAGGAGGAGGCGGCAAACGGAAGGCGCGGCCGCCACTGTGCTCCCGACGGTCACGACGCTGAGGCCGGGATCTTCTTCACCCCCCTCTTCGAAGCTATCCCTGATTTGCCGAAACTGCGGGAGCAATTGGACCAGGATCGGTTCGATGCGCTCGCACTCAAGCAGAAGATCAGTGCAGCGCGGCGAATGGTAAAGCTCAAGCTGCAGAGATTGGACCCGGATGAGGCCAGCCCCTCTGCCCTGCAGGACCGGATTGCCTCATGTCCGACCCGCTTCGAGGCGACCGTAGACACGAGCGAGCTCCGAACGCTCCTGAAAGACGTGACCGCCGTCGATGATAGTCTTGAACAACTCACCCAGTGCAAGACATCAGAGTCCGATCGACCGGACTCCGATGTCCGACGTCATATACAACATACAAATCCAAGCAGAACTGTAGGTGCCGCATTCAAAACTTGCTGTAAGGCTCACTCTCTGCTTTAGCAACAGGGCGAGAAAGAGGGAAAGCCATGTCGATTTATATCAACAAACTAAACGCTGCAGATCTGAAAAAGCTGGCATCAAAAATTGAGAAGCGGATCGTTGAGGTGGAAAAAGAGTCTTTGCATCTGGCATTGAAGGAAATGCGCGCTGTTGCTGACAAACTCGGCGTGGCCTTTGAAGACGTCATTGCGCTTCATAAGGGTAAGGGTCGCAAACCAAGAACCAAGGCCGCCGCGAAATACGCCAACCCTGATGATCCATCGCAAACTTGGACTGGGCGAGGACGTAAGCCCGCATGGGTCAACGCTGCTCTCGAAGCTGGAAAATCGATTGATGATTTGGCAATTTAAAGCCGTTCTTCCGGGCTGAAAGTCAGTGCACTCTCCGGTTGGGCATACCCTTTTCTAAGTGCGGCTGCAAGTGCTCATTGATTGTCCACTTTCTGGGGATCACGACGTGCTGCGCTAGCAAATTCAGTGGTACTGACGGAAGTCCGGAAAGGGCTCTTCTTACCATTACGAGCTTGTCGCAGAGAATGGCGGGAACCGAGCCCAAACTAGAACTTCGGCATACTTAAGAATCTTTGTTCAATGGTCGGTTTAAACGTGCGCATTCTGTGGTCAGGGAGTTACGCTTGATCATCATAGGCGCTAAGATCCCAGTTGAAAAAACAGGCAGGTTAACGTTATGCGAAGTGCAGTCTTCTTGCCCTTAATGGCATTTTTTCTAGGCACCATTGTCTTAGCTCAATCCGCAACGGCAGCTTCTCTGGGGCAATACGAGGTTTTTGGCGTTGAAGACGGAGACATGCTGAAATTGCGTGCAGGACCGGGAATAGGGTTCAACGTGATAGTGGGCCTGCCAAATGGAACCGCTTTAAGAGTTCACAGTTGCGAACAGACCGGCGGCACCCGCTGGTGCCGCGTGTCCTTGCAACGTGCGCGTGGTCTAAAGGGATTTGTATCTTGGGCATATTTACGAAAGCTATAAGTATAGCTTTCTTGGGGTGCCACCTTAGATGCAAAGATTTTGTCAGAAAACCAAAATTGAGTTGGTTAAGGTGTTGTCCTGGCTTCGGTAAATATGCACGCTCACCACCCATCCGGCCCTGGACTGTGAACGACCGCTTTATGCGGTTTGCGGTCCGCTGCATGTGCGAATGGTGGAAATAGGATCAACGGCAGGTTGGGGCCCATTCTACCAATTCAGGCTTGTCGCAGCGAGGGTCGGCAGTGAGCCCCCTCTGTGAGTTCGAATTTCACGCTGAGCGCGCTCGCAGCACGATTAATGCCGCATTCGCACTCTTCCGAGTGCTACGGTTCGGCATGAACGGCTGCCATTCATGCGGAGCGCAGCGAGACCCGATACATCAACGGGCATGTTGCGGGACAAACCTGACTTCATTTTCAGGCAGATGAACTTTTGCTTTTGGCCTGCGCATCATGGAACAGCTTTAGAACAGCCGTCCGGTGTATTGAGATTCCGTGAGGCTGTTCCTATATCCGACGGGCACACAAAGAACTGGAAAAAGACGATGGACATCACGCTCACCACTTAAACCCAGAGGTTTCCCAACGTGAGCACTATCCATGTCTGCCATCGTAATCGCCAACCTGAGTTGGCATACGCCTAACAACACCTCCCTTTTTGATGATTTGACTCTGACTTTTGGACCGATCCGAACGGGACTGGTTGGTCGAAACGGCGCGGGCAAGACAACCCTCTTGCGTCTGATCGCTGGCGAAATCGCTCCTACGACTGGCAAGATCGTTACACCGCCGTCGGTCGGGTTCTTGCGGCAGAATCCGGAGCAGTATCCCGACGGCACGTTGGCTGATCTTTTCGGCGTCCGGGATCAACTCGCCCTTCTGGATCGTGCCGAACGGGGTGAGGCGACGGCAGATGACCTAGCCAACACTGATTGGACTTTGGAAGCCCGGTTAGAAGCAGCCTTGTCAGACATGGGGCTCGACCAGCCTCTCGATCTGCCGATCCGCGCACTCTCCGGCGGGCAGCGCACGCGTGCTGGTCTTGCCGCGCTTATGTTCGCCAAGCCGGATGTGCTCTTGCTTGACGAACCAACCAACCATCTCGACCGAACCGGACGCCGCAGTGTGATCGGCGCTCTTAGGCGGTGGAACGGATGCGTGATTGTCGCCAGCCATGATCGGGAGTTGCTGGGGGCGATGGACGCAATCGTCGAATTGTCGAGCCTCGGTGCGCGCAGCTACGGTGGCAATTACGACACCTATCGGGAGATGAGAGACGCTGAGTTGGTATCCGCGGAAGCCGAACTCGCGCGAGCAGAACAGGCCGTCACACTCACGCAAGCCCGTGCGCAGCTTGCAGCGGAACGCAAGGCTCGCACCGACCGGCAAGGCAAGCAACTTCGAGCGTCCGGCAGCCAATCCAAGCTCATTTTAAATGCTGCGAAAGAACGAAGCCAGTCTTCAGGCAGTGCAGCAGCACGGCTTAGACATCGCCAGGCCCAAGCTGCCGACGATGCTCTGGAAACGGCAAAGAAGGCCGTCGAAATTTTGCAACCCCTCAGGATAGACATTCCTCCCTCCGGACTTGTTGCGGGTCGTGATGTGCTGCGCGTCGATGACCTATGCTTCAGCTATTCAGACGAAACAACCCTGCTTCAGGATGTATCCTTTGCGATCCGCGGGCCGGAACGTATTGCTATCGAAGGCAGAAATGGGTCGGGCAAGTCGACGTTGCTTGCGTGCATCCACGGCGACCTTCAGCCACAAAGCGGATCTGTCTCGGTTCATGTTCCAATGGCGCTGCTGGATCAGGACCTGAGCCTGCTGAAACCGGAAGAAACCGTGCACGAAGCCTTTGCACGGCTCGACCCGGATGCCAGCGAGAATGACCGAAGGGCGGTCCTGGCGCGATTTCTGTTTCGAGGAGAGGATTCAGAACAGAAGATCGGTTCTCTCAGCGGTGGCCAGCGCCTGCGCGCCTGCCTGGCCTGCACGCTCGGACACAGCAAACCGCGAAAGCTTTTGCTGCTGGATGAACCAAGCAACCATCTCGACATCGAGGCAATCAAAATACTTGAATCGGCATTGAAGGACTATGATGGTGCGATCCTCCTTGTCAGCCACGACAGGGCATTTTTGAATAGCATAGGCGTCGAGCGAACACTGTCCATCTAAGGTCATGTATCAGCGTATGTAGTCTGACCGATGCCCGTTTCTTGTGTGATAGAGGCCGACAAATATTCATGGTAGCCAGGCAGAATGGATCACGCCAACATCCTGATCATGACATACGGCACCCGCGGAGACGTTGAGCCTTTCGTAGCGCTCGCGCTCCGGCTCAGGGATCGCGGGCACATGCCAACGCTCGCAACGGCCGAACAATTCATGCCCTGGATCACCTCGTTCGGTCTTGACGGCGCGCCGCTCACAAATGCTTTGCTCGACCTGATCCATTCCAAAGACGGCAAGACAGCGCTGGCAGGGGACACCGGACTTATGAGCCGCATGGCCGCTGGCATTCGTCTTGCCCGAAAGTCGGCACCAATCAATGCGCAGCTCTGCGTCGATGCCTGGGCCGTGGCACAGGAAATGAAACCGGATCTGATCCTTTATCATCCCAAGGTCATCGCAGCGCCACATATCGCAGAGGCCCAGGGCATTCCGGCGGTGCTTGGCATATTGCAACCCATGATCGTGTCGACCTCCGCCTTTCCGGCGATGGGCATGCCGGAACTGCCTCTCCCCGGCTACAACCGCCTGAGCTATCGCATTGTTGAAATGTCCTTCGCCGCCTACAGCAAATCAGTCAACGCGTTCAGGGCGGATGTGCTTGATCTTCCACCAATCCGCCGCGCCCGCGATGTTCTGATGCCGCTCGGTGCGGGCGACATACCCAGACTGCATGCCGTAAGCCCGCACGTTATCTCGCGACCGGATGACTGGCCTGACAACGCGCGGATGACCGGATACTGGGAGCTGCCGGTCAACCCGAATTACACAGCCCCCAAACCGCTTGCAGAGTTTCTCGCCGCCGGAGACCTGCCCGTCTATGTCGGGTTCGGCAGCATGACAACACGGGATCCCGAAGCCCTCGGCCGTCTCGTGGTGGAAGCGCTGCGGTTGGCAGGTGTTCGGGGTGTGATCGGATCTGGATGGGCCGGGATTGCAGCGGAAACCGACGAGGCAATAGCCATCGGGGAGGTGCCATTTAGCTGGCTCTTTCCCAGAATGGCCGCTGTCGTCCACCATGGCGGTGCAGGGACCGCAGCGGCAGGCTTTCGGGCTGGCGTCCCGACTGTGATCTGCCCGTTTTTCGGAGACCAGCCCGGCTGGGCCGCACGAAGCCGCGCTCTGGGTGTCGCAGCTCCGCCGGTCCCGCGCAAACGGCTTACGCCGGAGAGCCTCGCCGAATCCATTGCGATTGCGCTGCGCGACCCGGCGATCAAACGCCGCGCCCAAAATCTCGCCGCCGATCTGGAAAGCGAAAACGGAACAGCAACCGCCGTTGATCAGATCGAAAAACAGCTTGCGCAATGCTGACGATCGTAAAAGAGCCTCGCGGTTGCTCTGCCTAAGCGCCTGGTTGACCGTGCTAGGAAATGCGAGACCGACGCCTCTCCTTAGCTTGCAGAAAACCGTCGATCATGTGCGGCAGTTTTGGGTGCTCTGAACTGCCCGGGTGATCGGTGTCTGGCAGTATCTCCAGCGTGTAATCCGGCAACAGCCCGTCCAGTCGTTCGATCGTTTCTTTTTCCGGATCATCCGAACCCGCAACGCCAAAAACCGGCACAGCCAGGTTCGCGATAGCAGCCTCGGGGACGTCGATGATCTCGGGCATCGTGGCCACAATCGCCTTGAACGTTTCCAGATCAGGATTTGATGTGAGCCAGTTTTCTTTGTCCGCAATGGCGTGCGGCAGCCAATCCAATTTGGCTGCATAGCCCTCCAGCGCCTTTGCAAGCCCAGGTCCGGGCCAGCCAGACGAGATCAGGAAAAGGGACCTTATGCGATCCGGGCATTCAAGGGCAGCTCGCCAGGCCACTTCTGAGCCTTGCGAGAAACCAACGAGATGAGCCGTCTCATGGCCTACATGATCCAGAATGCGATAGACGTCGTTCACCATTCGCAGCCCAAAGCTTTCAGGCCCTTTCGGACGACCGCTGTTCCCATGCCCCCTGCGATCGGGCAGTATTACTGTAAAAACGCTTGCAAAGATGATGAGCGACCCCGTTGGATACCCACATCTGCGACCACTGGCAAAAGCCATGCAGCAGCATAACCGCAGGCCCCTGCCCAATGGTTCTGTAGAACAGAACCAAACCGTCTGAGGCCCGAACCTGCTTTTGCTGCATATCTGCAATCATCCGCGTCTGTGCCCCCCAACCGATAGAGCCGAAATTCTCTATGTGTGCAGCATCGGCCAAGACTAAATCCCTTCTGCCGAACGCGCATCCGCGTCATTCCCGGCCTCACCCGACAATGATCTTTGCCCATAGACATCGCCCAGCTCCCGCGGCTTTCTCCCCGAGAGATTTCTCAATGCAATCCCAAGTCGAGCAAGTACGAGTTGATGCCACTTGCATGAGTGTCGGCTTTCTTCAAGACGGTAGCCAGACGCGCATTCTAACATGCAACCTACAGAACAACGAAAGGGCGCTCGCAATGATCTTTCGATACACAATCTCATACGTTAAGGACGTTTCGACATCGCTGGAGTTTTTCGAGCGGGCCTTCGGTTTTCAGCGTTCTTTTCTGCAGGAAAGTGGTCATTATGGCGAGCTCTCGACCGGGGAAACCAAACTCGCTTTCTCTTCTACGGAATTCATGCGGCAGACTGCATCAAAAGCGGTAACTGATCTAGTGAACAGCAACGGCAGCAATTCTCGCTCCTCGTTGGTCGATCTCCCCTACAGCGAAGGGGAGGATCAAACTTGACTCCTCGGACTGAATTTCAATGGCCGCTTTGGCCACGCATGCGACTTCACAAGGAAATCCATGCCGCACCCGCGAGCGAATGCTGCGCCAGTAAGCACTAGGAAGGGCAACGGTGGCTTCGTCCGCATCTCGGAATTTGCGGACCTTTTTGACGACGGTCCGTTTTTGGCGGCGAAACGCAGAGGAGCTTGGCGTTTACATGCCCCACTCGGCCATCGATTTCCTACCGGGTCAGACAAACGCTCAGACTAACTTCTGTTTGGAGAGCGCTGCCGGGCGCATCTTGAGCTCTGCTATGGAGACGACGTACTCTCAGCTTCCCCAAGCGACCATCGAAGACGCCAGCACTATCGCTTCGGGTTTTGCCGGATTGGTACGCGGCCTGCTGGAAGGTGGTGCGATGTCACACAGCGAAGACATGGTGCAACAGGCCAGAGCTCGATCTATGCGGGATTTCTTGGAGCGACGGTTGCGTGACCCTGATCTCGGTGCACCTGTTCTACAGCAAGCGTTCGGTGCGTCTCGCGCGACTATCTTTAGGGATTTTTCCCCGTATGGCGGTATCGCCCGCTACATCATGAACAGACGACTGGAGCGTGCGCTCAGCGATCTCGCTGAGGCAGCTCCGAAGCGCGGAGAAGTGACACGGGCCGCTGAACGTTGGGCATTTCCCTGCGTAAGTCAGTTCAGTCGTGCATTCCGAAATCGTTTTGGGTTTGCACCTGGCGCTGCCATTGGGATCCGGTTCAATCCGCCCTATGCTGTACAGACCTCAATCGGTGGCGGCAAGGATCAGAAGGCTCTCGGGATCCAAGGCGATCCAGGCCGCCTTGAGCAATGGCTCTCGAAATTTGGCTCTCGTTAGACTTGCTATTCCACCGAAATCACACATTGGGTGCCCTCGCCGGGTCGCTCCAGCTTCCTCATTGCCCGACGTTTTATGTGCCTGAAGGACTTATCGCCGCTCCCAGCTGACTTTGAAATGCTCGGATGTTCGAGCCCGAGTTTTCTTGCTTGGTGGAACACCAAACGGCCGGGCAACCCAGCTCGCCATTCCAGATTTGGATCGCTTACTTGATGCCTGTCTCGAGTGATTCCGCAACCAACCACACCTACTGACCCAACCTTAAAAGGCTGGGCTTCAAAATCGTGAAGTTGTCGCTCGCTCGGAAGAACCGTAATTTACAACTGTGAAGTCGTAGCCCACGTCGAGCACTGATGACAGACAGCTCTTATGATACGATCATGCCCCTAGCCAAACCATCCAATTTAGTCACAAAAAGTCAATTAACTAATCTTTTATATATCCCGTTATATTCTTGGACCTTCCACCAATGTCCGCGAGAGACGGAAACAGGAGATAGGTCTTATGAGTGTTTTTATGAGTCACGGTTTCTGCTCGAGGGCAATTCCCCGTCCGCGGTCAAGGTGGCTCTTAGTGCTGTCAACGGTCTTTGCGTTTGGGGCGTGCTCATACACGCAACCAACCGACACGCGAGAAACCACAGAAGTAGTAAAGCGACAAAATTCTCCAGAGGTCCATGTCCTGGGTGACTCCATGTTGTCTTGGAATGGAATGAAGGGCAATTCTGTGCCCGGCCTACTACGAAAGCGCCATGGCCTGGACGTCAAATCAGAGGTTTTACCCGGATTAACTATGCAAATGATAGCCGGAGCTTATTCCGATACCGGGGCACAAGCTGTTGTGTTCAACGGCGGTGGAAATGATCTGCTATTCGGGTGTGGTTGCGTACAATGCGCCTCCCATTTGGACAGTATCATTCATCCCGATCTGACGTCCGGATACATCCCAAAGCTGGTGGGTCGTATCAACGAAAGTGGATCCCATGCGTTTTATGTCGGATATCTCCGGACACCGGGTCGTCAATCCCCGATTGAGGCCTGTGCGGTCATTGGTGATGCGCTCGAGGCGCGGGTCGCTCAACTGGCTCAAAAACTCGACGGCTTAACATATGTGCCAGTCAAGGACGCCATCCCGCATGGAAGTCTACGATACCACACGATCGACAGGATTCATCCCTCAATTGCCGGCTCCCGGATGATCGCGGGACATATTGCTGACGCTCTGAAGCACCGGTCAGAAGTGAGGTTGGCAGTCGCAAACAACTGAGAAACTGGTGGCTAAGACCATGACCGGGGTCGCCGGCGAATTGGCGCTGATGGGCGCATTGATCACAGGGTCGCTGGCCATGGGCTTGCAGCCACAATACCCCGCCATCACTACCAAAGCGGCACAGAACACGGCGCCTATGCGATTATAGGACTGTGCGACGCGCCGAACTCGTACCCCCTCGTTGAAATCGTGAACCCCCTCACAACGCGCCGCGATAGCTGATTACTAAGACTAGATGTTCGAAATATGACGGATTTGTAAATTCTGCGCGGCGTACGGGAATCCCCCGATTTCTAGAACATGTAGATCACAGTAGTGTTTGATCATCGGATCACTACTACCACTCCGAAATCCCTCTCTTAGGGGCTGGCCTCGACCCCCTCGGCCAGCCCCTAAATTCCTCCAACATATTAACTCCTTTTAGGAGCGTGCACTTTAGCTACCCTAGTCAGCATTGAGTAAATCCAAGTGTTGGTGCGACTTGGCGTTCTTTGAACACAGACCAATGATCCCGTGATTTGACGGTTCAACACACTTAGGCTCATAGCCGGAGACTTCGTACACCCAATCCTGGCCGCGCAAACAGCTCTTCAGCACCATGACAACAAAGCCCAAGTAGGACCCGGTCCTTATGCTCTGGAGCAGAGAGTTCTGCGGACTTGGTAACGAACCGCAACTTCTATCCCCATGCCACTTCCGCAGGGGACGATCCGCAGGCTTCCAGGCGACCCGCTAATGCTATTAGTTTTCCCTTTGTTGCGGCAATCCCACCCTCAAGGTCTTTGCCCGAGAGACTTGAGACAGGTACCCCAATTAAGAACACACCCAAGGCATCGCCCGAAACTGCATTTTTTTGAGCCGCAACCAAAGACGGAACTTTAGCAGTTTCTTTTTCGTAGAGCTCTGCTGCACGCTTGCAAGAAATGTCTGTATAGGTGTCTCCAAAGGAGACGGGTGCAATTGAAGCGGGCTGCTGGGCGCAGGCCGCCAAAAACACGATGCAAGCGAAACCTATTCTGTTCTTCGTCACTCCATTCTTCTTTTCTGATTGTGTGAAGTGCATGAATTCCCAAGCGATCCGAAAAGACTTTGACCGAATTCAGGCTCACAAGTCATTTTGACTGCGACTAACGGCCACGGGCATGCAGTAGCTTTTGGAACAACGCAACGCGAATTCCCAACGTCGCACTGTCCGAGTGGTTCAGCGTTCGGTTGCTGCCGAGCGAACCAACACTGGCTGTCTAAATTGGTTAACCATCGCAAGCGCACCCCGATCCCTTTCGGCAGGTGTAGCTTTTGTTGATGCAGCTATCACCACAGGCCTTGCCCTTCCGACATATTTTGCAACAGGCAGCGTTAAACACCTGTGGTTCAATGCTCTTGTCCAATAGCTTCCAAAGGTACTCAGTTGATACTGTATGGTGAGCTTCGCTGGTCGCCATTGTGTCGGTCTGGGCAACAGCGGCGGTACTCAAAATGACAAGGGCAATCAGACATTTGAAAATGGGGATCTTCAATGTGCGCTCCGCTAACAACGTGTTGACAATTGCACGAACATTCGACTTGAGGAATATGTATTGCCTCCACATTTTTTGGGGCGGCGCCTCATGCCTTAGTTCAATAATGACAGATACTTAAGAGTAAAAGATTTGGGTGCTTTGTGCTGTAGTCGGTCTCCTACAAAACCTATTTTTTTATCAGGTTTGAAAAACCGTCTCTTATTGCTTGCCTTATTGCTGGCTTATCTTCGCAAGCGCTGACTGCCACCGCACCCTGCCTTGCCAATTGATAGATGTTCCCTGGGCTGCAGTATTGGCTGATGCCCAACTTGTAGGCTTCAAAGTAAGTGGCTTTGTCCGGCACTTTACCAAAGCGGGCGCAAAATCGTTGGAAATCAGAAAAATATCCTTCCTCGATTCCCACGGTTCCAGCATGGAAACCAACTGCATGCCAGTCTATGGGACCTCTACACTTCTTGCTATAAAGTTGTTTGAAGTTGCTAATCGGCTTGGCTTCAATTGTTGTTGGGTATGCTGCTGTGCAACAAGCTAAGAAGATGCCAAGTGAAAATGCCAAAATACCGTTGGTACTGCCATGATTCACACCGCCCGTCTCAAAGGTCGATAGAGTGCTTTGTTCATTCATTTCAGCCTCCTGCTTTTTTCAGGATGGCTCGAAATGTGCTAACAAATTCCTAATCGACTGGTCACTGGTCCATCAGAGTCATCCGCCAGTGCGAAAAACTAGGGCAGCCTGGCTTCATATGTCGCGCGACAGGTCAGCGGCTGCAAATACTTCAGGCTTTGCTAGTTGCACGGCGTATTTTAGACACCAGAAGCCTGCCAACCATCAGAACGGAAACTCCAGCGAAAACACTCCAATCGTTTGGCTTTCCACTTGCGAATTGAACTCCTTGCCCAAATAGGTGAATCCAAAAAAGACAGATGCAGATGATATTCTCGTTTGAAATCCTGCTCTGACTCGAACGCGTTGCTTCTTCATCTCAACATCTGACCAATCAGGAAAAAAGTCACTGTGGCCGACATATGTATAGTCCGCACCCACCAGGAAGGACATATCGTCCATTCGGCCGGCACGTCGGGGTGAAGAGGGCTGCAAGAAGCCTGACACAGGGTCGCGAACAAAGCGTTCTGCTTGTGCATATCCGCCAGAGATTAAGTCAAACCCCACTCGACCGAAGGTTTCGTATCCCGCTTGAGCGCCAATAAAGGGTCGAAAGTTCACTTCTTCAGCAAAAAAAACGTTGCGCGCAACCTCGCCAGAGAGCATGCCAGTGACGCTGTCCTCAACCCGTCGGTTTGGCATGTCCTTTGGAAGATAGCCGGCTATTCCGGTCGCCTCATGAAAACCTTGTTGCAAGTTAGCAATTCCAGTTTGATCGCCAACAAAGAGAATTTCTCCACCGAAGTTGATATCAAGCCCTCGATACTCTTCGTTGGCAAAAACACCAAAGCCCAACATCCCAGCATATGGTCGGTCATCGTTGTCAGGTTGCGTTTTGGCCCCCCAGGGAGAAATTATCTCTGCTCGAATCCGAAAGTCATGAGCCAGTCCTCCCATCTTCTCACCTTCCAAACCCAGGAACAATGTGTAACTTCCGGAGCGCCATCTATCATGACCGTCTCCAAAGAAGTCATTTGTAAAGAAGCTTGATTTAATCGGCCCTGCAAGAGCGGGCGAAGCTGCCAAAAAAGACAAGGCAAAGAGAATTCTGACCATTAGTAATAACACCTCTTTTGCTTAACCGTTGGGATTCGGTCAGAAAGATTCTTAAGAGGTGTAAATTGATAAAGTTTTAATTTTCGAAATGACTACGCAAATAAACGATTTAATCTATTCTGACGAGCCGTAACTAAGCAATGGGTTGTCTCAGCGAGAGAACCCATTATCCGCTGATGATTAAAGTCAATCAAAAAATTTAAGAGTTTTTGGCCATTGGCGCTGGCAGACAACACGGCTCCTAGCCTGATGCTCCCGATTGCATAACCGGGACCAAGCCAGACCAACAGTAAGGTGAGGCCAGAAGATCAACATAAATTTGGTTGATCAAGAGGAAGCCGTACAAATACGTCTTGTTGGCGGGATTTTAACTGAAGGGTTTAACGGTACAACCGGAATCCGGCGCTCGTTTTGGAACTTTGAAAACTTGTTTTTTTACTTGTGTTTCCTGCTCTTCGGTCAAGCCCATCTCAGCGCAAAAAACCTTCAAAACGCTATTGAAGCCAGCCACGGCGCTCGTATTGTTTTGTTGCCTTGCGTCATCTATTAGCTCAGAAAAAGCATCAACAAACCAGTGATTTTTGCTCATGAAGCCCCTCGAGTAAAGTGTTTAAAGCATACTTAAGGGTGCATGGTTAATGTGGCGTTAATTATGAGAGAAGTGGTCTGTTTTTGGCGATTTTTGAGTGATTGGGTTTTTTGAATATTCCTGAATATAAGAAGATATTGCTTGCCTCACGGCCTCTGCGGTTAAGTGCATACCTTCCGCCTCCAGTCTCAATTCCACCTCGTTGGCGCGTTGTAGAAAGTCTGCATCCATTGTCAGTCCCCACTCACAAGATCCGTCTAATTATGCCCAAATTGCATCAAACCTCTTAACGAAGAGTAAACTGTTCTCAATACGATGTCTCCTGCTATTGAGACACCTCGAACAAAGGCACAAGATGTTGAATATCCTAAAGATTGAAGTGTTCTGAGAGCGTCATTGTTTCCAATCCATGACTGTACTTGTTAAGTTTTGGGAGATTTGGTTCAAGTCAAATGAGGCGCGGTGCCTGCTATATTTGGAGTCTCTGGGCAATTGTGGCAGTCTGAGACGATACTTACTGGACCTGTCACGGTTTGATGCCGCTCCTTTGATAGCATCTACTGCAGCAAAGGAGACTGACTATGGGACTGAAACGGACGGCCGAATTCCGGCAAGATGCGGTGCGTATCGCATTGACCAGTGGGCTAACACGCAAGCAGGTGGCTGATGATCTAGGTGTCGGGATGTCCACGCTGAACAAATGGATCACAGCGCACCGAGATACAGACGTGGTTTCCAAAGAGGATTTGAGCCTCGCTCAAGAGAATGAGCGACTTCGACGGGAGATCCGGCTCCTCAAGGAGGAGAGGGAAATCCTAAAAAAGGCCACCCAGTTCTTCGCGGGCCTAAAGCAATGAGATTTAGGTTTATCGAAGAACACAGAGCCAGCTTTCCAGCCAACCGGTTATGCGATGTCGTCGGTGTCAGCGCACGCGGTCTGCGTGCCTTCCGCAGCCGCCCTGCCAGTCGCAGACAGCGGTCTGATCTGGTCACGCTGGCGCATATCAAAGAACAGTCACGCCTCAGTTTGGGCAGCTATGGCAGGCCGCGCATGACTGAAGAGTTGAAGGAAATTGGTTTGGCTGTGGGGCATCGTCGCGTTGGTCGCCTGATGCGCCAGAACGGCATATCCGTGTTGAGAACACGCAAGCACAAGGTCACGACAGACAGCGATCACAAGTTCAATATCGCGCCCAACCTACTGGATCGGGACTTCACAGCGGATCAGCCGAACAAGACATGGGCTGGTGACATCAGCTATGTCTGGACCCGTGAAGGCTGGCTTTATCTCGCCGTCATTCTGGACTTGCATTCCCGCCGTGTGATTGGCTGGGCTGTTAGCAATCGGATGAAGCGAGACCTGGCCATCAGGGCGCTGAGAATGGCTATCGCCTTCAGATCACCACCGAAGGACTGCATCCACCACACGGATCGTGGCAGCCAATACTGTTCCCACGATTATCAGAAGATCCTGCGCCAACATGACTTCAAAGTGTCGATGAGCGGCAAAGGCAATTGCTATGATAACGCCGCCGTCGAGACCTTCTTCAAAACGATCAAAGCTGAGCTGATCTGGCGGCGGTCATGGCAAACCCGACGGCAGGCTGAAGCGGCCATCTTCGAATACATCAACGGCTTCTACAATCCGCGCCGCCGACACTCAGCACTGGGCTGGAAAAGTCCCGTCGCCTTCGAACGGAAAGTGGTTTAAACGAGCACTTGGAGCGGCACAAAAACGCGACAGGTCCATACTCATCGAGCAATTCCGCAAAACAGTCGCAGGAACTGAACACCTTGGGTCAGGCCTAATAGCCAGTAAATGACGAGGGCTGCGAGGGCGATGACTGATAGGAAGACCTTTGGGCAGCGGTCGTATCGGGTTGCGACACTCCGCCAGTCTTTGATCCTGCCGAACATGAGCTCGATCCTGTTGCGCCGTTTGTAGCGGCGCTTTTCGTATCGGACTGTCGTCTTGCGTTGCGTACGGCCGGGGATGCAGGCGCGTATCCCTTTGTCTCTCAACGCTTCTCTGAACCAGTCCGCATCATCTCCACGGTCCCCGAGTAGCCAGCCGACACGCGGCAGGCTGCTCAGCAAAGCCGTGCCCCGATGTAATCGCTGAACTGACCAGCAGTGACGAACAAGTTCACCGGACGTCCCAGGCTGTCGCAGATGGCATGCAGCTTGGTGTTCATGCCGCCCGTCGTTCGACCTATCAGGCGTCCGCGCCCGCCTTTTTGACGCCCATGCTGGTGGTAGTGCGGTGTGCCTTCAGATATGTCGCGTCGATCATCACGGTCTTCTCGTCGCCGTGCTCGGAAGCCAGACCGGCCATCATCCGGGCGAAGATGCCCTTATCGCTCCACAGCTTCCAACGTTTGTACAACGTCTTATGAGGCCCATACGCCGCAGGGGCATTGCGCCACCGCAAGCCGCCGTTGCGGTTGACGAAGATAATCCCGCTCAACACACGCCTATCATCAACGCGGGGTTTGCCGCGGGACTTCGGGAAAAAGGCTCAAGACGCGCCATCTGCGCCTCAGATAGCCGGAAAAGATCAGACATGCTCACCGCGCAGTTTTCGAACCGTGAAGCACGACGCCAACCGGAAATCAATGGGTCCTGACCCTAGGCCGTCATTCTGAGCAACACCTTTTCAGATGACCAACCTGAAAAAGCTGTGTTCAGCCAAATACGTGATAGCTCCCGGGGTATGCCTGCCCTTTCTGCGACGCGGTTGCAGTCCTGAGCGGAGTAGGGCCAAAGGCCCACCGAAATCTGATTGCGACCTTGGCCTTCAGAACCAAGAACCACGGGTGATGAACCAATCAACCTGTAGATTCGGATCATCCGCGCATCAAAAACACCGGCAATGTGTGTCAGGCCGAATCTTTCCATCAACTCGCCACCGCTGAGCATAATCGCCCCCGCAGTTCGCAGGCTTGCCGTACGGGACAAACAGAACCGCGTGACTTCCCACATCAACGGGCTGCGGATGGGTTGACCGCCGGTTAAATGACCAAAGATGTCATTGACCATCACCGGTCCAGTTGTCGGCAAAACCCTCATTGAAGCGCCATGGCTGCCATCGGGCTCTTCCCAGATAACATAGAGTGGGTTCAGGCCATCGTATTGATCCCGCTCTTCACCGTTTTCATCAACCGTAACGTCCCAACCCAGACGGGTTTTGAATTGATCTGCGCGATCGAGAAACATTCCCTTCGCTAGTTTGGGAAACTTGTGAAGCTCATCCGCATAAACATATCTAAGCACTGTCGACACCCCTCGATTCTCTAACGAAGCCGAGGAGTGAAGAATTATGGTTAATTGTTCGTCAGCGATGTCCAAAAGCTGTAAGACATTGTAAATAATTGTTAAAAATTACGGTGAAATGATGAGGCGTTGGACGTATTTAATCGTGCCGAATTAATTCTATTTTTATCAATTGCAAGCAAGTCTCTTTCAGCATCAGAGAGAATTACTGCCTTGTTTTGCACCACAACTACTCCCTTTCAAATCCAAGATGCAGTTGCCATCATCGGCAAACCTATTGCTCTAGTCTTGGATGCTTGGGAGGCTTTGGAACCTCAATTCGGCGCTCAAATTGTCTTTGGTTGTGGCCGAACCGAACCAGTGGCAAATTTCTACGATGTCGTTGCGATGGGTGCACTCATCGTTTTTTTGAGTTCGGCAGTGGAAGAGAAACAAGCGACGGCAATTGCGATTGAGATTGCAGAGGAGGTCTCCCTGAGCTTGGATCAAATTGATAACGATGACCCCTTCGGATCGCGTCCGCAACAAGCCGTTCTCAGTAGTATCGAACGATTGGTTTGTCAGGATTTCCTTTTTGCAACCAGTCTGCAACACCAAGACTTTGCATCCGAAATTGGCTTTGAAGTCATGAGAATAATGACGACGATTAGGGAAGGTCTTAAGGAAGTGCAGATGGGGCAAGGCCGAGAGGCATCATTCAGCAACCTGGCCGCAGGCGACGGCGCAACCGCTCTTTTTGAATCACCGCGTGCGCCCTGCGATGAGGCAACGCAATACGGCTTCGTTTTTAGTGCATGCCCGATCGGGACAGGGTTCTCACCTAATGAGGAATGCGCTTCGGGAACTCGCGGTGTTGACCCTGTGGCAAAGACTGCTGGCCCCCGCTGAGCCAAAATTGAATACTAAGCGCTGAACAGGACCGCGGTCCTTTCGTGCTCGGCGTCATATGCCTTGCAATTCTAAGAGATCACGCGAGATCTTGCCGCCCGCCGCCTCGTAGGCCTCCGCCCCGACAAACACGGCGCGGCGATACGTGGACTTCACGGCCTTCGGGTGCAGCACCGCGTCGATCTGGTTGGTGTGCGTGATCCGACCCGCTGTCGAAAGATGACATCCTCGCCTACCACCGGCATCTGCGCGACGAGTAGGCCTGTCCAGTGTCGGATCGCCTGCAAGAGCGTCGTTGCGACATGACATGTCTCACACTGATTACATACAGGCCCCCGACCATTTCTGATCTTGCTTTCAGGGTCTTCAGAGTCCTTTTGGCTGATCCTGCATCTGTTCTTCCGCGACCCGCCCCAGCCAGGACATGAAGCGCGCGATATTGCGTTCCTCCCGTCGCATCTGATCGCAGACCGCATAAAACGCCAAGCCGCTGATCACCGCCGGGCCGGAGGCCGGCACCAGACTGCCTGCCGTCAGTTCATCGCGCACATAGAGTTCCGGCACCAACGCCACGCCCAGACCGGCCCGAACCGCGCCGATCAACATGCTGAAGGTTTCAAAAATCGGCCCTGTGTGGCCCTCAGGCGGGGCAATTTCGCGATGTTCAAACCATATGGCCCAGTCATCAGGGCGGGTCTTGAGCGTGAGTAGCCGCTGGCGCGCGATCCAGCTCGGATCAGGGGGCGTTGGCATGTCCAAACTCGGCGGTGCGATGGCAATCAACCGCTCGTCCCACAGTTTGACGGTGTAGGTGTTTTGCCAAAAATCCTGACCGTATTGTATCGCCACGTCGATTTCGCCGGAATGCACATCAAAGGGCATCACCCCGGTTGTCGTTAGATCCAATACAACGTCGGGATGCGTTTGTGCGAACTCAGGCAGGCGTGGCATCAGCCAGCGCGATCCGAATGTGGGGAAAGTCGCCAGCTTCAACGCCGGGTCGCGTTGGGCGCGGGCGATGGTCAGCGCCGTCTCAGATTCCAGGTGCTCAAGAATTTTTGTCACGGCCTTTAGATACGTTTGCCCGTTCTCATTGAGATAGACCCGCTGGCGGTGACGTTCAAACAAAGTAACACCTAGAAAATCTTCAAGGCTTTGAATTGAGCGACTGACCGCGCTGCTGGTCAGAGACAATTCGGTTGCCGCACGTGCAAAGCTGCCCAAGCGCGCGGCGGCTTCGAAACTGAGCAGCATGGATGTGGTGGGAATATGACGGCGCATGATGATTTATTCTCAATATATCATGAGAATATTCCGCTATCAATGGGGATTTTCTCATACAATATTGATCTTATAGTATCATCTGCTCTGAAAGTTTCGCAATTTGATTACACGCTCTGACACGCCGCGCGCCCTCGACGGACTGCGCATTCTGGATCTGACACGCATCCTCGCGGGGCCGTGGTGCACACAGATTTTAGCGGACCTTGGGGCTGATGTAATCAAGATCGAGCGCCCGCAAACCGGTGATGACACCCGCAGCTGGGGACCGCCGGACCTATATGATTCAACCGGTACGCCACGCGGAGCCGCGTATTTTCACGCGGCCAACCGAGGCAAGAAATCGGTGGCGGTGGATATCGGCCACCCTAAAGGTCAGGAGATCATTCGCAGCATGATCGCGCAATCCGATGTGGTGATCGAGAATTTCAAGGTCGGGGGGCTCAAGAAGTACGGGCTGGACTATGCCAGCCTGTCTGCGCTCAAGCCCGATCTGATCTATTGCTCAATCACCGGGTTTGGCCAGACCGGTCCCTTTGCTCCGCGTGCGGGCTATGACTTTCTGATCCAGGCGATGGGGGGGTTGATGAGCCTGACCGGTCAGCCCGACGGCACCTCCGGCGCCGAGCCTATGAAAGTGGGGGTCGCGCTGACCGATATCTTGACCGGCCTTTATGCGACGATTGGTATTCTGGCGGCGCTGCGCCATCGGGATGCAACGGGCGAAGGGCAGCATATCGACCTGGCGCTGCTGGATGTGCAAGTCGCAACGCTGGCCAATCAGGCGCTGAACTATCTGGCAACCGGGCAATCACCACGACGGCTGGGCAATGCGCATCCGAACATCGTTCCGTATCAGGCGTTTGCCACCGCAGATGGCTACTTGATCCTTGCGGTGGGAAATGACCGGCAGTTCGAACGTTTCTGCGCGTTGGCGGGGCGCTCTGATCTGGCGCAGGACAGGCGTTTTGCCACCAATCCTGCACGGGTTGAACACCGCGAAACCCTGGTGCCGATCCTGCGCGACATTCTGCTCCAGAATGCCACCGATTGGTGGATTGATGCGCTGACAAAGGCCGGCGTGCCGGTTGGCCCGATCAACGATCTGAAACGAGTCTTTGATAACCCCCAGGTTCAGTCCCGAGGCATGCAGACCACTCCGAACACCAGCGATGGTGCCGCGCTGCGCGGGGTCGCTTCCCCGCTCAACCTATCGGCCACGCCGCCTCAGGATGATCGCGCCGCGCCGGACTTGGGCGAGCACAGCCTTGAGGTGCTGCGTGATTTGGCCGGGTTAGATGCACGGACGATCGCCGATCTGCACGCCCAAGGTGTGATCTCGGGCAAGCGCGAGACGGCTGGGGCGAATTAGAACTAATCGGGCCTGGGGCCTGAAACTGGGAGGAAGTCATGAAACGTAATACACCGTCTGAAATCACGATGAATCGGCGCAGTTTACTATCATCCATGGCCGCAGCGGGTGCCATGGTGGCTGTCGGCGCGCCTAGCGCATACGCAGCTGCTCCCAAGCGTGGCGGGCACGTGCGCTATGGTGTACGGGGGGGATCAACCTCGGACATTCTCGATCCTTCAACCTTCGGGCACACGTTCATCCGAACACTGGGCTATGGCCTGTTCAACACGCTGGTCGAAATCGACAGCAACAACAATTTCCAGCCCGAACTGCTCGAAAGCTACGAGGGCACTAACGGCGCAAAGACCTGGATCTTCAGGCTGCGCCCCGGCATCACCTTCCACGATGGCAAACCGCTCACGTCGGACGACGTTGTCGCTACGGTGCAACACCATATCGGCGACGACAGCACATCCGGGATGAAGGCGCTTTTGTCATCGATTACCGAAATGGCCGCCGAGGATGATCTGACCATCCGGTTCGAGCTTTCGGGCGGCAACGCGGATTTCCCGGTTATCTTTACCGACTACCGCATGATGATTGTCCCGGTCAAAGATGGCGCGCTGGACTTCTCTGGCAATGGGACGGGGGGCTATATTCTCAGGGAATTTGAGCCCGGCGTTCGGGCGACGGTCGAGCGCAACCCGAACTACTGGCGCAGCGACCGGGCACATTTTGACAGCGCCGAGATCATCTCGATGTCTGATCCAACCGCTCGGCAGAATGCGTTGATGACCGGCGGGATGGATATTATCGACCAGGTGGATCTGAAGACCGTGCAATTGCTGAGCCGCCGCAATGATGTTTCGGTCATGAATACGTCGGGCGGGTTGCACTATGTCTATGCGATGGACAGTTCCCTCGCACCGTTTGACAACAATGACGTGCGGATGGCGCTGAAATACGGGATCGATCGCGAGGCGTTGCTCAGCAAGGTGCTGCGCGGCTACGGCTCCGTCGGAAATGACCACCCGATCGCGTCCAGCATGCCGTACCACGCAAGCGATCTGGAGCAGACCGCCTATGATCCGGAAAGGGCCCGGTTCCACCTGAAACAGGCTGGTTTGGATGGTCTTGATCTGGATCTCTACACCTCGGATGGGCTGTATCCCGGGGCCGTTGACGGGGTGACGATCTATAAAGAGAACCTGGGGGCAGCCGGCATCAACCTTGAGGTCAAGCGCGAACCGGTGGATGGCTATTTCTCCAACGTTTTCATGAGGAAGCCATTTGTCGCGAGTTACTGGGGCGCGCGGCCGACGGCCGATCTGATGTTCACAACGGCCTATTCGAGCGAAGCCAAGTGGAACGAAAGCCGTTTCAATAATCCGGCCTTCGACAAGCTGCTGGTCGAAGCGCGGGTCGAGCTCGACGAAAGCAAGCGCGCTGAGATGTATCGCGACATGCAGGCCATGGTGCGTGAGACCGGCGGGACGGTTGTGCCGCTCTTTGCCGACAACGTCTTTGCCGCCAGTGACAAGATCGGCCATCCCGAAGCAATGGCCGGGAACTGGGAACTGGATGGCGGCCGCTCGCTCGAGCGGTGGTGGATGAAAGGCTGAAGGATTGATTGAAACCGGGGCGGGCCGCGCCGTCGGCCCGCCCTTGGCGATATGCGCCAGGACAGGGGGGGGAGAATGTCCAATCTGTGGATGATGGTGCTGAAACGGCTCGGGCTGGGGGCAATGACCCTGTTCGCCGTGTCGGTGGTGATCTTTGTGTCAATCGAAATGCTGCCCGGGGATATCGCCCAGGAGATATTGGGCCAATCAGCAACGCCTGAGGCAGTAGAGGCCTTCCGACGCGAGCTGGGATTGGATCGCCCGGCGGTCATGCGCTACCTCGATTGGGCGGGCGGCATCCTGCAAGGCGATTTCGGTGTTTCGCTGGCCAGTCAGCGGGACGTCTCCGAGCTGATCCTATCGCGTCTTGGCAATACCTTGTTCTTGGCGCTTTACGCCGCTGCGATCTCTATCCCGCTGGCCATCAGCATCGGACTTCTGGCCGCTCTCTATCGCAACTCGATCTTTGATCGGTTGTCGAACATGGCCGCGTTGTCCTCGGTCTCGATGCCTGAATTCTTTCTGGCCTATATCCTGATCTTCCTGCTGTCGCAGTCGGGCTGGTTTCCATCGATGGCGGATGTCACCGCCTCAACCCCCTTTGCCACGAAACTCTATGTGGCCTTCCTGCCGGCGCTGACCCTGACGCTGGTGATTACGGCGCACATGATGCGGATGACACGGGCGGCAATCATCAATTTGCTGGCCTCTCCCTATATCGAGATGGCGGAGCTTAAGGGCGTCTCGCGCCGCCGCATCATCTTGCGCCATGCCTTGCCCAACGCGTTGGCCCCGATCATCAATGTGGTGGCGCTGAATCTTGCCTATCTGGTGACCGGTGTGGTCGTGGTCGAGGTCGTCTTTGTCTATCCGGGACTAGGTCAATTGCTGGTCGACTCGGTGTCAAAGCGTGACGTGATTGTGGTTCAGGCCGCCAGCTTGATTTTTGCGACCGCCTATATCCTTCTCAATCTGGCCGCGGATGTGTTGTCGACCCTGTCGAACCCGCGCCTTGTTCATACAAGGTAACGCGGCATGTTGCTTGCTGTTCAAAAGACCCTGCGCACCGCCCCGCCCACGGCGATTTTCGGGATCGGCGTGATCGTCACCTATATCATCGTGGCACTCTTTGCACCGCTGATTGCGCCCTTTGGGGAAAACGAGATCGTTGATGCCGAATATATGCCTTGGTCCAATACATACCTGCTCGGGACTGATAACCTTGGCCGGGATATGCTCAGCCGGATCATCTATGGCGCGCGCAACACGGTGGGCATTGCCTTTCTGACCACGATTCTGGCATTTCTGATCGGGACCATCTTTGGCATTCTGGCCGCCCTTCAGGGCGGGTGGCTGGACCAGGTGCTGGGCCGCATCGTGGACGTACTGATGGCGATCCCGTCGCTGATCTTCAAACTGCTGCTGCTGACGGTGTTTGGCACCTCGATCATCAACATGATCCTGATCATCGCCGTCGTGGACAGCACCCGCGTGTTCCGTCTGGCGCGGGCGGTTTCGCTGAACATCGTAGTCATGGATTACATCGAGGCCGCACGCCTGCGCGGAGATGGGGCCATGCGCCTCATCTCGCGTGAAATCCTGCCCAACGCCGCCGCGCCCCTTGTTGCCGAGTTCGGGCTGCGGTTCTGTTTCGTTTTTCTGGCGATCTCGGCTTTGAGTTTTCTGGGGCTGGGGGTTCAGCCGCCAACGGCGGACTGGGGGTCGATGGTGCGTGATAACGCCAGCCTGATCGCCTTTGGTGACATCACGCCCCTGATCCCGGCCGCCGCCATTGCGCTGCTGACCATCGGGGTGAACTTCGTGGTGGACTGGATGCTGCATCGTTCCAGCGGATTGAAGGACTGAACCATGGCGCATAAATCCCACGCCACGCCCGAGATTCTGCTGGACATCAAGGGCTTGAAAATCGAAGCCCGGACCGACGATGGCCCCAAAGAGATTGTGAAAGGCGTCGACCTGACCCTGCATCGCGGCGAGGTTATGGGCCTGATCGGCGAATCCGGCGCCGGTAAATCCACCATCGGTCTGGCGGCCATGGGCTATGCTCGTGACGGCTGCCGGATCAGCGGCGGCTCGGTCCATTTTGACGGGCAAGACGTGCTGGCCATGTCGGACGCCACGCGCAGGGCCCTACGCGGCAGGCGGATCGCCTATGTGGCGCAATCTGCAGCCGCCTCATTCAATCCGGCGCATCAGTTGATCACGCAGTATTGCGAGGGGCCGGTGTTCCACAAGGTCATGACCCGCGAAGCGGCCGAGCGTGACGCAATCGGCCTCTATCGTCAGATGCGTCTGCCGGACCCGGACGTAATCGGTTTTCGCTATCCTCATCAAGTCTCCGGCGGGCAGCTTCAGCGCGCGATGACCGCTATGGCGATGTCGTGCCGGCCCGACCTGATCGTCTTTGACGAACCGACAACGGCGTTAGATGTCACCACGCAGATCAACGTGCTTTCAGCCATTCGCGACATAGTGGACCGGTTTAACACGGCCGCGCTTTACATCACCCATGACCTGGCGGTGGTGGCGCAGATGGCCGACCGGATCAAGGTCTTGCTCAAGGGTGAAGAGGTAGAAGAGGCGGATACGCGCCAAATGCTTGATGCCCCCCCGCGAGGACTACACGAAATCGCTTTGGGCGGTGCGCAGCTTCCAGCGCGCCGGCGGCTCCTCCCGCCCCCGCGATGAGATCCCGGTTGTCGAGGTGCACAACGTTACTGCCACCTATGGTCCGCAGCCGGTGCTGATGGATGTCTCGATGGCAATCCATCGCGGGCAGACGGTTGCTGTTGTTGGAGAATCCGGTTCAGGGAAATCCACCACGGCGCGGGTGATCACCGGGCTGCTGCCCCCGGTCCAAGGAAAGGTGCTGCTGAATGGCACGCCTCTACCCCCTGCCTACAAGGCCCGCAGCAAGGACCAGCTCCGCACGGTTCAGATGATCTACCAGATGGCCGATACCGCGCTGAACCCCAAGCAGAAGATCCGCGAACTGATCGGCTGGCCTGTGGAGTTCTACACCGGCCTCAAGGGCCACCAGAAAGAGGAACGCATCCGTGACCTTCTGGACATGATCGAGCTGGAGCCGGATCAGTACATCGATCGTCTGCCCGGGGAACTTTCGGGCGGCCAGAAACAGCGCATCGGTATCGCCCGCGCATTGGCGGCAAAACCCAGCTTCGTGATCTGCGATGAAGTCACCTCCGCTCTCGATCAACTGGTGGCCGAGGGAATCCTGCGCTTGCTGGATCGCCTGCAACGAGAGCTGGGCCTGGCCTATATGTTTATCACCCATGATCTGGCCACGGTCAGTGCCATTGCCGATGACGTGGTTGTCATGAAGTCCGGTCGCGTCGTCGAGGCGGGGCCAAAGGCACAGATTTTCGCCCCGCCGCATGATCCCTATACCGAGCTTTTGTTGTCATCGGTGCCGCAGATGGATCCCGACTGGCTGGATGCCGTCCTTAGGGAGCGCGGCGCGGATATCCGCGGAGAGGGCTGAACGGATGCGCGCGCCCACGCTCGATGATCTGGCGGCGAGCCTGCGCACGGTGCTGCGGGCCTCTGTCCCGCCCGCGATGCAACATGTGCTGGCCGATTGGCCAGCCACCCATGCGATTGCCGCCGCAGCCCCCCGCAACCTGCCCGTCACCGCCTGGCTGAGCAGGGCTGCAGAGCGCGCCACACCGCGCAGTCTGGACCTGATGCAAATGGTGCAGTCGCTGCAAACCCAACTCGATTGGCGGCAGACCTATAGTGAGGCCGATGTTGGCGCGGATTTCCTCACCGGCTACGGTTGGACACTGGTGGTTGGCCCCGACGCGCCGGTGGTCAGCGACAGGCTGATAGCTGGGATTCTAATGTTTGGTGCTGGCATAGAGTACCCCGTGCACCAGCATTCGGCTGAAGAAACCTATGTTGTTCTCTCCGGCACGGCCTCATGGAAGATCGGCCGCACCGATTGGCACGCGAAACCACCCGGTTCCGTTATCCATAATCCGCCCTGGCGTTGGCATGGGATGCGCATGGATCAGGGGGAGCCGCTGGTTCTGGCCTTCCTCTGGCGGGGCGGGCGCGTCGAAAAATCGCGCCTCGCCGGATAAGCTCAACTCAGGAGAGACCTTATATGGACGCTCGGCCCCTCGTAGATCAGATCTGGCAGGCAATCGCCGCCACGCGCGACATCACCGTCGGTCGCCATGTGACCATGCCCGCTATCCTCCCGACCGAACGGCGCGCGCACGAAGCCCGCTTTTCCGCGGATTTCCCTGTTCTGCATCACCTGGACGCCGCCTTAACGCTAGCCCGCGCGCACAAACTATCCGCACTGGCCGAAGCCTTGGCTCAGGCCGCACCGCAGCTGAAGTGGTCGCAGAACAGCAGCTACACGGATCAGAATTGTTCGCGCAACTTTCTGGACGGATATGCCTATGCGGGGCTTTCCGGCCCCGACGCCGATCTGACCTGGGCCGCTCCGCGCACCGGCGTGATGCTGATGGGCCCCGATGTCCTTTATCCCGGGCACAATCACGAAGCGCGCGAGGTCTATCTGATCCTGACACCGGGAACACAATGGCGGCTGGACGGTGGCGATTGGTTTGATGTCCATCCCGGCGATCTGATCTTTCACGACAGCTGGCAGATGCATGAAATGCGCAGCGGCCCGCAGCCGCTGCTGGCCGCTGCGGCGTGGATCGAGGATGGCGACCGCGCTTCTATCCAGTTTGATGCCGCCCGGCAGGGGGCCACGGTATGAGCGGTTCAGAGCTGAAGAAATACGACCCACCCGGCCTGTATGCCGCGCATGGCCTTTATCACAACGCGGTGGCGGTGCCCGAAGGGCGGGCGCTGGTGTTTTCTTCGGGCCTGATCGGGGCGGATGACACCGGCGCGGTGATCGCTGATCCGCAAGCACAGATTGCCCGGGCCTGGCGCAACGTTGCAGCGTTTCTGCAAGGGATCGGCGCCAGGACCGAGGATCTGGTGCGGCTGCAGGTGCATCTTTCGGACCGCGGCTATGTCGATGACAGCAAAGCCGCGCGTATCGACGCCCTTGGTGCGCATTTAAACTCCGCCGTGACCGGGGCAATCGTGAGTCTCTTCGATCCCGACCTTGTGATCGAAATCGACGTCATCGTCGCGCCTCATCGCACAGCATCTAAAAAGGCAAACACATGACGGACAAACTTCTAATCGCCCAGACCGGCGCAACTGTCACCCTGACATTGAATATGCCCGAAGCGCGCAACCCCATTACCGACCGTGACGTGTGCACTGCGCTGATCAACGTCATGCAGCAGATCAATGACGATCACAGCGTGCGCGTGGCCATCCTGACAGGCGCGGGCAAGGGCTTTTCTTCGGGCGGAAACCTCAAGCATATGCGCGATCGAGAAGGGATTTTTGCCGGAGATGCCATCGGGGTCAAGGACGGCTATCGCAGTGGCATACAGCGCATGGCGATGGCTGTCTGGGAATGTGAGGTCCCGCTGATCGCGGCCGTAAACGGGCCGGCATACGGTGCGGGATGCGACCTCGCTTGTATGTGCGACATCCGGATCGCATCCAGCCGTGCCGTTTTTGCCGAGAATTTCGTGAATGTCGGGATTATTCCGGGGGATGGCGGGTCGTGGTTGTTGCCACGTCAAATCGGCCTAAGCCGCGCGGCGGAGATGACATTCACCGCCGATCCCATCGATGCCGAGACCGCCCGCGACTGGGGGCTGGTCAGCCGGGTCGTCGCGCCCGACGACCTGCTGCCCGCGGCGGAAGAACTCGCCGCTCGCATCGCCCGCAACCCACCGCGCCAGCTGCGCATGGCCAAACGTCTGATGCGCGAAGGGCAGACCGCCGGCCTCCCGCAGGTCCTGCAACTGGCCGCCGCTTATCAGGGGGCCAGCCATCAGACCAACGACCATATGGAAGCCGTCGACGCTCTTTTGAAAAGGCGCGAGGGAGTATTCTCGGGTCAGTAATGACGTCTTGCCCTCTACTCCCGTCGTTTGGCGGCTGTGCCAAAGCGACGGGATGTCAACGTGGCGGCATCCGGGGCAAAAAAGCGCTAACCGTGCGCGGATCGGAGAGCGATTTTGGGAAGCAAACACGCGGTTGAGGAGAGCAGGATCCCTCCGGGACCCCGCCAGACCCCTTTCCCGCCTTCTCCGGATCCAACCGGACCCAAGGTCAGCTTTCACTTTCAGAGTGTCCAGGCACGCTCGGCACGGGGAACAGTTTTTCAGAGGTTTGTCAGCTGAGCCTGACCGCCAAAAACGGAAATGGGTCCCATTATCGTTACCGTCCGGACGGCCGATTTCAGAGCGCTGAACCGTCTGTGGTGAACTGGCTGAACTCAAGCAAAGGAGTTCAGCATGCCCCATCTCGATTATACTGCTTTCGTCAATTCGCGCCGCGATGAGCGCAGCCTCGGCCACCATACGCTCCGGACCTACGCTCAGGATCTGCGTACCTTCGCGCGCTTCAGCAAGGCGCATGAGCTCACCGACCCGCTTTCGAAAGACGACATCCTCGCCTACCACCGCCACCTGCGCGACGATCTGGGCGCCAAGCCCGCAACCATCGAGCGCCGAGTCGTCACCCTCAAGTCGTACTATGCCTGGCGCGAAGATCGAAACAGCGCCCTGCCCTCCCCGTTCGCCGACGTCCGTATCTCTGTGAGGATCCCACGTAGTCTGCCGCGCCCCATTGAGCGCGACACCCTCAGAGCGGTTTTCCAGGCCGGCGACGGACCAATCGCTGTGCGGTCAAACTCGGCTGGACACCCAGCCTTTGGTCTGCCGCCTGCCTCCGTGAAAATAGTGCAGTCGAACTACTTGCAAATACATGAATTAGCTCACCGACCATACTTTTGTGTGCCGGCAGATTTGGTGTCGAATTGGTCTACGAAAGCCGTGGGGGTCTTTTGAGGGATCGGTTGCGAAGTTTCTGACTGAACGAAGAGTTGAAACCGAACCAGCGGCTTATGCCGCCGGTTCTGCAAATTTACGAAACGGCGAGAGTCCAGGCGTGAGTTGACCTTTGCGGATCATGTGCGCCACTTATATTCCGTCCAGCGTAGCCGCCGCTGAAGCGAAGACCTTGAATTCTAGCATCGGTCGAGTGCGTCACTTGATGAAGCGATAGTCTCGTTCCACGATGTTATTCAGATAAGTCCGCCTGACCTTCTCGATTGGAATCGGGTAACCAACTCCTTACCGCTCTCTATTCAGACGAGAGCCGCTCCAGTGCGCCCATTAAGGGCATCGCACGAACACCGCCCTGCCCTGGCACATCCTTTTCATCGGCATAGACGAGGAGCCGTTCCGAGACTTCCAAATCATCGGCTGCGATATGAAATCCGCGCGTGACTTTCGGCGACGTCGTCCGCTTGATTTCGATGCCCCAAATCTGACCTCGAGGAAGTTTCAGAACCAGATCGATCTCTGCTCCGGCGGATGAACGGTAGAAACTTGCCTCAGCTCCGCGGGGTGCAGCAGCGATTAAGTTCTCGATACAAAATCCTTCCCAGCTGCCGCCAACGACCGGATGTCCCAGCAAGTCTTCCCGTGCCTCGATCCCAAGAAGAGCGTGGGTTAGACCGGAATCTCGAATATAAATCTTGGGCGATTTGACCAATCGCTTGCCAGTATTGGAATGCCAAGGCGGCAGGCGCCGCACCAGCATCAAATCGACAAGCAGATCGAGATACCGGGCGACGCTCTGCCCCGAGACCCCGAGATTGCCTGCAAGCTTGGCTGCGTTCAGGAGCCCGCCTTGCTCATGCGCGAGCATGGTCCAGAGCCGGCGCAGCGTTTCGGCGGGGATGCGTAACCCGAACGAAGGGATATCGCGCTCAAGATAGGTCCTGATGAAATCTTCTCGCCAAGTGAGGCTGGCCCGATCATTCTTCGCAAGATAGCTGTCTGGAAAGCCACCACGCAGCCAGAGAGTGGACATCGCGTCCACTCCAATTTCTGGTAACATGAATGGCGTCAATTCGTGATAGCTCACCCGACCCGCCAGCGATTCTGCGCTTTGATGCAAGAGTGTGTTCGACGCAGACCCCAACAGCAGGAATTGCTCGGTCCGATGCCCTCGCCTGCGTCGGCGGTCGATTTGCCCGCGCAAGGCCTTGAACAGATCTGGCAAGAGCTGGACCTCGTCAATCACGACAAGACGACCTATCTGTTCGTCAAGATAAAGGTCTGGCTCATCCAGAACTTGACGATCCGCGGTTCGCTCCATGTCGAGATAGACCGCATCGCGGCTTTCCGCTATGTCCTGAGCAAGTGTCGTTTTGCCGACCTGCCGAGGTCCGAGCAGGACAACTCCAGCCTGGTTCTCCAGTGCTTCTTCAACGGATTTTCTATGACTGCGCTCGATCATACCTTGCATTTATGCCATACAGTGGAAGATTTGCGAGGTTAATATCGAGGAACCGGACCAATTGAAAGCGTGAAATCATCCAACCGAAAGGCTTCAAGGGGTTGTGTCGCAAATCTTAGGCCTGGATTGACGAGTCTGCTGATTCCGAAGTTTGTTGGGTTCTGTCGCAAACTTCGCCCCTACCTGTCAGTTCAAGTGCATTTCTGGTAGCGCGCACTTGTCTTGGCCCCCTAAAACTGTGCCACAGTTGGCTTAGTTTTGGAGACGGGATTGATGGCGCGGAAACGGTATTCGGACGAAGATATTCTGCGGCTTTTGCGCGAGATTGAGCTGGGCCTGGCATCTGGTTCGGATGTCGCGACGGCGTGCAGAACGGCTGGTGTCAGTGATGCGACCTATTACACATGGCGCAAGCGGTTTGGTGGGATGGGACGATCTGAGATGGCCAATCTGAAGGCGCTGCAGAAAGAGAATGATCGGCTCAAGAAAATCGTGGCTGAGCTTGAACTGGACAAACTCATTCTCAAGGAGAGCCTTGATTATCTAAAGCCAAAGGCCTGACGGCAGACCAGCTTCGTCAGGCCGTGGTCCACACCCGACAAAAGCTGGCAACCTCTGAACGGCGCACCTGTCGCGTGATTGGATTGGCGCGGAGCACGCTGCAATACCGCGCAGCGCCAAAGGATGATGAGGCGTTACGTCTGGCGATGATCCGATTGGCCAAACGGTATGGGCGCTACGGCTACCGCAAGGTCGCCGAGCTGCTGCGTGTCGAAGGCTGGGCAGTCAATCATAAAAAGATCGAACGACTATGGCGCGAAGAAGGCTTGCAGCTCCCACAACGGCACAAGAAACGCAAACGGCTGTACCACAAGGACAGCTCGATCATCCGGCTCCGACCGCAACATCCCAATCACATCTGGAGCATTGACTTTGTCCACGACAAGCTGAGCAACGGACAGAGCTACAAGATGCTGACGGTGCTGGATGAGTATACCCGTGAGGCGCTCTGCGTAGCGGTCAAGCCGAAGATGAACAGCGCAGACGTGCTGGATGCGCTCTACCCACTCTTATTGCGGCACGGGAAGCCCGAACACATCCGTTCCGACAACGGCGCGGAGTTCATCGCAACGGCCCTGCAGACCTGGTTAAGAAAGGTGGGCATTAAGCCGATCCAAATCTACCCGGGATCACCTTGGGAGAATGGATACAACGAGCGCTTCAATGGCACTCTGCGCCGGGAAGTCCTCAACGCAGAATGGTTCCACACCACCAAACAGGCTCAGATCGTCATCAATACCTGGCTTAGACAGTACAATCGTGTCAGACCCCATCAGGCTCTAAACATGCGACCGCCCGTTCCAGAAACCTTGCTCAAAACTGGCCCATAGAATTGGGGCTGGACACCGGATGTTCCAGACTATGCTTCCCACAAAGTTTGGTGTGACACGCGGTTACGCTGTGGGTAGAGAAGGCGAGATGATCGGTGATGATATACTGATCTACGAGAAAATGAGTTTTCCGACGGTCAGCGCAAGGGGAGATCTTTCTCTAATGAGAAAGGAAAAAGTCCCAGTAGACGCAATATACACGTATATAGAAGCCAAGCACTCGGTCGTTCTCGAAGGTGAAGGGCCGCAAAGCTTGAACAAAGCGATACAACAAGTTGACAACGTAAAAAAGCTAGTTTCTGAACGGCCCGTACGCCGAAAGGAAGAATGTATAGATGGTGTGGTTCTCAATGGCGACGGCGTTGGCATTGATATCGGTTTTTCTGATGGGTATCCAGAGTATTTGAACCCGCCCCACGGAATATTGTTTGCTCGGAACGTCAAAATTACTGGCGCTGGACCTGACCTAACTTGCGAAGAAATTTATGAATTTCTTGTAGACGGAACAATGGCGCAGGATCTTACAACCTCGCAATTTCCACCTGACCTAATTGTCTTGGGTCCAGACATAGTAGTGCTACCTGTCCACCCAGAAGAGGGCACAGAAGGTAACTACCGGGCACCGTTTGCACCTGAAGACCATGACCAATTCGCTGTCATTAAGTGTCCCGGAAGGGCATTTGGAGTCGGGCTTGCTTGTATTTTTGAAGCACTCGACTGGATAAAGCTAAAGCCGATGCCTTGGCGCGCAGTGGCTATCTCAGGAATGCTGACATAACCCCCAACTTCTAAGACTAGCACATGAGGGGATGTTCCTGCTTGACTGATGATGCGACAATCTATGCAAAGCGGCCATTCGCGGTGAATTGCGCTGCAACCGCAACGAATGTCTACTTGGTGGCCCTTTTCCCGCGCCTTGCTCAGTAAATTGCGGGCGCGGCGAAAGTCGGTTTTGTCCGGATAGTGTTCTCTAATTCCGCATCATTCCAGTTCATGCATCGTGCAGCGAAGGACCGCCGCTTTCCCGCGTTCTTGGATTGTTCTGAATTTTGGCCACTTTCGTGCGTTCGGGCCAGTTAAGCCTTGAATGGGATATAATGGGTTCCCCCTTTGTTCTTGCCTCAAGGCAAGTCTGAGCTTCTTGCCTGTATTGCAATCGACGCGATGTAGCATATATTGCTACAAATTGTGCAAGGAGCGGAAAATGGCGAGAAACCCAAGTGTTTCGCTGACTGAACATCAACAAGATTTCGTCCAGTCGTTAGTGGCGAGTGGCCGCTACCATGGCGTGTCAGAAGTCGTAAGAGCCGGTTTGCGGTTGCTGGAGGATGAAGAAGATCGGCGTGCAGCTGAAATCGAACGGCTGCGCGAGGGCGTTCAAGCTGGTTTGGACGACATTCGATCAGGGCAAGTCAGGGACTTTAATCCCGCACGGATCATCGCCAAAGGGGAGGCATTGCGATCCGACCACTCATCCTCCGAATAACGCCGACAGCTGAAAACGATCTGGCGGAAATCTGGGCGTATATCGCCGAGGACTCCACCATCAGGGCCAGTACTTTCATTGAAGAGATATC
Source organism: Ruegeria sp. B1 (assembly GCF_056535885.1). Taxonomy (NCBI): domain Bacteria; kingdom Pseudomonadati; phylum Pseudomonadota; class Alphaproteobacteria; order Rhodobacterales; family Roseobacteraceae; genus Ruegeria; species Ruegeria sp. B1. The sequence continues at coordinate 378,112 of NZ_JBQFJA010000002.1, read as the reverse complement.
CGAGCGGTTCGTTCCACTACTGAGCCACCCGGAGATAGGCCCGGCGCGTGACCAATTGGCACCGGGTTTAAGAGCGCATTTTCACAAGAGCTACGTTATCTATTACACGTTCACCGAGACAGAGTTGATCATCGTTCATGTTGTTCATAGCGCCCGTGATGCCAAAGCTATTTTCTCCGGTGACTTTGGCGAATGAAAGGCAGCATCTGCAATGAATGACCATCCCAACAGATCCATGGTTCCAACTTTGGAAAAGGCCTCTGCCTTGTATCGCAAGGGTACTGGCTTGGTTGATCTGGCCCATCGCCATCGTACTGGCAGTCGGTAACTTTGCTGGCGCAACGTGCGGTGCGAAGATAGTGACGTCTACACTGGTGAAGATTGCAAACGCGATCGTCTTCATTGTTCCCGTAGTTGCCGCCTTGCGTCTGTTGGCGGAAAGCCGATGACCTCGCACCTTTCTAGGAATCGATCACAGGGATAACAATGTCGTCACCCCGAAACTCGACATTGGCTTCAATAAACACGGCTTTAAGCGCTGTTTTACCGTCGCGCTAATGACGAGTGAATTTCAACAAAGGCCCGCTTTTGCAATAGGTTTTGGAGATCCGCGCGGGGCGCGCGGCTCGCATTGATTTATTGACAGGGCAGGGCACACGGGCACGCCCGCTTAGCCCCTCCCAGGCATTATCATGATTAGCTGAGCAGACCGCCGGGGCGGTCTGCTGCGCTTGTTTTCCCGAGCGTCGCGGGGCCGAAAATCTCTCGTATCTGATCCGGTCCAGGGGGAAGGCGCAAAGAGAGACCCGCGCCAGGGCGCGGCTCGCAGGATCTCTTTTATGCGCCTCAAGCAGGAATCGTGAAAATCCCGGTTCCTCCCCGCGAGCGCGGGTCCCTCCCAAATTTGCCCGATTTCAGCCTGACCCCCAGTCCTCGGATCAGAACGGATCTTTTCCATCGGCCCCTCTCCTTCGCCGGGAAAAACGCGGAGGGGTGCGTGTGTCGATGTCAGTCCAGCAGGCCGTTTCCTTGGCCTGCTGTGTTCAAACCAAACCGCAAGCGGAGTTGGGAGGATCAAGAAAGGCTCCAGTGGAGCGTTTCCCCGACCAACGGGCCACATCGGCCGCCGCAGCACCACGAAGGAAAATACAATGCACGCTGATGCAGTAAAAGCAGAGTTCGAAATCGGGCAACCCGTCATTTTTGGCAATATGGCAAATCCCGACAAAACCGGGTGGATCGCTGCTATCGAGGCGAAACCGTCAGATATGACGGTATACACCCTTGGCGGTGGCACCATGGAACGTGAGCATTTTGACATCGTGATTGCATGGGAAAACCTGACCCATTCCGAAGTGTCCGAAGGGATCGCGCGCCCGTGGGCTGAGAAGGCGCAGCGCTATCAGGCAGAAGCCAAAGACCCGGCAGAGATTGCCGCGCTATTGGTTGAAGCCAAAGACCCGGCAGAGATTGCCGCGCTATTGGTTGAAGCCAAGGCAGCAGAGCAAAAGCGGCGTGATCAGCGCGCAGCCGAAGCCGAGGCACACAAGCAACAGGTTTCAGACTGGCGGGACAGCATCCGCGCCAAGGTGCCAGCCGATGCAAAAGCGGTTTTGGTCGCTGAGTTGGTCCATGACGAAAGCGATAGCATGACGGACTATTTCAATAGTTCGACCTCTAAAACTGTCATCTTGGGTTTTTCCCGTCATACCCGCGATTTGTTCCCAGAAATGCGCAAGGCGGCGGCGCGCTATGAGGCAACCGCCCATTTGACCGATGCGCCAGAGGATGCCGAACACCGCGAAAAGTACAGCATGGGCGGCGGCTATTATCTCAAGGACGGATACCGCCATAATTCCGGCTGGAAGGTCAGCAAACAGAGATTCTATGTGCGCGGCAACGATATCGCGGAATCTGTCCCTTTTGGTGAATGGGCCGTGCCCGATGGTCAGCCCTTTGTCACCGGCAACACCGAACGCGCGAAAGCCGATGCCGCGCCAGCCAATGCCGAGACATGCGGCGGTTTCACGATTGAGGAACACACGCACACCAAGCGCGGGTTTCAAATGTGGATTGTCAGCCCCGAAACCCGCGTTGACCGTGAAACCTTCTCAGCATGGCTTGCCAAAGCCAAGGAGCGCGGCGGCTGGTATTCCCGCAAATGGGGCAGCACCCCGGCCGGGTATGCCTTCAAGGAACAGGACGCCGCGCAGGAGTTCGCCCGCGAGCTTTCCAACTGAGGATCGGGCGGAAATGATGGTGCCACGGCTGTAGAGCGTGGCACCCACTCAGCCGAGATATCAAGGGTCAGACAAGCGCAGGCGACTGGTGCCGCGCGTCGATCCGCAGGGCGCAGAAAGAGCGCCGCAATGACATTCCCTATACCCACGAGGTCGACACATGACCCCCCATTGGGAAACCCACCTTTACACCTACGCGGTTTGTTTGACGCAGGGCGACAAGATCAAGCCGGAGAACCTTGAAGGCATCCGCGCCAAAGCCATCAATCACGGCCACACCGAGAACGAATGTCTTTTAGTTGAAGCCGACCCTTCGGCCTATGTCCGCGACGGTTTCAAAAGCCTGTCCGTTCTGGGCAAAGCCGTGACCATGCGCCGGATGATGGAAATCGGCATTCCCGACAGCACCGCGCACCGCACGGTTGCCAACGCAACCTATGCCCTTGAAATCGAAAGGTTGAAAAAATGAACGCGCACAATGTTCCCGCGATGCTGCGCAGCCTGCCCGATGTGGTCGCAGAGTATGACAAAAAAGCCGCCGCCATTTCTGATGAAATTCAGGCATTCTATGCGGCTGTACGCGCACTTGAGGTTTCGTCATGCGTGGGCGGCGCTTATGGCGGCTCGATCTGGACGGTACGCGGTGGAAGCGCGCCCGAGGTTCGCGAAAAGGTCTTGCAAGACATCCTGCGCAAGTCGGCATGGAAACACGTCTATGACGGTCTCTTTATCAACGACATTGCGAGCGCGGCCGACAGGAAACGCTTTGCGTTGGAAATGGAAAACCCGCCAGAATTCGCGCTGGACAATATCGGGGCGACATTCGGCACCTATCTTGTTGACCGGCGCCACCACATATTGCGCGGCCTGGCCGAGTGCTTTTGTGATCTGGACCCGGCCTATAAGTCTCACAGCAAGGTCAAGATTGGCGTGGCCGGTCTGCCCAAGCGCATCATCTTATCAAGTGTCGGCGGCTATGGCAGTTGGGGTTTTGAGCGACTGCGCGACGCGATTGACGCGCTCAATGCCTTCAGGGGCGAAAAGCATATCAGGCCAGGAGCCTTTGAAATCCTGTTGGAAGAAGCCGACGAACACGGCGCAAGCTATCATGAAGGTGTTGAAATCCGTCGCTTTGGCAATGGCAATGCGCATCTGATCTTTGATCCCGAGACCTTGCGCGAAATCAATCTGGCGCTTGCCGAGTTCTATGGCGACACGTTGCCCGACAGCCCCGAAGAAGTCACGCGCAAGCGGCCCGGTACCGATGTTGCCAAGAATCTGGCCTACTATCCGACGCCGCGCGCCGTGGTTGACCTGATCTTGTCCAAAGTGAATTTGAACGGCCGTCCGGACATTCTGGAACCGCAATGCGGGTGCGGGCGGTTTCTGGATGAGATCCGCGAACAAAACCCATTTGCCCGCGTCGTCGGGGTTGAGTATTTAGGGCCGCGCGTTGCCGAGTGCCGCGCCAAAGGCCATCACGTCATGCAGGCAAACTTTCTGCAGGTGGCTCCAGACCCGCGTTTTGATCTGGTGGTGATGAACCCGCCTTTTAATGGGCTTGAATGGCGAAAGCACCTTGATCACGCCCGCAAATTCCTGAAACCGCATCCCGAGGGTCAATGTTATGGCGGAGGAACGCTGATCTGTATTCTGCCCGGAACCGCCTATTATGACGGCCACCTTGACGATCTGGGCGCGCGCAAGAGGCATTCTGAAATCTGGAAGGATTTGCCCGTTGCGAGTTTCGCGGAAAGCGGCACAAACATTCCCACGGGCTATATCACTCTAGGTCCCAGCTGACAGGGTTCGGGCGTACATCAATCGTGCGCCCGGGCCGCATCTGCCCGTTTGGTGTTGTCGCGTGAGTCTACATCCCCACCGCACAGGCTTTCAGGTTGTTCCTGGTGTCCCGGCGAACCGGGGCCGGTGCCCCAATTCGCCAGGACTGTGCGCTTCCCGCGCGGGGGCGACCACATAGCGGCCGCAGTCACGGCGCCTCTGTTGTATCAGAGTTTTGTGTCAACCGATTTTGTTCTGAATTCTTCGGGAACACCTTTGGATTTGAGTACGTGTGGATCTCAAAACCCTTTTTCAACGACATTTTCAATTTCGCTTCCCATTTGGTCAGCTTGGCGATGACATTGATCCGCCACCGCACAACTCTCATGCTCTCCCAGGGCAACAGCCGAAACCATTCCGTTCCCATTGCAGGAACAGTTCCGAACATTCTGCCGCGATAAATCCAATGCAGACGCTGCTCTGTGGTGAAAGCCCACGGTTGCGGCACAGTATGTGCGATCGTCAGGCGCTCGCCGGAACTGTGTTCCAGCTCGCGCCTGCGCTTTTGCGTGGCGCGCTCCGTAAAACCGATCTTGAACAGTCGCGGATTCCGCTCGCTAACGAGAAGATAGACCGTACCGATCTTCACGCGCTTCGCGAAAAACCGTATCCTTGGCGACCGGCGACGCGTATTTTTCCGGAACAGGTATTTCATACAATAATTTTAGGTTGATGGGGTCGGTTCAAAAACGCTTTATTGCAGCCTACGCCAGCTGATCAGCCTTTCACAGATTCCGGCGGGTCCGCTCGATTGGGAAGATCTATTTGTGCGGCGCTCAAGTCATACTTTGTACATGGCGACAAATCTGGGGACGGTACAAATTCTACCTTCATGGCATCAAAGATGCGCGCCCGAACGATATTCAGCCCCACTATGCATTGGGACCCAGAATCGAGGTCAATTAAGTTGTCATCAAGAAAACTTTTACAGCCAAGCGCCGGGAGCCTTAGCCCCGGCTTCTTTGCGCCTCAAAATAGGTGCGCAGCACTGCGTTCATCCGTGTCAGGTGGCCTTTGCCGCCAGACTTGAAGTATTCAAGAACGTCCGCGTCAACGCGCAGATGCACAGATTGTTTTGGCTGGCGCTCAACAATGTCGGCGTCATCCCAAAAGCCATCTGGCATATCCAAGGCTTCAGCATCGTCGTTCGGCGCCTTGACTTCGCCGCGACGCTGCATCGCCCTGATTTCCTCAAGGGAAGCTGTCTTTGTATTTTTCATAGTCCTTCCGACCTCCTTTCCAGGCAGAGATTAGACGGATGTTCTCGCCGCGCATGGTGTAAACAACGGTGAACGGAGCACCATCAACCAAGCCCAGAGAGATAAACCGTTCTTCTCCATAGTCGTATCGGTCATCAGTTTTGGTGAGGGTCGGACCCTCGAATATTAATGCAGCAAACAGCAAATCTACGCCGTGTTTGGTGAGGTTTTGCTGACGTTTGTTTTCGTTCCAGTCGAACAGCATCGTGATTTCCAGTACGTTCTTTTTTCATACGAGTGTTTCCCTTTGATCGGCTGGTAAGTAGTATGTACCTCTTTTGTGTACACACTTCAAGAGACTTGTCAGAGTTGATTATGGGCTATGGGCGCATCCCGCCGCCTTCTGCTCGGGGCCGGGCTCTAGTCTGACACCGGCGTTGCCGTCGCCAGACCGGATACTGCCAGACACATTCTCCCTGCGACCCAGGTGCGGTTAAATCTGTCTCAATCGAGCCAGCTTTAACCGCGGTCGCAAGTCGCCTGTGCCCGTCCATATCTGCCGTAAGTGGTAACGATCCCTTTTGCAGTAAGTCAGAAGAGATCCGCGCGGGGCGCGTGGCTCGCATGGATCATGAGACAGGGCAGGGGATCGACACGGACTTGTGCCCGCGCTCACCCCGGCCCTGACATTCTCATAATTGGCTGAGCAGACCGCCCCAGCGGTCTGCTGCGCTTGTTTTCCCGAGCGTCGTGGGGCCGAAAATCTCTCGTATCAGATTCGGTCCAGGGGGAAGGCGCAAAGAGAGATCCGCGCTAGGGCGCGGCTCCCATTTCTTTTTTGTGCGCCTCAAGCAGAAATCGTGAAAATCCCGGTTCTTCCCACGCGCAAGCGCGCGGGTCCCTCCCAAATTTGCCCGATTTCAGCCTGACCCCCAGTCCTCGGATCAGAAACGGATCTTTTCCATCGGCCCCCCTCCTTCGCCGGGAAAAACGCGGAGAGGTGCGTGTGTCGATGTCAGTCCAGCAGGCCGTTTCCTTGGCCTGCTGTGTTCAAACCAAACCGCAAGCGGAGTTGGGAGGATCAGGAAAGGCTCCAGTGGAGCGTTTCCCCGACCAACGGGCCACATCGGCCACCGCATCACCACGAAGGAGAACGAAACATGAATGCACAGGTTGCAGAATTGGCTCTGACCCAAGAGCAGATTTGCGCAATGATTGCCGAGCAGAATGATGCGTTTCGCAAGCGTGAAGGCGCAGGCGGGAGCGGCCAGTGGGTCTTTACCACAGCCATCGACAACGAAGGCCCGGTATTCTTGCAAACCTGCCTTGAGGCGGTCCAAGTCAACGACGATTTCACCGAGGAAAACAACCCACAGGGAACCCACGAAATGGGTTTCATGGAGGTGATGGGTAAGAAGGTCTGGTGGAAGATTGATCTGCATGAGGAAATTACATTTTCAAGGCCTTTTCTTTCTTTGCATCGCTGGTTTGGCTCCTCGAATATGCTCACTCCAGTGGCATCGACTTGCATACGGTGGGCGTGTTGCCCGAACCAAATTTCCGTTCACGTTCCCGGAATGGAGCCGCCTTGGTTGGGACCAAACTTCTACAGGGTTTGTGAAGACCATCAATCTTCTCGGTCACTCAACCATCCGGCGTTGCGCGTTATTCTGAAGTTTTGGTATCCCGTTTTACACCTCCGCCTTCAGAACCGCGCCAGACGGGACAAGTCCCGTTTCCACGTATCGCCACAAAGCCACGATGAGCTTGCGGGCAAGAGCCACGATGGCAACTTTCTTTCTCATTCCCGGGCGCTCGGCGGTGTATTTCCGGAACCAGCGCGCAAGGGCACTTTGTGGTTGGTACCGCAGCCAGCACCACGCCAGTTCGATCCCGAGGGTTCGGGCCGGTCGGTTTCCGGCTTTGCTGATGCCCTGGCTTCGCTCCACGTCGCCGCTGGAATAGGGGCTGGGCGTCAGGCCGAGGTAAGACGACAGGTGTCGCCTGTTCTTGAACTCCCGGCCAAACACTTCGGCAGACAGAAGCATCGCGCTGTGCCGTCCAACGCCACGCAGCCCTTCGAGCAGCACGGCCTTTTCGTGTTCCGGGAACTGTTCAGATTCAGTCGCAAGGGCTTCGTCGCGTTCCTCTGCCAGAGCCTTGATCATGTGGTTCGCCAGCTCCAAGCGTTCGAAGGAACGGACGACCTCGCGCATCAGCTGAGGTGGGAAAGGACGGCCATCAGCAGTCTCGAGGCCTTCCAGTCTCTTGCGCCATGTCACCATCGCCGGATTGATGTGCCGAACGCCTTGAAGGGCGAGCAGGGCACGAATGCGATTGATGTGGCCAGTGCGTTCGCTCATCAACCTTTTGCGTTCTCTGTGGAAGCGCTTGGCATCTTCTTCGGCAACGGTTGGAACACGCACCGTGCGGAACGCCTTTCGATCACCGGAGGAATAGTTCTTCAGCAGAACGACCATGCCTTCGGCGTCGACGCGATCTGTTTTGACCCTGCGGGCTTTACGGTTCACGAGGAAGCTCGTGGGATCCACGACCAGCGTCTCGATCCCTTCGTTGGACAGAAGCCGCTGAAGCCAAAAACCATCGTACCCGGTCTCAAAGCAAACGACAGGTCGTTGATCCGCTCCGCAAAGCTCCGTCGCCTCCGCAACAGTCGTTCGAACCAGATCGATCAGTCCCGGCGTATCAAACCCGTCCAGGCGCACAGATTTGATCTTGGCCAAGTGCGGCGCATCAAGCGCCACAAGCCATTTCGATTTGCTCAGATCAATGGCGACAAAGCAGGTCGCAGCAATAGTAGGCGTCATCATCTTGGAAATCTCCACTCCTTAGATTTTGCGCCAAACCTATCCGGTCAGCGCGACCTCCTGCATGGAAACTTTTACAATCTCACCTATGATGGCGGGACAGAGAACCCGACCTCATTGGCCGACACACGTCGGGTTCTGACCATCCTTTTCCCCAGCGATTATTGAGTTCGGTCCCGGCCACGTGGTCGGGACTGGAAGCGCAACCTGCGCCGGAAAGGAGGTGAGTGCATGAACCCATACACAATTGACCGTCAACGCAAGTTGGCTTGGAGCAATCTCAAGAAGGGCGGTCTATCCGCAAAAATCGCCCGCGCCTTCTTGACACTTCACGCTGCCGTCTAGGCGGCCTCGCTCTACCCCGGAAAGGGTAGGGCACCCTTAACACAAAAAATCACCACGAAACAAGGAATGTCCTTAATGACTAAACAAGAAACCATCACCGCGACCGAAGCCCGCTTTCCGCTGGCGTCCCTGACCCTCTCACCCTTGAACCCGCGTCAGACCGTGCCGGAAGCCGAGGTTGTCGAACTGGCCGAGTCCATCTGGACCGTTGGCCTGATCCAGAGCATTGCCGGGCTGGCCGATGACAAGGGCGGCGCTGAAATCGTCGCTGGTGGGCGTCGCCTGCGCGCTTTGCAACATCTGGCGGAGAAACACAACAACCTTGCCAACATCCGCCCCGAACTGGCGAACCCGCTGGTGATGATTGCCCCGGATGTTGAAACGGCTGAGACATGGGCGAATGCAGAGAACATCACCCGCAAGAACCTGACCCCCGCCGAGGAAATCCGAGCCTATGGCAAGATGGACAAGGCCGGTGCGCCCGCTATCGGTATTGCCCGCGCCTTTGCCGTGACTGAGGCGCATGTTCACAAGCGGCTCAAACTGGCGGGACTGCCGGAACAGGTGATTGATGCGCTGGACGCCAAAGAAATCAGCCTTGGCGAAGCGGCAGCGTTCACGATCTGCGATGATGCCGAACTGATCTTGCCGGTGCTGGAACGTGCGCGGCAGGGCTATATTTCCGAGTATCAAATCAGGAAAGAACTGAAACCGGATGCGGTCAACGCAACAGATCGCCGGGCTAAATTTGTTACTCTGGAAACCTATAAGCAAGCTGGTGGCCGTCTCTCTGGCGACCTGTTTAAGCAAAAGACTTTGCTTGATGATCTGGCAATTCTTGAACAGTGCTTTGCGGACAAGCTGACCACCATCGCCCGCACCATGCGTCAGGGAGAAGGTTGGCTATGGGCCGACTTCACGCTGGCGAATGCCTTTGGCGGTTATGAACTCAGAGAAATGGGCTGTGCCCGCATCTATGCCGAGAATGGCGTTTTGACCGAGGAACAGGCCGAGCGCTATGACGAGTTGGGCGAGCTTGCCAATGGTGAGGTTCTGGACGAACCGGGTCAAAAGGAACTGGCCGACCTTCAGGGCATCATTGATGGCGAATATAGCCTGATCCAGAAAGACCATGCCGGTATCGTCCTGTATGTTGACAGCGCCGGTGAACTGAGCGTGATCTACGGTCTGGTCAAGCCCGAGGACAAGGAGGCCGCGATTGAGGCCGGTGTGTTGGAGGCATCCAAACACAAAGCCGAGGCAAAGACCGAAACCCCGACTTCCAACAAGTCGCACATGTCGCAGGCATTGGTTGACGATCTGAAACGGGTGGTGACGGGCGCACGGCAACATGCGGCGCTGTCCGATCCAGACCTGATCCTTTCGCTCTTGGCCTTCCAGCTTTCAGGCGGCGTGACCTACGGCAAACCAATCGGGCTCAGCACCAACGAGGTTCCGAATTGGCCAACAACCGAGGCAGCGGGCTATGCGCTGGATGAGCGCCTGACCACTCCGACCGAGTGGGAGGGCAGCGAACACTCGCGCGATGTTGTCAAAAGCTTCCGGGCCTTCCGCAAGCAGGGTCAGGATCACATAAACGCCGAACTGATCCGACATCTGGCGGCGGTTCTGAGCGGTGGAGACAAGGCGCTGAAAAAGCTGATCGACCGCGAGGTTAAGACCGATATTCGCGCGGTCTGGACGCCAACAGCGGAGAATTTCTTCTCCCGTGTCAGCGGCCCCATCCTGAACGGCATCTGGAAAGAGCTTCTGGGCCTCAAGCCCGAGCATCCGACCATCACCACGTTCGAAAAGCTGAAAAAAGGCGACAAGGTTGCGAAGCTGCACGCTCTCTTCAATGACCCCGAAGCGCGGGCATTGATGAAGTTGGGCAAAGCCGCCGAGAAGCGGATCGCCAAGTGGTTGCCGAAGGGCATGGGCTGAACAAAGCGGGCAGGGCGGTTCAAGCCGCCCTGTCCCCTCAATCGTTGGAAAGAGAATAGAACGATGCGATTCAAGCACTGGCAGCACGACGAATTCACCGACACGCCCCGCAAGCGGTCTGCCCTGCGTCGGAAACAGCGGTTGGAGCGTGAAGCGCTTCCACTGTTTGCAGAACAAATCCGGGAAGAACAGCCGAGCGAAGATGAAGTCATGAAGGCGCGCGGGGAAGATTGGGCAGTGCGAGAGGCAAAAATGCGGTCTCGCCGAGCGGAAGACTGGCGGACGGCGCGGCGCAAGTTGGACGCTATGCCGATACGGAACCGATCCATTCTTCGCAAAGCATGGAATTGCGCGCCGTATCCAGCCGATCCCGCCGATCCCGGTTACCTGCTTGGGTTCCTGCATAGCTATGACATCGGTCGGGTCGATATAGACGCCTTGCCTTTTCCGTTGTTTCGGACAACGGCGTCAGGGGAGCGGATTGCGTCAGTCTTCGATGAGACGCACCCGGAAATCCTGATCAACATCATCAAGGCCCGCGACATCGCAGGATCACCCGAGGGATATCGACTGGCAGAGCGGAAGGCCGCGTATCACCACCTTCAAGCCGCCGCCAAAAGCAACAAGGACAAAGCCGAGGCCAAACAGGACCGACTTCGCGCCCTGTCACTTTGGGACAGCTTTGGCGTGCCCAGCCTCATGGAAGGAGAAATTCATGGCGTTTGACAATGACACCAATCACGGGCGGGTCACGAAGATCGTGTATTTGCTCGATCAGATCGAGAAATCGGCAGTGTCGAATACCGCCAACAAAGAGCAGGTTTCCGCAATGCTCAAACCGGCCAATGACAAACTGTCATCGATGTGCGTCGAAACCGTCATGGCGGTTCGGGAGATGAAACAGGACCGCAAAGGCGCATGGGGCGTGACCGCACCACAATGGGCCAGTGTTCGGGACATGGCCGAGAGCGCCAGTCTGGATGATCTTGGGGTTGCGGTGTTCATCTACATCCAGCGCTGCGAAGATGAACGTGCAGATCGGCGGGGCCAATGACCAGGATCAGCTACAGAACGCCTGGAACGCGCGTGTGGTGGAGCAGCGTGGAAGAATGGTGCACCGCCGGGATCAAGCTATCTCAGCGCCGCCTGTCCCATAAGCGGAACCGCGATCTGGCCACCCATAGCGGATGTATGCCCCTGACGATGATCTATGCCGAAACGGACCTAAAGGTGATTGAGCGGGCATTGCATCTGTTGAAGTTCGGTGCACCGCCACTGTGCAGGCCGGAACGCGGTTACCGGGCAGATCACCCATCCACGCCGGTCATCGTCGCGCTTAAAAACAGGATTGCGGTTCTCAAAAAAGAGGAAGATGTGATTCCTGCAGGTGACAACTGGCACAAAGCTTTATTGTCCAATAAATTGAATGTCTTGGGCGATTAGCCCTTGAAAGGGCGTAGCCCAAAGGATACAATAAGTTATGATTGAAATCAGGATGACAGAGGCTTTCGCAACGTGGCTGGAGGGACTTCGGGACCGACGCGCCAAAGCGAAAATTCAGATCCGAATTGACCGTCTGAGCCTCGGCAATCCCGGTGACGTGAAGCCAGTGGGTGAGGGCGTCAGCGAAATGCGAATACGTGAGGGCAAAGGATACAGGGTGTATTACGTCTCTCGCGGAGAAGTTCTGATTATCCTGCTTTGTGGCGGCGACAAAAGCTCACAGCAAGGCGACATACAAAGGGCCAAAGCGATGGCCAGAGACGTGGAGTAAAGACATGGCAATCAAGACGAGAGCATATGACGCCGCTGATTTCCTCAACAGCCCCGAGGAAATTGAAGCCTATCTGGAAGCTGCGTTTGAAACCAATGACAAAGCCGTTGTTGCGGTTGCTGTCGGTAACGTAGCCCGCGCGCGTGGGATGGGTAAGGTCGCAGCAGCAGCGGGTCTGTCACGCGAAAGCCTCTACAAGGCGTTGGGTGAAAACGGAAACCCTGAACTGGGAACCGTTTTGAAGGTCCTAAAGGAATTGGGGGTGACCCTCATTCCGAAAGTCGAAGCACACTGAACAGAAAAGGGGCCGGGTGATGACGTCCGTCCAACCAAAAACGACAATAGCGAAAAGCGCTCACCGGGTCTGGAAATCCGCGCAGATGTATATCGGGTTTCACAAAGACCAAAGTGGCAGGGACCGGGCTGAACCCAAATTCTGGCCGCCAAAGAATGGCAGCGCTTCGATCAATGCGGATCCGTCTGAGCAGGAGGCGATTGTGGTCATCAAAGCGGCTGACCCGAAGCATACGAAGGACGTGCAGGTCAAGCTACATCCAAACCGGGTCGTGGTGCGTCGTGATGCCGATATGTGGTGGCAGGGTGTTGCTGTAGATGAACATTCCGTCACTGTTCGCATGGCAGATGGAACTTTGATCGAGGTTAGACATGACGGTTCAGTCAAACGTCGCGCAGCCGAAGATGAAACCCATGTCGAAGCTGACGGAAGCATTTTCAAATGGACCGAACACGCCGAGACAACAATGACAGGTGATGGGGTCGAGATGACCCGTCGCACTGAGGATCGGATTACCGCGATCACACAAGACGGCGTTGTCGATCGGGCGCGCAATCGCTGAACCTATAGCAAACGGAATTGCAGGGTATGGGCCTTTTACTCCTTCTTCTCGGCGCTTTTGTCGTCGCTGTTCTTTGGGTCTTCGGGCGGCTGAATGGTTTACAGGCCCTTGTTGGGTTGGCTGTTTTTGCCGTGTTGGGCTTTGGCCGTGATTCACTCCCGCCAATAATTTACGGTCCGCTGGCGCTGATCATGATTATCATCTGTGCGGTTATGTTCTTTCAACATCTCCGAGCCATCCAAAACGTCGATAGTTCCGAATCCGATTAAGATTAATTCTCTCGATGGAGTGGATGCCCCTCCCCGCAGTCTAGGGTGATACCGTGGGTCATCACATTTTTCTAAGGGAGTACCATCATGACAGAGGTTGCAATCATTGGTGTCGACTTGGCCAAGTCAGTCTTCCAAGTGCATGGGGCGGGAGCAGATGGGACCGTCGTCTACCGTAAGAAGCTCAGCAGAACCCAGTTCCGTAAATTCATGGCAGAACAGCCCGTTGGTATTGTCGCGATGGAGGCCTGTGGTAGCGCGTACTATTGGGCGCGGCAAATGGACAAGCTGGGTCATCAGGTTAGGCTAGTGCCGCCAATTTATGTGAAGCCTTTTGTGAAGCGGCAGAAAAACGATTCAGCCGACGCAGAAGCGATTGCTGAGGCGGCATCAAGATCTAACATGCGATTTGTGCCGGTCAAAAGCGAGCGTCAGCAGTCACGGAGCATGCTGTTTCGAACCCGGGAGATGATCATTGGCCAAAGAACGCAAACAGTTAATGCTCTGCGGTCTCATCTCGCCGAGTTTGGTGCCATAGTTCCTAAAGGGATACACAATTTAAAACGTTTGGCTGCCTATGTTCGTGATGTGGAAGCGGAGCTTCCTTCTGAGGTGCAGCAGATTGGGGAATTGTATCTGGAGCAGATCGCCTGCCAGACCGATCGCATCAGGGTGTTAGAAAAAGCGATCAGAGAGTTGTCGGACACCAGCGAAGTTGCGCGACGCCTACGAACAGTTCCTGGAGTGGGGCCAATTACGGCAATGGCCATTGAAGCGTTTGTTCCTGACATCAAGGCCTTTGATAGAGGTCGAAGCTTCTCCGCATGGCTTGGGCTTGTTCCCATGCAGCATTCTACGGGAGGTCGACAAATTCTTGGACGAACATCGAAGATGGGTCAAAAGGATATTCGGCGGCTACTGATTGTAGGTGCGATGTCAGCCATCAACTCCCAACTCCGCAAACCTGAAGAAGAACGCTCTACTTGGCTCAGCCGTTTGCTGGATAGGAAACCAAGAATGATTGCGGCAATAGCGTTAGCCAACAAAATGGCCCGGGCGATTTGGGCCATGCTGACGAAAGGAGAAGATTATAAAGTTCCGGCGACTGAGGTAGCTGCTTAGGTTACATTGTCGTCGGTAATGGGGAGTGTGAGGAGGTTTTGAACAGAATGGGCAAATGATCGTCAGATCGGGATTAGGAAAACCAGTTCACCACGATGTGTTTCGAACACGTTCTCTCGATTTGGACCTGATCCGCGAACTATCCATACCGGCCCGCGGCCATGTGAGAGAGCCGCACATCTGAGGCCTGACACACGACCGCACCCGATCACATGCTCATGACGTAAAAAATCTACTTGCACTAAGCGGGGCATCCACACACGTGGTGAGAGTTCACTGGCCCGCTTCGGCGGGTCTCTTTTTTGGCGGTACGCGAGTGTAGAGGGTTCTTTGGTGTCCCTCGGCACCTGGGGCCGTCGCCCCACGTGCCAGCGCGACTTGCGCTTCGCTTCGACGGCCGCGACCGCGGCCGGCACTCAACATCAGCGCTGCACCTGGTCACACCCTTGCAGATAGCGTCCGGCGGTTAACCTGGTCCGCGCTTGCGCGGCCCAGGGCCGGACAGACCGACCGTCGCCTTCGCCATCAGAAAAGGGCGGTGTGTGCCGCCATCGTAATCCGTTCCCAGCTCCTGCAGGTCATTCTGTTTTGGGAAGGCCATCAGTTCACAGGTCAGAACGATGCGTTTTTTGGCAGATCGCCTTGAGTTCGCCTTGTCATCGTTGAGCAACCGTTCGATCGTTCCGCGCGCAGCGGTCCCAGTAGTTCGTGCCACTCATCCGCTCTGACTGCCTCTCCGCCGTTGCCAATGAAGATCCTCGCTCCCGTGTTTCTTCAAGATGAACATATGCGAGCAGTCGGGACCGGCGCTGCCGATCTGCGTAAAGATCGGCAGCTTCAACGACTATTTTCCGCCGGCGGGCAAGCCCGCCTTTGCATCGCGAAGCAAAATAGTCGCTGACATCCCCTTAGTGCCCGCAAAAATCATGTCCATCGAAACACTCAAAAGCGAGGATCTAACAATGGCAACTCAAACTCTGAAACTGAACGTCAAAACCGGTGAAAAAGATGGCACGAACTACTGGGACCGGTGCGGGGTTCTCTTCGTAAACACCGATGACGCAACCGGCGAGATCAAATCGATCACCGTCAAGCACAACATTGTCCAGCCCCAATTCTATGGGCCAGTTTTGAGCAAGGTTTCTGGAACGGGCGGTCGCATGTTTAGAGCCTGATGGGGTCTGACACGATTGTACTGTCTAAGCCAGGTATTGATGACGATCTGAGCCTGTTTGGTGGTGTGGAACCATTCTGCGTTGAGGACTTCCCGGCGCAGAGTGCCATTGAAGCGCTCGTTGTATCCATTCTCCCAAGGTGATCCCGGGTAGATTTGGATCGGCTTAATGCCCACCTTTCTTAACCAGGTCTGCAGGGCCGTTGCGATGAACTCCGCGCCGTTGTCGGAACGGATGTGTTCGGGCTTCCCGTGCCGCAATAAGAGTGGGTAGAGCGCATCCAGCACGTCTGCGCTGTTCATCTTCGGCTTGACCGCTACGCAGAGCGCCTCACGGGTATACTCATCCAGCACCGTCAGCATCTTGTAGCTCTGTCCGTTGCTCAGCTTGTCGTGGACAAAGTCAATGCTCCAGATGTGATTGGGATGTTGCGGTCGGAGCCGGATGATCGAGCTGTCCTTGTGGTACAGCCGTTTGCGTTTCTTGTGCCGTTGTGGGAGCTGCAAGCCTTCTTCGCGCCATAGTCGTTCGATCTTTTTATGATTGACTGCCCAGCCTTCGACACGCAGCAGCTCGGCGACCTTGCGGTAGCCGTAGCGCCCATACCGTTTGGCCAATCGGATCATCGCCAGACGTAACGCCTCATCATCCTTTGGCGCTGCGCGGTATTGCAGCGTGCTCCGCGCCAATCCAATCACGCGACAGGTGCGCCGTTCAGAGGTTGCCAGCTTTTGTCGGGTGTGGACCACGGCCTGACGAAGCTGGTCTGCCGTCAGGCCTTTGGCTTTAGATAATCAAGGCTCTCCTTGAGAATGAGTTTGTCCAGTTCAAGCTCAGCCACGATTTTCTTGAGCCGATCATTCTCTTTCTGCAGCGCCTTCAGATTGGCCATCTCAGATCGTCCCATCCCACCAAACCGCTTGCGCCATGTGTAATAGGTCGCATCACTGACACCAGCCGTTCTGCACGCCGTCGCGACATCCGAACCAGATGCCAGGCCCAGCTCAATCTCGCGCAAAAGCCGCAGAATATCTTCGTCCGAATACCGTTTCCGCGCCATCAATCCCGTCTCCAAAACTAAGCCAACTGTGGCACAGTTTTAGGGGGCCAAGACAGACGGTCGAGGCACGCACGGCG
Source organism: Ruegeria sp. B1 (assembly GCF_056535885.1). Taxonomy (NCBI): domain Bacteria; kingdom Pseudomonadati; phylum Pseudomonadota; class Alphaproteobacteria; order Rhodobacterales; family Roseobacteraceae; genus Ruegeria; species Ruegeria sp. B1. The sequence continues at coordinate 361,380 of NZ_JBQFJA010000002.1, read as the reverse complement.
TTGCCTTTGAATCTGAGCTTCTCATCCTCCAAGGACTTGGTCATTTGTCTGCTTCCATAAACCGCTCAATCATGGCCGAGGCGCACGTCATAAACCACAGCTGGGCCTATACCAAATGGGACGGTAATAGGAACGTCGTCATACCAATCACTGATTTTGCAAGTGGCTCCGATCTCGAGCGGAGACTTGGGCCCGCAAACATCAAAGCCCTGAAAGACGCCAAAGCGGCTGACTTGATGAGCGTTTTTGCTGCAGGCAACGACTACGGCCTGCCCGAAGTCTCATACCTTGCAGGCATTCCACACTTACTACCCGACTATAACGGTTACATCATCGCCGTCGTTGCTGTCGGTGTTGATCCCAATGAAGATGATGAAGAAAAAAGGATAAAAATAGCGGGCTTTTCCAACCACTGCGGCGTCGCAATGCACTTTTGCCTCGCTGCGCCAGGCTCAGGCATCCTTAGCGCCAATAATGGCGGCGGGGTTCGTTACGATGGCGGAACGTCCATGGCCGCCCCGCATGTCACTGGAGCCTATGCCGTCTTGAAGAGCCAGTGGCCTTTCCTGACCGCCCCCGAAATCGCTCAGAAACTGAGCAAGCGGCGGGCGTGATGCCCAGTGCACCACCGGAAGAACAGGTGGATAGGGAGTTGGCAAATTGGGTTGCTGAGGCCCAGAAAAAACGCGGTGCAGCGCTCGATCTGCCGACTGTAATGCAGGCTTGTCCCGAATTCGCGTCATGGGCGCGCAATATGGGAGGATATCTGAAAGATTGGGGCGATCTTCACCGAGTTGCCGGGCAGTTGAGGCCGATGATTGGCGTTTCCGAGCACGCCTGGAGCCTGGCGCAAGACCGACTTGGGCCTCAAATCGCAACAGCGGCACTGGTTCTGACATTTGACAAGCATTGCGCCGGAGAAGTTGCGTCTCCGGGCGGATATCTGCGAGGCATTGTTCAGAAAGCCGGGGCAGGGGAACTGCATCTCGAGCGCAGCTTCTACGGCCGATTGAGTGGACAGGCGGCGTAATGCAGTGGCACAGAGGCATGTCCAAATTGCTTTTGTACATAGCGTTCATCGGCGTGACGGAGAAAAGGTCCGTGCCGTTATCAAGGAGCGCTATGGTCGAATGTCGGAGCGTAGGATGTGAGGCTATGGAATTTCGCCCTGAACCGTTCGGCTGAAAATATCTGCTTGAACCGATATAAATTAGGAGCTATATTTCTATCATGACGTGGCTCGTACTTGAGCATCCGGACTTCGTCGAAGAACGCGAGGAGTTGCCAGATGAGGTGTGTGACAAGCTTGATGCGGTAATCTTGCTGCTTGAGCAATACGGACCGCAGTTGGGGCGACCACGTGTCGATACACTCGCAGGTTCTGGGCACGCCAATATGAAGGAAATTCGCTTTAAAGAGCAGGGTGTCTGGAGATTTGCTTTCGCGTTTGATGAAGAGAGAAATGCTGTCGTCCTGGTTGGTGGCAACAAGCAGGGCAAGAACCAGAAGCGGTTTTACAAGAGCCTCATCGCAACTGCAGATGAACGCTTCGACGCGTGGCTTGATGCGGAATGAAAGGAAGATCGATGGTAAAGCTGAAGAAAACAGCCTTCGGAAATGCAGGTGACCGCATTCGGGCACTGCCGCAGGATCGACGTGAGCGTATCGAAGCGCTGGCCGGCGAAATGGCTGCAGAGCTGCACCTTTCCGAAATCCGCAAGGCGCTCTCGATCACCCAGAAGGACCTCGCCGAGAAGACCGGCCTGGCCCAGGGCGAGGTCTCGCGTTTCGAAAATGCTGAGTTGACCGGGGCGAAGATTGGAACCCTGGAACGCTATGTCGCTGGCATGGGCGGCCGTCTGCGACTTCTGGCCGAAATGCCTGATGGCACAACGGCCGAAATCCCGATGAAGAGGGGCAAACCCGTTAAATCAAGGGTGAGCGCGGTCTGACAAAGCCACTAAGGTTTTCGTCACTGACGGCTGGGTTCACAGAACGGGAAGTGGTGGTGTGCGATTGCGTGTGACCGTACAGGCGCGATAGCTGGTATCTATCCAAAAATAGGATTTGGGAATTTCCCGAAGACAGCCAGCTGGTTCTATTGTTCGGTATGGAACGATTTGATTGGCCTGCGAATGCTTGGCTAAAAACCGCCAATTTGCACAATAAATTCAGCCTGTTACTTGCAGGCCGGTTGGGTCTGGCGTATCATCGGTTCATCGGTTCATCGGTTCATCGGTTCATCGGTTCATCGGTTCATCGGTTCATCGGTTCATAATCCGTCGCGCCGCCCTGCTGCAGACTACAGCGCTGGCCGCAGTTTGCACCATTCTGACGCCCGGGCTGGGGTCGTCTCCCGCTAAGGCAGAGGCGGGGCGTGGGTTCTTCGGGTATTGGGTCGAGGGCGAAGAAGACTCTACGAATTTTGATACTTTTGAAAGCTTTGGCACGTTAACCCTCCCTGGAACCAGCACTCCAGTATTGAGTCCTGACGGTGAAACGCTTGATATCGGTGCTGTTGCGCTTACGATCGGCAACGAGCATGGCAATGATGGGAGGTTTGTGGTTTCTGATGGGCAAAGACTCGTAACATCCAATGGCATAGCTGTGCGCGGCGGCGAGTTTTCTGTTGCTGGCCCGGGAGCGATCGTGGAGACCTCAGGTATCTCCGTCTATTCCAAGCCACATAGGCTGGGAAAACTCAGTATTGCCGACGGTGGAGTCGTTAGGATCGGTGGGGCGCAGCCTGAGGTGGTGCAGCTTGTGTTTGGACAGGATCTTTACTGTGTCAGAAGTGATAATTCCCGTCGTCCGGACTCTGACTGCGCTTATGAAACCGAACTTGAAATCGATGGTGAGGGCTCCCTGTTGGAGCTAACTCCACCTTCAAGCGGTCATTTGGGATTCCTCAACAGTTACGCCGATGTGCAGACCGCAACCATTACAATCTCGAATGGCGGAATGTTCAGGGTCCGTGAGGCAACAGGGAATTACCGCGTGTACGTCCGTTGCGACCCTATCCCTGGTTCGGCTGCGTGTACGCCGGTTTATCGTGATGCCTCTCAGGGGGAAGCGAATGCTGGCCCATACCAATCTCACCCTGATGGTCATCTAACGTTCAACATTGGTGCGGCTTCGGGGCAGGATGCTGTCGCAGCTGGATTTGTCGACTTCCACAAACCACTCCCCCTATCGGGTATCAGCGAACTGGTCTTCAATCACACTAACACCGACTATAGGTTCGGAGCCAGCATTAGCGGCCCTGGCTCTGTTCTGGTCGAGAACGGCACAACAATTCTGACCCACGAGAACAGCTATACCGGCGGTACGACGATCACGGGTGGCACTTTGCGGTTGGCTGACGGTGGTAGTATAGCCAGTGATACGACGATCAATGGCGGCACGTTGCAGGTGGATGACGGCGGCAGCATTACGGGAAACACGACGGTGTCCGGAGGCGTAGTGCTAGTCAATGGGAGCCTTTACGCGGTTACGCTCAACGATGGTGGTGTGCTTGGTGGCGACGGTACGGTTGGTGCGGTGACTGCAAACAATGGATCAACCCTTGCGCCAGGCAATTCCATCGGCGCATTGAATGTAGAGGGGGATATCACCCTGAGCGCAGGCTCAAGCTACGCAGTTGAGATCAATAGGAATGGCGAGGCCGATCTTCTGGCCGTTGATGGTGCCGTGACGATTGACCAAGGGGCCATGGTCCATGTTTCGGCTGAACATGCCACAGATACCGGTTTCTACTATGCGCCGTCCACTGCATACACCATCCTGACGGCCGACAGTCATATCACTGGAACCTTTGGTGGCGTCACCGATAGTTTTGCGTTTCTGGATTCGGCTCTGGATTATAGAACGCCCAACCAGGTCATCCTGGTATTGGAGCGTAACCTGACGAGCCTTGCGGATGTCGCCGTCACAGAGAACCAGCGAAATGTGGCGATCGCTGTCAGTAGCTTGAACGCAAGCAATGATGTCCTGAATGCGGTCATGGGCCTCAGCGCGGATGATGCGCGCAGTGCATATGACAGTCTTTCCGGGGAAATACACCCTTCGGTCGATGGCTTGCTGCTTCAAGACAGTAGCCTTGGTCGCACTGCGGTTAACAACCGTCTCCGCAGCGCCTTCGATGGTGTTGTCCCAAACGAACAACAGGCGATTGCCCAGGACCGATCCGGTGGAAGCTCTATGGGGTGGTTCGAGGGCTACGGTCAATGGAGCGAAATCAGCGAAACCGACGATACGGCTGCAATAGACAGCCAGACGGTCGGCTTTTTTGCTGGTGTCGACACACAGAACCGCCGTGGATGGCAGGTCGGTCTGTTTGCTGGCTATGGCAATAGCAGTGTGACTGTCGATACACGTGAAGCTTCTGGGGATGCCAATAGCTTCACTCTGGGAGCATATGCCGGGTATCAACTGAATGACTTCGACTTCCGGTTCGGGGCAAGCAATGCCTGGCACAAGGTTACCACCGACCGGACCGTGACTGTCGGCGGCTTTTCCGATGAGCTGAGCGCAGATTACGCGGCCAACACATTCCAGGCCTTTGGCGAAGTTGGCTATACACACACAACCCAGCTCGCCCGAATTGAACCGTTCACCGGCTTGGCGCTTATCAATCAGCGCACGCACGACTTTGTCGAGGAAGGCGGTGCAGCAGCTCTCTCCACTGGCACTTCTTCACACTCAGTCGGTGTCTTCTCATTGGGCACCCGGTTTGAGCGTCAGCTTCAAATCGTTGGCAGTGACGCGACCCTGCTGAATGGCAGCTTGGGCTGGCACCGTGCGCTCGGTGATTTGGACCCGGTCAAGACCATGCGATTTAACGACAGCAGTATCTTTGACGTTGCCGGTACTCCGGTTGAAAAGGACACACTTCTGGTCGAGCTGGGTCTGAGACATCAGGTGGATGGCGTCCTCTTCGACCTGAGCTACTACAGTGTATTCGGAGACCTCGCACAGAACCAGGGCTTCAGTATCGATGCGTCGATCAGGTTTTAGGCCAAGTTGACCGGAATGCGCTTCATCCGGCTCTAGCTGTGGTGAGGCGCTCGACTGTTCCTTTTGTTCAAAGTTATACAAGTAACGTTAGGGCAAGGCCGAAGTTTCCAGGAGCGCTAACCAATGTGCGGTCTTCGATATACGCTTTTCGAAACGCTGGCAGCTAAGTCCCGTCGAACCCGCGGTAACCTTACAGCATCACAGGTTGGGGCTTGGTCTCGACGGATGGGTAACGCCAGTATCGATGCCAATTGACCCAGCCCCCTGGTCCGGGCCGTTTATTTGAAGAAGCTGTTCCTGTTTCTTTCTGTTGAGAGGGATGCGGTCAAGGTCTGCTCCAGCATCGGTCGATTATGGGCTTACTACGGGCGTCCGCCGGCGTCGTTTGGGCGTCAGCACCGTTTCGGCAGGTATCTTCCGACGTGCTGGTTCAACGCGTTCCAAACGCTTTCCAACAGAGCTTCGGTCGGCCACGGTACTGTGATCGCCGTCAGCTTGATCGCACATTAACGGAGAAGTGATATGTCTTTGTCCCCATCCCCAAATGCCGTCGGTAGCCCCATAGGCATGGGTCAAATGTCTTCTCTTTGGCAGCTTGTTTTTGTGATCTGCGGCACTCTGTTTCTTGCGCTGTCGTCCTACATCGAAGTGCCGATGATCCCAGTGCCAGTGACCATGCAAACATTTGCGGTGACGCTGATAGGCGCGCTTTATGGGTGGAGGTTGGGCGTGGCGACAATCGTCGCCTGGCTTGGTCAGGGGGCGCTTGGTCTCCCCGTGCTGGCGGGTGGTGCGGCGGGCGCCCATCATTTCATCGGCCCCACAGGAGGCTACCTCTTTGCTTTTGTCCTGGCCGGTGCGCTGACGGGCTGGCTCGTGGAACGTGGTTGGAACGGCCATCGCGTAGGTCTTGCCTTTGCCGCGATGCTGGCAGGCAACGCACTGTGCCTGGTTGTCGGGGCGGCGTGGCTGGCGGTTCTGATCGGCGTTGGACCCGCAATCACCAATGATGTCATACCCTTCGTCGTCGGTGGCGTGCTGAAATCCGCGCTTGGTGCAATGGTCCTTTATTGGGCCGCCCAGAGGATAAAGCGCGCGCCTGGTTCGTGACCGTCCGCTTGCGCGCGCACCATTTGCTGTGCGTGCTGACCTATGTTGGAAAAGGTTACAACTCGGACTTCGTGTTCAACCTTGATGGAATTGCGTCACGTCTCAGCGACGGTGAAGATGTACAGATCGTTGAGGGCCCGGACGATATCTGTGCACCTCTTCTTGAAGGGGGTGACGGGCACTGCCTTACGGATCGTGTCCGGTGGCGCGACCGGATTGCGCAAGGACAAGTTGCATCCGCTCTTGGATGCCCGGTTGCAACAGGCGACAGGTTAACGCTCGGCGCTGTACGGCTTGCCAACCTGCGGTCTGCATATGCAACGCAACGTGTCAGTGGAGCGTGTGGCGGATGCCAATGGAAATCGCTATGCGCGATGGTGGCGGCGAACGGTTACCGTGACGTTCGGCTCACAGCCAAATCGTCCACGCCTACCAAGCGCTGTGAAACATAACCGAACGTATGATTGAGGCTGCATGTCAAAAAGCACTGCTACGCTTGGCTTGGAACGCGCAGAAGATTTGTCACTTACAAAAGCGCCGTTTGGGGCGTCCCACCAGCTGACGTGCATACCTGCGTAGCATCCGCGCCACTTTGGGCTCAAACCGAACATAGGATAGTGGTGCGAACTTTGGATAAGGTCTGTTAACACTAGGGAGCCATGACCACAATCGGCTTTCAAGTAAACGCTGCCGGGAAGTCGAGGTTTGCGCATAGCGATGTGATCATTGGCAAAATCAGTTGAGCCAGCCCACCAGTGTAGTCGGTATCCATTGTTGTCTTCGCCGCTGAATACGTTCTGCTTTACTCTCGTTGTCATAGACACGAGGTCGTGCTTCTTGAGTAAATCGCGCCCGTTCGTTCAACGCATCGATGTTCAGCACACTCAACACCTCCTCGTCGTCAATCAAGATCATGGCGACATAAACGCCACAGCGATTACAGATAACCTGCTTGGAAGTGCGTAGACCAAACTCATATAGGTGCAAGGCGTCGTAGTGCGACGCGGTGATTGAAAGCCTAGCTGACGGATCGGAAAAGGCTCTAGCATTGTGCTTTCGGCAGAACGAGCACTGGCAGGCACCCAGGATTTGGTCTTCAGGTCTGCGCGAAGTTTCCAGTTCGACGCGGATTGCACCGCAATGACACCCTCCAGCAAATCTCAAGGTTTTTCCTTTCCAGCATTTTGTGCCAAGGCTGACTTCCACACAATCGGCCATTCACTGCACACCGTCAAATGTCAGAGATGGGCTAGTACTGCCGGAAACCGGTATCTTCTGTTTTGCTCTTGCGGCAGGCGGTAATCGCAGAAACCGGACATTCAAAATCACTTGGTAAAAGGTGGATGAGCGGGACCTCATAAGCGCAGGGCCCATCATAGCTGGTGTCTATTTAAATATAGGATTTGGGAATTTCCCGAAGGCAGTCAACTGGTTCTATTGTTCGGTATGGGACGATTTGATTGGCCTGCGAGTGCTTGGCTAAAAACCGCCAATTTGCACAATAAATTCAGCCTGTTACTTGCAGGCCGGTTGGGTCTGGCGTATCATCGGTTCATCGGTTCATCGGTTCATCGGTTCATCGGTTCATCGGTTCATCGGTTCATCGGTTCATCGGTTCATCGGGCCGCCGCTACGCCTTGGCGCACACTGCAGCACTAACCGGTTACATCATCCTGACAGCCTAACATCCGGCCGCAAGTCGGGCACCGCGTGTGGGTTAACTGACAGTCCGCCCCTGGTTTCCGGATTGGGTGGTCTGACACAGCCGTACTGCCCTCTGGTGACGCCCTATGTGTAGTGGCTTGAGATCATAATCCGTTGGGCGCGAGATTATCGGCATTTCTGGCTCAGATTATTTGAGACTGTAAATCGATTTGGGATCACATTATTTGCGACTGGACTCAGAATAATTGAGACGGGCTCACATTGCTGAGACTGGGATCGGTGGGGTGAGACCATCCGACGCCGTCACAGCGACAACGCTCACCCCGTCGGCTCGTATTACTCTGCAAGAAATTTTTTCACTTCTTGATTATCAATAAACCAGTTGGAAATTCCTAGAATATTGGTGTCTAGATATCCAAAAAATCTTTCTGGGCGGCTTAAATCTAGGAAGTAGAAGGCCAGTTCCTCGCCCTTAGTTCCGTCATCAAATTCGACGAACTTCCGGGTGAGAAAATTCTCTGGTTTTGTGCACACTGGCATAAATCGTTGAGTTAGAAAAATTCCGGTATCAGAGTGCCTTTCTTCCTCAACTTCTTCAGAAGGAATCATCGTATAAAGCCAAAGCCAACCAGTGCCGTCAGCTTCCAGTTGTACATCGGTAAAGAGAGCAGTAACTTTGTCCAGCCCCAATTCTATGGGCCAGTTTTGAGCAAGGTTTCTGGAACGGGCGGTCGCATGTTTAGAGCCTGATGGGGTCTGACACGATTGTACTGTCTAAGCCAGGTATTGATGACGATCTGAGCCTGTTTGGTGGTGTGGAACCATTCTGCGTTGAGGACTTCCCGGCGCAGAGTGCCATTGAAGCGCTCGTTGTATCCATTCTCCCAAGGTGATCCCGGGTAGATTTGGATCGGCTTAATGCCCACCTTTCTTAACCAGGTCTGCAGGTGTTTGATCACGAGCTGTTCGTTGAGTGGAACGACAAGCGCTTTGGCCCCTACCGCCCGACAGGTGGGCCTATCCCGCTGCATCGCTATCGCAAGCCCAAGAAAACACAAACACAGGCACGGGCCGACAGGATCGGAGATCTTGCGCAGAAGATCTCGGTGCCCAGATCGGCGCTTGCCGGGTTGGATTCAAGCCTGGCCAAAGCCGCAGACGTACTGCCGTTCGCCAGCCAGGCCTTTGTCGATCCGGATCCCTATGGAGAGTTCACCTATAGCAGCCGATTGGATGCGCTGCGCGGGGTCTCGGATTTGCTGCACAAGCCGCTGGCCCGCCTGACAGACGAGGATCTGTCGTTCGTGAATGATCTTGTCGACCGCACGCTCGACAAGACGGAAATCAAACAAGGAATAACTGCCCGGTTCTCGCCTAAGCGACCGGCCGCTGAAGAGGAGAGCGAGTAATGCTGAATGCCGAGATCATGGCGCGATATGGGCTGATCAAGGACTGGCGAGCTGCCGGATTCTATGAGACCGAGAACCATCGTCAGATCACCCACACCGTCCGGGCGGGCATTGGAACCGGACGCCTGATCGCTGTGACAGGCCCAGTTGGCATCGGCAAGACTGTGTTCCTGCACCGGTTGCAAGATGAAATTGCGCGCGAAAAGAAGGTCACTGTCGCCGAAAGCCTGTCGGTGGACAAAGCCCGCACGACCGTTCCGACGCTAATCTCAGCCCTGTTCTACGATCTCTCACGAGAGAAAGAACCAAAGATTCCAACCCAAGGTGAAAAGAGGGAACGAGAACTTCAGAAGCTGGTAGCCCGCTCCGGAAAGCCCGTGGCGCTGTTTGTCGATGAGGCCCATGATCTGTATGGAAAGACATTGATCGGGCTGAAACGCCTGATGGAAGTGATCGCGCGCGGCGGAGGCAATCTGTCCGTTATTCTGGTCGGCCATCCGAAGCTGCGAAACGACCTTCGCCGCCCAACGATGGAAGAGATCGGGCATCGCACTGATATCCTGCCCTTCGAAGGATTGGGGAAGAGTCCCGAACCTATCTCGACTGGCTTTTGGACCAGTGTACCGAGGACGACGCTCCACTTGACGAGATTATCGAACCGGCGGCGCTGGACCTACTGGCAGAGCGCCTGACCACACCCTTACAGTTTGCCGAATATTTAAACCGGGCATTGGAGGCCGGGTTCCGCATCGGCCAGAAACCAATCACGCCGGATATTGTGTCGGCCACCCTGGCCCCCGACTTTGATGACTTGGAGCCACGTCTCACCCGGCAGGGCTATTCTGTGAAGGTATTGGCGGATCAGTTCCAGTCCAAACCTGCCGAGATCAAACGCTTCCTGAGCGGGCAGCTTGAACCCGCGCGGACCCGCGAATTGGCAGAGCGAATGCGGATGGCGGGGTTGTCGCTATGAGGTCATGTGGATGGTCTCACCCCACCGATCCCAGTCTCAGAAATGTGAGCCCGTCTCAATTATTCTGAGCCCGTTCTCAAATAAAGTGGTCCCAAATCGAATTATAGTCTCAAATAATCTGAGCCAGAAACAGCGATGATCTCGCGCCCAACGGATTATGATCTCAAGCCGCTACAGCTATGAGACACCTTGCCTCACGCCATTTATCGGCACGTTGTTTCCGGCTGCGTTTCTCTTGCCGTTCCCAATCCACTGCGCGTTTGAACATAACCTCATCTTCACTGGGTTGCTGCTCTGCGATCTGATTGGCCAGCAATGGAAAAGCCTCGCGTTCCTTCTGCTGTTTGCGGCGCAAGGCGGCACGCTTGCGGGGTGTGTCTTCGAAGGCAAAACGGGGCCACATCTTGAACCTCATGGCTCGATCCCTCCCTGCCAGCGGGTGCGACTATTGCGGAGATGCTGAAGACAGGCCACTCGCCCGACTTCTGCATGCATCCCGTTGTCGAGCGCGAACCGATGGCGAGCCTCCCAGTCCCGAACCCAGTCTGCGGCCAAACGGTCGTCAACCCGACCACTCTGAAAAGGATTGTCCTCGAGCAGGAAGCCCTTGCAATGTGCAGCACCGCCATCGGTGGGAGCGCGCAGGGTGTCGTTTTCGTACGCGACCGGATCCACGCCACACCCCATGGGATCGGCGCGGCTGCGGTCGCCTGGCGCTAAGTCAGTCATGATCGCCTCCGTTCGTAGCGGTTTGCGAAAGCTTGAGCTGGCGGGCTTCTTCGATCACGGCGTCGTACATATCGACATGGCCACAAGGGTTCTCCCATGTCTGGATTTCGTACCACTCACCATCCTCGCAGTAGCGTCGAAACACCGGTTTCCCTCTAGGCTTGCCACAGAAGGGACAGGTATTGGTGATCTCAACGGTTTTGATAATCTGCGTGATACTTTGATAGCCGTTGCCCCAAAGGCGGCGCTGCAGGGCGCGATCCAATATGGTGACTTGCATAAGTGCCTCCACTTCAATCGTATGGAATGGTGGTAAGACTGCGGTGAGTGCCGGGGCGGTCAGGGCGCTTCCTTTAACGCGTCGGCATGTGCATCAAGACGCCCGATGAGCGAAGCCATCAGTTCTCTCAGCGATGCCTGATCGGCGAGGACAAGTGCAGCGCGTTGACCAGCTGTCAGGGCAGCGACCTCGGGCGGCTGCGGTTCTGTCATCTGATCCGCGCCTGTCAGAACGCCCATCTTGGCCAGTTCGTCGGTAAGGGGGCGCAACATGTCTGCCATTGCATCAGTATCGGCGCTGTTAGAGGCGGCGGATTTCGCGATGCGCCGCAGCCTGACCACCATCTTTTCAACGCTGCCTTTGTTGGTGTCGTTTTGGAATGCCATTGGTTGTCTCCTGTCGTACCCTGTTGGTTCACGGGGCTTCCGCTCCGGTCGGGTTTCAGTATTCGATGGGTTCAAAAACAGTGAGAATGCGCTCAGTGACAGAGGGGTCGTAGGGACATTCAGATCCGCGATCGAGATAGAGGTCGTAGAACCAGCAGTACAGTCACAGCAATCGAGATCGGACCGGTGATGTTAAAAATACCCAATCAAAGGGTTGACCAATAGGTGCGGGGCAATCGCGTGCTGAGATAACCCAGTTCACAGCCGCGGGAAGATCCGGAAAGTCGACCCAGCCACGCGGATCGTCACATAGTAACTTGCCGCGATAAATTGCCTGCGCGTGATACAGACAAACCGACAAACCAAACAAAACAACAAGTCCCGCGTTCGTGAAACGGTCGAGCATTTTCAGCAAAAACCATATCAAAAGCAGCTTCAGGACCGTTGTTACCGAATAGGTAAGAAGCAGAGTAGCGGAAAGATCATTCACACGGTGCACTCAAACCAATCATTGGTCACTTGTCGAGGCATAGCCGAAAGACCAAAGCCTTCCGCTGACCCCCGCAAGGCTTTTCAGCCCTGCGATATCTGAGGTCGCCGGGCTGCTAAGCCTTGCTTCCGTCGCGCTCTGTGGTGACACTTCTGCTTTGCAAACCCGGTGACATTTCTACTTGGTTGCAACACTGACTCCGCCAAAATCCTTCACTCCGGCTGCCAGTCATCGTCGAGCGAGGATTGCACTCCGCTATCTGTGATCGAAGCATAGTGCGTGGCGGTTTCGGTACCCATTTCTGTACCGTCCCCAGACATGTAGGCCTGCGCGAACTCGGTACGCTTGAATACGGATCCATCAAGTTCGATTGTGGTGCGATCCTCTGCCGTCGCGCGTGTCACAGAGCCATCATACCAAACCTTGATCCGCGTCCCGTCTGCGATCTGTACCACAACGGCCATCGGCTCGATCTGCACACCCAGCCAACCGTCATCGGTGTCCCGCCGCGCGATGATCTTGTCAGACCGGAACTTGACCTGAACATCGCCCGACAAACTGTTGCCGCTTGATTTCAGAACAACAAAAGCCTCTTGCTCGGCCGGGTTTGGGTGGATCGTAACATTTGCGTTCTTCGGCGGCCAAACCTTGGCGGAGTCGCGTTTCTTGCCCTTCTGGTCGCGGTGAAACCCAACATAGAGCTGGGCCGATTTCCAGATGCGCGTGGCCTTCCTTGAAAGTGCCGTGGATTTTGCAGTCATGTCATCGGACCTTTTAGAACGGATATTTCGGATTGGTGCTTACGGTGGCCATGCGGATCTGACGGAACGAGATCAAAGGGCAAGGTATCAAGGGTGAAGCGCCCAATGGAATACCTATGAAGAAAACCCAGCAGGTAGACCGGATCGGCGGGGTATGGCGCACAGTTCCATGCATGGCGCAGTGCGGCTGCTTCATTAGAAGAATACGCGGCTATGTGTAGTGGCTTGAGATCATAATCCGTTGGGCGCGAGATTATCGGCATTTCTGGCTCAGATTATTTGAGACTGTAAATCGATTTGGGATCACATTATTTGCGACTGGACTCAGAATAATTGAGACGGGCTCACATTGCTGAGACTGGGATCGGTGGGGTGAGACCATCCGACGCCGTCACAGCGACAACGCTCACCCCGTCGGCTCGTATTACTCTGCAAGAAATTTTTTCACTTCTTGATTATCAATAAACCAGTTGGAAATTCCTAGAATATTGGTGTCTAGATATCCAAAAATCTTTCTGGGCGGCTTAAATCTAGGAAGTTGAAGGCCAGTTCCTCGCCCTTAGTTCCGTCATCAAATTCAACGAACTTCCGGGTGAGAAAATTCTCTGGTTTTGTGCACACTGGCATAAATCGTTGAGTTAGAAAAATTCCGGTATCAGAGTGCCTTTCTTCCTCAACTTCTTCAGAAGGAATCATCGTATAAAGCCAAAGCCAACCAGTGCCGTCAGCTTCCAGTTGTACATCGGTAAAGAGAGCAGTAACTTTGTCCAGCCCCAATTCTATGGGCCAGTTTTGAGCAAGGTTTCTGGAACGGGCGGTCGCATGTTTAGAGCCTGATGGGGTCTGACACGATTGTACTGTCTAAGCCAGGTATTGATGACGATCTGAGCCTGTTTGGTGGTGTGGAACCATTCTGCGTTGAGGACTTCCCGGCGCAGAGTGCCATTGAAGCGCTCGTTGTATCCATTCTCCCAAGGTGATCCCGGGTAGATTTGGATCGGCTTAATGCCCACCTTTCTTAACCAGGTCTGCAGGTGTTTGATCACGAGCTGTTCGTTGAGTGGAACGACAAGCGCTTTGGCCCCTACCGCCCGACAGGTGGGCCTATCCCGCTGCATCGCTATCGCAAGCCCAAGAAAACACAAACACAGGCACGGGCCGACAGGATCGGAGATCTTGCGCAGAAGATCTCGGTGCCCAGATCGGCGCTTGCCGGGTTGGATTCAAGCCTGGCCAAAGCCGCAGACGTACTGCCGTTCGCCAGCCAGGCCTTTGTCGATCCGGATCCCTATGGAGAGTTCACCTATAGCAGCCGATTGGATGCGCTGCGCGGGGTCTCGGATTTGCTGCACAAGCCGCTGGCCCGCCTGACAGACGAGGATCTGTCGTTCGTGAATGATCTTGTCGACCGCACGCTCGACAAGACGGAAATCAAACAAGGAATAACTGCCCGGTTCTCGCCTAAGCGACCGGCCGCTGAAGAGGAGAGCGAGTAATGCTGAATGCCGAGATCATGGCGCGATATGGGCTGATCAAGGACTGGCGAGCTGCCGGATTCTATGAGACCGAGAACCATCGTCAGATCACCCACACCGTCCGGGCGGGCATTGGAACCGGACGCCTGATCGCTGTGACAGGCCCAGTTGGCATCGGCAAGACTGTGTTCCTGCACCGGTTGCAAGATGAAATTGCGCGCGAAAAGAAGGTCACTGTCGCCGAAAGCCTGTCGGTGGACAAAGCCCGCACGACCGTTCCGACGCTAATCTCAGCCCTGTTCTACGATCTCTCACGAGAGAAAGAACCAAAGATTCCAACCCAAGGTGAAAAGAGGGAACGAGAACTTCAGAAGCTGGTAGCCCGCTCCGGAAAGCCCGTGGCGCTGTTTGTCGATGAGGCCCATGATCTGTATGGAAAGACATTGATCGGGCTGAAACGCCTGATGGAAGTGATCGCGCGCGGCGGAGGCAATCTGTCCGTTATTCTGGTCGGCCATCCGAAGCTGCGAAACGACCTTCGCCGCCCAACGATGGAAGAGATCGGGCATCGCACTGATATCCTGCCCTTCGAAGGATTGGGGAAGAGTCCCGAACCTATCTCGACTGGCTTTTGGACCAGTGTACCGAGGACGACGCTCCACTTGACGAGATTATCGAACCGGCGGCGCTGGACCTACTGGCAGAGCGCCTGACCACACCCTTACAGTTTGCCGAATATTTAAACCGGGCATTGGAGGCCGGGTTCCGCATCGGCCAGAAACCAATCACGCCGGATATTGTGTCGGCCACCCTGGCCCCCGACTTTGATGACTTGGAGCCACGTCTCACCCGGCAGGGCTATTCTGTGAAGGTATTGGCGGATCAGTTCCAGTCCAAACCTGCCGAGATCAAACGCTTCCTGAGCGGGCAGCTTGAACCCGCGCGGACCCGCGAATTGGCAGAGCGAATGCGGATGGCGGGGTTGTCGCTATGAGGTCATGTGGATGGTCTCACCCCACCGATCCCAGTCTCAGAAATGTGAGCCCGTCTCAATTATTCTGAGCCCGTTCTCAAATAAAGTGGTCCCAAATCGAATTATAGTCTCAAATAATCTGAGCCAGAAACAGCGATGATCTCGCGCCCAACGGATTATGATCTCAAGCCGCTACACATAGATCGCCTCGGCATCAACAGCGTCGTTCTTGGAGCCTTTGACAAACGGCATTACGAACCGCGGATGAACGAGGCGCACGGCATAGCCTTGCGCCTCAAACTGTCTGCCCCAGTGATGAGCGCTGGCACAAGCCTCCATGGCGACTGTTTCCGGGGAATACTCCTGAACGGCAGCGGCGAGTTTTGATCTGGTCACCTTCTTCGAGATTACCTCGCCCTCATTGGTGATTCCGTGGATGTGAAACGACTGTTTGCCTAAATCAATCGCAAGTAACTGCATTCTGTGAACTCCTTCTGCTTGATACGTCTGCCGAAAACTATCGGCATCGGTGCAAGGGGCGTCCATTCCATAAGATGAGAAAGAAACCCGGAACCAAGCAGAGCCACGGTGAGAAGGTCGTAAAGGACATTCGCCGTGCGACCCGCAAACAGTACTCCGCAGAAGAGAAGATCAGGATCGTGCTGGACGGCCTAAAAGGCGAGGACAGCATTGCAGAGCTCTGCCGCCGTGAAGGCATCGCGCAGAGCCTCTACTACAGCTGGTCCAAGGAATTCCTGGAAGCCGGCAAGAAACGTCTGGCAGGCGACACGGCCCGCGCGGCAACTTCCACCGAAGTGAAGGATCTGAGATGGGAAGCCCGTGATCTGAAGGAAGTGGTTGCCGAACAGGCTCTTGAACTGCGGTTGCTCAAAAAAAGCATGGTCGCGGATGGGGACGACGACGAATGAGTTATCCCGCATCCGAAAAACTGGAAGTCATCCGCCTCGTCGAAGGTTCGCATCTCCCGACCAAGCGCACTTTGGAGAAGCTGGGCATTCCGAAGACCACCTTCTATCGCTGGTACGACCGATATCTCGTCGGCGGCCCCGAGGCGCTTGAAGATCGTAGACCCACGCCGTCACGGGTCTGGAACCGCATTCCCACGCCAGTGCGCGAGAAGATCAAAGATCTGGCTCTGAAGGAAAGTGAGCTTTCCCCGCGTGAGTTGGCTGTTCGCTTCACCGACACAGAAAAGTACTTTGTGTCAGAGGCTTCGGTCTACCGCATCCTCAAGTCTTACGATCTGATCACCAGCCCGGCCTATGTGGTTTTGTCAGCAGAAGATGAGTTCCACGACAAGACGACACGGCCGAACCAGCTCTGGCAGACGGACTTTACCTATCTGAAGGTGATCGGCTGGGGATGGTTCTATCTCAGCACGATCCTGGACGATTACAGCCGATACATCATCGCCTGGAAGCTTTGTACGACGATGAAGACCGAGGATGTGACCGACACACTGGACCTCGCTTTGCGCGCCTCAGGCTGTGATCAGGCAACGGTGCTGCACAAACCACGCCTGCTCAGCGACAACGGGTCCAGCTACATCTCTGGTGAGCTTGCCGAATGGCTGGAAGATCAGAGAATGGATCATGTTCGAGGCGCGCCATATCACCCGCAGACCCAAGGCAAGATCGAGCGCTGGCACCAGACCTTGAAGAACCGCATCTTGCTGGAAAACTACTATCTGCCCGGTGACCTCCAGCAGCAGATCGATGCTTTCGTCGATCACTACAATAACCGGCGTTACCACGAAAGCCTGCAAAACCTCACCCCGGCCGATGTCTACTTCGGGCGCGGTCAGACCATCCTGAAACAACGAGAGAGGATTAAGCGGAAGACCATCGAAACCCGGCGCTTGCTTCACCGCAAATCCGTCGCATAATCAATCCAACCAGATGCGCCAGATCCTCTCTTAGCTCAGGCAGCCATCTGTCCCAAAATCCCTGACAACGGACAGTCTGCGTTTACGCATGTGGCGAGTTAAGAATACAACCGCAGCGAAGGAACGTTTTTCGCCCGTGGTGCTGCTCGCTGCAGTCGCGAAACGCGCAAAGCCGTCATTGAGAGCCGAAAATCTAACGGCAGGTTTGTCCGCTCTCTCACCATTCCCGCCTGGGAAATCCAACGTCCGGTTTCTGCGGTTCTCGACGTGCTGCGCTGGTGACATCAGTCGTGCTAGAAGAGGTCCGCAAAGGGCTGAGGGTGTGTGAAAACTCCGGCCCACGAACTCTCTCGTCGCGCTCGTTTTGAGCGCCTGTGCAAAAGCTCTCCCAGAAGTGCGAGAGAATGCACATAGAGGGTGTTTTCGGCGTATTTCGCCAGACTGCCAGAGTTTTCACACAGCCTCGGCTCACTGCAGATCTTCAGCGCTTCCCGTCATCATGCGGATCTGCAACTCTATGCAAATTTCATTGCAATGGGACATTCGGGCTAGGTGTGCCATCAGATCTAGAGCGATCTGCTCACTCCTGGTCACACTGTGACGGTTGGGTCAGGTTTGTGTGACGTTCAACAAGTTTGCAAACCACAGCCTACCAAGATCCTTGTGTCAGAGCTGTTCTGGCAGAGTTCTCATTTCTCGTGTGATGTCGAGACATCCGGAGAAACAATCCGAAACTCTCCGATGAGTTGGCTGGCGCATTTACTGCATTTCAGCCTCGGGAGAACATCGCCAATGGTGGTACTGGCCGGGACATGTTCCAGCAGTGTTTTTACCGGCAAGGTTGTCGAATGCCTGCAAGAGCGGCATTCGAGCCACAGGCCATGGTTGGCAATGCTGCGCAACAGTGTTCCGTTTAGCATGTTCACCCCCGTCACACCCGAAAAGCCAAAGAACGCTTCTGGTCATGGTGATTTTCACCAAAGACCCAGGAGGACGTTATGGGCAAGTCGAAATTCAACATCTACCAGCATGTGACAGACACGATCATGAAGGAACTGCAGGCGGGAGTACTGCCGTGGCGCCAACCATGGAGTGGCGGGGCAGGGCTGTCCTTCCCACTGCGTGTCACGGGTGAGCGGTACCGCGGCATCAATGTCCTGATGCTTTTGATTGCGGCCCAGCGATGCGGATACACCTGCCGCTCCTGGATGACCTACCGACAAGCCCAGGAATTGGGCGGACAGGTTCGCAAGGGTGAGAAAGCCACCACCGTGGTCAAGTTCGGCACGATCCAAAAAGACGAAGAAACGGATCCAGTTTCCGGTGAAACTGATGGACCCTCGACGCGCCGTTACGCGCGGGCATACCGCGTGTTCAACACCTGTCAGATAGATGGGCTCGATGCGCAGTGGTATGAGCAGCCCGCCAAGCCCAGAGTGTTTGGCACGAAGAGCGACCCTGTCATCGATGCCTGGTTCTCGCGCCTCGGAATCCCCGTCGAATACTCGGCAGATCCACGGGCCTACTACCACATCGTTCGGGATGTCATTCACATGCCACGCGTCGAAACCTTTCTTTCTGTCGAGGGAATGTACGATACTCTTGCCCACGAATGTGCCCACGGCCTCGTTCCGGATAAACGCCTTGGGCTGACGTTCGATGGAAAGACTCAAAGGTCGAAGCGGGCGCTCGAAGAGATCTATGCCGAACTCACCGGTGCCACGGTCTGCGCACGACTGGGCATCCAGGCGGATCTCTCTCAAAACGCAAGTTACATCCAAAGCTGGATTGATGCCTTGTCCGAGAGCAACAGTGTCGTCTTCAAAGTTGCGACGATGGCGCAGGCTGCGACGGACTGGATGTTTGCAAGGGCGGGGGAGCTGCCCGAGACAACCTCACGTGAGGCGGCCTGAGCCACCTAACGGCTTCTTGGAGCCGCTCCAGCGTGACACCAGGCACAACAGGTCGCGTCAGCGACCAGAGGCAAGAGCAAAAGCAGGCTGAGTCTCTTGTGATCCCGATGGATGGATCGAGACACAAGGAGCACAGCAATGGGACTGGACCAATACGCAGGCGTCATGCCTGAAGACAAATCGTATTTCACTGCAGTCTTCGTGTGGCGCAAGCATTCGAAATTTCAGGCATGGGCTGAAGCACTCTTCGAAAAAAGGCAGGGCAACCCGCCCACGAACTTGATTGTGCTGCACTACCACTCGATATCGAGAACATCGAAGCCCTCCGGTCGTTGATCGTTAAAGGCAGTCTCCCTGTGTCAGAGGACGGCTTCTTTTACGGGCATCAGTTTCAGGATGAGGCCGTGGCGGAATATGCGCAACAGGATCTCGAATTCTGTGACTGGGCCAAAGAGGCTCTGAGTAACTGCGACACAGTTGTCTATTCTTGCTGGAGGTGATCATCAGGTCCACTCACGGAGGCCCCGCTCGAAACAGGAGTGGGGCTTCTTTTTTTGGTGAATCTGATGACTCAACCAAGAAAGGCGACAGCACCATGACACATTCAAAACCCAAAATCACTGCGCATAAGCGGTTCAACAATCTACGAGATGGTGACACGCTGGACCGGTTTGAATGGTTCGAGCTGGTCGCCTGCCGGAACCATGAGAGTGAAGGCTGCGTGGTCCAATGCGAAGCCGGGGAGGTTCAGTTCTGGGGTATCTATGGCCGTTCCTACGAAAGAAGCGAGGGTGTGCCGATACATATGGCGTATATGGCCACAGCTATCCATGATACAGTCACGCCTTTGGAGGCGGTCAGGATCGCGCGGCAGATCGCCATCGAAACCGGCAAGGGCTTTGTCGCCGGTGATACCGAGGTTGGCTATTATCCCAAACGTATAGGAATAGGACTCTGGCCGGTTAACGAGTTCACTGAGATTGCAGACGATCTGACCATGGCGATCCACGATCAGCTCGATGACACCATCGACGAGGCAGATCGGCGCGACGATGATTTTGACAACCACCCGCTGTCCGAACTGCGTGAAGCATTCGTTGAGTTCTCGGACTACTCCGGTAGTGAACAACGAAATCCCTACGCACCACTCGATGAAGACCAAAACGCGGAGACACCCTGAAAGACTGACCTACTTATTCGAAGGCTTGCAGGCAGTTTAAGCCTCGCCCGGCACTATGATACAAAGGAATTGACGGGAAGGAAATACACCGTCTGTCGCCCGAAAACGGGACATATGGCCTCACACCTTTTCC
The DNA here is from genome assembly GCF_056535885.1 of Ruegeria sp. B1. Taxonomy (NCBI): domain Bacteria; kingdom Pseudomonadati; phylum Pseudomonadota; class Alphaproteobacteria; order Rhodobacterales; family Roseobacteraceae; genus Ruegeria; species Ruegeria sp. B1. Next base: position 340,981 of record NZ_JBQFJA010000002.1, on the reverse strand, counting down.
TTCCCGTTGTTTTCCGTTGGGGATTAGCTCCGTTCTATCACTCCGGTTGCGAAAACTCCGCAAGATACTTTGAAACTGGGACGTCGTGGCGGCATAGCCAGTCCCTCAGCACCACCCAGTGGTCTTGTGGTGTCGCATCCGCGCGCCGTTCATGCAGCTCTGACATGTTCACGTGCAGCCCGCGATACCACTGGATCTTGAGCTTCAGGCCGTGACCTTTGGACCAGCGACGAAACGCTATCTGCCAGTTGTCCGTCCGGGCGGCTTCAAGTGCGATATGCAGGTCATGCGGGATGGTTTCGGGCCAGTTGGTCATATCAGGTTTTCCGCTCCTATTCCTGTTTTGATCGCTGAATACAAACCCGGGAAGAAGCAATTCAAGACCCGCATTTCAATGTCGGAAGAAACCTGCCGCTGCTCCCCGTGACAGGCTTGGGCCAAGCAGAGGAAGAGAGAGCTTTCGATTGGGTGTTCCATACTTAATCAGGAAAGGAAAACCCGATGGTCTTTCAATTTCACGCCCATGTCGACGACGACGCAATCAGCAAGGTGAGTCGATTGTTCAACGCTTCTCTGACCGATATTCTGAATGAGCTTCTTCAGAATGCCCGCTGCAGCGGCGCGACAAAAGTCCATATTGATCGAGTAAGTGACCAGGGCCTCGGAGCGGCAATCCGTGTGGCGGATGACGGTCCTGGCGTCGACGATCCCGAAACTCTCTTTTCGCTCGGCAGAAGTGCATGGGATGCCAACACCAAAGCAAATGAAGACGCTGCAGGAATGGGGTTCTTTGCTCTCGCAAACAGGGGCGCGCGGATCATCGTGCAAAAGCGAGGTACTGATCATTCTTGGATTGTTGACGCGAATTCGGAGGCGTTTTCCGGCAAGGCTTTGATAACCGCTGAACCGGGTCCATCAGGCCATCGCGGCATGACAATCGTGTTCCCGCAGCAAAAAGACGAGTACGTTGCCAGTGCCGTTGAACGCGCAGCCAGATACTACCCGCTAGATGTCTTTTTTGACGGCAATGCTCTTGATCGCGAGGACTTTCTTGCGAATGCAGAGCATGTTGAGGAGTGGAATGGTATTCGCATCGGCGTCTATCGCATGGCCGCGCCCGCGCATCGTCACCTTGCGCACAATGCGAATTTCCATGGCGTGACATTGCACGTTCCATTGCCTTCACTTTCTCAGCAGTTCCATCGCTGCTACCACGCCCGGATCGACGTAGTTCGGTGTTCAGATCTGAAGCTGGTTCTGCCGGCGCGCAAGGAAGTTGTGCAGACTGAACTTCTGGAGCAGTTGCAAGCGCGAATTTCAAAGATCTACTACCAACTGGTCCAGAAGGCAGGCGCTCACAGCCTGAACTACTGTGACTATTCTATTGGCCAAGAGTTGGGGGTTGATCTTCCAGAGGCCATTAAGCTTCTGCGGCCGTTCAGCCCGGGCCAGGCCGATGATTGCCAGAGTTACAAAGCGGATCCGGAACAGGTTCACCACAATGGTTACCTATACATTGAGGCGGAAGGATCCGTTGAAGAACAAAACGTGGCACGGGCAGTCGAACAGAGCCCGGAGATGGATTCGGTTTATGAGCCTGTTTCGGGTTTTGTTGGCTATGAATGGTATGACGAGATGCTGCGTTTCAAACTGAAAGGGTATGGCGCTGTCCTCGAGGGCCAATGGTATGAAGTCTCGCCCGAAGAAGAACTCTTCGCGTTCTCTGAACGGCCGGATGTGCTGGCCGTGGTGATAGAAGTCAGTGATCGCCACAAAGAGCTTTGCCTGGAGACGGATGTGCTTGTTTTGAGCGAAGACTACGCCTCACTCGATGGGGCCCAGGTGCACGTCACCGCGTCATCCGACATAACTCCGTCTGAATTGACCAATTTCCTTGCGGCGGCATTGTTTTCTCCGTCTGATGATGTCGAGGCCGGTTCATACGATCAGCAATGCCAATGGTTCAATGACGAGGCGGAGGATCTTGCATACACGCTGCTGGTGTCGTCAATGGCGGCCGACATGAAAATGATCGCCCGGGTTATCCAGAGAGAGGTTGCATGGCGCCTGCCAAAGGGCTGTGAAGCAACCATCTCGATCAAAGACCGAGAGGTATCGATAGATCGCATGGATGTTCCAGGTCCGGCGACGCGCAGTTTTTGATCCAGAATCTTTGACCGCACTACCTTGGCTTGTTGGAGTCGATCCAGCGGGACATCAGGTTGCGATCGCGAAAGCACTCGTCGGGGACGGCGCTGCGCTTGATCCGGGCGATGCGTTCGGCAAATGCCACCTGCTTAGAGCTTGGTCGGTTATCCCACGCAGTCGCGGGCTCCTGCAGCTGTGCATCGATCCAGCGGCTCAGTGCCCGGCGATCCTGCTGGGCATCCCAGGGCAATACGATATTCCTGCTCGTGGCAATCCGGCGCGCATAGGCGATCTGGCGTGGTGTTGCAGGCAGGTTGGTAAGAACTTCGGACGTGGCAGATACAGTCATCGAATTCCCCTTTGGCAGCGTGTCTTCAGAGTAGAACAAATGGGGCTCAAAATCAATGATATTGTGGTTGTATTCAGGGCTGACACACCATGTGGTGTATCAAAGCAAGAGTTTGCTTCATTTGGTTTGTCCCAATCAGGGGGCAATGAGAAAACCAGAGAGAACCTGCCAATGCAAATCGAACTGAAGAATATCAAACATGCGGCCTTCGCATCTGAGGAAACCAATTGCTACCGCGCCAGTCTCTATGTTGACGGTAAGAAGATCGGCGAGGTTTCCAACGAAGGCCGGGGCGGCCCGGACCGCTTCCAGGGAGACACAGCGGCCTTTGCAAGGGCGGATGAATGGTGCCGCACCAACCTGCCCAAATGGTCGCTGCCCGAGTTTTCCGACAAAGAGTACGAAACAGATCTTGAGCATCACTTCGGCAGTCTTCTGGAAACATGGCAATACACCAGGGACTACAAGCGGGCGATAAAGACCAAGGTTCTTTTGATCTATCCCGACAAGCCCGGCGTTTATGAGATCAAACACCGTGGCCAGGCTGAGCGGATTGTTGAAAAGCTCCAGGCACAGCACCCCGGCATCCGGATTTTGAACACCCTGCCACTGGATGAAGCGGTGGCCTTGTTCCGAAGCGCATGAATCGTCGCGGCCGATCTCAGAACTATGCCCCCACTCCGAGCGGAGAAGGGGGCTTTTTTGCTGTCTGACCCGACAGGTGGTCAAAGCAACTGGAGAGAAAATGCAGATTACGTTCAACAGATCGATGATGGATGGCAAAACCGAACCCACAGATGGGCATGCGTTCTTGGTATTTCAGGAGGCCTGCGCGTTTGCGTTTGTTGCCCACGCAATAGAAGGTGGATACGCGATCTCGCATTTGCGCTCCGGTCGACGCGTTGAGAGTTGCACAGCGACGGTTACCGAGCCGGTGACGCTGGGCGACGCAATCTCGGGGTTTCGGGCAAAGGTTGACACTGGTGCAATCGAACTGACCTACGTCGAAGAGAAAGCCTCACGTTTCCCGGTCGTGAACCCGGCCTGGCGGCTCACAGTCAAGCAGCGTTCGCAGGGTGTTCGTGAATTCACAGAGATGTCCACCGTGCATCTGCCCCCTGAAGATCTCCAGGTTATTGGTAATCTGATTGACAGCGAAGAATGGGAGTCGGGCTTCAGTGGTTCAACCGGTGTATTGCTCTGGCGTGGCTATAAGGACAGTCAGTTCTGTCCTGAAGCGTTGAGAACCATTCTGGCAGATCTCGATACGGACTACGTGCTGTTCGAGCCCGCCGCGCCAACACATCCTCCCTTTCCTGAGTTTGCGGAATTCTGGGATTGAACCCGCGCGCTCGGATCGAGCACGTTCGTAGGTGCTTGGTGCCATAGTGATCCAGTCGGTCAGCACGTCCAAAAGTAAAAGCAGGCTTTTGATTTGAGCGATCCCGATTTGGCGGATCGAGCAAGAAAAAGGCAAAACACGATGCAACTACTGACCAACGGCAAGATGCAAGCTGCAGTTCGGGGCACTGATGATGAAATCGACTTCGAACCCGTGGTCAAACTGTTCAATCCCTATGGCTTCGGCACATGGCTGTTGACGGAACTGGATCCCCGAGAGCCGGATATTGCGTTTGGGCTTGCAGATCTCGGCTGTCCCGAACTTGGATCAATCTCAATATCGGAAATCAAAGGATGGCGGCATCCGGTGTTGGGCCTGGGCATTGAGCGGGATCTTCATTGGTCGGCGCAAAAAACACTTAGTGCGTATGCCGAAGAGGCCCGAAAGGCCGGCTACATCGCCGCCTAACACAAGTCCCTGAACCTGAAGCCCGCTGTTTCCGAGGAAGAGCGGGCTTTTCCCTTTGTGAGTTCGATCAACGGAATAAGCAAAGGACCAAGGCGATGACCTCGACAAATGAACTGATGAACCACGAGTGGCTGAAATTTGTTCCCCAACCGAACGGCAGCACCGAGGTGCATTTCGCTGTGGATGGCTTTGGCGACGACATCGCCTGCCGGTACTGGCCGGTGCCCGGCGGCAACCGTGATCCCTGGTCTTATGAGCTGGAACCGCTGCGGGGCAGGGGACCACCTTGATGACACTATCGACAAAGCCGACAGACGCGTAGACGATTTTGACAATCATCCGCTTGCGGATCTACGCGAGGCGTTTGACGAAGGCGGCAATCAGGTTCGGGCCTGACCACACCTGCCTGAGCGAACAAGCTTCGTTATTTCCAGATCCCCGCTTCGAAAGGAGTAGGGGGCTTTATTCTCGTGTGATCCCAATCCGGGATCCACAACCAGATGAGGACAAGCGATGGCAACAGATACAACCGTTCACAGCAAGAATCTCGAAGGCAACCGCTGGCGCGACCTGCAGGTCTACTATGTCAAAGGCAGCACGAACTTCTGGAGCTGCCAGCCAAAGCCCAAGGGCATTTACTTCGCGAACCACCTTTATCGAAAGAATCCAACGGAGGCTGGCATGGTCCGCTCCTGGTCCTCAGGCCAGAAGGGCGATGGCTATCTGCTGATCGTACCGCTCGAACGCTACAGCCGCAAGCAGCTGCGCCTTGTGCGTGAACGTGTAGAGGCAGATCCGGAACAGATCCACGCGCTGCTCGACCTGGGCAGGATCTCAGAGTTGAAGCGCCTCTTGGCAGGCGAGACTACGACCCCAGACGTCGACACGGCACAAGCCGCGTGATCGAAAGGAGTGAGAAAGCTTCTTGTTTTTGTGTCCCCAGCAGGGGGCACGAAAGCGAATCCGGCCGACCGGCCAAACCCTAACCCATCAATTTGGAGATACGACAATGATCGACGGAAAACTCACCCGCATGGACGCAGACAACGCATTCGCAGGCGAAATCGCTTCGATGAGCTTCGACTTCCCGTTCACAATGTTGCCCAACGAACACAAGCGCAAAGACGGCCACCCGGACTACATCATCGAAGCCCGTACGCCGAAGAACCGACCAATCCGCATCGGCTCGGCGTGGGCGTCGACCAGCCGTGCTGGCAATGACTACTTCTCGCTGGCGCTGAACCTGCAGCAGGGGATCGTACGCGCCAATGCCGTAAAGGACGAGGAAACCGAAGACGGTGAATTTCGCATCATCCCCCTCATGCCGGCGGCCGCGTGAACAATCTGCAGATCAGCGCGTCACTTGGCGCGCTGGTTTGCGCGGTTGGCACTGGACAAAAACAGCTGCAATCCATATATTGTGTAAAACGTGTAATTTGCGCTTTTTATAGAGGTCACGCGATGAGCGATGTCGAAGTACAAGCCACAAAATTTGCGCGCAACTTCCCCCAAATGAAGGAAGATGTGCGGGAACACGGCATGATCAAGGTAAACAGCCATAACCGTGTGGTCGGTGCGTTCATATCACCGGCAGTCGTTCAGGAGCTCGAGCTGCTCAGACGCCGCAGCCGGGAACTCAAGCGCCTTGAAGACGCTGATGACAAGTTCTTTGAGGCCCTGGATCAAGCTGTTGAGAACTACGAAGAGCCCGAATAATAGATGAGCCTACCCAAACCTCGGCCCGGCTTGGTCATCGGGTATGACTTCCTGTTCCGTGAGCAAGCTGATGCAGGATTGGAAAACGCCTCAAAACCTCACCCTGCCGCAATCATACTCGCGATTGCGGAAGGTCTTCAAACGCGTGTCAGCCTTGTTGCCATAAGCCATTCGCCGCCTCTTACAGGAGAGGAAGGCTATAAGTTGAAGCTGACACCAGCCGAATGCCGTCAAATGGGTCTGGATTCAGGGGACCATTGGGTCAACTTGCGAGACATCAACGCATTTGACTGGCCGGGTTACGATCTTGTTCCATCGGCCCCCGGCGGGCATTTCGAATATGGCGTTATGTCGAAAGCGACTTTTGTACGCATCGTCAACGCCATAAAGGTTTGCGCTGGCCGGCGATCCATCACGAGAGACTAGATCAAATGCTCTGACACCAATCAGGCAACACGGGTCTCTTTGGTGTCCCTGTGATCCCCGGCCAAAGGAGGCCGGAAACCACACGGACCCCCGCTGCCGCTCGGGCGGCCGTCTTACGGCCCGGCGCGTGTGTTTTTCTATGCCGCGGTCAAAGCACGCCACCGGATCTTCGGGGCAGGGCCAGACAAAATGGCTCGGCTGTTAACCCCTGCGCCACTGGCGCAGCACAGGGGGCCGAGAACCAGGTGCACGTTGTGGTCAGGAGGCTCCTAATAAGCTCCAGCCACCTGGTCCTCGTCTCGCGGTGACTTTCCGCGGGGGTGTGCTGCCGTTCTGGCAGAGCCCAGATGCCGCGCCAAGGATCACAAAACTCTTGCAGAAGCTGTACTCGATCTCAGTCTGGGTGGACCGGTTGCCCGCTCCAGACACTGACGCTCTTCAGCATCAAGGATAAATAAACCGCGCTCAGCGCGGTCCTTGACCCCGAAGACCCTTAGGGCAGGGCGTCACCATGCTGCGCTCGGATTCTATGCCTTCAGATCCGACCATCGCCCCGCATGTCTCTGGCTGCAAAACTTTTGCGCCCAGCAAGCTGGCGGCTATGCCGTCCTTGTCCCGGCATCTGGTCTCAGCCTGCCCGTCAGCACACCCCCGCAACGGCGGGGGCGGTTAGAGGTTTCGATGGCGTCGACACGAGCTACCAGTTCGAGATCTTCGGCATCCATGCGCAGCCGGCAAAAACCAATGCGGTTTATATGTTCTGCAAGCTGGAGAACGGAAACTACGTGCCCGTCTATATCGGCAGGGCGCAGAACCTTTCGGAACGGCTCGCGAACCATGAACGCAAGACCGAAGCAATAAACCTCGGCGCCCAATATCTGCTCGTTCATACACCGCCCGTGTATGCCGCGCGGGTCAACTATATCGAAGCCGAGCGTCGGTTGATTACGCAGTACAATCCTGTTCTCAATACCTAGCATCGGGGCCTGGGTGCTCTCCTTGGAGATCTGCGACGAACAGTGAAACACCGCCGTGTCCATTCGAATGGAGCGACCGGGTCGATCACAACAGCATCTTCGGACTTGGAACGGTGATCGGAGAGCCGACGGCGGGATTCAGTGCTACCGAAAATGGCCACCGCACCGAGTTCAAGGGGTGGAAGGTTCCAGTCACCTAGGACAATCCGGATCGTCGACCGCGTCACGTGATGGATTATGCGCTTCGTGTCGTCGAGCGACCGGACGCCAAAGGCGAAGCCTACTGGACGAGCGAGTATCTCAAACTGATGGTCCGCACATTATCGTCAAGGCAAGATACCGATCACGCCATCGAAAAGGCGTTTCGCAGACCAGATGGCAAGGGCGTTGCCGCTCTCTTGTCCGTCCTTGAAACCGAACGGGCAGCCATGAGCGAAACGATTGTGTTCCTTGAATCCGACGAGCGCGGCTGTCACTGTACCCTAGTTTATCAGAATTCGTCCGGAATTCATCCTTAAATATCAATGATGATTTGTACCCCTAATTTCCGTACTGTACCTTTAATTGCAATACTGCCCCCTTAATTGCCAGACGGTCGAACCTGTGGAAAACTCTGTTCTCTCCTGATCGTGCGCTTACGGATATGGCTTTCTAATAAGAAACAGGCGTTGAGTGTCAGGCTGCAGCGTAGCCTGTGGGCATATTGCAATTAAGGATACAAGTTTGCCTGAAAATGCTCTGAATCCGCAGAATCTGGTTAATTAGGGTACAGGGACAGCTCCAATGAGCCCGAAGCCGCAACACCGTCCGGAACAGCGATATGCCGGTCGGGCAGGGGGGCTCTGGCGCGGGGCACCGTATACCTATGTGACGACCGAGAAGTTCCTGATCGCGTTCGATTTGGAGTCGCTCCAAGACTTGCCGGATCGTGAGCAGCTGGTGGATGCGGGTGTTGCAGGTGAAGGACCACAAGTCGCTTTCGGCTAGTCTGTTGCCGGTGTTGTAGGGTGCAAAGGCTCCGTGAGAGCACTGTTTTCCTCATATGGTTTCGAATCTTGTCGGTTTCCGTTGTCGATGCCTGACGCACATTCGGCCGTTCTGCTTATCGTTTCATTCGCCGCGCAACGATTCATGTGGCGCGACAGAAATATTATTAATTTCAATGTGATAATCGTTTCGGCCATTTCACGAAGGCGGCTTTTGCTTCCTGACCCAAGAATCGTTTCAAAATCCGTGAAACGAAAACTTGCGTTGAGGAAAAATGTAGGTGTATCAATATTCTAATCGTTTCAAGCTTGCGGAATATCGTTTCATGGCCTTGTCGGATCAAGACGTTCTCGAATTTGTCGGCGAGAACCCGGGTGCCGGACGCGATGCCATCCGGAAGGGCGTTGCAAGGGATGTGAGCGAAACCACCGTATGGCGCCTCTTGAAGCGCATGGTGGAGGAGGGTCGCCTCGAGGTATCTGGCAAGGGCAGGGCGACGGGATACAGGATTGCCGGGGGCGAGGTCGTCCGGGCCCACTTGTCGACGCCATATAACAGGCGAGCGCCGGTTTCTTATCGACCGGAGTTTCTCGACGCATACGTCCCGGAAAAGACCTCGTACCTGTCTGCACCAGACCGCAAAAGACTGTTGGAGGCCGGTCGCCCGCAGGGAGGCGCAATTCCAGCCGGAACATACGCGCGTCGGATCCTTGAACAGCTTCTGGTCGATCTCAGTTGGGCGTCGTCCAGAATGGAGGGGAACACCTACGACATTCTGCAGACTGAGCGATTGATCAGGTTTGGCGAAGAAGCTGCGGGAAAGGATCGAAAAGAAGCCCTGATGATCCTCAACCATAAGGAAGCCATCCAGTATGTCGTCGACAATCTCGATGAGATCGGGCTTCGGCGTCCGGATTTGTTCGCGATCCATGCGCTGCTCTCAGACGGTCTTTTGGCGGACCCGGCGATGTCGGGCCGGTTACGTGCGATGCCGGTCGGGATCTCGCACTCGAGCTATCGACCGCTCGATGATGCGGTCACGATCGCAGAGGAATTCGACATCCTGCTGCACAAGGCTGCGCAGATCACCGATCCGTTCGAGCAATCCTTCTTCCTCTTGGTGCACATCCCGTATCTCCAGGCTTTTGCCGACGTCAACAAGCGGACTTCACGCGTGGCCTCGAACATCCCACTTCTGAAATCGGATCTTGCGCCGATGTCGTTCACGACGATGGAGGACAGCGATTACATCGACGGGCTCATTGGGGTCTACGAACTGAACAACGTCTCGTTGCTGCGCGATGTCTACATAGACGCGTATCTGGCTTCCGCCGAAAAGTACCGAATTCTCCGCGCTGAGGTGGAGAGCCCGGAAAAAGCGGCATTGGCCTATCGGGAGTTTGTTCGCTCAGCCGTCCGGCGCTGTGTTCTCGAATTCAAGGAGTTCCGAAACGATGCGGTCAATGAGATGGCTTTGGCTGCTGGCGTGCCCGATGCTGATCGAGCGGATGTCGTCGCATACGTCCGTGAGCAGATCGCAGGGCTCCATGAAGGCAACGTAATCCGCTATCGGCTGAAACCAGATGATCTGGAAGGAGTGAACCTACGCTAGATCGTCGATCAAACTGGACCGAGGAACTTCAATGCATCAATAGCGCATTCAATCACTGCGATAGTCGTTGCAATGATGGGCATCCAAAATAGTGTAGTGCGGAGAGGGTTCTGTTAATGTCTTCAATATTCAATTTTTTCCGAATTACATTCTTTCTCGTCCTGTATTTCTTTTTGTGCGTGGTCGTGGTGACCACAATGCTTCAGGATTGGCCGGACGGCGGCCAGATGCTGTTTGCGTTCGGTGTTCCTGTCATTCTCGTGTGGTGGCAGGAAAAACGGAGATCGCGGAAAGTCGCTGCACAAGCGCAAGCCAAGGGAAGTTCCGAAAACCGAACATCCCGATCTGAGCCGAACGTCCGACCAAGTGCCTATGACAAACGTATCGAGCGTGAGCGCGGACGAACTCGCGAAGCCAATGTTTCCAAAGCATCGGCTGCGAATAAAGCCTATTCCCCACCGAAGCAGGACTACGCCGAGATCGTTCGCGCTGGAAAGTCTGCTGCGCCCGCTCTTGCGGCAGCCGCTGAAAGAAAAAAATCTGGACGAGTTGCATCGAGCAGGTTGTCCCGAACAAAGAAGAGTGGATGGGTCCCGTCTACCGAAACTGCCAGCGTGGCCGGCCGCAACATCGGCGGGATGGTCTATGTCGGTATGCCTCCCTTGCTGAACTCTTACGGGTATCGCGACAAATGCCGAGCCTATATCGATCCGTCCCTTTCGGTCGCACGCTCAGGCACGGACAAGGCTGGCGATGGCATGCCGTATTGGCCTGGATACTCGGATATTTCACCTCAGTGCCGGGCGACCTACCTCGACTGGCTGGCCAGCGGGCGAACCGATGCCTCCTATAACCCCGGCTACATGTTCCTGTATTTCTATGGGTTGGAGCGTCGCTTCTTCGTCGATCAGTCAAACGAAGACGCCAAGGATATCGTCCGAGAAGTTCGTCGGCTCCAGTCGCTTTACCCTGACAACCACTCCGTCAGGCGCTATTTGGGTGAGTTCCTCGACATTGCGATGCTTGCTGAAACCGACCTCGACGCTATCGAGCCGATTTTCGAGAAGCAGGGCTGGGAACTTCCGTTCTCACTCAAATACGCAATTGGAGCTCGGATCGACAAAGGCGAGCACCTGACAGCGGACTGGTTGCTGAGTTGGTTCATCTGCCATCCCGAAGGCAATCTTAGAACTCCCGCGACGCGGTGCCGTGACGAGTTCATCGCCCTCTTCCGCATGCGATTTGATGAACGATTTCCGGACGGACTAAAAGTTACCAAGCCTAGGAAGAAGCTCACGGCGTCCTATCGGGCCGCTTCCAGCGAGTTTCAGGGGTCCGCCAACCCAACCGTGGATGGCAAGCCTGTCCCGGATATCTCCGGCCTGCGCAAACCGATCGAGATTGCCCAGGAGCTGGCTGATGAGGTAATGAACGATCTCGACAAGCTCAGTCGCTTCCTGGGCCGAAATCCTGATGGCCGCGGAAGCGTTGAAGCGCATGCCTTGATGCCCACTGAACTTTGGGAGGCCTTCCCATCCGAGGAAATGGACCGCTTGAAATCCTGGGCAAGCGATATCGTCGATCGAGGGGGGTTGGTGCCGCTTAAGGAGGTGATCGGACGCCTGGAGGGAGAAACGAACGAGAAGATCGGGAAACGGCAGATGACAGGAGCGGCCGACGCGCTCGCGCGCCTCGGTTTTGGTCTCGCGCCTGACCCTCGGTTTGCACTCCGATCACCCAAGGCGGAAGAGCCCGTTGTGCTGTTTAGCCTGGGTGAACCCATCGAAAGACTGGAGGAAGTTTCCGACAGCTATCGAAGCGCCTTGATGGAATTGGCGCTTGGATCGTTCGTCGCCCATGCGGATGGTCGCATCGCGGAGCCAGAACGCAGGGCGCTGGAAGGTCAGGTTTCCGCCGCGGCCCTCAGCGATCAGGAACTCCGCAGGCTGCGCGCAAACCTTGAATGGTTCCTGGCTGTGCCGCCGGACATGACGCTTCTGCGGCGCAAATTGAAGGATGTGGGCCAAGACAGTCAGGCCGCTATTCGGGCAGCGCTTGTTGGTGCAGCACATGCCGATGGCATTATTCACTCCGACGAAGTCGCGAGCATCGAAAAAGTCTACAAGGCTTTGGGCCTTGATCCTGCGCTGGCCTACTCGGACCTGCATGCTGGTGAAGTTGCGGATGTTCCTCGCACTGTTCGTGCATCGCAACCGGGTCGCCCGGGCGAAGCGATACCCGAACTTGAAGAAGCCAGCGGACCCATGCTCGACGCGTCGCGGATCGCAGCAATCCGTTCAGACACCGAGCGCGTGTCGTCTGTCCTGGGCCAGATCTTCGATATCGAAGAAGACGAAAACGTTGCCTCCGGGCCTGCCAATCAAAGTCAGTTGGCAGGGCTGGACCCGAGACACGGCGGCCTTGTCCTCGAATTGGTAACTCGGGAGCATTGGTCTGAAACCGAGTTCGAGACGATCTGCGCCTCGCACGGCTTGATGGCGTCTGGGGCTTTGGAAGTCGTGAATGAATGGGCTTTTGAGACCTACGATGAAGCGCTTCTCGACGAGTATGATGGATATGATGTGTCTCCGGAGATTGCGGAGACGGTAAAAGAAAAGATGAGTGCGGAGGGCAGGGATGTCGAAGTTGAAACCACGTGAACGCGATGCAATCGTACAGGCGCTCCGGGCTGGGGTCGTGCCCAAGCTCGGTTTGCGCCATATTCAGGTTGGCCGCGTCCGGGAGATTGAAGAGCTCGTCAAAGACATGGACCGGATATCCGATGGCGGATCGGCGATCCGGTTCATCATCGGGGAATACGGATCGGGCAAGACGTTCTTCATGAACCTGATCCGCCTTGTGGCTCTGGAGAAAGGCCTGGTCGTGATGTTCGCCGATCTGGCGCCAGATCGGCGCATTCACGCGACCGGCGGACAAGCTCGGGGGCTGTATGCCGAGATGGCCCGAAACCTCTCGACGCGGACAAAGCCCGATGGTGGGGCATTGGCCAGCGTGGTGGAGCGTTTTGTCAGCCAGGCTCACCGAGACGCTGAAGAACGGGATTTGCCAACCGGGTCTGTCATCCGTGAACGCCTTGGCCACTTCGAAGAACTTACCGGGGGATTTGAGTTCGCTGAAGTCATCCGTCGATATTGGGAAGGCCATGAGACCGGCGACGACGAATTGAAATCCGCGGCCCTGAGGTGGCTGCGCGGTGAATTCGCGACACGCACCGACGCACGCAAGGCGCTTGGTGTGCGAACGATCATCGACGACGCCAGTGTCTATGACCATCTGAAGCTGATGTCGGCATTCGTGTGCGAGGCCGGCTACAAAGGATTGCTGGTCGGCCTCGACGAGTTGGTGAATCTCTACAAGCTCACCTCGTCGCAGGCGCGCAATGCAAACTACGAACAGATCCTCCGGATTCTGAATGATGTGCTGCAAGGTAGTGCCGAGAACCTCGGATTTCTCATGGGCGGGACCCCAGAGTTTCTGATGAACACCCGTCGAGGGCTATACAGTTACGAAGCCCTACAGTCGCGTCTGGCTGAGAACACCTTCGCGCGAGACGGATTGGTCGACCTTTCAGGACCCGTTGTCCGGCTGGCCAGTCTGACCCCTGAAGACCTCTTCGTTCTTCTGGCCAATGTCCGGCGGATCATGCAGGACGATGCCGGTGCTCTGCCCGACGCCGCACTTGAGGCCTTCATGGCGCATTGCTCGGACCGGATCGGTGAAGCTTACTTCCGCACCCCGCGCAATACTGTGACCGCATTCGTGAACCTGCTTTCCGTGCTCGAGCAAAACCCCGGTGTCGAGTGGAGCGATCTGATCGAGAAGATCGAGGTCTCCGAAGACCTCGGCGAAGACATGACCGAGGTAGACGAGTCGACTGGTGCCCAAGACCCCGGTGACGGTGATCTGATCAAGTTCAAGCTCTGACGCCGATGAGCAGTGCGTTCGACAAACTGGCGAGGCCTGTGCAGAAATGGATACGCCAGAAAGGATGGCGCGAACTTCGCGATATCCAGGCGCGATCGATCCGGACGATCTGCGAAACCAATGCCGATTTGATCGTTGCGGCGTCCACGGCGGGCGGAAAGACCGAGGCGGCGTTCTTGCCGTTGATTTCACAGGTGCTTGACGCGCCGTCGGGCGGCACGGGCTTCGACCTGCTCTACATCGGTCCGCTGAAAGCCTTGATCACGGACCAGGCTATGCGGCTGGAGGGCATCTGCCAGGAAGCAGAGCTTCCGGTTGTTCCCTGGCACGGGGATGTCTCGCAATCCATCAAGACGCGCGCGTTGAAATCTCCAAAAGGGATCCTGCTGATAACCCCTGAGTCCCTTGAGGCGCTTTTCATTCGTCGCGGTTTGGAAGTTGCCCGCCTGTTTGGGGCCACGCGGGCAGTCGTGATCGACGAACTGCACACGGTTCTGGATAGCGAACGCGGTGTCCAGCTTCGTTCGCTGCTCACAAGGCTCGAGCTCGCGATAAAGCGCCCAATCCGTCGGATAGGTCTGTCAGCTACGCTAGGCGACATGGACCTCGCCAAGGCCTATCTTCGCCCTGACGCAGCAAGCTCTGTCCAGCTGATCGAAGCAGATGGCGGCGAGGTTGAATTGAGGCTTCAGCTTCGCGGCTACCTCTCAGGCGATGAAGATGAAAACAACCCATCCGCAACGGACGCTATAGCAGCGCATCTTTTCAAACACCTTCGAGGCAGTGACAACCTGGTCTTCGCCGGGGCGCGTCAACGGGTCGAGATTTACGCAGATCGGTTGCGGGAGCTTTGCGAACGGGAGCACCTGCCACAGGAATTCTATCCCCACCACGCGAGCCTCTCCCGCGAACACCGTGACTTCGTGGAGCGGCGGCTCAAGGATCCCGCGAAACCGACTACCGCTGTATGCACGTCGACGCTCGAGCTTGGAATCGACATCGGTGACGTGACCTGCGTGGCTCAAATCGGTGCGCCATTCAGCGTCGCTGCTTTGCGACAACGGCTTGGCCGGTCAGGCCGGCGTGAAGGACAAGCGGCCATTCTCAGGCAGTACGCTGTCGAAGCCAAGTTGACGCCGGAGAGCAGTTTCGTGGATCGCCTTCGCCTCGGCCTGATCAGGTCCATCGCGATGATAGATTTGCTGCTGGAAGGTTGGTGTGAACCGCCAAAACCGCAGGCGCTTCATCTCTCGACGCTCGTCCATCAGATACTGTCGGTCATTGCGCAGCGCGGCGGGGCATCTGCAAGCGTGGTCTACAATTTGCTCTGCCGCGAAGGCCCCTTTCGGAAGGTCACAACTGATGTCTTTGCCGATGTGTTACGTGCGATCGGTCATCCTGAAAACGGTTTGATCGAACAGTCCGGGAGCGGGCTGTTACTCTTGGGCCCGACAGGCGAAAAGCTGGTCGAGCACTACAGCTTCTACGCGGTTTTTCAAACTCCTGAGGAATTCCGTTTGGTTGCAGACGGGCGGGATCTCGGCACTCTGCCGATCGACAATGTCCTTGCCCCGGGGATGTTACTTATCTTCTCCGGGCGGCGTTGGGTTGTTCAAGAAATCCATGACCGCGAAAAGGTGATTGTAGTCAAACCAGCGAAAGCCGGTGTGCCACCTGTCTTTGGCGGTGATCCGGGTGACATTCATGACAAAGTAATTGATCGAGTGTTCGCGATACTCGAAGGGAGCGCTCTTCCGGCTTACATGGACGCGGCTTCTCTGAAGATGTTGGAAGAAGCGCGTGCACATTATGACGAACTCGGATTTCGGACCGAGAATATCCACGTTCTCGGAGAGCATACATCGATCATCGCAACGCGGGTTGGGACAGTGAAGACGTCAACTCTCATGCTCGCACTCAGGAGCGTAGGCTTCTCGGTTGAGCAGCATGACGGGTTTTTGTTGGTGGAGGCCGGCGATGAAACACCCGACCTTCAATCAGTGCTATCTGAAATGGCATCCGGCGAACCTCTAGACCTGTTCGGCGATGCGGGAAACCTAGCTACGGAGAAGTTTCACACTTACCTTTCGATGTCACTTATACAACTAGATGCCGTTTCTTCAAAACTAGCACCTGATCATCTGCCTAGCATGATCGATCGGATTGCTAAGCCATAAGGGGCGTATTTCGTTGAAAAACTCTTGGTTGATTGAGTGGTAAGTCGCTGATTCAATTCGTCCTGTAGGGAGGAATTGGCGATGATGGGACCGAGGCAGGAAGCGCAGGCGGCGTTGTTCTACGAGTTCTCGCTGGAAGATCATGTCCCGCAAGATCACCTGCTGCGCTCGATTGATCGGTTCGTCGATCTTGGCAGCATCCGGTCGCATCTGGCGGAGTTCTACAGCCATACTGGACGCCCCTCGGTTGACCCCGAGTTGCTTATCCGAATGCTACTCGTGGGCTACTGCTTCGGGATCCGGTCCGAGCGGCGGCTTTGTGAAGAGGTTCATCTGAACCTAGCCTATCGGTGGTTCTGTCGGCTCGATCTGAACGACCGTGTGCCGGATCATTCCACATTCTCGAAGAACCGGCATGGGCGGTTCCGCGAAAGCGAACTGCTGCGCTACCTGTTCGAGATGACCGTGGCACACAGCATTGAGGAAGGCCTCGTCAGCGGTCAGCGTATGGCCATCGATGCAAGCTTGATCGAAGCCGATGCCAACAAGCAGAACTCAACGCCGAAGGAAGAGTGGGACGCCTCAACCGTTGATCCGACCGACGCGCCCCGCGCCGTCCGCGAGTATCTCGACACGCTGGACGAGGCTGCGTTCGGCGCTGCCAGCGAGGTTCAGCCCAAGTTCACATCGCATTCCGATCCGGCGAGCCAATGGACCGCAGCCCGCAAAGGCCCTGCATTCTTTAGCTATTCCGACAACTACCTGATCGATACAGATCACGGAGTTATCATCGACGTCGAAGCCACCAGATCAATCCGTCAGGCTGAGGTCGGATCGACCAAGACCATGTTGAACCGAGTAAAGGAACGGTTCGATCTGCATCCGGAGAGACTAATCGCGGACACCGCCTATGGCACCGGCCCACTTCTGGGCTGGCTGGTTGATCGCAAGATTGCGCCGCATATCCCGGTGTTCGACAAGTCCGGTCGCAATGACGGCACCTGGACCCGCGCCGACTTCGAATGGGATGCTGAGAATGACCAATACATCTGTCCCGAAGGTCACGCCCTCAAGCAGTTCCGCCGCAACTACTCAGACCCCAACCGCGGTCCGACGGGCAAGGGCACCGCTCGCTATCGCGCTCTGAAAGAGGTCTGTCAGGTCTGCCCATCGAAAACCAAGTGCTGCCCCAACGCGGATGCCCGCAAGATCAGCCGCGAAGAAACAGAAGACGCCCGCCAGGTGGCTCGAGACATTGTGGACCTGTCGCGTTTTTGTGCCGCTCCAAGTGCTCGTTTAAACCACTTTCCGTTCGAAGGCGACGGGACTTTTCCAGCCCAGTGCTGAGTGTCGGCGGCGCGGATTGTAGAAGCCGTTGATGTATTCGAAGATGGCCGCTTCAGCCTGCCGTCGGGTTTGCCATGACCGCCGCCAGATCAGCTCAGCTTTGATCGTTTTGAAGAAGGTCTCGACGGCGGCGTTATCATAGCAATTGCCTTTGCCGCTCATCGACACTTTGAAGTCATGTTGGCGCAGGATCTTCTGATAATCGTGGGAACAGTATTGGCTGCCACGATCCGTGTGGTGGATGCAGTCCTTCGGTGGTGATCTGAAGGCGATAGCCATTCTCAGCGCCCTGATGGCCAGGTCTCGCTTCATCCGATTGCTAACAGCCCAGCCAATCACACGGCGGGAATGCAAGTCCAGAATGACGGCGAGATAAAGCCAGCCTTCACGGGTCCAGACATAGCTGATGTCACCAGCCCATGTCTTGTTCGGCTGATCCGCTGTGAAGTCCCGATCCAGTAGGTTGGGCGCGATATTGAACTTGTGATCGCTGTCTGTCGTGACCTTGTGCTTGCGTGTTCTCAACACGGATATGCCGTTCTGGCGCATCAGGCGACCAACGCGACGATGCCCCACAGCCAAACCAATTTCCTTCAACTCTTCAGTCATGCGCGGCCTGCCATAGCTGCCCAAACTGAGGCGTGACTGTTCTTTGATATGCGCCAGCGTGACCAGATCAGACCGCTGTCTGCGACTGGCAGGGCGGCTGCGGAAGGCACGCAGACCGCGTGCGCTGACACCGACGACATCGCATAACCGGTTGGCTGGAAAGCTGGCTCTGTGTTCTTCGATAAACCTAAATCTCATTGCTTTAGGCCCGCGAAGAACTGGGTGGCCTTTTTTAGGATTTCCCTCTCCTCCTTGAGGAGCCGGATCTCCCGTCGAAGTCGCTCATTCTCTTGAGCGAGGCTCAAATCCTCTTTGGAAACCACGTCTGTATCTCGGTGCGCTGTGATCCATTTGTTCAGCGTGGACATCCCGACACCTAGATCATCAGCCACCTGCTTGCGTGTTAGCCCACTGGTCAATGCGATACGCACCGCATCTTGCCGGAATTCGGCCGTCCGTTTCAGTCCCATAGTCAGTCTCCTTTGCTGCAGTAGATGCTATCAAAGGAGCGGCATCAAACCGTGACAGGTCCAATCTGAACCTAGCCTATCGGTGGTTCTGTCGGCTCGATCTGAACGACCGTGTGCCGGATCATTCCACATTCTCGAAGAACCGGCATGGGCGGTTCCGCGAAAGCGAACTGCTGCGCTACCTGTTCGAGATGACCGTGGCACACAGCATTGAGGAAGGCCTCGTCAGCGGTCAGCGTATGGCCATCGATGCAAGCTTGATCGAAGCCGATGCCAACAAGCAGAACTCAACGCCGAAGGAAGAGTGGGACGCCTCAACCGTTGATCCGACCGACGCGCCCCGCGCCGTCCGCGAGTATCTCGACACGCTGGACGAGGCTGCGTTCGGCGCTGCCAGCGAGGTTCAGCCCAAGTTCACATCGCATTCCGATCCGGCGAGCCAATGGACCGCAGCCCGCAAAGGCCCTGCATTCTTTAGCTATTCCGACAACTACCTGATCGATACAGATCACGGAGTTATCATCGACGTCGAAGCCACCAGATCAATCCGTCAGGCTGAGGTCGGATCGACCAAGACCATGTTGAACCGAGTAAAGGAACGGTTCGATCTGCATCCGGAGAGACTAATCGCGGACACCGCCTATGGCACCGGCCCACTTCTGGGCTGGCTGGTTGATCGCAAGATTGCGCCGCATATCCCGGTGTTCGACAAGTCCGGTCGCAATGACGGCACCTGGACCCGCGCCGACTTCGAATGGGATGCTGAGAATGACCAATACATCTGTCCCGAAGGTCACGCCCTCAAGCAGTTCCGCCGCAACTACTCAGACCCCAACCGCGGTCCGACGGGCAAGGGCACCGCTCGCTATCGCGCTCTGAAAGAGGTCTGTCAGGTCTGCCCATCGAAAACCAAGTGCTGCCCCAACGCGGATGCCCGCAAGATCAGCCGCGAAGAAACAGAAGACGCCCGCCAGGTGGCTCGAGACATTGCCAAGACCCGCCAGTACGACATCTCAATGAAGCTCAGAAAGAAGGTGGAAATGCTCTTCGCCCACCTCAAACGCATTCTCGGCCTGGGTCGGCTCCGATTACGTGGCCCATGCGGCGCAAACGACGAATTCCTCCTCGCCGCCACCGCCCAGAACCTCCGCAAACTGGCCAAGATCTTTCCCGCACCGCAGCAAACACGTAAAGCCTGATCAGAAAGGCACTCGCGCTCGGTTCAGCACACCACTTTCTGCGTCCGCAACACGTTGTTTTTCCACAGAATCGGCGTATTTCGTTGAAAAACTCTTGGTTGATTGAGTGGTAAGTCGCTGATTCAATTCGTCCTGTAGGGAGGAATTGGCGATGATGGGACCGAGGCAGGAAGCGCAGGCGGCGTTGTTCTACGAGTTCTCGCTGGAAGATCATGTCCCGCAAGATCACCTGCTGCGCTCGATTGATCGGTTCGTCGATCTTGGCAGCATCCGGTCGCATCTGGCGGAGTTCTACAGCCATACTGGACGCCCCTCGGTTGACCCCGAGTTGCTTATCCGAATGCTACTCGTGGGCTACTGCTTCGGGATCCGGTCCGAGCGGCGGCTTTGTGAAGAGGTTCATCTGAACCTAGCCTATCGGTGGTTCTGTCGGCTCGATCTGAACGACCGTGTGCCGGATCATTCCACATTCTCGAAGAACCGGCATGGGCGGTTCCGCGAAAGCGAACTGCTGCGCTACCTGTTCGAGATGACCGTGGCACACAGCATTGAGGAAGGCCTCGTCAGCGGTCAGCGTATGGCCATCGATGCAAGCTTGATCGAAGCCGATGCCAACAAGCAGAACTCAACGCCGAAGGAAGAGTGGGACGCCTCAACCGTTGATCCGACCGACGCGCCCCGCGCCGTCCGCGAGTATCTCGACACGCTGGACGAGGCTGCGTTCGGCGCTGCCAGCGAGGTTCAGCCCAAGTTCACATCGCATTCCGATCCGGCGAGCCAATGGACCGCAGCCCGCAAAGGCCCTGCATTCTTTAGCTATTCCGACAACTACCTGATCGATACAGATCACGGAGTTATCATCGACGTCGAAGCCACCAGATCAATCCGTCAGGCTGAGGTCGGATCGACCAAGACCATGTTGAACCGAGTAAAGGAACGGTTCGATCTGCATCCGGAGAGACTAATCGCGGACACCGCCTATGGCACCGGCCCACTTCTGGGCTGGCTGGTTGATCGCAAGATTGCGCCGCATATCCCGGTGTTCGACAAGTCCGGTCGCAATGACGGCACCTGGACCCGCGCCGACTTCGAATGGGATGCTGAGAATGACCAATACATCTGTCCCGAAGGTCACGCCCTCAAGCAGTTCCGCCGCAACTACTCAGACCCCAACCGCGGTCCGACGGGCAAGGGCACCGCTCGCTATCGCGCTCTGAAAGAGGTCTGTCAGGTCTGCCCATCGAAAACCAAGTGCTGCCCCAACGCGGATGCCCGCAAGATCAGCCGCGAAGAAACAGAAGACGCCCGCCAGGTGGCTCGAGACATTGCCAAGACCCGCCAGTACGACATCTCAATGAAGCTCAGAAAGAAGGTGGAAATGCTCTTCGCCCACCTCAAACGCATTCTCGGCCTGGGTCGGCTCCGATTACGTGGCCCATGCGGCGCAAACGACGAATTCCTCCTCGCCGCCACCGCCCAGAACCTCCGCAAACTGGCCAAGATCTTTCCCGCACCGCAGCAAACACGTAAAGCCTGATCAGAAAGGCACTCGCGCTCGGTTCAGCACACCACTTTCTGCGTCCGCAACACGTTGTTTTTCCACAGAATCGGCGGAAAGCAGAAATTCGCCGCAAGTGCAGCATTTCCATTTGCAACCCGGAATAGCGGACGTTCAATTTATAGTTTCCAACGCTCCGGGAAACGGCGGTAGATCCGTCGAAAATCGGCGATGCGTGAAGGTTCGAAAACTGTCCGATAATGCAAACTTATTGGACATAGCTGAGAGCCGCAGAGTGGGGCGGTTTGTACACTATATAGTAGGCAAAAGCGCCGCTGTGAGATAGTCTTGTGGCATGACCTATGCCCGCCAGAGCTTCAGCGACGACCACCAGAGCCTACCCCGGATGCCGTCCTGGGTCACCTCGGCGCAGGCAGAAACCCCTGAAGATGTGGCGTTTTTGTCGGGTGCATCACTGAACCATCTGCATCTGATGGTGAGCCGAAACGACGCCCCCCAGACGTTGTTGCGGGCTCGGCTGGCGTTGCGCGCCGCGGAAGCCTGCGTGACGCACCAGGGACGTCCGGAGCGGGCTTCAGACCTACGAGATGCGGTCGCGTTTCTCCAGCCGGGTGACAGTCCGGGGCCAGCCGGTGAGGTCTATCTCTCGTGGCGAAGGGCGGTCGAACGACCCTTGTCAGTGAAGCCACTGCGTCGCGCGCTGCCTGATCTCGAGCGCGAGCAGATCGCGATGTGGTTGGACGTGGGGCAGGGGGCGCCGGTCCCACGTGCCGCGGCTGTGCTTCGGGCGACTCTGGAGGATCGTCCACGGTATCCCGCCGCTACGTTGATCCTGGCGGACGCGGCGTTGGCGCAGGCGCTTGGGTGGAGTTATGTGCTGCCCCTCTTGGCGCTTGGTGTCAAGCGGGCCGATCTGCGGAAGTCGGGTGACGAGCTGCGCCTGGCCTGCCATCGGGCGATCGTGTTGGCCGCGGCCGAGGCAACGCGAGAGGCGGCCGACCTGGCCCGGCGCGCTGATCGGCTCCGGGCCGTCGCGCCCAACCTCCGGGCAAAGGGCGCGGACAAGGCCGTCTCGCTGTTCCTGAACCGGGACGCGGTCGCACCGGCGGCGCTCACCTCGCTCCGGTCCGATCGCGCCGCACGCCGGTTCTGCGACCGTCTGGTCGAGCTTGGCGCAGGGCGTGAGCTGACCGGGCGCGACACATTCCGGCTCTACGGGGTCTGAGCGATGGCCAAGGATCACGCCGAGACCGATCTGGATCGGGAGTTGGAAGAGTTTCCGCCCGACTTGCGGTGGCGCGAATGGATGCACCGGATCGAGGCGGTTCTCTTTGCCTCCGGCTCACCCGTGCCGCGCGAGGATCTGGCCCGCGTGGTGGGGCAGGGGGTCTCGGTCGATCTGTTGATCGACGATCTGATGTCTGATCTCGAGGGGCGGTCGTTTGAAGTTGCGAAGGTGGCGGGCGGCTGGATGCTGCGGACGAGGCCGGCCTATGCGGCGGCGATCCGGACCGCGGCGGATGTCGGCGACCAGGATCTCGATCTGCGCGAATACGATGTCGCCGTGCTGGCGGCCATCGCCTATCACCAACCAATCACGCGGGATGGGCTCAAGGGCATCTTCGGCAAGGAGATCAGCCGTGACCTGATCGGGCGGCTGCATGCCCGCGGCCTGATCGGGACAGGCCCCCGCTCCCCACGGCGTGGGGCACCCTACACATACGTGACGACGGAGCAGTTCCTCGTCGCCTTTGATCTGGAGTCGCTGCAAGACCTGCCGGACCGGGAGCAGCTGGAGGATGCGGGCGTGTTGTCCCAGACTGGGACATGAAGCTGTGGTGTGAACCGAAACCGGGGACCGCCTACGCTACTTCGCGGAGCCGGCGCGCGCGCAGACAGGCTCAAGCATCGCCCAGATATCATCGACGACCTGGGCAAGGCTCGTGCCTTCGATCTCGGTCGCCTCGGAATAGGCGCGCCACTGTGCGGACTTTGTTGGCTCGGTAGCGAACTCCTGGGACAGGCCCGGCGGTCGCTCCCTCGGGACTTCCGTTTGACGCCGCTCAAAGGTCTTTTCGATGCTGGCCAGCAAGTCCTCCAGATCGAGATCGACGGCCTTCGGCAGCGCCCAAAGATCGAAATAATCCTTCATCCGACCATTGATGACACCAAGAGCGACGACCGCCTGGAACTTCTCTGCGATGACTGTCTCCGGGGAGTAGGCGCGCACCGATGCCGAGGGAAAGTCGAGCAGAGAACCGTAGTCGAGCGTGTAGTCGGGGTTTCCAAGCGCGTCTCCGAATCCGACATCGATCGTGATCGGGATCCGCGTTTTCTCGAGATACGCGGTCGTCTTCAGGCGCATGCCGCCGTAGACCTGATCTTCCCTGATCGGGGCCGCGGTAAGGCTGGCGTCGTCAAAGATCAGCCCGTCGTCTGCGTCGATTGTGAGAATCTCGGCGATTGTTTTCTTCAGGGTCGCCTCGTCTTCGGCGCCGAACGACAGGAAGTCGATGTCTCGGGTAAATCGGCCTCTGTCCTTCGTCCAGAGTGTCACGAGCATCCCGCCCTTCAGGACGAAGCGATCGCGGTGTGCCGACACCGACAGTCGGTAGATGAGCCGTTCCAGTCCGAACGCGACCAATACCACGTCGAAGGCCTGCTCCTCCGCGCGTGCGAGGTTCAGCAGCCTCTGACGCACCGAAGCGGCGGTGTTCTTGGGCTTGTCAGCCATTCGACGTCACGGCCTCGAGGTACGGATGCATCTGGTTCCAGGCCCCGTAGGTCCGCGCAGCCTCGGCAATGGCTGACGGCGTCGTCCTGCGATGCTCGATCGCAGTCTTGAGTGCCTCGATGGCGACCGATCGATCGACGAGGCGCTGGTTCCGGAATGCATCGGCCAGTGTCTTTGGTATCTTGTACATCCTGATCGTCGCCCCGCCCATCTGGTGTTCCTCGACGTCGCCGGAGAAATAGGGTTCGCGGAACCGGACGGTTCGGATCTTCGGATAGGTGATTTTTGGTTTCCAGTCCTTGGCGCCAATGGCGATCCAGACACGACGTGGAAGTTGATCGGTCAGGCTGTGGAACGCCAGTGCCGATGTGAGGCAGATGACGGCCTTGGGCGCGCGCTTGGCGACTTCGATGAGAGTTTCATGCGTATCGGGGGTGCTATCGGGCAGGCTATAGAGCCCGCGACCGAGCCGGATGATGTCTCCGGACTGCACCGCGCGAGAGATTGTTGCCGCTGACACGCCCACCCCCTCAAGATCTCGTGCGCGCGCCGGCGCATGGGACTCCAGATACTCAAGGAGGCGCTGCCTTTGTGTCGGATCGTTTTGCACTGATGGATAACCTCGGACAACTTCGCATTCAGTCCGAGGTTTCCTAACACATATACGTT
Organism: Ruegeria sp. B1; assembly: GCF_056535885.1. Classification (NCBI taxonomy): domain Bacteria; kingdom Pseudomonadati; phylum Pseudomonadota; class Alphaproteobacteria; order Rhodobacterales; family Roseobacteraceae; genus Ruegeria; species Ruegeria sp. B1. The sequence goes on along the minus strand of NZ_JBQFJA010000002.1, from coordinate 316,287 downwards.
GTGACTGCCAAGACAGCAGAGCTTTCGCCAAGCAGCCATCTTTCTGCAGGGAGGGCGGAGAGCAGTCATTCGCTGCTACGGCGAAGCGATTCACTAGGAATTCGAAAAGCGGACTTTCCATTCGAAAGTCGCAGTTTTGGCGATGCTGCAACTGACCCGTGATTGCATCGCAAAAAGCACCGCAACGAATATCCTGCGATACGATATCACCGTTTCTCAAGCCTAGATTGTTGTCATCTTCAGTTAGTCGAGGAACGATTTCAAAAGAGCGCAGGGAATGTGCATTGGAGTAAGGATTGTAGTCTTCTGTCTTGGCCCCCTAAAACTGTGCCACAGTTGGCTTAGTTTTGGAGACGGGATTGATGGCGCGGAAACGGTATTCGGACGAAGATATTCTGCGGCTTTTGCGCGAGATTGAGCTGGGCCTGGCATCTGGTTCGGATGTCGCGACGGCGTGCAGAACGGCTGGTGTCAGTGATGCGACCTATTACACATGGCGCAAGCGGTTTGGTGGGATGGGACGATCTGAGATGGCCAATCTGAAGGCGCTGCAGAAAGAGAATGATCGGCTCAAGAAAATCGTGGCTGAGCTTGAACTGGACAAACTCATTCTCAAGGAGAGCCTTGATTATCTAAAGCCAAAGGCCTGACGGCAGACCAGCTTCGTCAGGCCGTGGTCCACACCCGACAAAAGCTGGCAACCTCTGAACGGCGCACCTGTCGCGTGATTGGATTGGCGCGGAGCACGCTGCAATACCGCGCAGCGCCAAAGGATGATGAGGCGTTACGTCTGGCGATGATCCGATTGGCCAAACGGTATGGGCGCTACGGCTACCGCAAGGTCGCCGAGCTGCTGCGTGTCGAAGGCTGGGCAGTCAATCATAAAAGATCGAACGACTATGGCGCGAAGAAGGCTTGCAGCTCCCACAACGGCACAAGAAACGCAAACGGCTGTACCACAAGGACAGCTCGATCATCCGGCTCCGACCGCAACATCCCAATCACATCTGGAGCATTGACTTTGTCCACGACAAGCTGAGCAACGGACAGAGCTACAAGATGCTGACGGTGCTGGATGAGTATACCCGTGAGGCGCTCTGCGTAGCGGTCAAGCCGAAGATGAACAGCGCAGACGTGCTGGATGCGCTCTACCCACTCTTATTGCGGCACGGGAAGCCCGAACACATCCGTTCCGACAACGGCGCGGAGTTCATCGCAACGGCCCTGCAGACCTGGTTAAGAAAGGTGGGCATTAAGCCGATCCAAATCTACCCGGGATCACCTTGGGAGAATGGATACAACGAGCGCTTCAATGGCACTCTGCGCCGGGAAGTCCTCAACGCAGAATGGTTCCACACCACCAAACAGGCTCAGATCGTCATCAATACCTGGCTTAGACAGTACAATCGTGTCAGACCCCATCAGGCTCTAAACATGCGACCGCCCGTTCCAGAAACCTTGCTCAAAACTGGCCCATAGAATTGGGGCTGGACAAAAGGATCAAGGCGTGACTACATACTTGACTAAGGAAGAAGACCGACGAAACTCCATAATTAACAATACCAACGAAAAATTTTACTTTGAACATCAAGAGATCAGCGACGTAGCAGAATTTGCTGATGGTATTTTTGAAAATCAAGTTGGTGCGACTGTATTTGGAGTGCCGCTATATCTAAACTTGCAGGATAACTCTGGCGCAGGAGAATATATTCGAAACAACAATGCAACAATTGTCAGTGCAGCGAATGAATTTGGAGTGGATGCCAATCTCGTAAAAGCTACTATCTATACTGAAATGGCCCGTGGTTGGTATGATACATACAATATTTTTGGATCAAGTACGGTGTTGCCCGGAAACATTTCTGAGGAATGGGAGCAACTGATGTCCAGCCCCAATTCTATGTGCCACCTCTGAGCAAGGTTTCTGGAACGGGCGGTCGCATGTTTAGAGCCTGATGTGGTCGGACACGATTGTACTGTCTGAGCCAGGTATTGATGACGATCTGAGCCTGTTTGGTGGTGTGGAACCACTCGGCATTGAGGACTTCCCGGCGCAGAGTGCCATTGAAGCGCTCGTTGTATCCATTCTCCCAGGGTGACCCTGGGTAGATCTGTATCGGTTTGATTCCGACCTTTCTCAGCCAGTCTTGCAGGGCCACCGCGATGAACTCCGCGCCGTTGTCGGAACGGATGTATTCAGGCTTCCCGTGCCGCAATAGGAGTGGGTAGAGCGCATCCAGCACATCTGCGCTGTTTATCTTTGGTTTGACCGCGACACACAGCGCTTCGCGGGTGTATTCATCCAGCACCGTGAGCATCTTGTAGGAGCGTCCGTTGCTCAGCTTGTCGTGCACAAAATCGATGCTCCAGATGTGATTGGGATGTTGCGGTCGGAGCCGGATGATCGAACTATCCTTGTGGTACAGCCGTTTGCGTTTCTTGTGCCGGCTCGGCAGTTGCAGGCCTTCTTCGCGCCATAGTCGTTCGATCTTCTTGTGATTGACTGCCCAGCCTTCGACACGCAGCAGCTCGGCGACCTTGCGGTAGCCATAGCGCCCGTACTGTTTGGCCAATCGGATCATCGCCAGACGCAACGCCTCATCATCCTTTGGCGCTGCGCGGTATTGCAGCGTACTCCGCGCTAGCCCGATCACACGGCAGGTGCGCCGTTCAGATGTTGCCAGCTTTTGTCGGGTATGCATCACGGCCTGACGAAGCTGGTCTGCCGTCAGGCCTTCGGCTTTAGATAATCAAGGCTCTCCTTGAGAATGAGCTTGTCCAGTTCAAGCTCGGCCACGATCTTCTTGAGCCGATCATTCTCTTTCTGCAGTGCCTTCAGATTGGCCATCTCGGATCGTCCCATGCCGCCAAACCGCTTGCGCCAAGTGTAATAGGTCGCGTCACTGACACCAGCCGTTCTGCACGCCGTCGCAACATCCGAACCAGACGACAGGCTCAGCTCAATCTGACGCAAAAGCCGCAGAATATCCTCATCCGAATACCGTTTCCGTGCCATCAATCCTGCCTCCAAAACTAAGCCAACTTTGGCACAGTTTTAGGGGGCCAAGACAGCACCGCACATCAAATTTGGCCTTGTATGGGCCATCACTGAGTATGACCGAGATTAACCAACCTCTACCGGTAACTGACAACTCTGGCTTTTGTATCGAGCTGCGAATATCGCGCGCTGTATTGAATTTAATTTGATTTATTTTTGTAATTGCATTCGCTAAGTTCGAAGAATTCAAATTTACAATGAATAAGCGCGATGCTCTAAAGGAACAATACTCACCGTTCCCACCAACATAGATTTCAGATCCCGATGCAATTTGCTTGTATGACTTTCCAAGAACCTCGGCGTCGATTTTGTCCAACTGTTTCGAAAATTTGTACAGCCTAATGTCGTTTAGAGCTCTCTGGTATGCAAAAGGCAGTAGAGCGAATAGCAGCACCAAGGCAAAAATGATCAGGATTTTTTTCATCTGTTTATCTGGCAGTTTTGGCTTATCGGAGGGCCACGCATGTCAGCAATAGCAAGAACATTTTCACCATACCACATGAGGGCTCGTCAAATATTATATCCGGCACGTCCTGGTTTGATCGACTCCATGACAGGCTCGGCTCCTTTACTCCTAATAAAGTGCCGCCATGTCTTCCATGTCTTCACGCGCAGACTTGTTAACGATCCACCACGCCAATTCTATCATCCGCGCCCTGTTTGCTGATGATTCTATCAATCCCCAATACTCAAATTCCCTACAATGATCTGCTCAATTTGAATCGCATTGTTTCCTTCATGACTCCGCCTGCACCGCTCAGTATTTGATGTAAAATACGTCCCACAGCCTATGCTGGAATGCCAATTCCCAACTCCTATTTAATGATAGATTTTGCCTATGCCTCGAGGCTGTTACGGACCGGTAAATGATAACAGCCTTCTGATGTTTAAAGTCCGCTTTCTGCCGCCCATGCGACGCACCTGGAGCCTCTTTTCGAGATAGATCCGCAGAATCTCTTGTGGTTCGGGTTGCATGATCATTATCAACATGGCGCAATCACGGTTCAGCCCTTCAAAGCCACGATAGAGTTAGGATTCCAAATCATTATTGAGGAGATGGGAGATGGACTATTTTGCCGGGTTGGATGTGTCGATGGAGGAGACACATATTTGCGTTTTAGATCGTGAGGGCGCCGTTATCAGAGAAGGAAAGATGGCAACCTCGCCAGAGGCCGTAAGGGACTTCCTTGCCGCGGGTCCGGCATGCATAGGAGTTATTTTCGAGGCGGGACGAATGGCCCCATGCTGTATCACGGGCTCGCCGAGCGAAGCCTTCCCGGCCTTCACGCGGCACTATACGGGCTCTTTGCAGCTCGCGAGGCGATACTCACAGCCGTTTCGGCGAAAAACTGCGACATCAAGAAAATGACCAGAAAATCCGAGGTCTGCAGGCGATTGATGACGGTGCCCGGCGTTGGCCCGATCACCGCACTGGCTTTGGCAGCTGCCATCGATGATCCGCACAGGTTCAAGAAATCCCGCGACGTTGGCGCCTACCTTGGTTTCGTGCCTCAGAGAGGCCACTCAGGAGAAATCGACTACAGCGGCAGTATCTCGAAATGTGGCGTGTGAAAGTTCGCACGCTTCACTACGAGGCCGCCAACTTCCCACTCACAAGATGCGCCGCGCCGCTTGAGATGAAATCATGGGCGCTTGGCATCGCGGCACCCTCAACGATGCGCAAAGCGCGCGTGGCTTTGGCATGACGGCTAACTATCATTCTGCATGCCATCATGGGGGGACCAAACGGATTTCAAGGCCGCCTGACAACTGTCCAAGCGAGGATTCCAATAACAACCAGTTCCCAGCGGGAACGATGCCCGAGGGAGGGCGTAGGACACGGTGTGTATTCTGTAGCAACAGCCTGAACTGGCAGATTGCGGTTTCCACCTTGCTGACACACACCCAGCCAACCCCTTCATGAACCAATGAGTTCGAAGAGAACAAAGGCACCATTGGCGATCTCCGGCATGTCCGGGTGGTCACCACTCGGGCGGCGCTTCGCGAAAGTCGTGACTGCTTCGATCCCGATGGGCAGGATGTGCCTAAACTTGCGCATCAGACTGCGGATCATGTTGGACATCTGTTCATCGCCGACTCATATTGTCGGCAGCGGCACGCGCCTCTTTTGCCAGAAATGTACTCCAAATTTTGCGCCAACTTTGGATCAGTTTCATGGGGCTGGAACACTCGTTGCTGGAAACCTGAATTGGACCGATATTGTCAAGATGACGACCTACCACGTCGATCTTCGAAAGCACCTCGACACATTCGTCAAAGTCAAAGACGCGTTCATTTCCGCGCCATATCCTGCCTGGTCTTGCATCGGAACGACGGAGCTTATCACCGAAGGTACGCTGGTAGACATCCGCATTATCTGCCAACGTGTCGGTAACAATTGAAGAGACCAATTGGGGTGCAGGTTTGAAGGTGATGTGTCTGAACGGCTGGGGTGGAAAACTCCATGAGGCGCTGCTGCCATACCTTGCTGGGACTGCTCCCGATATCCTGTGCTTGCAAGAGGTCATCCATAGCCCCGCATCTAAGAAGGACTGGCTGACCTATCGGGACGGCGATCAGATATTGCCACAACGCGCCAATCTGTTTCGCGATGTCAGCGCTGCTCTGCCGGAGCATGTCGCGATCTTTTGCCCGGCTGCGCAGGGGGTGCTTTGGGACGACGAAACCTCAATCCCATCGCGATGGGGTCTTGCGACCTTCGTACATCGTTCTTTTCCTATCATCGGACAGTTACAGGGGTTCGTTCACAAGGATTATTCCCCCGTCGGTTATGGCGATCACCCGCGCTCGCGAAGCGCGCATGGTGTCCGGATATGGGACTATGACGCCAATCGAGCCGTCAGCGTTACCCATATGCATGGTCTGCGCGACTTGAATGGGAGAATGGATACGCCAGAGCGTTCGAAGCAAGCGCGCAAGTTGCTCGACATGTCACGCAGTCTCACGGAGCGGGACGATGTCACGATCATTTGCGGCGATTTCAACGTTGAGCCAGACAGTAAAACGCTTTCGATCCTCAGCGGTTCCGGACTAACTGAACTGGTGACGGGGCGCGGCTTCGAAAGCACACGTAACTCGCAATACAAGAAACCGGGGCGCTTTGCCGACTACATGCTTATCGACCAAGAGAATGCAGTGAGGGACTTCGACGTGATCTACGATCCCGAAGTTTCGGATCACTGCCCGCTTGTTCTGGAAATCTAGCCCACTTCGAAACCGGACATTCAAGCTGACGGTTCGAACGGCAGCTCCATCCGCTCACCTGCTATTTACCACCCGGTTCTGAACGTCCGGAAGGTGCGGTTCGCGACCCACTGCATGAGCGAAAGACTGAAGTGTGATCAAAGGCAGCAATGGGCTCATTCGACCAATTCAGGATTGTCGCGGAGAAAAGGACGATATTTGGCCTAGTCGTTGCGCTGCCGCTTTGGTTGCCTGCTCGCTGACCTTCCAATCATCACAACGACGAGACCCGACCCTCCTCAGAACATCACTTTAAAGCCTGCGCTTGCGCTGAGAGCACTGACATCCCCGGCGTTGCTGAGCCCGGTGGCATAGGAGGCCTCGCCAAACAGGTCCACGCGGTCATTCCACGCATAGCTGCCCCCAATCCCAAACCCAAGCGCCCAAGCCTCGTTCTCACTCGTCAGCGACGCCGGCCCAACCCGCACCTCGCTGCCAGACCCAAAATCATGGTACAGGTTCACCATCCCGTAAACGCCGCTCGCACCCTGATCCTGCGCCCCAAACTCAAGCCCAAGCCGCAGCTGCTGGCTCACCGCATCCTCGAGCGACACCCGCTGCTCCCCCTGCGCCTCACTCGTGAAGTCACTGAACGTCACAGATGACAGGCTCAGCTGCGCCTGCGGGATCACCGTCAGCCGGGAGCCAAGGTCAAGCTGCTGTCCGGCCTCGATCGACAGCGCATAGCCCGTCCCGCTGTTGCCCTCGATCAAGCTCCCACGCCCGTCAGAGCTCAGATCGCTCGAGTAGGCGCTCACCGTCACCTGTCCGTCGACATAAAACCCCCGGCGGTCATACCACGTGGCCGCAAGCCCAAGGCCCAGACCCGTCGTCTCTATCGACCCGTCCCCAAAGTCTGAGCTCACATCCGTACTGCCCGTGCCATAGGACAGCATCAGCCCGCCCACGAGAAGACCTGCCGTGCTGGTGTCCAGCACAATATCCGCACCGATCTCCATCTCCCAGAGGCTGCTGTCGCGCGCCGCCCCCGTGGTGCTCTGCTCGGCCGCCGATGTGATCTGCTCCATCCCCATCTGGACCCACAGCGGAGAGCCACTGGTCTGAGCCCCTTGTCCGCTCCAGGCCAGGGTCCGGAAGTCTTGCGAGCTACCCCGCGCGTGCAGCCCAGAGGGCGCATTGAACGCCAGCAGCGAGGCACCATAGCTGTCATAGATCGGTGCTGAGGGTCCCCAGCTGATCTCGCCACCAGCTAACCGCGCGCTCAACGCCCACCATTTGCCGCCATCCTGCGCCTCAACTTCAGCCAGCCTGTAGAGGTGGGCACCCGAGATCACCGCGTGCTCCCCGTCCGACGTGACATAGTTGCCTCCCACAAGGGTGAAGGTCGCATCCTCAGACGTGCCGCCAACCGAGACCACGTAGATCTCAAGTGGTCCGCCTCCGGCGCTGGCATTGTCCAACCCGGCAAGCGACAGCACCATCTCGCCTGACGCGTTGCCGGTGATCTCAAGCCTGTCGGTGTTCGCACCATCAGCACCCATAACCGCATCCAGCTCAAAAACACTTCTTCCCGATCCGGTGTTGGTATAATCGCCGTCAATGGTGATCACATCACCTGCAGCCCCGTCCTGCACGCTTAAGGTCAAGTCACCCGCATTGGTCACGTCACCTGTGATGGTGAGCTCCCCGCCAGACGCGCGGAACGTAGACGTGGCGTCGATGGACAGGCCCATATCCAGCCTGTCCATCCCGTCCAGGCGCATCTCCATCTCATCCTTCAGCGTGAGATGCTCCCAGTTTCTAACGTTTTCCATTGAGGTCATCGTCCGGCGGCCATGCAGCGTCAGGTGATCGTTATCGCCCGAACCGCCGTCCAGGATATAGGAGGAAAAGTCAAAACTGGCTGTGGCACCAATCGTGGCCCTATCGTCACCCGCGCCAAGACGAACGTCCCCGGTCACGGTCCCCTCCAAGGTGACAACCGCGTCGCCATCCCCGTCTTGTATTGCAATGCCAGAGCCCCCCGCAGCCACAATGGCGGTGTCGGCGATATCAATTGTTCCCCCGCCTTCAGCGTCGGAGATCGTGCGGATCGCAGCGCCGTCGTCATCTGCGTTAAATCCGCCAGCGCCGCCCGTCACAATCCCAGCCACGTCCACGTCAAACTCTTTTACACCCAACCAAAATTTTGGGCTGTTGGAGTTGTGATCCACAGTCACGTAATTCCCTGAAACGCGAATTCCGTTTGAACCCGCCCCTGAAGCCGTGACAACAGCACCCGCATCCAGCTTGACAATCGTCTTGGCTTGCGACGTTGAGCCCGGAACAAACCTCACACCATTCACCATCGCATCCGCCTCTGCTTCCGCCCAAAGCCCATGAGAATTCCTCCCAAGCGTGGTGATACTGCCGCCCTTCATCTCCACGACCACATCGGCTGAGCCAGTGGTGTCCGCATGAAGCCCGTGGGAACCCTCGAATGCGTTGACCCTGTTCTCCGTATGGATCGTCCCTCCGGTCATGAGCGCTTTAGCCCCGTTTGTGTTGTCCGAGTTGTTTGTGTGATCCTCGTTGTGAATCCGCACATAAATCGCGGACGCCCCCCCGTGAGTCGTGGTGATTGTGCCACCACGCATTTCCGCCAGCGCGCTCCCCAGGCCACCATTGGCTTGCACAGAAATCCCATGAGCCCATCGACCGTTAATATTGATACTCCCGTTTCTCATGACAGCCTTTGCACTCGCCTCGGATGCACTCTCCGAGTTGTTGGACACCGCCCGTATCCCGTGCGCCTGCTCCCCTTCCGTGGTGATTGTGCTGCTGCCGTTGATGGCATTCATCTCCGCGATTGCGTCACAATCACAGGATGCATCTGCAGCCGCAGAAATCCCAGCGGATCGGTAACCTGTCGTACTAATCACGCCCCTGGTCATGCGCGCTGTCGCCGTAGCTTTGCTATTCGCCGTATTGTCATAGAGGCGCGCTCGAACCCCATGGGAATCTCTTTCCCCTCGCGTGATGATTGTGCCGCCACTCATTTCCGCGAGCACCTCGGCGCGGACATCGCCCTCAACCACCCCCCCATTGCTCTCTGCCAAAACCCCATGGGAAACGTTCTGGTGCGTCCTGATCAGCCCTCCGGTCATGCGCGCCGTTGCACTGGCTGCACTCCCCGTGTTTTTGTTGACCGACGCAGCAATCCCATGAGACGCTCCGCCGTGCGTGGTGATTGTGCCGCCACTTATTTCAGCGATCGCCGCGCCACCAATGGAGTCGGTTCCTGCAGAAAGCCCAGAGCTTGATCCGCTGTGACTATTGATACGCCCTTCGGTCATTTCCACCTTCGCCGTGGCGTTACTCCCCGCGTTTTTGATCTCCGCCCGAAGCCCGTAACTAAGGACAGCATGCGTGGTGACATCCCCGCCATTCATTTGCGCGGTCGCATCTCCACTGCCCTCGGTATACGCCTCAAGCCCGTGGTTATTGTAGTTAAGCGCCGGACCATCAGTGGTAACGCTCCCGTGGTGCAGTAGCACAGCGATATCGCCTGAAGTATTATCCGCCCCACGCACTGCCGCCCCAGAGACACCCCAAGCTTCCACCGTGATGGGTGCGTAATTGTCTGCGTTGTCTGGGGCATCAAGCATCAGAGTGAGCCCATCTGGCCCGGCATTGTATTCGATGCCATTGTGGGGAGTGATACCCGGAGAGGGAATGCTGGCGTCAGGGCACACTCTGACGACGCCGTTTATTATTTGGCCGCAAGCGGGGGCCGCCTGAGCATCAGCCTGGTCCGCTCCTCCGATGACAAGCGCCGCAGCAGTTGCCACAACCAACAAACCTGGTGCAATGCTCGCCACACGCCCCTTGAACTTGGTCAAACGACCAGCCCGAACCGAGACATTAAGCGGGCGAAGGGCGGGCTGGGTATCTGAGGACTGGTTTGTCATTCTGAAACTCTCCTGTGAGGGACTTGAGCACAATCGAGGCAAGGCACCGCCCTGCCCGTCAGGCAGTCAGTGGGTTGGTAGAAATGCGGGCAAAGGTATGGGCATCGGCCGGAGGCGTTGTTTGAGCCTCAACCGGAAGCGAACCACAGTTGACGGTCGGCCGCGCTGCTTTCGCGCCGTCCGTTCTGATCGCGGTAAAAAGTGTAAGGGAGTTGCAGCTGATCTCGCACCGGTAACCGCCACATAGGGCGTCACCAGAGGGCAGTACGGCTGTGTCAGACCACCCAATCCGGAAACCAGGGGCGGACTGTCAGTTAACCCACACGCGGTGCCCGACTTGCGGCCGGATGTTAGGCTGTCAGGATGATGTAACCGGTTAGTGCTGCAGTGTGCGCCAAGGCGTAGCGGCGGCCCGATGAACCGATGAACCGATGAACCGATGAACCGATGAACCGATGAACCGATGAACCGATGAACCGATGAACCGATGAACCGATGAACCGATGAACCGATGAACCGATGATACGCCAGACCCAACCGGCCTGCAAGTAACAGGCTGAATTTATTGTGCAAATTGGCGGTTTTTAGCCAAGCACTCGCAGGCCAATCAAATCGTCCCATACCGAACAATAGAACCAGTTGACTGCCTTCGGGAAATTCCCAAATCCTATCTTTAAATAGATACCCGCTATCGTGAGCACTGCCCTTGTCAGGCATTTAAATTATCAACACTACCTGATGAAACCAGAGGGAGACTGCAAGTGAGCGGACTTTGCCACCGTTGACGGAAGACTTGAAACACTGCGCGAACAAACACCCTACAGCGGAAAAAGTGGTCGCGGATCTGAAGTTTGTGTTTTGGCAGAACGTGTTTGTCAAAGGTCAGGATAGTCGGATTTGGAACAAGCACTTTGCTTCAGCTTTTCCGGGATACGATAAAGCTCTGACGATTCCTCCAGCGCGGGGCCAGGTGCACGCGACGATTGACAGCATTCGACGGTTTCGCAACCGCATTGCACATCACGAACCTACTTTTGCGCGTAATCTTGCAAAGGATCGTGATGACATACGGCGGATAGTTGAATGGTGACGTCCTGGAACCACACAGTGGTTGGATAGTGTCGAGTAAGTCACTAAATTGCTTAACCAGCGCCCATAAACTGGGCCGTGCGAAACTGCTGACGACGCGTCTACATCTTTATTTGTGATGACTGTTGCAGGAGCATCGCAGTCGTCAGGGGGGTGATCGTTCGAGGCAATCCAGCAAAAAACAAAGAGGACGAGTATGCAAACCCCACAAACCGAACTGACTATTGAAGCATTTACCACTCTGCGCAATCTCTTAGAGCTTCGCGGGCCTTTTGCCCGCATGGGCAAACACGAACGGCAAGCCGCAGCCTTTGAGCTGGCCGATGCTATGCACAACTTTGATCCGACTAATGAGGTCACTTTGCCAATCGTCCGCAAGTCGTTACGCGATCTGGATGAAAGCTATCCCCGTTGTTTGGATCGCGCTCCGGGATTGCGTCATTTTTCGCAAGAGGATTTAGATTGATCCTGTAAAAAAGCTCAGCCGGAGCAATCGCCCCTGCCCCACCTTCACGACCCCATGTGGAGTTTTTGGAGAGTACCGCAAAGTGTGTACGCCTCCGGGGACGCAGCCCTGCTTGGCGAGTATCATTTAAGGAACGCCGCCTGACGCCGATCAAGAACCCAGGCGGTATTCTCAGAGCAATGACCAGGCGCTACGCCGTTGGAGATCTGCGGATTAAGGCCAGCCTCATCGCATTGGCAAAACGAGGGTCCTGAACCATGCAATTCATGAGGTGGCAAATTCTCCGCATCTGATGTGCTCAACTCTCCAAAACACTAGTTCCAATTTAGGGGCGACTGGTTTACCCCTGCTTAGGCTCGAAACGGACACTTGGCGTTGCAAATGTCTGAGCCTCCCTCACAACTTGCCGCCTACTGTGAGAGCCTGCGCTAACCCCTCAGAACTGCTTGGTCAGTCGCTCTTTTATCCACTGTTCCAGTTCATCTTGGCTGACATCGCCGGTAACCACATCAACCACCAGATCATCGATTCTGTCATCATCTCGGACGGCTAGTTCGTAGCCGCTGTTGGCACACAGAACTTCCATTGAAAGCCAGGCTGTGCGCTTGTTCGCGTCGTTAAAGCCGTGCGATGTTGCCAATCCATGCAGCAAAGCAGCCGCCTTGGCGTGCATCATGCGGTGATAACCGTGATACGGCCTGCCAATAGCCCCCAGGATGCTGTCTAGATTACTGATTCCGGGAAGCCCGCCGAATGCCTCTAGCGACTGTTCATGGGCTTCCAGAACGTCGCCGAGCTTCACCCGGTAGTGCCGTTTACCGATTAGCCAGTCGCTTAAGAGCGTCCCTGTTTGTGGTGATCGATTTCTTCACGGTGGAAGGCGCTGATTTGGAAGATGTGTAAACAGCCGCAGTTCCACCGTTCTTGCGAACTGTGAATTTGCCGGAGCTGGTATTTCGGCTCACTGTTGCACTGCTCTTCTTAGGCATTGCGCTGGTACCCTTTCATTACGTGATGTTACCACAAATGCACATCAACGACCAAGTTATCAAGCTTTCGTAAATCGGGTGTGACCTATAAGAGCGCCAAAACCCACAGCAGCGCCACAGTTGCGGCAATTCCAACCATGGCTATCCCCAAATGGGCTCAGAGCGGTCATCAGCAGTTGTAGGCAGTCATAGTGTCGGTTCGAACCGCATCAAGGGCGGCTCTGCGCAGTTTGCGGCCCGCTGCATGAGCGAAAGGCGGAAGTGGGATCAAGGGCAGCTTCGGGCTGATACTGTTGAAAAACTCCGATTTTGCGCAGATTCGAGTCCAAAATTTCTCGTAGAAGCCCGGTAGGATTATTCAGCTTAGGGTTCGGCCAAAATCTGACTCTGGCCGTCAGAGGGCATCTCAACAACTGTCATCGATATTGGCTTTGGACTTTATCGACGGATCGCCGGTTCGCAGAAAACTCGAACCTCTTGCATTTTTGAGTTTTTCAACACAATCGGCTCATTCTACCAATTCAGGCTTGTCGCAGCGAGGGTCGGATATGAGCCGATTCTGTGGAAAAACAACGTGTTGCGGACGCAGAAAGTGGTGTGCTGAACCGAGCGCGAGTGCCTTTCTGATCAGGCTTTACGTTGTCTTGGCCCCCTAAAACTGTGCCACAGTTGGCTTAGTTTTGGAGACGGGATTGATGGCGCGGAAACGGTATTCGGACGAAGATATTCTGCGGCTTTTGCGCGAGATTGAGCTGGGCCTGGCATCTGGTTCGGATGTCGCGACGGCGTGCAGAACGGCTGGTGTCAGTGATGCGACCTATTACACATGGCGCAAGCGGTTTGGTGGGATGGGACGATCTGAGATGGCCAATCTGAAGGCGCTGCAGAAAGAGAATGATCGGCTCAAGAAAATCGTGGCTGAGCTTGAACTGGACAAACTCATTCTCAAGGAGAGCCTTGATTATCTAAAGCCAAAGGCCTGACGGCAGACCAGCTTCGTCAGGCCGTGGTCCACACCCGACAAAAGCTGGCAACCTCTGAACGGCGCACCTGTCGCGTGATTGGATTGGCGCGGAGCACGCTGCAATACCGCGCAGCGCCAAAGGATGATGAGGCGTTACGTCTGGCGATGATCCGATTGGCCAAACGGTATGGGCGCTACGGCTACCGCAAGGTCGCCGAGCTGCTGCGTGTCGAAGGCTGGGCAGTCAATCATAAAAAGATCGAACGACTATGGCGCGAAGAAGGCTTGCAGCTCCCACAACGGCACAAGAAACGCAAACGGCTGTACCACAAGGACAGCTCGATCATCCGGCTCCGACCGCAACATCCCAATCACATCTGGAGCATTGACTTTGTCCACGACAAGCTGAGCAACGGACAGAGCTACAAGATGCTGACGGTGCTGGATGAGTATACCCGTGAGGCGCTCTGCGTAGCGGTCAAGCCGAAGATGAACAGCGCAGACGTGCTGGATGCGCTCTACCCACTCTTATTGCGGCACGGGAAGCCCGAACACATCCGTTCCGACAACGGCGCGGAGTTCATCGCAACGGCCCTGCAGACCTGGTTAAGAAAGGTGGGCATTAAGCCGATCCAAATCTACCCGGGATCACCTTGGGAGAATGGATACAACGAGCGCTTCAATGGCACTCTGCGCCGGGAAGTCCTCAACGCAGAATGGTTCCACACCACCAAACAGGCTCAGATCGTCATCAATACCTGGCTTAGACAGTACAATCGTGTCAGACCCCATCAGGCTCTAAACATGCGACCGCCCGTTCCAGAAACCTTGCTCAAAACTGGCCCATAGAATTGGGGCTGGACAGCGGTGCGGGAAAGATCTTGGCCAGTTTGCGGAGGTTCTGGGCGGTGGCGGCGAGGAGGAATTCGTCGTTTGCGCCGCATGGGCCACGTAATCGGAGCCGACCCAGGCCGAGAATGCGTTTGAGGTGGGCGAAGAGCATTTCCACCTTCTTTCTGAGCTTCATTGAGATGTCGTACTGGCGGGTCTTGGCAATGTCTCGAGCCACCTGGCGGGCGTCTTCTGTTTCTTCGCGGCTGATCTTGCGGGCATCCGCGTTGGGGCAGCACTTGGTTTTCGATGGGCAGACCTGACAGACCTCTTTCAGAGCGCGATAGCGAGCGGTGCCCTTGCCCGTCGGACCGCGGTTGGGGTCTGAGTAGTTGCGGCGGAACTGCTTGAGGGCGTGACCTTCGGGACAGATGTATTGGTCATTCTCAGCATCCCATTCGAAGTCGGCGCGGGTCCAGGTGCCGTCATTGCGACCGGACTTGTCGAACACCGGGATATGCGGCGCAATCTTGCGATCAACCAGCCAGCCCAGAAGTGGGCCGGTGCCATAGGCGGTGTCCGCGATTAGTCTCTCCGGATGCAGATCGAACCGTTCCTTTACTCGGTTCAACATGGTCTTGGTCGATCCGACCTCAGCCTGACGGATTGATCTGGTGGCTTCGACGTCGATGATAACTCCGTGATCTGTATCGATCAGGTAGTTGTCGGAATAGCTAAAGAATGCAGGGCCTTTGCGGGCTGCGGTCCATTGGCTCGCCGGATCGGAATGCGATGTGAACTTGGGCTGAACCTCGCTGGCAGCGCCGAACGCAGCCTCGTCCAGCGTGTCGAGATACTCGCGGACGGCGCGGGGCGCGTCGGTCGGATCAACGGTTGAGGCGTCCCACTCTTCCTTCGGCGTTGAGTTCTGCTTGTTGGCATCGGCTTCGATCAAGCTTGCATCGATGGCCATACGCTGACCGCTGACGAGGCCTTCCTCAATGCTGTGTGCCACGGTCATCTCGAACAGGTAGCGCAGCAGTTCGCTTTCGCGGAACCGCCCATGCCGGTTCTTCGAGAATGTGGAATGATCCGGCACACGGTCGTTCAGATCGAGCCGACAGAACCACCGATAGGCTAGGTTCAGATGAACCTCTTCACAAAGCCGCCGCTCGGACCGGATCCCGAAGCAGTAGCCCACGAGTAGCATTCGGATAAGCAACTCGGGGTCAACCGAGGGGCGTCCAGTATGGCTGTAGAACTCCGCCAGATGCGACCGGATGCTGCCAAGATCGACGAACCGATCAATCGAGCGCAGCAGGTGATCTTGCGGGACATGATCTTCCAGCGAGAACTCGTAGAACAACGCCGCCTGCGCTTCCTGCCTCGGTCCCATCATCGCCAATTCCTCCCTACAGGACGAATTGAATCAGCGACTTACCACTCAATCAACCAAGAGTTTTTCAACGAAATAAGCCCAACTTAACCGATGCTGCACCTGGCACGAATGTCTGTTTCAGTTTTTGCGGCCTCGTCCTTGAGCCACCCGATAAAGCGCGAGACTTGCGGTCGCGACCTTATCTCGTTTCGGACCTTGAACCGGTAAGGGTGTTTGGCCTGGAGGCTTTCATGCACAGGAAACGGAAGGCTCAGAGTTTCCGTCTCAAGCCCCTTTGACAGATTGGGCGACCAAAACACTAGATACATTGCAGTGCGCGGCTAACGGTCAGGCAAGCGCGACATAATCAAAACGCTAAGCGGCCTTATCAATGTGTCCGGCGAATGAGCCAGAAACTTCGCGAAATCCTTGATCGCCCGAATGTGCGACTTCCGAGCTTTGTCGCCCATCCCCCGGATGTGAATATCCTCCAACATCCGCGCACGCAGCGGGCTCATCTTCTCCTCTGTCATGAAATCCTCCTGTCATCAGATTGAGAAACCTCAATCGTCAGACAGGTTTGGCAGCTCTCAAAACGCAGCCAGATCTGGTATCAATACAAACGCCAACCACAAGCGCCATTGCCGCGACAGCGGCTTAGTCCATGGGCTCACTTTCGACCACTAGGGGAAGTCGCAGAGAAACTCCCTGGGCTTGGCAGGCTGCTCAAACCACTGCGCAACGAGGGCACATCGGTTTCACCGGAAACCGGATCCGTTTCTTCGTCTTTTTGGAGCGTACCAAACTTGACCACGGTGGTGGATTTCTCACCCTTGCAGACCTGCCCCCTCCGGCATCAGACCCGAGAAATGTTCGATTTCACACGTTCGAGCCAGTTGGGCCAAATTCTGCCTGATTTCTGCGCGCACGCCGGGCCTCTTGCACGCTCAAAAAATGGCAATGGTATATTCGCTCCTCAAAAAAAAGAGCGGGCCAAACGACCCGCTCTCAACGTTAACAGGTTAACTTTTACTCAGAAAGCGAATTGCGCCCCTAGGTCCGCGCGAAGCTGGCCGTCCTCGTCGCCGCTCTGGATCTGGCCGATTCCGCCGCGCAGCGATGCGCCGCCGCCCAGGTCGTACTTTGCGCCAACGCCAATGTTACGGGCGCCCGCTCCTCCATCACCGTAGGCGAATTGAAGCGTGGTTGCTGCGCCCAGACTGTAGGCACCTGACAAACCGTAGGCCACGCCGCTTTCTTCTTTGTCCACATCATCGTTTGCAATGAACAGAGAGCCTGAGACATCGCCCACTTCTGCGCCCAGCGTCAGAACAACCAGGCTTTCTTTTTCGCCATCGGTCGGCGCCTCTGTCTGACCATAGGCCAAAGCTGCGGTCACGTTGTTGAACGTGTAGGCCGCGCTGATGTCCCAGCGGTCCCGGTCTCCCTGGTCATAAGATGCGCTGACCGCCCCGCCGCCGATTGCATACTGGAAGAACACAGCGTTTGAACCAGCTCCGTCAGAGGAATAGCCAAGGAAATCGTAGTCCACTCCGCTATATTGGCCGAGGAAGCTTTCAAGACCCGGTTCGGTTCCATAGTAGTTGTCCAGGTTGTCGATTGCGCCCCCAACGTTACCCGCATCAACACGCAGGCCGCCATAGATGACTGAGAAACGCGCGCCGTTCAGACCGGCAGCCTTTTGTTCGCCGGTGTCGGCGTCCTCGTCAGCTTGCAGTCTCACACGGGCCGAGAATTCAACCCCGGTGTCGGTTTCCGTTTTGGCATCAATGTTCAGGCGAAAGCGTGAAACCAAAATAACGTCATCGGCTGTATCGCCTCGATCTTCGACATAGCCCAAGCCAAACCGGCCATAACCTCCGAATTTCACTTCGGCGGCTGCAACGCTTGCGGTCGCAATCAGCGCGGTTGATGTAAGTAGAATCTTTTTCATGTTTTCACCCGGTTTGTTGTGGTTGGTATTTCGGCACGGCCCCCCGTGCGCTGTGGTTAATGCCTTTTAAAACGCACCGGATCAACACAAAATCCGTATATTTAAAAACTCATCTATTTAAAATCCGTTTATTAAAGGCGAACGTTGTGATTCAGCAACAGACTTTAGCACTTTTGTCCTTGTCAGATTTAAAGCACTCGTTTATTTCTGCCGATGCGGGGCTCAGCACAACTCCCCCGCAAAGACAAATCGGGGAAAGACGATTTGTCAGGATGCGCGAGCGCGTTACCCCTCGGTTTCACGCTCGCGCACTTGCAAACAAGATTAGAGAAAGCCAGCCTGCAACTCGGCCTTTTTCGCCCTTCGCGGGGTCGATTACGGCTCGGTGCAAAAAAGCACTCTAAGGATTTTTTTGAATTAATTTCAAAGCCTAAAAAGTCCGAGAATTTAGAGCATTACATAAACTGGTCGAAAAATACCTATATTATTCAATAGCTTATTTTATCAACGTACAATTTAGCACTGAGCCGTAATCGACCCCATAATGGAGGTCTATTCAAGCTTGGGCGGGATAGAAGATGTGTTTCCAGCTAACCATTGTAAGTCTTGGGGCATAGAGTTCGAAGGCATTGCGGTTGGACTAGATGAGCAACTTCATTTCAATCGCTATCGGGGAATAACCCTAGAAGCGCCTTAGGCAGCATATTTGTCGCGCTAGAACTTGAACGTTAACTTTCTAATTTACACTCTATATTAGTGTCCTATAGAATAATTGATATGAGCTATCTTTCGATAGATTAAATCTATGAATATAGTCAACATGGCGTCCTCAGAATTCAAACAATTACGATGCGATTCAAATGTTGCAATTATTGAACGGAAAGCTATTCCAAAGTAGGGGTCGATTTGGGTAGGGGGCGAAATCCCCCTTTCTCATGAGCGTTTTTGGAATTCTCGACACGATGAGACTACCCCACTGGCGTGGGATGGTCAAAATATGTAGCCTGTGTAGGCGCTGGAGACGGTGGGCCGAACCGGTGGTTATCATACTCTCATCCGCGGGCTGGATACCGCCTGACCAAATTCGATACGGGTGACCTCTCTCTAAGATCGGATGTTTGTCCCAAAGGGTGTACCGAGGATTTCCCTATCACATGACCGTCATCTCCAGCGGACTACACAGGCAGGCTGCGCATTTCGATCAGGTGGCCAAAGGTGTTTTCCGAGCGATGTCCCAGATGAACCCGGCGAGTTCCCGAGCAATTGCTGCCAACACCCGTGGCTGCGGTTTGCCGGTTTGGCTGAGATCGCGATACCGCTTGCAAAGGCGGGTCTGCGCTTTCCAGCCGATATCCTTGATCTGTTGCGGCAGATGCGCGGACCGCTTCAGATACGGATGACCTTCTTTTGGCGGATGACGGTACGACCAACCTGCCTCAATCAACATCGTTCGCGCCAATGCATTGCCAGCCTTGGTTAGACGCCCTCGGCGTGTTGTGGATCCGCTAGAGTGCTCGCTCGGCACCAGACCCAACCACGACATCAACTGACGTGGATTTTGAAGCGGGTGATGTCGCCAATCTCGGAAACCACGGTTGCGGCAATTGTGGTGTTGACACCACGCAGTGCACGCAACGCATCTACAACCGGAGCGAAGGACCAGCCGGGGATCGCATCTTCGATGGCCTGATCTAGGGTCGCAACGCGGGCCTCTGCTTGGTTGATGGCGCGCTTCAGCTCTTCAAAAGCCAGTTGTTGATACGAAAACCGGAACCGTCGCAGTTCCGCAAGCCATCGGCGATGGCGTTGCCTCCAATAGCCCCCACTCTCGTATCGAAGCCCATGACGCAGCAGAAAGCTAAGCAATTGCTGTTTCGACACCTTCACGGCGTCCATCGCCTGCTTGCGGGTACGGATCAGGTCGCGCATGGCCTCCTGCTCCTCGTCTGGCGTCCAAATGGGTGTCAATTCACCTGCACGCCAAAGCCTGGCCAACATCTCGGCGTCTCGCCGATCTGTCTTGACCCGATCACCGGCCTTGCGAGGGATCATCGACGGCGAAACAACTGCGCATTCAAACCCGAGCTTTGTGAGGTGTCGGTGCAAGCCATAGCCGCACGGCCCAGCCTCATAGCAAAAAGACGGAGTGTGTCCGTTCTTGGAAAGCCTCTTCGTAAGACGTAGCACCGCATCAGCCGAATTGACGACGATCCCGTGAAATCTGATCTCACCGCTGCGACTGTCTTCGGCAACAGCGACTGCAATTGTATCTTTGTGAATGTCCAGGCCAACATAAAGCGTTTTGTTCATTTGCATTTCCTCCTTCGAACGTTCTTCTGTTCGTCGAGAAAAACACGGGCACCACGCACGTCGCAAAACACTCATCTGGTCTTAGCGTTTTCGATCCTTATCTGTCGCCACCGATATTCTCCCGTGAGAATAATATGCGCCCATCCGAGAGGTGAGACATGCGCGAGAAGGTATTCTGGCGTGTCGAGCGCTGCGTTTTTCCGTTGCGCAACCGCGATGCCAAGTTGCCTGGTATTCCAGTAGATGATGATGGCGGTCAGCAGATTGAGGCCTGCGATCCGAAAGTGTTGACCTTCTGTGGTTCGATCTCTGATTTCTCCTTGCCGCCCGATCCGCAGGGCATTCTTCAGGGCGTGATGCGCCTCACCTTAGTTGAGACCGATTTGGGCGCGTCGCTGCATGTCTGTGTCGAGCAGCCATTCGATGATGAACAATGTGCGCTCGATGCGCCCAATTTCTCTCAGCGCAATGGCCAGATCATGTTGCCGTGGCCGCGCTGCCAGTTTTTTCAGGAGTTGACTAGGTTGCATCCTGCCCGAAAGCATCGTCGCAATGCAGCGCAAAACATCAGGCCAGTTGGCTATGATTGTGCTTTCGCAAATGCGGTCACCTACCAAGCCCCTTAGCTCATTTGGGGCACTGCGCCGATCAAAGACATGAAGCCGCTTGGAGGGAAGATCCCTGATGCGCGGAATGAACATGTAGCCAAGCAGCGAAGTAACGGCAAATACGAGATCAGTGAAGCCGCCTGTATCGGCATATTGTTCCCTAACCCGTTTGCCCGTTGGGTTCATCAGCAACCCATCTAAAATATATGGGCCTCGTTCACCGTGGCAGGGATAACCTGCGTGGCAAAGGGGCCATATTGATCTGATACATGGGTATAGGCTTTCAACCCCGGCTCATGACCGTATTTTGCATTGATCAAATTCATCGCCTCGCCCTGTCGCGTGGTGGGGAAGAATTGCCCATCACTGGAAGCGGTTTCACCGCCACCCCAGTATTTTGCCATTGGTAGCTGTGCCTGCGCTTCGATCACGATGGCCAATGCCCGATTAATGGCCTCGCTTTCGACATGCCAGTTCGAGAGCCGTGCCAACTGAGTAAAACTATGCGTGCTACTGGCCCTGTCCAGCCCCAATTCTATGGGCCAGTTTTGAGCAAGGTTTCTGGAACGGGCGGTCGCATGTTTAGAGCCTGATGGGGTCTGACACGATTGTACTGTCTAAGCCAGGTATTGATGACGATCTGAGCCTGTTTGGTGGTGTGGAACCATTCTGCGTTGAGGACTTCCCGGCGCAGAGTGCCATTGAAGCGCTCGTTGTATCCATTCTCCCAAGGTGATCCCGGGTAGATTTGGATCGGCTTAATGCCCACCTTTCTTAACCAGGTCTGCAGGGCCGTTGCGATGAACTCCGCGCCGTTGTCGGAACGGATGTGTTCGGGCTTCCCGTGCCGCAATAAGAGTGGGTAGAGCGCATCCAGCACGTCTGCGCTGTTCATCTTCGGCTTGACCGCTACGCAGAGCGCCTCACGGGTATACTCATCCAGCACCGTCAGCATCTTGTAGCTGGACCTGTCACGGTTTGATGCCGCTCCTTTGATAGCATCTACTGCAGCAAAGGAGACTGACTATGGGACTGAAACGGACGGCCGAATTCCGGCAAGATGCGGTGCGTATCGCATTGACCAGTGGGCTAACACGCAAGCAGGTGGCTGATGATCTAGGTGTCGGGATGTCCACGCTGAACAAATGGATCACAGCGCACCGAGATACAGACGTGGTTTCCAAAGAGGATTTGAGCCTCGCTCAAGAGAATGAGCGACTTCGACGGGAGATCCGGCTCCTCAAGGAGGAGAGGGAAATCCTAAAAAAGGCCACCCAGTTCTTCGCGGGCCTAAAGCAATGAGATTTAGGTTTATCGAAGAACACAGAGCCAGCTTTCCAGCCAACCGGTTATGCGATGTCGTCGGTGTCAGCGCACGCGGTCTGCGTGCCTTCCGCAGCCGCCCTGCCAGTCGCAGACAGCGGTCTGATCTGGTCACGCTGGCGCATATCAAAGAACAGTCACGCCTCAGTTTGGGCAGCTATGGCAGGCCGCGCATGACTGAAGAGTTGAAGGAAATTGGTTTGGCTGTGGGGCATCGTCGCGTTGGTCGCCTGATGCGCCAGAACGGCATATCCGTGTTGAGAACACGCAAGCACAAGGTCACGACAGACAGCGATCACAAGTTCAATATCGCGCCCAACCTACTGGATCGGGACTTCACAGCGGATCAGCCGAACAAGACATGGGCTGGTGACATCAGCTATGTCTGGACCCGTGAAGGCTGGCTTTATCTCGCCGTCATTCTGGACTTGCATTCCCGCCGTGTGATTGGCTGGGCTGTTAGCAATCGGATGAAGCGAGACCTGGCCATCAGGGCGCTGAGAATGGCTATCGCCTTCAGATCACCACCGAAGGACTGCATCCACCACACGGATCGTGGCAGCCAATACTGTTCCCACGATTATCAGAAGATCCTGCGCCAACATGACTTCAAAGTGTCGATGAGCGGCAAAGGCAATTGCTATGATAACGCCGCCGTCGAGACCTTCTTCAAAACGATCAAAGCTGAGCTGATCTGGCGGCGGTCATGGCAAACCCGACGGCAGGCTGAAGCGGCCATCTTCGAATACATCAACGGCTTCTACAATCCGCGCCGCCGACACTCAGCACTGGGCTGGAAAAGTCCCGTCGCCTTCGAACGGAAAGTGGTTTAAACGAGCACTTGGAGCGGCACAAAAACGCGACAGGTCCAGCGTAGCCATGTGTGTCAATGAAAGTTCCAATATACCCGACGCGGGCCATGAACTCGGCGTCCAGATCAACAAACGGACGCTTGAGGAAGCGTGAAAGGAATGGGCCCGAGGAAGTTTTGCCGATCCCTCCTGGGCCAATGATGAAGACGTGGCGTGATCCTACACGCATGGTGTTTTGGTGCTCATCAGCCAAACACAACACCACTGTAAGCAGGCAGAGCACGCATTATTCAAATGATACAAATGTCTGGAAACTGAACTGTAAGAGACTGTGAACCCATTGAGGTTTTCAAGTTCTGCCGAAGAGTTTTTCAATATCGGCAAGTTTCAATTCCACATAGGTCGGTCGCCCATGGTTGCATTGGCCGGAATGAGGCGTTGCCTCCATTTCACGTAGCAGAGCGTTCATTTCTTCTGCGCGCATCCAACGCCCCGATCGAATAGATCCGTGACAAGCAACACGGCTCAGGATCGCGTCGATCTTAGCTTGTACGATTTGGCTTTCACCCTGGTCTGAGAGTTCGTCCAAAACGTCGAGAAGTAAGGAACGTGCATCGACTTCACCCAAAATAGCAGGTGTCTCTCGCACAGCGATGGCGCTTCCCCCAAATTGTTCGATGGTCAATCCCACACCACTGAGCTCCTCGGCCACTTCCATCAGTCGAGAGCAATCTTCCTCCGAAAGCTCCACGATCTCCGGAATCAAAAGCGCTTGGGCTGCGATGCCATCTTTCGCCATCTGGTGTTTAAGTTTTTCGTAAACCAGTCTTTCATGTGCCGCATGTTGATCCACGATCACCATGCCATCAGATGTCTGCGCGATAATATAGTTTTCATGCACCTGCCCGCGAGCAGCACCAAGCGGAAGGCTTTCTGTTTGCACTTCAGCTTCTTGGATAGGTGCTGGCTCAGATGCGGGAGAACTTTCTTGAACGCTGCGCTCCGGAGTGTTTCCACTCAGCTCATTGGCAAGGACTTCAAACGCGGGAGCTTGAGCCTGGAATGCCGCCGTCCGCGCCGCTTTGGATGGCCGATCCATTTGATAGACTCGGGCTGGGCCAGACCTAATTGGTTCTGGTCTCATTGCACCCAGTGTTGCATCAGAAACAGTGGTTGACGCCCTATGCCCTGCATCAGCCAGAGAATGCTTCAAAGCCGAAACGATCAATCCACGGGCCACACCGGGGTCGCGGAACCGAACCTCAGATTTCGCAGGATGAACGTTGACGTCCACCAGGGTGGGGTCGCAGTCTATGAAGAGTGCCGCAGCGGGGTGGCGATCGCGACTTAGAAAATCAGAATAAGCCGCCCGAAGCGCCCCTATCAACATCTTGTCACGTACCGGTCGACCGTTGACGAAAAGGAATTGCGCAACTGCGGCACCTCGGGAATATGTTGGAAGAGCCGCATACCCATAAAGCCGAAGTCCATCTCGTGTCGCATCGATCCGCAATGCGTTGTCCGCGAAGTCTTTGCCCAGCACCTTCGCAAGTCTGGCGTGCAGTGCGTCAAACAAGTCACCACTCTCACGATCTGCCCGGAAGACAACACGTCCCTCGCCTCCACCAGACACGTCTCGCAAGACAAACGTAATTGAGGGTTCGGTCATGGAGAGCCGCTTAACAACATCTGAAATCGCTTGTGCCTCTGCACGATCAGTACGCATGAACTTCAGGCGTGCTGGGGTTGCAAAGAACAGATCACGGAGTTCCACAACTGTGCCGGTGCGTAGGGCCGCGGGCTTTACAGCTTCCATGCTTCCGCCAGAAATGTGAATTGAGGCTGCTTCTCCATCTGCCACACGACTTGTGATTGTCAGACGCCCCACGGCTCCAAGAGAAGGCAGAGCCTCTCCACGAAACCCAAAGGTGTTAATGTTTAGTAAGTCGGATCCGTCAATCTTGGACGTTGCATGACGAGCCAAGGCTAACGGCAGATCCTCGGCCGGTATTCCGTACCCATCGTCAGTGACACGGATCAGTGTTTTGCCGCCGTCAGCAATATCGATTGTAATCCGGGTCGCCATCGCATCGATCGCGTTCTCGACCAGTTCCTTCACAGCCGACGCCGGGCGCTCGACCACTTCGCCGGCAGCGATACGGTTTATCGCTGCATCATCGAGTTGCTGGATACGTGGGGCAACTTTGGATTCGATACTTTCACTGATCATCTCGAAGGCTCCTGCAAAATTGCAATTCACGAAATTCCAATCTTGGAACGTTGTAGAACAAAGTAGAACAAAAGAGGAACTGTGGCAATCGTTTGTCCAAGACAGGGGTAGATTCCGACAGGGGGCTGGATCGTGACGTCAGACAATCCAGAAGCGGCGCACCAATTGGGCGATGCGGGCAATTACAAAAGGTAATCACACAGCATCCTCAAGAGCGGGCTTATTCCTCGCCAGTTCTTGAGTGAAACCCCGCATCTCGGGGCGTGCAGCCTGGTGGATGTACCGAAGCGCAACGACGTCGCGCTTAAAGTCGACATCCTCGATGGTCAGTGAGACAAATTCCTCGCTCCTTGGGATTGCCGTCTCGGGTAAGATCACAAATCCCTTCCCCAATCGCACCAACTCCAGAATCCACTCAGCCCGGTTGGAGCGATGGGTAAAGCTCATGGTGTTTTCACGATCTGTGCAGGAACCAAACAAGACTTCACGCATATCACGATCAAAACTGGCCAGCGCATCGTCACCCACCAATTCGCCCAGGTTTATGCTTTCACACTGGCTGAGTGGATGTGCAGAAGCAACAACAACACGGAAGTCTTCGCTATAGAGCGGCTCCACCTTGTAGAGTTCGGATGCAGCATCGGCCTTAGTTATTGCGATATCAAAACGACCTTCCCGAAGACCGTCTAATAGGGCGTTTTGTTTGTCGACTATGACCTCGAAATTAACTCCCGGTGCCCACGCCTGATGCCGCGTTACCGCGTCTGCTATTCTGACCAACCCGAGTCCTTCACCAACTCCCACACTGATGGGAACACCTTCGAGACGAACGTGACGTTTGGCATCTACCATCACTTTTTGAGTTTTCTGCAACACTTCCTTTAAGTACGGGTAAATGACTTCACCTAGCGGCGTCAAACGACTTCCGGCACGATCGCGTAAAAACAGCTTGCCGCCCAACTCGTCTTCCAGCTTCCGGATGGCTGTTGTGAGCGAGGGTTGAGAAACGTTTTCGGCTTGTGCTGCAAGAGTGAAGTTTCGATATTCAACAACTGCCATGAAATATCGAATTTGATGCATTTCCATGGATTCTGTACGCTCTCTCGTTGGCATAGCCAATGAAAGACTCGCACAAGAGACAGCTACATTAACAATAGTTATCAGCTATACTGCGATAGCGTATCGGTATTGAACTTCGAGCCCGACATAACGAGTAACGTGATGCGGCCTGCCGTCGGAAAAGTCAGCCGAAGTCGCGCGCGCTGAACCGGGCAAGTTCTTAAAAATGCTGTAGCCTGAAGTCGTTCATGCTGTATTTGGCACGTGAACCGCCGTGGTATTGGCGTTCAAACCTGAAGGCCCTGTAATCGTTGTTAGCCCATGTGAGCCAGTAGCTGCCATGGAGTAACGGCCTGTCTAGCTAAGTTGTCAGTTTGCAAAGCCTCATCGGGGCTCCCGGTTCCGCCAAAACCGCGAACAGGGTCACCCCTTCCAGGGCAGCTCCTACCACGTGATTAATCTTCACAACTTCAGCCAGAGTGCCTTTGTTCGCGATATCGTACACAACGAGTTGGTTGAAGGGCTGGTCTTCGGGCGCTGACTGAACCAGAACCGAAAGTCGGTCTTCAGACAGGGCCAGCGGCCCTCCCCCTACTATCTCGTAAGGTGAATGTCCCTGAACCATCAGGAGAGTCCGACCGTCAGCTGCAGCGAAACCGCCGCCGGCAGAGATCGCTACAGTCGAACCTTCCGCAGTAAGGTTCCCAACCGGCATTCTATTGAGCGTGGACAGTATGGAAGCATGCTGGATCGCTGTTCCCGCTCGCGGCATCAGCATCCAGATGTTCAGGGTATCCGCACTGGCAGCAATAGTGAACACGGATGCGCTGCCCGAAAGCTCTGCACCGAACCCTCGCATGTCCGACGGTCCGTGAATGAGATCAAGGGGTTCACCCTCTCTTGACCACATTTCGATGGCGCCGCGGGCCACGTGATGTAACCGAAGCAATCTACCATCAAGCTCGGGCGCTTCGAAGACACCAAAGGCGACGCCGTCAGCGTTAATGAAGACCGAATGACCGAAAGCTCGTTCTTTGTCTGACTGAACGTGCCAAAGCAACGCGCCGCTCGAGACATCAAAGGCATAAACTGCGCCGGTATGAAAAACCCCTGCCGGCTGCTCGACACCTGTACCATGGCTATCGATGCGGGCAGCACCAATTGCAACGATGTCACTATCAAGAGCCACAGAACGACCGAAACCGGGCCCACCGGCAAACACGTCGCCGCGTGGAAGATGCAGTTCAATGGTCTCCGAAAGATTGACCGAGACAATGAAGGCGCGTCCAATATCAGGAAACCCTACAGCCACATGTCCTTTGTCCACGACGATCTCGGCTGTCTGGACTTTGGAAGCATTGAAAGGGACAGGAAAATCCCAGCAGTCTGCTGATGCTTCAATAGCGATGAGGGGCATGAAGGCTACAGCAACAGTTTTGACAGGTCGCACCGCATCTCACTCTCACCTTATTGGCGATTTTTTAGCGATTACTTCGTTTATTGCCTGACACTAGAACCGGGTTGCAGTATTCGGAAATACTCCAATCCTATAAATAAATATACATCAGCTATGATTGGGTCTGCGCCTGGGAGGCTTCTGTTTTTCAGCGCGGCCAAAGCTTATCGGCAAAATTCATTTGGACAAACCAAAGAAGTTCGCCAATTGTTCCATATGACATCCTGGCCTAACCGAATCCCCTTCGACCTTCACAAACAACTTGAGTCCCACCGTGCCGACGACTGGCAAGCAGCTGTGCGTGCCTGGTCGAAAATCCACGGACTGAGGATTAAACTGCAATGGTGGCGCCGCCTGGAGCGTCGGATCGCAAAATTGTACGAACGTCGCTATACGGCTAGGTCACAGGATTACTGGGCCGAAATCAAAGAGTGGTTGGAACACCACGACGTGCCTGCACCGGACAGGTTGTCCGGATGGCCCGAACCGGGCGCGGACAAACACTAGGGCGAGTATGAGAAAACACAATTAGCTCCCAACATCCACCAATCAGGGTGATAGTATGCAAACAGGCTTGATTTTGCACGTTACGCAGTAGAACTATAGGTATACTCATTCGTTTCTTAGAAACGCATCCTAGCTGCTATTGAACCGTAGGGACCGGTGTTGGCCAGACCCGATCATCGCATACGATTTTTTAAGATCGAAATAAGGGATGAAGCTATTGAATCATCCGACTCGTCCTGCCCCTTTGGCAATAGCATCCAGGATCCACTCAAGTTGCTCCGCATCCGGCTTAGATCCGTCTTCCATTGATATCTTAATCGACCCTCCCCGCCCCGCTGTAATCGTCATTCCGTTCGACAGGATCGCCCTACCCTTTTCCCGAGTTGCGCTGACCCTTTCAGGTTTTTGAGGTTTAGCAGGCAAATCCGGGCGGCCAGCTTCAATCCATCTCTTTACCTTAGGGATTACCGCCCGAATATCTCTCAAAGGCATTGTGTAGATTTCGGATCCGGCAAACTCGAAGAGATCTTTCTCCATGGCTTTTGCATCTTTTGCTCTGGAAACGCGGTCTCGTGGGATCGACAGGAGATCGGCAATGTCTTGCTGTGATTTTTTGGGGAACGCATTGGCAATCTCGGCGATGGACAGCAATAGCTCCAGACCTTTTAGATCCTCACGCAGTGTATTCTCTCTGAATCTTTCAAGAAGATCATCCTGGCGCGGCGAAAGGTCATTTGTGTCCGCGGACACAAACGCCAGTACGTTGCGCTTTAGCTTGATGCATGCAGCCCGACGACGCCTGCCGGATTGAATGATAAAATTGAGGCCCTTTGGGGCCACATCTGTCTCTCCAAGTAGGAAAGCAAGGACATCAGCTTCGACCTCGCCTTCGTATTTAATTCGTACTCGAATAGGCTGTCTCTGCTCGCTTTCTCTAATGTCTTCAACCAGAGTTTCAAATCGATCTTCCGGCCCGTTCTCCAGAATGCGGTCCGAGGATACCTCATCAAAGATAAGGCCTGGATCGAGCTCCAATGGGACCTTGGAGCTCAGAATGGCCTCGAGTCTATCTTCGCGGCTCTTCTGGATAGATTGACTCAGCTGGGTGTTATCTTCCGACAGTTTGTTGTTCACGCTCGCAAGATTGCGGATTTCGTCTTTGTATGCAGCTGAGGAGCTTGCCTTTAGAGGATTTGCCGGGCGGGATTTAGGTTGTTTCTGTTCAGTTGTGTCCGCGGACACAACGGTGTCAGGTGCGGTCATTTTGCCAGCGGCGGGACCCATTGAAGGTTTGAATTTCGTCATCCCCATGCCTCCTCAATGAACTTCTCCTGAAAGCCTCGCTCTGGTAAATGTGGAAAGATCCTTCTACACAACGCGTCGTTCACCGCGTTGGCGTTTTCCAGGAAGGCTCTTGCGGATGCTTTCCGAGAAGCTGGCGGCGTGTATTCATAGATCGACTTATATTGTTCAGCCGCGTTGCTGATTGCGTCAGACCTCCAGTACCAGACTGGTAGCACCTTGTCCGGAGCACGCTGGTACATGTCCTGAATTTGGATCAAGTCCTGGTCATGTCGTTGTACAATGGTCGGAAGGACAACGTGACCACCTGAGCCCACTTTCAACTCCGGATCATAGGTATGGATGAAGTCCATGTAGTCGCTCAATCCATCGGCATAGGTCGTCAAAGTGGACAGGTCGAAGCCTCGCATTGTTTGGGGAATGATGAGTGTGTCCGCGGACACAACGCCATTTACCTGCATCAACGTGATACTTGGTTGCTGGTCGATAATGATAACATCAACGGTCTCTTCAAGTGCTCTGTGGTATGCCTCATAGTTGAAGCTCCCATCTTCATTGCGAAGGTCAGATGTTGCCGTCTTTGGGCCACACCCTGCATCCCAACGCGCAATCGCGTCCTTGAGAATCCGGTAGACTTTCTTGTGGTTGCCTTGCGACATGAAGAAGAGCGCAACGTCTCCCATAAGGATGTTTCCGCCGCCTGGGAGCAAGCGAATGCCTTGCCATGGGGTAGGTTGCCACATTGCCTCGAGCTCGTCCGGGCTGTGATTGGTTGGGGCAGGGGCCCCGGGATTCTCAACCCCCATGAAATCGGCAAGTGTTTGTAGTTCAGGATCGAAGAGCGGTGTATCTTCGCCGGCAAAATATAGGCTGATTGTGGACTGTGGGTCGGAATCGATTACGCCAACTCGAAGCCCATAAACCAAATGCATATACTGGGCCAAGTGTGCCGCTGTGAGTGACTTGCCAGTTCCGCCCTTTTGTGCACCTACACACACGACCTTAAGTGGGTCACCTGGCTGGCGCCAGTGGATATGCTGCCGCTTGAGATGTGTCTTAGTCCCCATCATCGCCCGGGCGAGCATGATCTCAGCTGGAGAAAATGTAACTTCACGACCAGATCTCTCACCTTCCGGGAAGCCATCTTCCGTCCGAGCTACGTGGTCAATGTACGTCTTGTCGACACCCAGGAGCTCAGACATTTCTCTTTTTGAGAAGCGGCGCGAAACCCGGTTGCGCATCGTTAGATCGCGCTGAAGGCGCGTATTCACGGCACCCATCACATCAACCATACCGTCGATAAATTGTTTGAAATCGCCTTGGTTTGTTGCGCTTTCTGAATTTGTGTCCGTGGACACAACGGCAATATCACTGCTCATAACGCCTCATCCTCTATGAGATCTTTGATTTGAGATTAGTCGCATTACGCAGCTTTATGCAACTCTTTTTGGGCTCTTTTCCACGAAACGTAATGCATAAAGATGAGTTTTTTCATTGCGGCTTCCGGGTTCTTGGCCTTTGCATCTAAAATCATTTTCTCAAACTGAAGCGGGGTAGGGGGCTTCTTCCAGAATGGTTTCCAGGTTGCGCGAATATCCTCCAGCAAGCTTCGAATTGATTCCTGACACATTTGTTTGACGTTGATTAATGACACCTCTTCTTCCAAGGCTTGTTGGGAAATCGCGACCTTCAAGTCTCTCCAAAGATGCTGAAGTTTGTGTTTTGTGTCCGCGGACACATCTGCTTCTCGATCTGGCGTAAAACCGATGAGTGCTTTCTCTGTTTGTCTGATCAGATCAGTTGTAACTGGACGGTTGAATTGTCCGTATGGTGTTCCTCGGGTGCAATCAGACCATTCTTCATAAACTGATTTTACTTCACACTTCTCCGCACTTGGCGGGGAGATAGTATGTGTATTTTGGATTTTGTGTATAGACGAAGTCGGGCGTTTAGCCTGCTGATTGCTGCGTTCAGTCTTTTGAACAGGCTTCACGACGTTTCTGGATCTAATGGAAATCCACTCCGCCCAAAAGGTGACCAGAAATTCGAGTTTATAGTCATATCCGGACGGCATCTTCCGACGAACTGTTTCGACTAGCCCAAGATCGCGCAGCTCTTTCAGGTAGGTAGAGATCGACCCCTTAGAACGTTGGATACGATCTGCCAAGTACCGTAGAGATGGCCAGGCATTCCCATTGCTGTCAGCAAGGTTGCACAAGTCGATCAGTACAGCCTTTGCGCCAGACGACATTGGAATTTCCAGAATTTGCGCAGGAATTGCGACAAAGCCTTTCGAAGGGTCAAGTTTTATAGCTGCTTTGGACACAAAACATCTCCTTTACCGCAATCCAAGCTGCAACTTGTCCTTGCGGTGGAAAACAGACCTTGCTATCCTGAAGTTGATGAAACAGTCAGGTTACTCACAAGGTGACTTTGATTTTAGAGGCCACTCAGCTGCAACTGAGTGGCTTCTCTCGTTTTTTGGGTGTCAGAAAATCATGTAGCTCGCCTCATTTTGCCTCATAGCCAGTATCGGCCTTATTCGTTCTTTTAACTTCATTTGTGCCCTAAAAAGGATGTATAAATCAAGAGTCTTAGAAGACTGGCTTGTAACCCATTGATTTTAAAATAGTTTAGTCATTTAACCCGCTGAATACATTAGACAATCCTTCAGGGATTTTTGACCACTAAGACCTAAATCAGAATCGGATTAGACACTAAATCAGTCTCTAACACTGATTTGATCTACTACATCTGCGACTCGAATTCGTTGCCAAGTAGGCAAAGTAGTTCTCTTGTTGAAGTTGTTCTGATGAACGACACACGAACCTGACCCTGCCCTCTTAGTCGCATCAGAGGATGTCCATTCCATCAGAACCATGTCGGGCCAACGGGTGCGACATAGCTTGAATTCCCTTAACTGGCTAGCTATATAGCTAGATATATATTGGAGACTCACATGGTCTGGACGCTTCAAGACGCCAAGAACAAGTTCTCTGCCGTGGTTGACGCGGCACTTGCCGGCACGCCGCAGGAAGTGAGCCGCCGCGGCAAGCCGGCCGTGGTGGTGGTGAGCGCCGAAGATTACAAACATCTAGTAGCGGATGCGGTGGAATCCCGCGAAAGCTTTGCCGAACATCTGCTGGCCTTTCCCGGCCAGGACGTAGACCGGGCGCAGGTCACACCACGCGACGCGACCTTCTGAATGTATATCATCGACACCAATGTGCTCTCGGCGGTTCGGCGGCCGGAAAGGGCCCCACAAGTGGCGACCTGGTTGCAGGAAAAGCTGGAGACCTCGCTCTTTCTCAGCGCGATCACTATCGGCGAGATCGAGCGCGGCATCAGGTTGCAGGACCGGCGTGATCCGAACTTCGCAAACGATCTGAGGCTTTGGCTCGATCGCACCACTCTTATCTTCGCCGATCGAATTCTGGATTTCGGTGCGGAAGAGGCGCGTATCTGGGGCCGGTTGAGCGCCAGTATCGGCCATACGGGCGCGGACCTGATGATTGCGGCCACCGCGCTGCATCACGGGGCCACGGTGGTGACCCGCAATCTGGAAGATTTTGCACTCACCGGGGTGGAACTGGAAAACCCGTTCTGAACGACCAAGGCAGAGGAGGCCGCGCAGGGGGCCTTCTTCAACAGCGCTCAAAAAATCAGTTGTTCTGCAGCAGACCCTAGACGCCTTCGTATTGAACACTACACATACCTGAGTGGCACAGAAAGAGATCAGTTTGTTCTGGCGCTGATGTCTGCCCGATGATGTTAAGCTGGATAAGGTTTGATCATGTACATCTATGGCTTCGATCACATCGTTCTCTGCGGTCACGACGTCGACGTCTCCCTAGAATTCTACGAGCGCGTTCTGGGCATGACAGTGCTCGAAGAGCGCCCGGGGAAGTGGTCGCTTCATTTTGGGTCAAACAAGATCAGTATCCAGGATGCGACCGATCTGCCCAAGCTCGCTGAGAAGACAGTTCCGGGCAGCGGCAATTTCTGTGTCCTGACCGAGTATCCAATGGAAGATGTCGTTGCTCAACTGCAGTCTCATGGTGTTGCAATCGTCGAAGGGCCTGCAGAGAAGTCCGGTGCGGTTGGCAAACTAACTTCGGTCTACTTTCGCGACCCAGACGGCAATCTTGTCGAAGTCAGCAATCGAGAATTATGAAAACTTGGTTGACGGGGCATTTGTAACGCGATCGACGAGATAGACTCCGATCCAATCGATGACTGGTGCCTGGAAGACCGTCTTGAGATGCTCACAGCTTTGAACTCTGACCCCGACGAAGAACAAAATCCCGAACAGGAAAATCGCCAGACCCACAACCTACTACATGGACGTTACCAAACGGAGCAGGAAAGCTTTCAAGTTCGTGACCAGTTAGGCGACTGAGAGACCTTTTTTGGGACGTGGCCTATTCCAGGCATACTAAACTGCCCCATCTGAAGTAGTTACTGATTTCGCGGCTCGGGCTGGAATACTACCAAACGCCGGCGCACACATCTTGTTGTTACTGGCTATCGTATCACCGGGCTCGGGCACATTTGAGACCCGGGGCGACGCCTTTGAGCCAGTACGCTCCAAAGACCGACTTAAGACCCAGGAACTATTCTGGCTTACTAACAAGCCACGGAACAGCCCACTTCTCGTTTGGGTTGACTGCAACACCTGGGACCTCGGGTCGTGAGGATCCCGAAAGAACGAAACAGGCGGATGGTTCCGAACATCCGCCCACAGCAGAACACGCGATGCGGTTTTGGTCCAATGGAAAACAAGAAAAACTCAATAGGACTGATAAAATACTCAACACTCGATTTTGATACCCAGCATCAATTCGATGCAACTTCACAGGTAGTCGCCCCATTCTGTGACCTCAAGAAGCCCCTTTCAATCAGCCATGGACATCGCGCCAGGTTTTCAGCTTTCGACCTCGGCGGGATAGATATTATTGATTGGGAATCTGAACCAAGCCTTAGCGAAAGAACGAATGAACTGGTCCGGAAGTCCGGTCTCGACAATTGGGCAATCTGGTTCGTTCGAGATGGATGTCGCTACGATGAATTCAGTGACCGTTCGGTAAAAACAAAGACAGGGGATTTAATGCTCGTCTCTTATGACCAACCATGGAAGTCACGTTGGGAAGGACGAAGCCTTGTGTTTGTGGGGCTTAATCGTGATAAGTTTTCCTGGATGGCGCCGTCTCTCGATTACGCCAATTTGTCGGTGTTCAACGGCCCCCTGACAGGGCTCCTCAGAACGTTTATCTCTACGCTCGTCGATGAAGCGCAATCGATTTCGGAAGATCAAAAGCAAATTCTCGCAAGGTCCTTTTCCGATCTTCTTGCGGCGTCGCTCGAGCCAACGGCAGACAATCTTCATAGTGCTACACCGGCCCTGAATGCGAGCCGGCTCACGATCGCCCAGAAGTTCATCCGTAAGAACATACAACGACCGGAACTCAGCGTAGATTTCATTTGCAAGTCACTGGGTATGTCCCGCCGCACGCTCTACAACGTTTTTGAGGAGCAAGGTGGCGTTGCGAAGTACATCAAGACCGTCCGACTTCAGGCTTGTTACACGGCCTTATCAGATGAAACAGATCTAAGGCTGGTCAGCACAATTGCATACGAGCACGGTTTCACAAACATGCCTCTCTTCAGTCGGCAATTCAAAGAGCATTATGGCTTCAGCCCCAGGGAAGCCCGTGACTGCACCCCAGCCGAGATTGTCCAGCGGAATACCAGCTCCCCAACGCTGCTTGACCACTTGTGCAAGTCTACAAGTTGTGTGTCTTCGGTATCTGAAGGCCCGGTTTTTTTGAGCAGCCATAGTTGAATGCTTCAGGACCCTCGTTTTGCTAGTGCCATCAGGCTGTCGAATTCACTGTGCCTAGTGGAGACCTACAATATGGAGAAATGTGTGTGCCGCCAGTTTTCACGGGAAAAACAAGTTCAGATCCAGAGTTTGACATCGCGCTGGAAGCTTAGACGTGACAAGCTGTAACAGATCATCACCGGGACAAACGATTTCACGACACAGGCGCCGGTAAAAGGGCAGGGGGCCTGTTAAACCTCTTTTTGGTGTGAGGTGTGAAGGCCTGGCGCAAGAGATGGTGACATCTGCCATAGTTAGTCGCTATGGCCCGATAGTGCATCGGTATTGGCTTTCGATCCCAATATGTCCGAAAATTCATGAATGCTCCCTCGAGCACGGCGTGGCGCGGTGTTGATGGAGAACGTGTTTTTGCCGCGTCACGCAACGCCTTAGTTTCCAAACCCAGATCCGAGCGTGACAGTCTTTTGGATGGTCAAGTTGTGGGATGTTGAGAGTCTTGGTCGGGGGCTATGTGTTCCGCTGAAAAACCTTCGCAAGCCACCGTGCCCTCCCCCCAGAAAAACGGATTCCGCATGTGACCTCCATAGGCCCAGCGGTTGACGCTCTCAAATCATGTGGAACTCGCAGTGCGAACAAACCCGATTGCAACTGAAATTTCTCAGATACTAGACCTCCTGCGTAGCTGTAGCGGCTTGAGATCATAATCCGTTGGGCGCGAGATCATCGCTGTTTCTGGCTCAGATTATTTGAGACTATAATTCGATTTGGTGTCTTGGCCCCCTAAAACTGTGCCACAGTTGGCTTAGTTTTGGAGACGGGATTGATGGCGCGGAAACGGTATTCGGACGAAGATATTCTGCGGCTTTTGCGCGAGATTGAGCTGGGCCTGGCATCTGGTTCGGATGTCGCGACGGCGTGCAGAACGGCTGGTGTCAGTGATGCGACCTATTACACATGGCGCAAGCGGTTTGGTGGGATGGGACGATCTGAGATGGCCAATCTGAAGGCGCTGCAGAAAGAGAATGATCGGCTCAAGAAAATCGTGGCTGAGCTTGAACTGGACAAACTCATTCTCAAGGAGAGCCTTGATTATCTAAAGCCAAAGGCCTGACGGCAGACCAGCTTCGTCAGGCCGTGGTCCACACCCGACAAAAGCTGGCAACCTCTGAACGGCGCACCTGTCGCGTGATTGGATTGGCGCGGAGCACGCTGCAATACCGCGCAGCGCCAAAGGATGATGAGGCGTTACGTCTGGCGATGATCCGATTGGCCAAACGGTATGGGCGCTACGGCTACCGCAAGGTCGCCGAGCTGCTGCGTGTCGAAGGCTGGGCAGTCAATCATAAAAAGATCGAACGACTATGGCGCGAAGAAGGCTTGCAGCTCCCACAACGGCACAAGAAACGCAAACGGCTGTACCACAAGGACAGCTCGATCATCCGGCTCCGACCGCAACATCCCAATCACATCTGGAGCATTGACTTTGTCCACGACAAGCTGAGCAACGGACAGAGCTACAAGATGCTGACGGTGCTGGATGAGTATACCCGTGAGGCGCTCTGCGTAGCGGTCAAGCCGAAGATGAACAGCGCAGACGTGCTGGATGCGCTCTACCCACTCTTATTGCGGCACGGGAAGCCCGAACACATCCGTTCCGACAACGGCGCGGAGTTCATCGCAACGGCCCTGCAGACCTGGTTAAGAAAGGTGGGCATTAAGCCGATCCAAATCTACCCGGGATCACCTTGGGAGAATGGATACAACGAGCGCTTCAATGGCACTCTGCGCCGGGAAGTCCTCAACGCAGAATGGTTCCACACCACCAAACAGGCTCAGATCGTCATCAATACCTGGCTTAGACAGTACAATCGTGTCAGACCCCATCAGGCTCTAAACATGCGACCGCCCGTTCCAGAAACCTTGCTCAAAACTGGCCCATAGAATTGGGGCTGGACATTGGGACCACTTTATTTGAGAACGGGCTCAGAATAATTGAGACGGGCTCACATTTCTGAGACTGGGATCGGTGGGGTGAGACCATCCACATGACCTCATAGCGACAACCCCGCCATCCGCATTCGCTCTGCCAATTCGCGGGTCCGCGCGGGTTCAAGCTGCCCGCTCAGGAAGCGTTTGATCTCGGCAGGTTTGGACTGGAACTGATCCGCCAATACCTTCACAGAATAGCCCTGCCGGGTGAGACGTGGCTCCAAGTCATCAAAGTCGGGGGCCAGGGTGGCCGACACAATATCCGGCGTGATTGGTTTCTGGCCGATGCGGAACCCGGCCTCCAATGCCCGGTTTAAATATTTGGCAAACTGTAAGGGTGTGGTCAGGCGCTCTGCCAGTAGGTCCAGCGCCGCCGGTTCGATAATCTCGTCAAGTGGAGCGTCGTCCTCGGTACACTGGTCCAAAAGCCAGTCGAGATAGGTTCGGGACTCTTCCCCAATCCTTCGAAGGGCAGGATATCAGTGCGATGCCCGATCTCTTCCATCGTTGGGCGGCGAAGGTCGTTTCGCAGCTTCGGATGGCCGACCAGAATAACGGACAGATTGCCTCCGCCGCGCGCGATCACTTCCATCAGGCGTTTCAGCCCGATCAATGTCTTTCCATGCAGATCATGGGCCTCATCGACAAACAGCGCCACGGGCTTTCCGGAGCGGGCTACCAGCTTCTGAAGTTCTCGTTCCCTCTTTTCACCTTGGGTTGGAATCTTTGGTTCTTTCTCTCGTGAGAGATCGTAGAACAGGGCTGAGATTAGCGTCGGAACGGTCGTGCGGGCTTTGTCCACCGACAGGCTTTCGGCGACAGTGACCTTCTTTTCGCGCGCAATTTCATCTTGCAACCGGTGCAGGAACACAGTCTTGCCGATGCCAACTGGGCCTGTCACAGCGATCAGGCGTCCGGTTCCAATGCCCGCCCGGACGGTGTGGGTGATCTGACGATGGTTCTCGGTCTCATAGAATCCGGCAGCTCGCCAGTCCTTGATCAGCCCATATCGCGCCATGATCTCGGCATTCAGCATTACTCGCTCTCCTCTTCAGCGGCCGGTCGCTTAGGCGAGAACCGGGCAGTTATTCCTTGTTTGATTTCCGTCTTGTCGAGCGTGCGGTCGACAAGATCATTCACGAACGACAGATCCTCGTCTGTCAGGCGGGCCAGCGGCTTGTGCAGCAAATCCGAGACCCCGCGCAGCGCATCCAATCGGCTGCTATAGGTGAACTCTCCATAGGGATCCGGATCGACAAAGGCCTGGCTGGCGAACGGCAGTACGTCTGCGGCTTTGGCCAGGCTTGAATCCAACCCGGCAAGCGCCGATCTGGGCACCGAGATCTTCTGCGCAAGATCTCCGATCCTGTCGGCCCGTGCCTGTGTTTGTGTTTTCTTGGGCTTGCGATAGCGATGCAGCGGGATAGGCCCACCTGTCGGGCGGTAGGGGCCAAAGCGCTTGTCGTTCCACTCAACGAACAGCTCGTGATCAAACAAACCCCACCAGAGGGTGACAGCCTCACCCGCCAGATCGGGATCAACCTCGTAGAACGCGCCATCAACGCGAATGCGGGCATCCCCGGCAACCTTGCGGGTTTCCGGTTCACGCGCAAATGTACAGAACCGTTCCCAGGAACACATTTGTCGGATACCCGTTGAGGGCAAGTTCTTCACCCAGTCCTCAATCCGGCTGTGCGGTTCACGACGATGGGGCTGGGCATTATACTGGCCAATGAAGCGAGCCAACCAGGCATTAGCTTCCGCCTCAGTTCCCGGTTTGTGGAAGTGATACAGCGTTTCGTGGGCTTCTTTCACGGTGCGGAAAGGGCGCTCGACTTTACCCTTCGACCGCGCCGTTGGTCGGCGACCGTCGCTTCCCGCCGGATCATGGGTCATCACGCGAACGCCTAACCGTTCCATCACGGTATGAAAGATTCCACTTTTCGCAATGGGGCCATTGTCCAGATAAATCGCCTCCGGAATGCCTTGCAGCTGGGTTTCATCCCCTTCTTTCGGTGCCATCGCGTTGAACAGGAAACGCAGGCCACTTTCCACATCCTCGCCATAGACGCAGCGATACTCCTGAAAGGAGGTGCCGGAGCGATCATCAACCACGCTGAACAGCATGGGCACGGGAAGGCCCTTGCGGTTTGGGTCAATCCAGGACGGTTGCTCGATCTGTTTCAGGTCAGATGGGCTGATATCAAACTGCCAGAGTGCATTGGACGTTCGAGCTTCAAACCGGACAGCGGCTGGCGCCCTGGTCATCCGGGCATGATCATATCCCCAGAGACGGAGATACCGGTTGATCGTAGCCTTGTTCAACTGTCCCTTTGCGGCCTGAACCAAACCTTCTGGCGTTTCAACGCCATGATCCTCCAGAAGCTCGATGGCCCGTGCGGTCGACAAGCGCCGCCCCTTCTTGTTGGATGTGCGAATTTTCAGGGCGGCGATAATCTCGCAGTATCGCTCCAATTCGGCACGAGGCACAGATCTCGGCTCTCCCCGGTCCACGCGACGCAGACCCTTGGGCCGCAATTGCCCTGACAACGCGCGATATACAGTGGCCCGAGAAACACCGAAGAGGCTGGCAACGCCTTCGATCAAAACCCGCCGACCTGGATCACGAGGTGCAAGATCATCAAGGCGTCTGCGCAGATCGAGCAGTGCTTCCGCCGGAATGCCGCCGTCTTTGCTCATGCGGAATTCCCGTCCAGCAGTTTCTGACCAGGCGCTTTCGCGGTTCCGTCCCCGTTTACGTATTCGTAAAGCGTCGTTGTGGTGATCCCGAGCCGCTTTGCCAGATCTGAAGCGTTGGTCTCACGATCCGCCATTGCCTTCATCGCCATGCGCAGCATGGTGACATCCATCTTGCGCGGCCGCCCACCTTTCCGGCCCCGCGCACGTGCCGCTGCCAGCCCGGCGCGGGTGCGTTCAGCGATGAGTTCCCGTTCGAACTCAGCGAGGCTGGCAAAGATGCCGAAGACGAGACGCCCATTCGCGGTTGTCGTATCAATCTCGGCACCGGCGCCAGAAAGAACGCGGAGGCCAACGCCGCGCTCTCGTAGGTCGTCAACCGTTGCTACAAGATGCTTGAGATCGCGCCCAAGGCGATCCAGTTTCCAGATCACCAGAGAATTACCCGGCTGAAGCGCTTTGATGCAGGCGTCGAGTCCGGGCCGATGATCCTTCCGCCCGGATGCCTTGTCTTCATAGATGCGCTCGGCATCGACACCGGCTTCAATCAGTGCATCGCGTTGCAAATCAAGGAGCTGGCTCCCGTCCGCCTTCGATACCCGTGCATAACCTATGAGCATGGCAACTCGCCCCGCCAGAATAGACAGGATGCACCATGCAACCTCACTATGATTTCCGCAACGGTTTTTCTGGTGATTATCGCGGCACTGTGTGACCGCCGCCGGGACCACAAGGAAAACGTCCGTTTTCCGGGCGGATAATGCTGTGGCTGACGGCTCATATCATGAGCGATCAGTGCCGGGTTGTGTCACAAGGTCTTGCGTGCAATCTTCGGCCCAGAATTTGATACGGCCTCCGAATGCGCTTTTTCTTTTCCGTACTTGCGGTGTTTGCTCTGTTTGCAGCCCCCACTCTGGCCGATATTCGCTCGGACGTGAAAGACCTGTTTTCTCGTGAGATGGACACTCTCGATTTTGCACAGGTCAAAATTGAAGTGGATCGCATGATTGACCTCAGCATCGATGGGGAGGCGCAACTCGCCCAGATCGATCAGATGGTTGCCACGATCCGCACAATGTTGCCGCCAAACGCAGATAGCTGGGAAAAGGTCGAGGCTATTCGTCGCTACATCTACCAGCCCGGAGAATGGAACAATGGCCATGCTTTCAGCTACGATCACGACGATCCCTACGGCCTAGACGTCCATAACAAGCTCTTGTCAGATTACATGCAGGACAGGCTGGGCAACTGCATCACCATGCCATTTCTGTTTATTGTTCTCGGCCGAAGGCTTGGTCTGGATGTGACACCTGCTATGGCACCGCTCCATGTATTTGTGAAATTCACCGATGATCAAGGCGTGACCCACAATCTGGAAACAACAAGTGGAGCTGGCCGTACACGCGATCAGCATTATCGGAACCTGCTGCCCATAACAGATGCAGCGATTTCCAACGATGTCTTCCTGACTCCCCTGAATAATGAACAGTCTGTTGCCGTCATCGCCGCCATAGTTGTCGAAGACCTCATCCAGAAACAACGTTACCACGACGCAATGGCGGTGGCTGATATCCTGCTCGATCACTATCCGAAATTTGTCTACATCATGGTCAAGAAGGGCACAGCGGCCTACCATCTGTTGCGCACGGAGTTCCATGAGAAGTACCCAAACGTGCAAGACGTGCCGGAGGATCAGCGCCCTTATCTGGACTACCTTCAGCGCGTGAACCAATACACATTTGAAAAGGCTGAAACTTTAGGTTGGCGTCCTGTTCAAAGATAGGCTAGCGTCGCCGGAGAATTACACGCTTAGAGAGAACACATGTTCCGTATTTTGCAGCACTTCATTCTGATCACAATCCTCGCGATGTTTTCATCGCACGCATCGGCGATGTTCATTCAGGCAGATTGGTATGACCCTGCTAACCCACAGGTGGGCACAAACCGCTACGCCTACTCGCACAATGACCCGATAAACTTGGCTGATCCGGGAGGGAACGTTCCCTACAATCCCGGCGGATCGACAAGTACCGGATACCACAACCAAGACACAGATTACGAAACTCACACGTCGTGGACTGACCACAGCAGTCCAGATTATGAGCAACACAACTACGGAAGTAATTATGGCGGTGGTGGAAAAGATTACGGCGTCCAAACCTTTACGGGCCCAGCCCACTATGATGGGCGCTCTCAAGGAATTGGCGTCACGGACGGAGACTATACCAGTACAAATTTTCGCTCCTCGGGAGATTTTTCGCAATACTCGTCATATGACTATTCGAAACCCCCAGGTGCTTCTGGGCAAGCCGTAAACGCAGATGGGGTGTTGTATGGCGCGGCAACACTTCCTGCCGGAGCTACCTTAAGCGCTGGAAAAGGGGTTTTGGGCCTTGGCGCCAAGACTGCGCCAAGGGCTAGGAAGAGCTTGAGTGCCGCAGCAAATCCTGCAATTCAAACTACAGCAGAAGCTACAAAAGTTGCGAAGAGTTTAGGCTATAGAAAGGTTCGGTCAGGCTCAGCCCCATTTAATTCACACGGTCAAGCCGTTTATAAAAAGGGGAGTAGATACATCACCCGAGATGTTGACGGCCACAATGGTGGAGCGTGGAAAGCGTTTGACAGGAGCGGCCGTAGAGTTGGAACGTTCAATCGAGATTTAACGGTGCGTATCGGTGACTAAGGACTTATTTTTCATTTCTTTCTTGGAAGATGAATCCGGTCAGCTTAGTTGCAATGGCCAGATTTCACTGGGAGGCACTGTTGAGACGTTTACATCGTCTCTTCAATCATTCACCAAGCGCGAGTACGAGTCGCTTTGGAAATACTCCGTTCAACAATCCGTTGTGAACCGGCAAGTTACTGCTCTCTTTACCGATGTACAGCTGGAAGCTGACGGCACTGGTTGGCTTTGGCTTTATACGATGATTCCTTCTGAAGAAGTTGAGGAAGAAAGGCACTCTGATACCGGAATTTTTCTAACTCAACGATTTATGCCAGTGTGCACAAAACCAGAGAATTTTCTCACCCGGAAGTTCGTCGAATTTGATGACGGAACTAAGGGCGAGGAACTGGCCTTCTACTTCCTAGATTTAAGCCGCCCAGAAAGATTTTTTGGATATCTAGACACCAATATTCTAGGAATTTCCAACTGGTTTATTGATAATCAAGAAGTGAAAAAATTTCTTGCAGAGTAATACGAGCCGACGGGGTGAGCGTTGTCGCTGTGACGGCGTCGGATGGTCTCACCCCACCGATCCCAGTCTCAGCAATGTGAGCCCGTCTCAATTATTCTGAGTCCAGTCGCAAATAATGTGATCCCAAATCGATTTACAGTCTCAAATAATCTGAGCCAGAAATGCCGATAATCTCGCGCCCAACGGATTATGATCTCAAGCCACTACAAATACCGCCCGACAGGTGGGCCTATCCC
Organism: Ruegeria sp. B1; assembly: GCF_056535885.1. NCBI lineage: Bacteria > Pseudomonadati > Pseudomonadota > Alphaproteobacteria > Rhodobacterales > Roseobacteraceae > Ruegeria > Ruegeria sp. B1. The sequence goes on along the minus strand of NZ_JBQFJA010000002.1, from coordinate 272,815 downwards.
GCTGCATCGCTATCGCAAGCCCAAGAAAACACAAACACAGGCACGGGCCGACAGGATCGGAGATCTTGCGCAGAAGATCTCGGTGCCCAGATCGGCGCTTGCCGGGTTGGATTCAAGCCTGGCCAAAGCCGCAGACGTACTGCCGTTCGCCAGCCAGGCCTTTGTCGATCCGGATCCCTATGGAGAGTTCACCTATAGCAGCCGATTGGATGCGCTGCGCGGGGTCTCGGATTTGCTGCACAAGCCGCTGGCCCGCCTGACAGACGAGGATCTGTCGTTCGTGAATGATCTTGTCGACCGCACGCTCGACAAGACGGAAATCAAACAAGGAATAACTGCCCGGTTCTCGCCTAAGCGACCGGCCGCTGAAGAGGAGAGCGAGTAATGCTGAATGCCGAGATCATGGCGCGATATGGGCTGATCAAGGACTGGCGAGCTGCCGGATTCTATGAGACCGAGAACCATCGTCAGATCACCCACACCGTCCGGGCGGGCATTGGAACCGGACGCCTGATCGCTGTGACAGGCCCAGTTGGCATCGGCAAGACTGTGTTCCTGCACCGGTTGCAAGATGAAATTGCGCGCGAAAAGAAGGTCACTGTCGCCGAAAGCCTGTCGGTGGACAAAGCCCGCACGACCGTTCCGACGCTAATCTCAGCCCTGTTCTACGATCTCTCACGAGAGAAAGAACCAAAGATTCCAACCCAAGGTGAAAAGAGGGAACGAGAACTTCAGAAGCTGGTAGCCCGCTCCGGAAAGCCCGTGGCGCTGTTTGTCGATGAGGCCCATGATCTGCATGGAAAGACATTGATCGGGCTGAAACGCCTGATGGAAGTGATCGCGCGCGGCGGAGGCAATCTGTCCGTTATTCTGGTCGGCCATCCGAAGCTGCGAAACGACCTTCGCCGCCCAACGATGGAAGAGATCGGGCATCGCACTGATATCCTGCCCTTCGAAGGATTGGGGAAGAGTCCCGAACCTATCTCGACTGGTTTTTGGACCAGTGTACCGAGGACGACGCTCCACTTGACGAGATTATCGAACCGGCGGCGCTGGACCTACTGGCAGAGCGCCTGACCACACCCTTACAGTTTGCCGAATATTTAAACCGGGCATTGGAGGCCGGGTTCCGCATCGGCCAGAAACCAATCACGCCGGATATTGTGTCGGCCACCCTGGCCCCCGACTTTGATGACTTGGAGCCACGTCTCACCCGGCAGGGCTATTCTGTGAAGGTATTGGCGGATCAGTTCCAGTCCAAACCTGCCGAGATCAAACGCTTCCTGAGCGGGCAGCTTGAACCCGCGCGGACCCGCGAATTGGCAGAGCGAATGCGGATGGCGGGGTTGTCGCTATGAGGTCATGTGGATGGTCTCACCCCACCGATCCCAGTCTCAGAAATGTGAGCCCGTCTCAATTATTCTGAGCCCGTTCTCAAATAAAGTGGTCCCAAATCGAATTATAGTCTCAAATAATCTGAGCCAGAAACAGCGATGATCTCGCGCCCAACGGATTATGATCTCAAGCCGCTACAGCCAGCCAAGAATGGACGTCGGGCCTCAGTGGTTCAACCGGTGTGTTGGTTTGGCGTGGCTATAAAGATTGCCCGTTTTGTCCTGAAACGCTGAGAACCATTCTGGTCGATCTCGATACCGACTACGTGTTGTTCGACGGCGACGCGCCAACACATCCCCGCTTTCCGGAATTTGCCGATCTCTGGGATTAAACCTGCGCGCTCGGATCGGGCACCTTCTTAAGGTTCTTGGTGCCGTAGTGATCCGGTCGGCCGGCACACCAAAAAGTAAAAGCAGTCTTTTGATTTGAGCGATTCCGATTTGGTGGATCAAGCAAGAAAAAGGCTAAACACGATGCAATTACTGACCAGTGAACAAGAATCTCAACTGCTGACCAATGGCAAGAAGCAGGCTGCAGTTCGAGGCACGGCTGACGAAATCGACTTCGAACCCGTGGTCAAACTGTTCAATCCCTATGGGCTGGGCACATGGCTGTTGACTGAACTGGATCCCCGAGATCCGGATATTGCCTTCGGGCTTGCCGATCTTGGCTGTCCCGAACTTGGATCAATCTCGATGTCGGAACTCAAAGAGTGGAGGCATCCTGTGCTTGCGTTGGGCATTGAGCGAGACCTGTATTGGTCGGCGCAAAAAACGCTTAGCGCGTATGCCGAAGAGGCGCGAAAGACTGGCTACATCGCTGCCTAATACAAATCTCTGATCCTGAAGCCCGCTTTTCCGAGAAAGAGCGGGCTTTTTTCTTTGCGAGTTTGATCAACGGAATGAGTAAAGGACCAAGACGATGACCTCGACAAATGACCTGATGAACCACGAGCGGTTGAAATTTGTTCCCCAACCGGACGGCAGCACCGAAGTGCATTTTGCGATGAATGGCTTTGGAGGTGACATCATCTGCCGTTACTGGCCGGTACCGGGTGGTAGCGGCGATCCGTGGTCTTATGAGCTGAAGCCGCTTCAGGGCAGGGGAGGGACGTATTCTCATCCCACCGAGCATGGATGCAAGATCGCTATCGTCCGCCATCTGGTGGATGCGGGGCTGATCGGGCCGGTCGAGGACAACTCGCATCTCGATGATCGCAACCAGGTCATCGCCGCTGGCTTGAAAGCCGCGCGTGAGACCTTCACCGGAAAACCCACTGTGGGCGATTTCGTAACGATGCCTGGCGGGCGCGTGGAACGCTGCTGTCAGGATGCCGTACATGGCATGCAAACTACGGATGGAGGGAGCTTCTTTGTGCATGCCAGCGGCAATGGCAGCTTCTCGGGCAGCCTGAATCGGCCCCAGCTGTGGGAGTACTTCCAACACACGGGCGAGATCCGGTTGGGCAAGTTCTGGTTCTTCTCCCACAACTATGCCGGGCCCGGGCGGGGGGTGGACGTGTACCTTCCCTGCAGGGTGTTTCAGCTCGTGCCCTTCACAATGACGGAAGAGCAGGCCCGCGCCCATCCGAAAGCCCGGGCCACAGCCGAGTACTGGGGTGAAAACCACAGCGACCATCTCCGTGTGATCTCCAGGTTAATGGCTGGGCAGTCTTACGGCTGATTTTTCCAGGATCAATATGCCAGACTGGGTCCCCGCTCTAAAAGGTAGAGGGGCCTTTTTCTTGGTGAACCCGATGAGAGACCAAAGAGAAAGGCCAAAGCCATGAGCACAGTGTCCGCCGTCGACTACCACACTCCCGTGAGGCCCCTGATTGGCAAGGCGAAGCACGCGGCCTGGGCAGGCAATACGCCGACAGAGCAGATCCGCGCCGCGTCATTCGCCTATTGGCGCCAGGCCGGTAAAACCTCTGCAGAAGCAATCGACCTCATGCGTACAGATGTTGTCAGCAAAACCACCCGGTTTCCTGCCCACTACCCTGATGCGAACCCAGACTTTGCGGCTTATGGCGAGAGCCGTTTACGTTGGATCGAAAAACCCGAAGCGCTTGGATTGCGTCTGGTTGGTCTGGCACATGAAGTGGCCCCAGCAAATTACGCGTATCTCCGCAACGCCGTCGAACACACTGGTTGGTTCACAGACCCTGATCAATGTGAGGTCGTCTGCGGCGTCGTGTATCAAACAAGCGCGTCGGCTGGATGCCCGCGCTATCTGGCTGGATATGCGGATCCCACCGACAAGGCCGGGCGAGGCCCCGCGCTGTTGTCCATGGAGCCAATCATCGGTGAGCATGTTGATACAGATTGGGAGTTTGATCCCGTTCTGCGAGACGCAGCTCGACCCGCCGACGGTATCGCAGAGTGCATGGCTAAAGATGAACGTGACCATCAGGAAGCGTATCGGGCAGGGCGCCGGGCTCGCAACGCAGGCCAATCCATGCGCTCCGCCGCCACTGAATACGTCGGAGCCTTGCGGGCCTTACGCGTTCTCCTTCGCTGTCGACGTGACCTAGTGGCGACGGATGCACGCCGCATCTTGGGTCCACTGGTTTTGCATGTACGCAGCACAAAGCAGCAACTCACCGACGCCCGCCGAGCTTTCCATAGCTTGCTCGCCACCGAAACGGATTATCACTACAAACACTCGGACGGCTGGCGTGACGGGTACCTGGAAAGCTGACCTCGCCAGCTCGTGCAGTGTTCGCAAGTGGCGTCTACGACCAGCCGCCAGAGGTAAAGTGGGCTGAGTTTCCTTTGATCCCAATGGGTGGATCGAGAAAGAGGACACCACCATGACATATCCGAGCACCAAAATGCCCGCACATAAGCGGTTCAATAACCTTTGCGAAGGCGACACTTTGGATCGGTTCGAATGGTTTGAGCTGGTTGCCTGCCGAACCGACCAAAACGAGGGCCGCGTAATCCAGTGCGAAGCCGGAAAAGTGGAATTTTGGAGCATCTACGGCCGCTCCAACGAAGGCACGGAAGAACAGCCGGACTACCTCGCTACCGCCATACACGATGCATGGACCCCATTGGATGCCGTTCGGAGTGCCCGTCAGATCGCGATCGAGACCGGGAATGGATTCATTGCAGGTGATACCGCCCTTGGGCATTTTCCAACGTGCATCGGTATTGGGCCTTGGCCGGTCACCCAGTTCCGCCACATTGCAGACGAATTAAAAAACGCAATCTGGGAAGATCTGGAGAGTACAATTGCGCCTGAAGATCGGCACAAAGATGACGACGATACGCATCCGCTCGCTGCTTTGCGGGCCGCATTTTTTGAATTCTCGGACTGTCCGGGCCGCAATCAACGTGATCCTTATGCGCCGATCGAGGGTCACACTATTGAGCAAGTGCAGCCAGACCGAGGCGGTGAGTCACCGCAACGCGCCACGATGACATTGACGTTCTACAAACTCACAACCGATTGCGTAGCGGGCATCAACTCCACTATTTTCACCGAAAAACAGGCGCGCGATGATGCATTGCTGGAATGGGTGGGATCAACCCGCGAGGACTGGCTGGCCAGTAAGCTGGCACATGATCTCCATGCATTCGTCAAATCAAAGATGGATGTCATGGATAGGTTCAAGACGGACCAGGCCACGATCGACATCACGGGGCTGATCACTGTCAACCGGGCATGGGTTTATTGCAAGGACGAACCTGGTTCTTTCGGCAATCTCTATGACCCCTATACGGTCATGGGCATTCTGGAGGAGCGACCGGATTCCATGCACCCCGGCGATCTCTCATTCGGGTTTGATCCCGACAATCCTCATGACCGCGCGGCCGTTCTTGCATGGTGTGAGCAGAACGGTCCCGATTTTGAAGACCAAATCTCTGAACTGGTCTGCCAAAGCCTTCCCACACGCACTGCTGCTTATACAGCTTTGGCGGAAAAAGCCCGGGCTAAAGCTGCAGAAGAAAGGCAGGCCCGGATCCGCAAGGTTGAAATGCGCTGTACCAGCTGTGGCAGTACCGACATTGGGAGCGACGCTTCAGCCCGATGGAGCCCCAAGCAACAGGCATGGGTTCTGGTGGACACCTATGACGACAAGTGGTGCAACAGTGATACCTGTGATGGTGCAGAGGTCTCGGTGGCGCCATTCGACATCGAGACGCTGTGATCCCAGACACCTGCGCAGCTGAGGGCGCGGGAAAAAGGAAAGGAGGCTTCTTTCTCGTGTGTTCCCATCCAGGGTTCGCAATCACATAGGGAAAGAAAATGGCTAACGATAAAACCGTTCACAGCAAAAACCTCGAAGGCAATCTCTGGCGCGACCTGCAGGTCTACTACGACAAGGGTGGCGTAAATTGCTGGACTTACGACCAAAAGCCCAAGGGCATTTATTTCGCCAGCCATATCTACCGATTGAACCAAACAGAGGCAGGAGCCATCCGCAGCTGGTCGACTGACCAGAAAGGGGATGGGTATTTGCTGATCGTGCCCCTTGAGCACTACAGCCGTAAGCAATTGCGCCTGGTCCGCGATCGGGTCGAGGCGAATCCAGAGCGGATCCACACAATGCTTGATCAGGGGAAGGTGACCGAGCTGAAGCAACTGCTGGCAGGCGAAACGCTGACCACCCCAAGCACTGTGGTGGCTGCGTAATGAGCAGCAAGCGATTTTCGGTCACGGCCCATTACATGACGACCTCGGGCAACCACCATAGTTGCCGCATCGAAGTCGAAGCCGACGACATTACCACCGCGCATGACATAGGGATCCAGAAGATCAAAACCGACAAGCGACGCCGCTATGCGGGCAAGATGGATTCCGATTGTGTCGAGCTGCAGGAGTGACCTCTTCCGATGCCGCTGCGAGCAGCCCGTAAAGGAAAAAGAGTGCTTTGTGAATTTGTGTCCCAACAGGGGGCAAGAAAGCAATCCCGGCCGATCGGCCAAACACCCAATCCCATCACAGGAGAAATGAAAATGATTGATGGCAAACTGACCCGTATGGACGCAGACGACGCATTCGCAGGCGAGATCGCCTCGATGGCCTTCGACTTCCCATTCACCATGGTTCCCAACACGCACAAGCGCAAGGACAGCCATCCCGATTACGTGATCGAGGCCCTCACCCCTAAGAACCGCGCCATTCGCATTGGCTCGGCTTGGGCGGCCCAGAGCCGAGCGGGCAACGACTACTTTTCGCTGGCACTGAACCTGCAACAGGGCGTGGTGCGAGCGAACGCGGTCAAAGATGAGGAAACCGGCGAAGGCGAATACCGGATCATCCCGCTGATGCCCGTTGCCGCGTGATATCGATCCTCGATCGAGGGCTGCAGGTATTGCGCCTGCAGCTCTCCTAAACTCTTCAACAAGAGGCATTACCAATGTCGATCCCCCGGAGATAAGTTTATGAGCCTTGACTTTACACAAGATGATCTGAACATCCGAGTTGCGGTTAGCACCGGCTTCATTGTGACGCTGGGCGTCTATGGTGGCCCAATTACCAAGCGAGTCGTTGCTCAGGCTGTGAAAGACCATGTGGAACGGCTTTCTGTGACGGAGATAGCAGAACTTATTGACCGCACCGAGTTAGACGGCATGTCACTGGATGACGGCACAGACTTACTTGAACTGTAATTCCAACTAAAACCGCCACGTGATCATCCAGGCAGCTTGTGGCAGATGTCGACATTGTTGGTGTCTGTCCTCTTTCCGGATCCGAAGGCCGGTCTGAGTGTCCTGTTGATCCACGGCACCCCCGGCGCCGCGGCCAACAGGACCGGCGCTGCCGCGCGGGCGGCCGTAAAAACGGCCAGCGCTGGTGACCCATCAAGCATCCTAAAATCGAATTGGCTTTCCTATTTGAGCTTCAGGACAAAATTGACTCGCCTGTTAACCCCGGCCCCGCGTGCGCAGGGCCCGGGGGGCGAGACGCAGGCGCTTAACCGGACCAGGGCTATCCAATCGTACACTCTGCGCAATTGGCAGTTGTTACGCTTTCACTTTCCGCGGGGGTGTGCTGCCGTTCTGGCAGAGGTCAGCCGCCGCGCCAAGGATCACAAAACTTTTGCAGGGGCCCAGGATCACAGGTTAGGTCTTCAATGGCCCGGCCATCCGCTCCGGCCACCGGCGTTCTCGCACATCAAGGGCAAACACGCCGCGCAAGCGCGGCCCTTGACCTGCGAGGCCCTGCAGGCAGGGCATCACGCCGCCAACCTGCACAGATGCCCTCTTTCCGTACCTCACACCCACCGAAGGTGCACGTGGCACGCCTGCAAAACTTTTGCGCCCAGCAAGCTGGCGGCTGCGCCGTCCTTGTCACGGCGTCTGCCCTCAGCCCGCCCGTCAGCACACCCCCGCAACGGCGCGGGCGGAGAGCTTAGGAGAAAACGCACATGTTGGATAAAAGCGCCACCGTCTACGACCAGATCGAACTGTTCGGCCTGACCGAAACCGACGATGATCTGCCAATTCCCAATGATGATGAATTGCGCATCGATCTGATGCAACGCACCTTTGACACTCTGTTCGAAGGTATGACAGGCACCGGCCTGCACCGCGAAATCGAACCCATCGCGCATGGGCTGGCGTCGCTGATCTTTCGCCGCCGCAACGCGATTCAAAAGCAACTCAGCGACACAAGCGACGCTCTGCAAGGTCTTATTCGCGCTGCCGATGGGTCCGAAGTGCTGGAAACCCAACTGGACGAATTGCAGCGCAAGGTAGACCGCTTTTCCGATCTGCTGGACGCGCTCGACATCATGGCCGAAACCGCCGCCCAGTGTTACGAGCAACAAACCGGCGCGGCCTTCCTTCCCGCTGCCAATGGTCGAACCTCGCGCTTGGCACACCTGACAGGGACGGTTTTTGAAGCCCGTAAATGGCTAGAGGCCCACGAGCGCGAACAGGCGGAAAAATTCAAAATCGAGGGAACACCCCTCGCGATCGCTGGGGACCGCGATTGGATGGATCACGAATATGTTTGGTCCACACTGGACAAAATCCGTGACCGTTTCAAGGAGTCCTTCGCGTCGGAACTCATCCTGTACCACAAGGCGGACAAAATAGGCGTGGACGCCATCGCCGCCGCTTGGGCACGAAGCCGCAAGGTGCCTCAAGTGACATTCCAACCCAATTGGGGCGCGTTCGGCAAAAGTGCAGGCTTTAAAGCTATCGACCAAATGCTCGACACCCCCAAGCCCCTCGGCGGCGTCGTCATCTTTGGCAAAACCGGCATCGCTCTGAACTTGGCCGACAAGGCAGAACGCAAAGGCATCAAGGCAATGCGCGTTGATCCGCCCGCAAAACTGAAATCGTGAGCCCTCACCGGGCGGGGCAATGGCCCCGCCCGGACTAAAGCAAAATCTGGTAATCCATCCCAAAACACCCTATCTTTGATTGAGAGAACAAACCAATGAGCGACCTAGACATGACAGCAGCAGAACAGGCACTTGCAGACGATAAAATGCGCGCTGAAATCGCCAAGTTGATTGCCGAATCTGCGAAGATCAATGCCGAAGCGCGTTGGTATCCTATTGCTGTGGGAACTGGCTTTGCAGGCGTGTTGCTGACGGCTGGCGTCGCAATGGCAAAACTGTTTTTCGGCGCATAACTCCAAACTCCCCAGTGACTGGCCCTGCACTACGCAGGTTTTTTTTTGACACAACGGGAGCCCGGCGGCGGGAAAGGTAGTCCTGTAGCAGAGCGGGGCAGAGCGCCCCGCACCGCCAACAGGACGGGTCGCTTCGCTCTGAGCGCCCGCAAAGCGCCCGCGCCCGCGAGTTACCCACAGACAAGTCGCTCTCTGCCTGATGAGTTCGCTTTGTTGTCTGCTGCGGTCGTCGAGATTACACCGCTTCCGGCAAAATTGCCGAAAGCGCCTTCTCCCAGGGTCGAAATCTCAACAACTGGATAACTCGCGGCCGGCGCAAGCCAAACCGCTTTCACCTACATTTCAAACCTATTCCAGATCCCGGCCGGGTAGGGGTGTCCTGCGCCAACCCGGCCCTTTCAGGTCCGCATTGCCGCAGGACTGGCGCTGCCGCGCGGGCCGCGGTTCCCTGGGGAACCGCGCATCCTTCGTGTCGGTGGTGGGAAACTTTCTCCAATATTGCGCCAATTTGAATCCATCAGCGGGTTGAAATTCGACAGGAATTTTTTGACGGGTGGTGGCGTTTTCTTGTCCTATGAGGTTGGGAATAATATGCGCAAATCCCGCCGCCACAGGCAGCGGGACCGGTCGCTACTCGGATGCCGGCTGCACCGGCATCCGACCCGAACCAACCAGATGCGATCTCCCTGCGGCCCGGGAGCGGTGAAATCTGTCTCATTCGAGCCAGCTTTAACCGCGGCCGCAAGTCGCCTGCATCAGGTTGTTTCGTCCCATAAAGGGTAACGCGATTCCCTCGTTTCACTCGGCCTTGTGCAATTGTCTTTGGAGATCCGCGCGCCAGGCGCGGCTCACATGACCCAGTAGACGGGGCAAGGGCTCGACGCGCATACGCGCGCTCACTCCAGCCCCGACATTATCATGATTAGCGATAGCAGACCGCTGGGGCGGTCTGCTGCGCTTGTTTTCCCCGGCGTCAGGGGGCCGAAAATCTCTCGTATCTGATGCGCTCGTGCTGGAAGGCGCAAAAAGAGGCCCGCGCCCTGGCGCGGATCACATCTTCTTTTTTGTGCGCCTCAAGCAGAATTTCCGAAAATCCCGGTTCCTCCCGCGCGCAAGCGCGCGGGTCCCTCCCAAATTTGCCCGATTTCAGCCTGACCACCCCGCCCGGATCAGCTCCGGATTTTTCCATCGGCCCCTCCTTGCGGGGAAAAACTCAGAAGGGGTGCGGGTGGCTGACGTTGGTCCAGCAGGGCGTTTCCTTGCCCTGCTGTGATCGTAACGAAGCAAAAGCGGATAGGTCGGGCGCGCGCTGAACCCGAGTAGACGAATGAAGGGCAAGGAGACAGGAAGATGACGAGGATTTTTTGCGACAATCCGGGAGCGTGCATTGAACCGGATGGGTATGAACTGGACAACGATAGCTGGGAAACCGATTGCCCGGATTGCGGTAAAACAGCTCGCCATCATCATTGGGAAGAGGTCGAAGGCGGAAGCATCAATCAGTATTTCACAATCCGGTGTGAACATTGCGGTCACATCAGCGGCAATGGCCTTGATGCCGATGAGATCGAGTTTGCCCGGTGCCCCTTCGATGTGATCACCGGGGAATTTGAAATGCGTATGGTATGTCTCATGGATGATGTGTTCCGCCGCCTTGATGCCGTTCCCACACGGGTCTGCGGTCGCTGAGAACAGCCATCGCATCCAAAGGAAAAGCAGGCTGAAGGTCAGGGTGTCACTACGGAGATGGAAACATGCCAAACACACCACCCCGGAATCGAAACCAACCGCAAACTGCAGGCCAAGTTAATCGCCGCCCAGAATGACCAGTTTCGCCGTGCCCTCATCAATCGCGGTATTCGACGCAAGTGCTATGACGAAGGCATCACCGGCAATCTTGTCTTGTCGCAAAACGTTGAGGCGCGGAGCGCGGAGTTTGTGCGTGCCGCGATAGAGGCCGTGTCCACGTTTTCGACCTTCGACAAAATCAAGGATCCCTACCGCGATCATAGCCATGGAGTGATCAAAATCGAAGGGTGCACACTGTTCTGGAAGATTGATCTGCATGAGGAAATTACATTTTCAAGGCCTTTTCTTTCTTTGCATCGCTGGTTTGGCTCCTCGAATATGCTCACTCCAGTGGCATCGACTTGCATACGGTGGGCGTGTTGCCCGAACCAAATTTCCGTTCACGTTCCCGGAATGGAGCCGCCTTGGTTGGGACCAAACTTCTACAGGGTTTGTGAAGACCATCAATCTTCTCGGTCACTCAACCATCCGGCGTTGCGCGTTATTCTGAAGTTTTGGTATCCCGTTTTACACCTCCGCCTTCAGAACCGCGCCAGACGGGACAAGTCCCGTTTCCACGTATCGCCACAAAGCCACGATGAGCTTGCGGGCAAGAGCCACGATGGCAACTTTCTTTCTCATTCCCGGGCGCTCGGCGGTGTATTTCCGGAACCAGCGCGCAAGGGCACTTTGTGGTTGGTACCGCAGCCAGCACCACGCCAGTTCGATCCCGAGGGTTCGGGCCGGTCGGTTTCCGGCTTTGCTGATGCCCTGGCTTCGCTCCACGTCGCCGCTGGAATAGGGGCTGGGCGTCAGGCCGAGGTAAGACGACAGGTGTCGCCTGTTCTTGAACTCCCGGCCAAACACTTCGGCAGACAGAAGCATCGCGCTGTGCCGTCCAACGCCACGCAGCCCTTCGAGCAGCACGGCCTTTTCGTGTTCCGGGAACTGTTCAGATTCAGTCGCAAGGGCTTCGTCGCGTTCCTCTGCCAGAGCCTTGATCATGTGGTTCGCCAGCTCCAAGCGTTCGAAGGAACGGACGACCTCGCGCATCAGCTGAGGTGGGAAAGGACGGCCATCAGCAGTCTCGAGGCCTTCCAGTCTCTTGCGCCATGTCACCATCGCCGGATTGATGTGCCGAACGCCTTGAAGGGCGAGCAGGGCACGAATGCGATTGATGTGGCCAGTGCGTTCGCTCATCAACCTTTTGCGTTCTCTGTGGAAGCGCTTGGCATCTTCTTCGGCAACGGTTGGAACACGCACCGTGCGGAACGCCTTTCGATCACCGGAGGAATAGTTCTTCAGCAGAACGACCATGCCTTCGGCGTCGACGCGATCTGTTTTGACCCTGCGGGCTTTACGGTTCACGAGGAAGCTCGTGGGATCCACGACCAGCGTCTCGATCCCTTCGTTGGACAGAAGCCGCTGAAGCCAAAAACCATCGTACCCGGTCTCAAAGCAAACGACAGGTCGTTGATCCGCTCCGCAAAGCTCCGTCGCCTCCGCAACAGTCGTTCGAACCAGATCGATCAGTCCCGGCGTATCAAACCCGTCCAGGCGCACAGATTTGATCTTGGCCAAGTGCGGCGCATCAAGCGCCACAAGCCATTTCGATTTGCTCAGATCAATGGCGACAAAGCAGGTCGCAGCAATAGTAGGCGTCATCATCTTGGAAATCTCCACTCCTTAGATTTTGCGCCAAACCTATCCGGTCAGCGCGACCTCCTGCATGGAAACTTCTACGACCTCTATCTCGATCGCGGATCTGAATGTCCCTACGACCCCTCTGTCACTGAGCGCATTCTCACTGTTTTTGAACCCATCGAATACTGAAACCCGACCGGAGCGGAAGCCCCGTGAACCAACAGGGTACGACAGGAGACAACCAATGGCATTCCAAAACGACACCAACAAAGGCAGCGTTGAAAAGATGGTGGTCAGGCTGCGGCGCATCGCGAAATCCGCCGCCTCTAACAGCGCCGATACTGATGCAATGGCAGACATGTTGCGCCCCCTTACCGACGAACTGGCCAAGATGGGCGTTCTGACAGGCGCGGATCAGATGACAGAACCGCAGCCGCCCGAGGTCGCTGCCCTGACAGCTGGTCAACGCGCTGCACTTGTCCTCGCCGATCAGGCATCGCTGAGAGAACTGATGGCTTCGCTCATCGGGCGTCTTGATGCACATGCCGACGCGTTAAAGGAAGCGCCCTGACCGCCCCGGCACTCACCGCAGTCTTACCACCATTCCATACGATTGAAGTGGAGGCACTTATGCAAGTCACCATATTGGATCGCGCCCTGCAGCGCCGCCTTTGGGGCAACGGCTATCAAAGTATCACGCAGATTATCAAAACCGTTGAGATCACCAATACCTGTCCCTTCTGTGGCAAGCCTAGAGGGAAACCGGTGTTTCGACGCTACTGCGAGGATGGTGAGTGGTACGAAATCCAGACATGGGAGAACCCTTGTGGCCATGTCGATATGTACGACGCCGTGATCGAAGAAGCCCGCCAGCTCAAGCTTTCGCAAACCGCTACGAACGGAGGCGATCATGACTGACTTAGCGCCAGGCGACCGCAGCCGCGCCGATCCCATGGGGTGTGGCGTGGATCCGGTCGCGTACGAAAACGACACCCTGCGCGCTCCCACCGATGGCGGTGCTGCACATTGCAAGGGCTTCCTGCTCGAGGACAATCCTTTTCAGAGTGGTCGGGTTGACGACCGTTTGGCCGCAGACTGGGTTCGGGACTGGGAGGCTCGCCATCGGTTCGCGCTCGACAACGGGATGCATGCAGAAGTCGGGCGAGTGGCCTGTCTTCAGCATCTCCGCAATAGTCGCACCCGCTGGCAGGGAGGGATCGAGCCATGAGGTTCAAGATGTGGCCCCGTTTTGCCTTCGAAGACACACCCCGCAAGCGTGCCGCCTTGCGCCGCAAACAGCAGAAGGAACGCGAGGCTTTTCCATTGCTGGCCAATCAGATCGCAGAGCAGCAACCCAGTGAAGATGAGGTTATGTTCAAACGCGCAGTGGATTGGGAACGGCAAGAGAAACGCAGCCGGAAACAACGTGCCGATAAATGGCGTGAGGCAAGGTGTCTCATAGCCGCGTATTCTTCTAATGAAGCAGCCGCACTGCGCCATGCATGGAACTGTGCGCCATACCCCGCCGATCCGGTCTACCTGCTGGGTTTTCTTCATAGGTATTCCATTGGGCGCTTCACCCTTGATACCTTGCCCTTTGATCTCGTTCCGTCAGATCCGCATGGCCACCGTAAGCACCAATCCGAAATATCCGTTCTAAAAGGTCCGATGACATGACTGCAAAATCCACGGCACTTTCAAGGAAGGCCACGCGCATCTGGAAATCGGCCCAGCTCTATGTTGGGTTTCACCGCGACCAGAAGGGCAAGAAACGCGACTCCGCCAAGGTTTGGCCGCCGAAGAACGCAAATGTTACGATCCACCCAAACCCGGCCGAGCAAGAGGCTTTTGTTGTTCTGAAATCAAGCGGCAACAGTTTGTCGGGCGATGTTCAGGTCAAGTTCCGGTCTGACAAGATCATCGCGCGGCGGGACACCGATGACGGTTGGCTGGGTGTGCAGATCGAGCCGATGGCCGTTGTGGTACAGATCGCAGACGGGACGCGGATCAAGGTTTGGTATGATGGCTCTGTGACACGCGCGACGGCAGAGGATCGCACCACAATCGAACTTGATGGATCCGTATTCAAGCGTACCGAGTTCGCGCAGGCCTACATGTCTGGGGACGGTACAGAAATGGGTACCGAAACCGCCACGCACTATGCTTCGATCACAGATAGCGGAGTGCAATCCTCGCTCGACGATGACTGGCAGCCGGAGTGAAGGATTTTGGCGGAGTCAGTGTTGCAACCAAGTAGAAATGTCACCGGGTTTGCAAAGCAGAAGTGTCACCACAGAGCGCGACGGAAGCAAGGCTTAGCAGCCCGGCGACCTCAGATATCGCAGGGCTGAAAAGCCTTGCGGGGGTCAGCGGAAGGCTTTGGTCTTTCGGCTATGCCTCGACAAGTGACCAATGATTGGTTTGAGTGCACCGTGTGAATGATCTTTCCGCTACTCTGCTTCTTACCTATTCGGTAACAACGGTCCTGAAGCTGCTTTTGATATGGTTTTTGCTGAAAATGCTCGACCGTTTCACGAACGCGGGACTTGTTGTTTTGTTTGGTTTGTCGGTTTGTCTGTATCACGCGCAGGCAATTTATCGCGGCAAGTTACTATGTGACGATCCGCGTGGCTGGGTCGACTTTCCGGATCTTCCCGCGGCTGTGAACTGGGTTATCTCAGCACGCGATTGCCCCGCACCTATTGGTCAACCCTTTGATTGGGTATTTTTTAACATCACCGGTCCGATCTCGATTGCTGTGACTGTACTGCTGGTTCTACGACCTCTATCTCGATCGCGGATCTGAATGTCCCTACGACCCCTCTGTCACTGAGCGCATTCTCACTGTTTTTGAACCCATCGAATACTGAAACCCGACCGGAGCGGAAGCCCCGTGAACCAACAGGGTACGACAGGAGACAACCAATGGCATTCCAAAACGACACCAACAAAGGCAGCGTTGAAAAGATGGTGGTCAGGCTGCGGCGCATCGCGAAATCCGCCGCCTCTAACAGCGCCGATACTGATGCAATGGCAGACATGTTGCGCCCCTTACCGACGAACTGGCCAAGATGGGCGTTCTGACAGGCGCGGATCAGATGACAGAACCGCAGCCGCCCGAGGTCGCTGCCCTGACAGCTGGTCAACGCGCTGCACTTGTCCTCGCCGATCAGGCATCGCTGAGAGAACTGATGGCTTCGCTCATCGGGCGTCTTGATGCACATGCCGACGCGTTAAAGGAAGCGCCCTGACCGCCCCGGCACTCACCGCAGTCTTACCACCATTCCATACGATTGAAGTGGAGGCACTTATGCAAGTCACCATATTGGATCGCGCCCTGCAGCGCCGCCTTTGGGGCAACGGCTATCAAAGTATCACGCAGATTATCAAAACCGTTGAGATCACCAATACCTGTCCCTTCTGTGGCAAGCCTAGAGGGAAACCGGTGTTTCGACGCTACTGCGAGGATGGTGAGTGGTACGAAATCCAGACATGGGAGAACCCTTGTGGCCATGTCGATATGTACGACGCCGTGATCGAAGAAGCCCGCCAGCTCAAGCTTTCGCAAACCGCTACGAACGGAGGCGATCATGACTGACTTAGCGCCAGGCGACCGCAGCCGCGCCGATCCCATGGGGTGTGGCGTGGATCCGGTCGCGTACGAAAACGACACCCTGCGCGCTCCCACCGATGGCGGTGCTGCACATTGCAAGGGCTTCCTGCTCGAGGACAATCCTTTTCAGAGTGGTCGGGTTGACGACCGTTTGGCCGCAGACTGGGTTCGGGACTGGGAGGCTCGCCATCGGTTCGCGCTCGACAACGGGATGCATGCAGAAGTCGGGCGAGTGGCCTGTCTTCAGCATCTCCGCAATAGTCGCACCCGCTGGCAGGGAGGGATCGAGCCATGAGGTTCAAGATGTGGCCCCGTTTTGCCTTCGAAGACACACCCCGCAAGCGTGCCGCCTTGCGCCGCAAACAGCAGAAGGAACGCGAGGCTTTTCCATTGCTGGCCAATCAGATCGCAGAGCAGCAACCCAGTGAAGATGAGGTTATGTTCAAACGCGCAGTGGATTGGGAACGGCAAGAGAAACGCAGCCGGAAACAACGTGCCGATAAATGGCGTGAGGCAAGGTGTCTCATAGCCGCGTATTCTTCTAATGAAGCAGCCGCACTGCGCCATGCATGGAACTGTGCGCCATACCCCGCCGATCCGGTCTACCTGCTGGGTTTTCTTCATAGGTATTCCATTGGGCGCTTCACCCTTGATACCTTGCCCTTTGATCTCGTTCCGTCAGATCCGCATGGCCACCGTAAGCACCAATCCGAAATATCCGTTCTAAAAGGTCCGATGACATGACTGCAAAATCCACGGCACTTTCAAGGAAGGCCACGCGCATCTGGAAATCGGCCCAGCTCTATGTTGGGTTTCACCGCGACCAGAAGGGCAAGAAACGCGACTCCGCCAAGGTTTGGCCGCCGAAGAACGCAAATGTTACGATCCACCCAAACCCGGCCGAGCAAGAGGCTTTTGTTGTTCTGAAATCAAGCGGCAACAGTTTGTCGGGCGATGTTCAGGTCAAGTTCCGGTCTGACAAGATCATCGCGCGGCGGGACACCGATGACGGTTGGCTGGGTGTGCAGATCGAGCCGATGGCCGTTGTGGTACAGATCGCAGACGGGACGCGGATCAAGGTTTGGTATGATGGCTCTGTGACACGCGCGACGGCAGAGGATCGCACCACAATCGAACTTGATGGATCCGTATTCAAGCGTACCGAGTTCGCGCAGGCCTACATGTCTGGGGACGGTACAGAAATGGGTACCGAAACCGCCACGCACTATGCTTCGATCACAGATAGCGGAGTGCAATCCTCGCTCGACGATGACTGGCAGCCGGAGTGAAGGATTTTGGCGGAGTCAGTGTTGCAACCAAGTAGAAATGTCACCGGGTTTGCAAAGCAGAAGTGTCACCACAGAGCGCGACGGAAGCAAGGCTTAGCAGCCCGGCGACCTCAGATATCGCAGGGCTGAAAAGCCTTGCGGGGGTCAGCGGAAGGCTTTGGTCTTTCGGCTATGCCTCGACAAGTGACCAATGATTGGTTTGAGTGCACCGTGTGAATGATCTTTCCGCTACTCTGCTTCTTACCTATTCGGTAACAACGGTCCTGAAGCTGCTTTTGATATGGTTTTTGCTGAAAATGCTCGACCGTTTCACGAACGCGGGACTTGTTGTTTTGTTTGGTTTGTCGGTTTGTCTGTATCACGCGCAGGCAATTTATCGCGGCAAGTTACTATGTGACGATCCGCGTGGCTGGGTCGACTTTCCGGATCTTCCCGCGGCTGTGAACTGGGTTATCTCAGCACGCGATTGCCCCGCACCTATTGGTCAACCCTTTGATTGGGTATTTTTAACATCACCGGTCCGATCTCGATTGCTGTGACTGTACTGCTGGTTCTACGACCTCTATCTCGATCGCGGATCTGAATGTCCCTACGACCCCTCTGTCACTGAGCGCATTCTCACTGTTTTTGAACCCATCGAATACTGAAACCCGACCGGAGCGGAAGCCCCGTGAACCAACAGGGTACGACAGGAGACAACCAATGGCATTCCAAAACGACACCAACAAAGGCAGCGTTGAAAAGATGGTGGTCAGGCTGCGGCGCATCGCGAAATCCGCCGCCTCTAACAGCGCCGATACTGATGCAATGGCAGACATGTTGCGCCCCCTTACCGACGAACTGGCCAAGATGGGCGTTCTGACAGGCGCGGATCAGATGACAGAACCGCAGCCGCCCGAGGTCGCTGCCCTGACAGCTGGTCAACGCGCTGCACTTGTCCTCGCCGATCAGGCATCGCTGAGAGAACTGATGGCTTCGCTCATCGGGCGTCTTGATGCACATGCCGACGCGTTAAAGGAAGCGCCCTGACCGCCCCGGCACTCACCGCAGTCTTACCACCATTCCATACGATTGAAGTGGAGGCACTTATGCAAGTCACCATATTGGATCGCGCCCTGCAGCGCCGCCTTTGGGGCAACGGCTATCAAAGTATCACGCAGATTATCAAAACCGTTGAGATCACCAATACCTGTCCCTTCTGTGGCAAGCCTAGAGGGAAACCGGTGTTTCGACGCTACTGCGAGGATGGTGAGTGGTACGAAATCCAGACATGGGAGAACCCTTGTGGCCATGTCGATATGTACGACGCCGTGATCGAAGAAGCCCGCCAGCTCAAGCTTTCGCAAACCGCTACGAACGGAGGCGATCATGACTGACTTAGCGCCAGGCGACCGCAGCCGCGCCGATCCCATGGGGTGTGGCGTGGATCCGGTCGCGTACGAAAACGACACCCTGCGCGCTCCCACCGATGGCGGTGCTGCACATTGCAAGGGCTTCCTGCTCGAGGACAATCCTTTTCAGAGTGGTCGGGTTGACGACCGTTTGGCCGCAGACTGGGTTCGGGACTGGGAGGCTCGCCATCGGTTCGCGCTCGACAACGGGATGCATGCAGAAGTCGGGCGAGTGGCCTGTCTTCAGCATCTCCGCAATAGTCGCACCCGCTGGCAGGGAGGGATCGAGCCATGAGGTTCAAGATGTGGCCCCGTTTTGCCTTCGAAGACACACCCCGCAAGCGTGCCGCCTTGCGCCGCAAACAGCAGAAGGAACGCGAGGCTTTTCCATTGCTGGCCAATCAGATCGCAGAGCAGCAACCCAGTGAAGATGAGGTTATGTTCAAACGCGCAGTGGATTGGGAACGGCAAGAGAAACGCAGCCGGAAACAACGTGCCGATAAATGGCGTGAGGCAAGGTGTCTCATAGCCGCGTATTCTTCTAATGAAGCAGCCGCACTGCGCCATGCATGGAACTGTGCGCCATACCCCGCCGATCCGGTCTACCTGCTGGGTTTTCTTCATAGGTATTCCATTGGGCGCTTCACCCTTGATACCTTGCCCTTTGATCTCGTTCCGTCAGATCCGCATGGCCACCGTAAGCACCAATCCGAAATATCCGTTCTAAAAGGTCCGATGACATGACTGCAAAATCCACGGCACTTTCAAGGAAGGCCACGCGCATCTGGAAATCGGCCCAGCTCTATGTTGGGTTTCACCGCGACCAGAAGGGCAAGAAACGCGACTCCGCCAAGGTTTGGCCGCCGAAGAACGCAAATGTTACGATCCACCCAAACCCGGCCGAGCAAGAGGCTTTTGTTGTTCTGAAATCAAGCGGCAACAGTTTGTCGGGCGATGTTCAGGTCAAGTTCCGGTCTGACAAGATCATCGCGCGGCGGGACACCGATGACGGTTGGCTGGGTGTGCAGATCGAGCCGATGGCCGTTGTGGTACAGATCGCAGACGGGACGCGGATCAAGGTTTGGTATGATGGCTCTGTGACACGCGCGACGGCAGAGGATCGCACCACAATCGAACTTGATGGATCCGTATTCAAGCGTACCGAGTTCGCGCAGGCCTACATGTCTGGGGACGGTACAGAAATGGGTACCGAAACCGCCACGCACTATGCTTCGATCACAGATAGCGGAGTGCAATCCTCGCTCGACGATGACTGGCAGCCGGAGTGAAGGATTTTGGCGGAGTCAGTGTTGCAACCAAGTAGAAATGTCACCGGGTTTGCAAAGCAGAAGTGTCACCACAGAGCGCGACGGAAGCAAGGCTTAGCAGCCCGGCGACCTCAGATATCGCAGGGCTGAAAAGCCTTGCGGGGGTCAGCGGAAGGCTTTGGTCTTTCGGCTATGCCTCGACAAGTGACCAATGATTGGTTTGAGTGCACCGTGTGAATGATCTTTCCGCTACTCTGCTTCTTACCTATTCGGTAACAACGGTCCTGAAGCTGCTTTTGATATGGTTTTTGCTGAAAATGCTCGACCGTTTCACGAACGCGGGACTTGTTGTTTTGTTTGGTTTGTCGGTTTGTCTGTATCACGCGCAGGCAATTTATCGCGGCAAGTTACTATGTGACGATCCGCGTGGCTGGGTCGACTTTCCGGATCTTCCCGCGGCTGTGAACTGGGTTATCTCAGCACGCGATTGCCCCGCACCTATTGGTCAACCCTTTGATTGGGTATTTTTAACATCACCGGTCCGATCTCGATTGCTGTGACTGTACTGCTGGTTCTACGACCTCTATCTCGATCGCGGATCTGAATGTCCCTACGACCCCTCTGTCACTGAGCGCATTCTCACTGTTTTTGAACCCATCGAATACTGAAACCCGACCGGAGCGGAAGCCCCGTGAACCAACAGGGTACGACAGGAGACAACCAATGGCATTCCAAAACGACACCAACAAAGGCAGCGTTGAAAAGATGGTGGTCAGGCTGCGGCGCATCGCGAAATCCGCCGCCTCTAACAGCGCCGATACTGATGCAATGGCAGACATGTTGCGCCCCCTTACCGACGAACTGGCCAAGATGGGCGTTCTGACAGGCGCGGATCAGATGACAGAACCGCAGCCGCCCGAGGTCGCTGCCCTGACAGCTGGTCAACGCGCTGCACTTGTCCTCGCCGATCAGGCATCGCTGAGAGAACTGATGGCTTCGCTCATCGGGCGTCTTGATGCACATGCCGACGCGTTAAAGGAAGCGCCCTGACCGCCCCGGCACTCACCGCAGTCTTACCACCATTCCATACGATTGAAGTGGAGGCACTTATGCAAGTCACCATATTGGATCGCGCCCTGCAGCGCCGCCTTTGGGGCAACGGCTATCAAAGTATCACGCAGATTATCAAAACCGTTGAGATCACCAATACCTGTCCCTTCTGTGGCAAGCCTAGAGGGAAACCGGTGTTTCGACGCTACTGCGAGGATGGTGAGTGGTACGAAATCCAGACATGGGAGAACCCTTGTGGCCATGTCGATATGTACGACGCCGTGATCGAAGAAGCCCGCCAGCTCAAGCTTTCGCAAACCGCTACGAACGGAGGCGATCATGACTGACTTAGCGCCAGGCGACCGCAGCCGCGCCGATCCCATGGGGTGTGGCGTGGATCCGGTCGCGTACGAAAACGACACCCTGCGCGCTCCCACCGATGGCGGTGCTGCACATTGCAAGGGCTTCCTGCTCGAGGACAATCCTTTTCAGAGTGGTCGGGTTGACGACCGTTTGGCCGCAGACTGGGTTCGGGACTGGGAGGCTCGCCATCGGTTCGCGCTCGACAACGGGATGCATGCAGAAGTCGGGCGAGTGGCCTGTCTTCAGCATCTCCGCAATAGTCGCACCCGCTGGCAGGGAGGGATCGAGCCATGAGGTTCAAGATGTGGCCCCGTTTTGCCTTCGAAGACACACCCCGCAAGCGTGCCGCCTTGCGCCGCAAACAGCAGAAGGAACGCGAGGCTTTTCCATTGCTGGCCAATCAGATCGCAGAGCAGCAACCCAGTGAAGATGAGGTTATGTTCAAACGCGCAGTGGATTGGGAACGGCAAGAGAAACGCAGCCGGAAACAACGTGCCGATAAATGGCGTGAGGCAAGGTGTCTCATAGCCGCGTATTCTTCTAATGAAGCAGCCGCACTGCGCCATGCATGGAACTGTGCGCCATACCCCGCCGATCCGGTCTACCTGCTGGGTTTTCTTCATAGGTATTCCATTGGGCGCTTCACCCTTGATACCTTGCCCTTTGATCTCGTTCCGTCAGATCCGCATGGCCACCGTAAGCACCAATCCGAAATATCCGTTCTAAAAGGTCCGATGACATGACTGCAAAATCCACGGCACTTTCAAGGAAGGCCACGCGCATCTGGAAATCGGCCCAGCTCTATGTTGGGTTTCACCGCGACCAGAAGGGCAAGAAACGCGACTCCGCCAAGGTTTGGCCGCCGAAGAACGCAAATGTTACGATCCACCCAAACCCGGCCGAGCAAGAGGCTTTTGTTGTTCTGAAATCAAGCGGCAACAGTTTGTCGGGCGATGTTCAGGTCAAGTTCCGGTCTGACAAGATCATCGCGCGGCGGGACACCGATGACGGTTGGCTGGGTGTGCAGATCGAGCCGATGGCCGTTGTGGTACAGATCGCAGACGGGACGCGGATCAAGGTTTGGTATGATGGCTCTGTGACACGCGCGACGGCAGAGGATCGCACCACAATCGAACTTGATGGATCCGTATTCAAGCGTACCGAGTTCGCGCAGGCCTACATGTCTGGGGACGGTACAGAAATGGGTACCGAAACCGCCACGCACTATGCTTCGATCACAGATAGCGGAGTGCAATCCTCGCTCGACGATGACTGGCAGCCGGAGTGAAGGATTTTGGCGGAGTCAGTGTTGCAACCAAGTAGAAATGTCACCGGGTTTGCAAAGCAGAAGTGTCACCACAGAGCGCGACGGAAGCAAGGCTTAGCAGCCCGGCGACCTCAGATATCGCAGGGCTGAAAAGCCTTGCGGGGGTCAGCGGAAGGCTTTGGTCTTTCGGCTATGCCTCGACAAGTGACCAATGATTGGTTTGAGTGCACCGTGTGAATGATCTTTCCGCTACTCTGCTTCTTACCTATTCGGTAACAACGGTCCTGAAGCTGCTTTTGATATGGTTTTTGCTGAAAATGCTCGACCGTTTCACGAACGCGGGACTTGTTGTTTTGTTTGGTTTGTCGGTTTGTCTGTATCACGCGCAGGCAATTTATCGCGGCAAGTTACTATGTGACGATCCGCGTGGCTGGGTCGACTTTCCGGATCTTCCCGCGGCTGTGAACTGGGTTATCTCAGCACGCGATTGCCCCGCACCTATTGGTCAACCCTTTGATTGGGTATTTTTTAACATCACCGGTCCGATCTCGATTGCTGTGACTGTACTGCTGGTTGGCTTCATCCTGCTAAGTTCGAGGCGAAACACTGGTCGTTCTGAATGACACGGTATGGCCAAGCCTTGCGGATTGAATACTTCAGTTTTGTTGAGCCTCGGCAGCTCGTTCTGCGCGCCGCCTCTCATAATAGGCTTCCATCTTTGAGGGACGTCCTGGCGGGCGGCGTCCAGTCTTCTTGTATCCATTCTTTGCACTAACGGGTTTGACCTTTGGCGGTGGCGCGGCCTTATCTTGTTCTTTTTTGATGTGAGCTAGGACGGCACTCAGGTGCTTGTTCTCAGTGATTGCGGCATGTGTCACGCGCTGTTGGTGCGGGTCGAAGATGCTGCAGGGCAGGGCAACGCCTTTGGCACGCACCTGAATGCGCCCGTCTGGCATCTCGTAGACATCCACGTACTTGCCAACGAGACCGCGCGTCAGGTCGTTGACCTCTAGCCGGATGCGCTTGCGGTCGTACTTCAGTGTCAAGTCTTTGGTAACGTAGCGTTTGTCGCGCAGGCAGAAGACCTCCGCAAGGCGGTTCGGCTCAATGTTCAAAGCGCGGTGCAGATTGTCCGGTTTGGCTGGAGCCTTTGCAAACTTGGCATTGTAGCGTTCCACGAAGCCCGCAAGGAACGCGTTGCCGTCGTCCATATTGGAGATGCCTGCGATGCGCAGTTCCTTGACCAGCCGATCTTGCAATGTCCGGTTTGCACGCTCGACACGACCTTTGGCTTGGGAAGAATTGGCGCAGATGATCTCGATGTTCAGTTCAGGCAGAGCGCGACCGAATTGCGTCATGCCCGTCATGTGTTCATTGGGCTTTGGCACACGGAAAACGGTGTGCTTGTCGCTGTAGAAAGCTACCGGGCGACCGTGTTTGAGCAGATAGCTTTCCAGTGCTTCAAAATAAGTGAAGGTGCTCTCGGATGCGACGAACCGCAGTTCCATCAGTGTGCTGGTCGCGTCGTCGATGAAGACGAGCAGCGTGCAAGGATCACCCCGATCCTCGAACCATCGGTGATCTGAGCCGTCAATCTGAATCAACTCGCCGAAGCATTCTCGACGCAAGCGCGGTTGGTGGAATGTCCGGCGCTGCTTGCGCGAGAGCCAGATGCCGTCTTCCTGCATCCATTTGCGGACCGTCTCGCGGGAGACTTTAAAGCCATGATGTTCCGCCAGCATCTCTGCCACCAAGGTCGGGCCGAAATCCGAATACTGATCCTTGATCAGGGTCAACGCATAGTCACGCTTGGCATGATGGATGCGATTGTTGGGTGGCTTGCCACGCGCCTTATGTCGGATCGCCGATGCACCATCCTGACGATACCGCTTCAATAGCCGGAAAACCTGTCGCCGTGTCAGGTCCAGCATGTTCGCGGCATTATCAACGCTCAGCCGACCATCATCGACCTGTCCAAGAACCTCCACGCGGTTCAACTCGCGCTCACTCATCACCACCCATCCCATGTCCGCTCGCCCTCAATGATTTTTGAGGGCAGAGTGACATTCCTGAATTGCTCATGGGTGACATTTTAGCTTTGCGGCTTGTGAACTCATGTTGAAGTGCAGTTCTTGATATGTCCTTTTATTCCAAACGGTTCTGGATCTCCATCAGCTTGGCTTCGAAGACTTCTGCAGGCGTTTGGTAGCCGAGGCACTTGCGGGGGGTCGAATTGAGGCGCTGACAAATCGACCTCAAATATCGATTTGTCAGCGCCGTCGGTTCGGTTGAGCGAGGCAGATACTTCCGCAGCCTGTTGTTCGTGTTCTCGACCGTTCCTTTCTGATACGGCGCTTGTGGATCGCAGAACCAGGCATCCGCGCCGATCCCGGCCCTGAGGTGCCTCCAGGCCGAGAACTCGGTGCCACGGTCGAAGGTGATCGACTGACGTGCATCGGCGGGCAGGGGAGCCAGCCCCTGGATCAGCGCTTCCATGATCGGCTTGGACTGGCGATCCTCATTGCGCATCACGACAGCATAGCGACTGACGCGTTCGACCAGAGACGTCACATTGACTTTCCCATACTCCTTGCGAAACATCATCAGATCACATTCCCAGTGGCCGAACTCAGTGCGGTCCGCGATGCGCTCGGGCCTGTGAGACAGGCTCTGCGTGTCAAAGATGTGGGTCCGGTTGTACCTGCGATAGCCACGTGGCCGGCGGCGTTTGCGATGCTCAGGAGATGGCGGTAAAACTGTTCCTCGCGGCCATCCTTGGAATAGGCGAACCGATAGATCGTCTCGTGACTCACACGGATCGGATGGCGTTCAAGCCGCATCCGGCCTGCGATCTGTTCGGGCGACCATCCAGCCTTGAGTCGATCTTCGATGGCTTCCTTGAGGTCTGGATGCACGATCATCTTGCGATGGATCGCGCGGCGCGCCTCGTATTTGTCCTGAGCGACAACCGCGTGATATCCGTTGAGTTCTGGGATCTCAGTATCTGTGTATCGGTTCCGTTTGATGTCTCGGTAGATCGTAGAGGGGTTACGACCCAACCGATCGGCTATCTCAGCGACCGGCATTTTTGCTTCCAGCCACTTTGCGAGCTTACGTCGTTCGCCCAGTTTCAGGTGACAGTAGCGGCTTCCCATTCTTCATACTCCATGCAACTCTCTGTTTTAGTACAGAATTTGCACTTCGTTTGTGAATCCACCGCTACAAGTCAGTAAGCGGCGTAATGAAATTTATGTTAAATGTGTCAGCACTACTGACCTAGAAGCCATCCAACAGTTGGCAAAGATTGGCCGCAAGCGGCCAGCTGCGTGAGGCGCAGCTTTACGCGCCAGGGCGCGCAATCCCCGCTTGAGCGGGGTCCCCTGATGGGTTGTGCCCATCACAGTCGATGGCAGGCCCTGCCTGCCCGCAAGTTGAGATGTTCCTGCCTTCGGCGAACCCTTGTCGCGCCTGTGAATCTGCTGAGAAAAGCTGAAGCTTTTGGGGTTGGAGCGGGTCGTAAGAGGTGATCTAAAATCCTTTGCGATTTCATGCGAAAAAGTGACGTAAATTATTGTTTTATAACGTTATTCGTTTGCTTCGTGTGGCAGTTTTTGCTATGCTGAAGTCCAATGAACAAGGGTTAATCACAATGTCCAAGTTCCACAAATTTCCAGCGCCACGTCACCAGTTGCCGACCCGCCGTCTGGCCGAAAACCGGCAGTTCACAACACCGGAGGGTCACACGGTTCATCTGTCCGTGGGGTACGATCCTGAAGAACAGGATCGCCCGCGCGAAGTGTTCTATTCCGGTGGTTTCAAGTCCGGCTCGCAACTTGAGTTTCAGGTGCAGGACTCTTGCATTCTGTTCTCGCTGCTGCTGCAGTATGGGCTGCGGCCCGGCGAGATTTCCAAATCCCTGTCTCGGGTTGAACAGCCCGACGGGTCCTATGCCTACGCGAGCTTGATTGGAAGGATCGCTGAGGAACTGGCCACACAATGACCCATACGCAGGCACCCGAAAACCGGCGGGTTTGGACAGCCGCCAATTTCTATGTCGCATTCAAGTGCGACCAGATGGGCAAAACGCGCGCAACCCCATTCTACTGGCGACCTGAAACCAATGACGTGCAGCTGAGCCCCAAGCCCGATGAGAAAGAAACTTTCGTTCGGGTCAGAAGCACGAAGCAAGTAGACACCGAAGATGTACACATCGCGCTGCGTCCCAACTTCATAGGTTTGCTGCGCGAAGACTCGATTGGATGGCAGAACGTCATCGTCGAGGAGCGCTGCGTTCGGGTCACAACCAACAACGGTGTTTTTGTCACTATTTCCGAGGATGGCAGTTTTTGCTGCGACAGCGGTGACGATGTGACGACGGTCGAGCGTTCCGGGCGCGTGATCAAACAAACGCAGTATGTCGATGCGGTCATGCCACCAGGCGGTGGCGAGTGTGCCAGTCGCCCGTCACAGCAAGATCTTTTCGGAAGTTTCGAAGAGGGTTCCGAAATACAGCCGCCGCGAATGGCCCGCCGGGTCTGGGAGGCCGCCGAATTCTATATGGCCTTCAACAAGGACAAGTTCGGCAATGTCCGGAACCAGCCGTTTCACTGGAAACCAGAGCGTGCTGGTGTTCAGATCGACGAGAACCCGGACGAAAAAGAAGCGTTTATTCGTCTCAAGTGCACCAAGGGCGCGGACGCCGAGGATGTGCATATCGCTTTGCGTCCTGACTTCATCGGCCTTCTTCGGGAAAATGCGATCGGTTGGAAAACGATCCTTGTTCATGAGCGTGACGTCCGGGTCATGATGGCCGATGGAACGATGATCCGTATTGACCTGTTTGGCTCCGTGGTGCGCTGCTCCGAGAGTAGTGAAACTGAGGTCAGCCATTTGGCTGAGGTCCGCAAGTGGACCGACGATCAGCTGACCTACATGTCGCCGTGGGGAGATGATTTTGGAGTAATCAACACCGAGCGAGGCGGTCAATGAAAGGGCTTTTGGCGGCGGCGTCTCTGATGACAATGACCGAAGCTGACTGGATAGCTGAAGATGCACGTCTCTCTCTTGCTCAGGAAATTGAGCAAGAATCTGAGACGCTGGTGGTTCAAGGCGGCAATCATGACGCGCTTCCCGAGCGACGCTCAAGAAGCTACATTGAGGTCGCCGGTTGTGATCTTACAGCCTTGATTGAAGAAGATGGACCTGATGGCCAAAGGGTCCGCGGTTTGACGTTCGACCTGGCTCGAACGGTCTTGCCAGATTCCGAGGATCCAAACAGCACGAAATGGGGTGTTGTCGATCTGGGCGAAGGAGGAAGATTTGGCGAGATATTCTTCGAGTTCACGTCGCCTTACACGCCAACGCCGAAAGGATTTCACTATCCTGACGCGCCGCACAAGCCCACCTCTTGGCACTATTTCACCTTGAGAGAACTGGTCGACGGCGCGCAACCTTACCGTCTGCTCGTATTGCTCACGCGCTATCAGGATAGCTACTGCAGCTCCACGAGATAAGTTCAGTGTGACGCCGATGTCATTTCGAAGGGTGATAGCTGGCTGAAAGAACCGGAAAACAACGATTAATAGCATCCAAAAGACTTCCAATTATCTCAAATGTTTTGTAAGTTTTGAGTATTGGAGGTCATGACATGAAACAGTACCCATCAGCGGACATTACCCGAAAGTCCGGCGAAATTCTTGAAACCGCTTTGCGCGCGCCGGTTGCTATCACCAAGTACAGACGGACCAAATACGTGTTGATGAGTGCAGAGCATTATGAGGCACTTAGAAAGGGACAAGGCGCGCGGGAGGTTTTCGAGCTTTCGACCGTTCCAGACGATGTTCGAAGCGAAATGCTTGAAGGCATTGACAAGGAATTGAACCGTGACTGACCGGCCCAAGACAGGTGATGTCTTCCACTATCCCTATCTCTGGGCATGGCAGTCTGCCCTTGGCGAGACCGAGGGGCGCAAAGACCGGCCATGCTGCGTTGCCTTGGTTGTCCCCCTAAGATCCGGCCATCACCGTGTTTACATTCTTCCCATCACCACTAAAGAACCTGCCGGTGATGTTGTGGCCCTGCCTGTGCCGAGAACAGAGGTTCATCGGGCCGGTCTCGGTGGCGAGTATTCCCAATGGATCATTCTGTCAGAGTGGAACAGGGAGATCTACGAACAGTCGTACTATATCAGCGACAGGACCGGGAGCGGCAGCTTTAGCCGAGCGTTCACGGACCAACTGCTTGAAAAACTGAAAGAGCAGCTAACCGCAGGTGCCATCGAAACCGTTGGACGTGAGTAGTCACGCCGGATGCCTGACAATATCGCAGCGAACACCGAAGACGGGGTTGTTGCGCGATCGACGGGAAGTTGAGCGGTCCAGTGGGATCGGACTGCTTTCTCAATCAAATGAACCGGTGCATGTGTTGAGAGCAAAGAAGGGGGGCCGCGCCTTGGCCCCCTCCTTATTTTCATAGTCGCTTCGCTGCCTTGAAAATATAGTCAGGCCCCCCCTGCGCCGGGCGCGGCCCCCCATTCGCGCAAGCGCGAACTGATTGCATCAGACTGCTTGTTCGCGGCGGCGGTGATCTCCCACCCACTGGCCATCTTGTCGGCGACTTTTCGCGGGTGGGGTGTTGCGTGCCGAAAGACGCCACCGCGGCCGGACCCTTGATGAACCGTTGCAGGTCCGGCCAGTCACATCATTTGCACGTTGCGCCCTGCAGATCCCGTGACATTCGTGCCCGGCTGTTAACCTGGCCCGCGCCGGGCGCGGCCCAGGGCCGGGCGGCCCACCCCCACACGGTCTTGTCATTATCCCACACCGGTAAAGGACTTCGCACCGCGCAAGCGCGTCGCTCGCACGCCGCTTTCAGCGGTCCTTGACTCGGCGTGTCCAAATGCCCGCGACCGTGCAGGGCGGGCGAGTTCGCTTTGCTTTCAGACGGTTTTCACCCTATATTCAAAGGAGATCATCATGAGCATGAACGACATGACCGAAGCTGAAGTAAAACTGACAGACGAGAAACTACGCGCTGAAGTGGCGAAGCTGATTGCTGAAACAAAACAGATCGGCGTCAATACCTTCTTAGCACCGTTTCTGGCTGCAGCTGCACTGATCGGTGCCACGGCGGCAATCACGGCAGCAGTCTTGAACTTCATCGGAACCTGACAGTTTGCGGCCCCTCGGGGCCGCTTTTCTGCGTTTCCGCATGATGTTGGGCAGATCGCCTGTTTAATAACAATCAAAAAGACCTGCGGTGCGATTGCACCGCGCGACCGGTGCGCAGCCAATGGCCGCGCAGTCGCCGAGGGGGTGCCCCCCTTCGAAACCCCCGGTTCGGAAATATTGGAGAGCCGAAATTTCCTCCGGAAGATTTCGGGTCAGACGTTCATAGGTTGGGTGCCGGGGCCGCCTGGGCGGCCCCAATTGCCTAGAAACGCCGGAATGTGTCGAGAGGATTTTCTTCAGATGCTACGTAGCCGCTTTGACGGGGAGCGGCTGAAACTGGCCCTGCCCCCGCCGCATCTGTGGTCGGCTTGTTTGACGGCTTTGGCCGCAACAGGCGCATGACGCTGCCAAGCGCAAGAATCCCAGCCGAGACGCTCAATAGCCAAGGCAACAGCCAATCGGATATTGTCACGCCCGCAATCAACCACGTTGCCAGTCCGGAGTCCGTCAGCAACTCGAATTGTGGCCCGGCGGCCTGCATCATAAGACCGCCCTTGATGTTCACAGTGGGCCAGTATTGGAACAGTACCAAAGCGGTGAGCAGGCCCAGAGCATCGCGCGTGCCGTCAAACGGTGACCAGACGAGGCAGCAGGTTATGGCTTCAACGCCCCAGAAAAGAGCGAAGACGATCACAAGAAAGTAGGTCAGTTGAGGCAGCGCGAGCGAGGTCTGGACACCGGCGACCGCTGAGATCGCGACCGTCCAGAGGATCGCTGGACGCAGGATCGCGGAGAGCAGGCCCTTCATGCGGCATGTGCTGCGCCGTAGATCGTGGCCAGCCCCTGAAGAAGTGCCTGCGCATTCTGATGCGCCGAAGTCAGCGCAGGTGCCGGTGGCAAATCCTGCAACAGACACCCTTCGCTGAATATCTGGCGGTAGGCGTCTTTTTCCAACACCGGTGGATCCAGCACCGGGAAGCCTTGGGCTGTCAGCTGATCGCCAATGCCCTTTTGAGTTCGCGACCTGATCGCGGCCGGAACCCGCGTCGGAACAATCACGTTTGGTCGCGCCCGGCCGGTTCGGGTTTCCAGCTTGGTGAGAAAGGTCCTGACCTTGGTCGCCTCGTTCAGATCGAGGGCGGAATACTGCATCGGGATCAGAACGAGATCGGCCAGTTGCGCAGCCAGCGCCGATCGCGCGTTTTCCGTGCCTTCCGTATCCAGCAAAACGAACTCCGCCTGCCCGGACGCCTTCTCGATGTTGCTCTCCAATTCGGAGCCTTCCGGATCGGTGTCAACGATGACCGGGATCCGTTTCGCCAGGTCCGACCGGTTCACCCAGTTGAGCAGCGGCGTGTTCGGATCGCCATCGATAAGCGCGACGGTTCCGCCAAGTCTCACGATCTCTCCGGCGAGGATTGCGATGAGTGTTGTTTTCCCTGCACCGCCCTTGGTGCTGGCAGTGGCCCAGACATGTGCGCTCAAAGTTCGCTTCCTTTGTTATCGCCCCGTGTCTTTGTCAACGCATGGGCGGGTTAATGTGCGGTGCGATTGCACCGCGCGACCGGTGCGCAGCCAATGGCTGCGCAGTCGCCGAGGGGGTGCCCCCTTCGAAACCCCCGGTTCGGGGATATTGGAGAGCCGAAATTTCCTCCGGAAGATTTCGATCCAGACATTCAGAGGCTGGGTGCCGGGGCCGCCCAGGCGGCCCCAATTGCTGAGAAACGTCGGAAAGCGGTCGCATTGTCAAAGTGTGTTTCCTTCTTGATCGCCCCGTGCTGTTGCCAAAGCCTTGGCTGCTTCGCGCAAGGTGCGGTTCATGGTCCAGTCGTTGGCGAGCGCAATGTCGTAGAGGTAGGCTTTGATGTCGCCGTCGATGCGATGGTTGAACGGTTCGGTGTAAGACTTCCTGCGCCCCTTTAGTGAGCGAACCGGTGAGGGTCGTTTTATTGGCTTGGCAGACGCATCACGTGCAGCGGTTTCTTTTTTCGTCACAGTCCTGCCCCTTTCTTATCGCCCCGTGCCTTCGCCAGTGTCCGCGCGGCTTCGCGCAAGGTCCGGTTCATGGTCCAGCCGGTTTCCCGGGCAGTATCATATAGGAAGTTGATCACGTCTATATCAACACGCTGGTTGAACGACGCGGTATTGGCGACAGTTCCGGGTTTCCGGAGACGCCGAACCTTTGGGGGCGTGTTGGGTTTCTTCGATGCCGAAGCAGGTTTCGGATCGGGTTGATCGTCGGATATGGAGGCAGACCGTTCCCTGCCCGGTTTCTCTTTCTGAGTGCTCCGAAGATTGTCGAGTGCATTTTCGAACGCGCCGGGTTGCCCTGCCATGTCTTAACCTTTCGTCAATTGTCAATCACTGTGCCAATCTTTGCAATGTTTTCAAGTGTCATGCAAGGCAAGAGAGCTAATACAAGCTGAGCCGTGGCGGCACTTGTTACCACGCTAAAGCAAGTTATGCAGTGATATAATGATGCTTCGCATGAATTGCCAAGGCAATACATGGCTATGCATGTCTGGCAGGTTGAGGGCGAGAGAGCTAGCGAGCCGCAGAGCGCGCCGTAGAGCGGGTTTAACAGGGGTCCGCGGCTCCCCTGCCCCTGCCAAAATACAGAAACCGCGCTCAGCGGCCCAGAAATCGCGCCTGTGGCTATTTCTGCAGGTCGCCCTTGCCCGCCAAGTTTGCCATAGGCGTTGGCGTTCCGGGTATGTGGCTGTCGTTCCGGCCGGGACAGCCAGCGCGTCAGAGCTGAAAGCCCTGCAGGTCGCTGGCCCCCAGTATAGTGGGGCAGATTTTGCCCTGCCTGAACGGTTTTGCGCCATGATCGCCCGGCTGTCGTCTCGTGATGTCACTCGATTTGGGGTGCCATGTGGCAACGTCGCGTTTGGCACTACGCGGCAAATCTGGCGCTTACCACGAGAATAGGGCTCTGGGTTGGCACAAAGGGTGTGACAGAGAGATGTTTGAACTGATTTAGAAGAAATCAGCGTAGGCGCGTTTACGTATGAGATTGACATCTCATACAGACGGTGCTCCAATGCCCCATGGCGGTTTACTACTTCAACGTCAGCATTTTGTCCCGCGGCAGCGGAAACGGAGCCATCGCAGCCGCCGCCTATCGTCATGGCATAAAGGTCAAAGACGTTACCACAGGCAAAACCTTTGATTACACCGGGAAAGATGAGGTTGCCTATAGCTGGATCGCAGTTCCAGAGGATGCACCCGACTGGGCAAAGCAGCGCTACCTGACATTTCTCGGTGACAGCCCCGAGGCCCGGGCCGAAGTGGCAAAGGTATCCACAAGGCTGTGGGAAGACCTGACCCTCATCGAAGTTCACAGCAAACACTCCCGTCGTGACAGAGCCCGGCTCTCCCGAAGCGTAACTTTTGCGCTACCTTTGGAGCTGAGTTTTGAAGAGAAAGTAAGGCTGAGCCGGGAGTTCGTGGAGCGCAGCTTTGCAGATCGCGGTATGATCGCAGATTGCACGTTCCATGATCTCGAGGACAACCCGCATATCCACGTAATGGCCAGCATGAGGGATCTCGGACCCGATGCCTGGGGTAAAAAGAATATGGCATGGGACCATAAATCCCTGCTGCGCAGCTGGCGGATGGAATGGGCAAACGCGGCCAATATAGCCCTGGAGCGGGCAGGCCTGCACCAGCGGATCGATCACCGCACACTCGAAGAACAGGGCATTGAGCTGAAGCCCGACACCTACAATCCGCACATCGCGGAGCATGCGGAACAGTCCGGCGATCTGGCCCGGGAGAAAGATCGTATTGCCCAGGTGCGGCGGGACAATGCCGCCTACCTGCGCGCCAATCCCGAACATGTGCTTACAGTGGTTTCGGCGAAGGCCACGATCTTCTCCGAACTGGATATTGAAAACGAGTTCAAAAGGCGGCTCGATGATGCCGGCCAAGATGAGGTCAGATCACTGGTGAATACTGCGATGGCGTCGAGGGAGCTGGTGGAACTGGACTGCATGATTGAGGATCGGGCGGGTGAGAAATGGCCTGGTCTGACCACGCGGGCGCGGGCCTACAGGGAGCGCAATCTTGTTCTCGATGCCAAGGTTCTGGCGCGTCAGTCACTCAGTGTGGATGCGTCCGATCGGCTGGATCTGCTCTCCGAGGGTCTCCGGGAAACGCAGCGCAATGCGGCGCTGGAGATGGTCAGCCCGGATCGGTTGTCGCTGGTTACTGGCTACGGTGGCGTGGGAAAGACTTACACCATCGGTCAGGCCGCAAAGGTCTGGAAAGCCCGCGGGTATGAGGTCCTTGGTGGGGCGATCTCGGGTAAGGCCACACAGGAACTCTCTACAATACCGGAGATGGAGATCGCCAGTCTTGCGGCCTGGGAGTCCCGCTGGGCCCGGGGCGCCCTTCCCGTACAAGGCAAGTTCGTCTTCTTCCTCGACGAGATTGGCATGGTCGGGGGTGATACGCTGGTGCGGGTCCTCAAGCGGGTCTCGGACATGGGAGGCAAGTTGATCGTTTCGGGCGATGGCGAGCAGCTGCAGCCGGTCATGGATGCAAGCATCGTGAACGCTTTGCTGGAAGTAAAAGACCCGGTGCTGATGGACCAGATCGTGCGGCAGAACAACGAAGACGATCTGAAAGCGTCATGGCAGCTGGCACAGGGCGGGAAACACATAGATCAAGCGCTCGATCATTACCACGGCGCGGGCCATATCCACTTCCTGGAAAAAAACGAGGAGACCTTTGCAAAGCTGGTCCAGGGGTATTTCGATGTGCCTGTCAGTCATAGCTCTGAGCGGATTGCGGGAGCGGTGTCGAACAGGGACGTTTGGGCGCTGCAGGATTTGCTGCGCGCCGAGGCAATTAACCGCGGCGAGCTGGGGGAGCGTGAACAGGACCTTGGAGAGATCATTCGGATCGACCGTCAGGGCACGCGGGATGTGCGCCTGAAGCTGCCGCTTCGGGTGCGGGAGGGCGAGCGGTTGATGTTCACAGCCTCCCACCGTGAACTGGGTATCCCGAAGTCCAGCATGGGTACGGTGGTGGCAAAGCCCTACAAGGCGCTGGATATCCTGCTTGATGGCGCCGATGCCCCGGTGCGGGTGCACCTGGAGGCGTTCAACAGC
This sequence comes from Ruegeria sp. B1, assembly GCF_056535885.1. Taxonomy (NCBI): domain Bacteria; kingdom Pseudomonadati; phylum Pseudomonadota; class Alphaproteobacteria; order Rhodobacterales; family Roseobacteraceae; genus Ruegeria; species Ruegeria sp. B1. Next base: position 237,865 of record NZ_JBQFJA010000002.1, on the reverse strand, counting down.
TTCGATTACGCCTACGCGGCTACGATCCATAAAATGCAGGGTATGTCGAAAGAGCGAGTACATATCCTGGCGCATCCCCGGATGAATCGCTACCTGGGCAACGTGGCGATGACACGGCATGAAGAGGGGGTGGATCTCTACGTTTCGAAGACCCGGATCGAGACACTCGAAGACCTGAAGGATCTGTTCGGTACCAAAAGCCACCTGTGGATCGATGGGTCTGAGACGCCAGACGAGATCCGGCGCGCAGGTATCGGGCTGGCGGAAAGCGGGCTTGCGACGGACCGACTGGATCTCATACCCGCCAGCGAGACCGTGCAGAATCTGGTCCGGGAACGGTTCATCGGCGATCCGCACCTGTCAGGTATAGCCTCGCGCGTGGGCGGCCTGCTTTCGGCGGAGTTCGTGGGCGGGGACCCGATCCTGGAAGAGGACCCGCAAGGTTATGCGCAGGATCCCTGGCGCGTCATCGACGAGATGATGGAACGGCAGGCGGTTTTCCGGGCGACGGATGTTGCGGATGCGCTGTCGCAGATCACCAAGGACCCCGAGACCTTCCTGCGGCTCTTCAAGCAGGCGATGGAACATCCCGACCTGGTCATCCTCGACGAAGGTGGCCGCAATGGTGAAGGGCGGATCTACAGTACGCGGACGCAGGTGGCCCAGGAGATGAATGTCCTGGATCGTGGTGTGCGGTTGTCGCTGCTGGAACATCTGCCCCATGCAGGCACAGCCCGGTCGAAGGCCTTCGGCCAGTCTCTGCACGGAATTGGGGAAGAGGCGCTCCTGTCAGCCGAAATCCAAAGCTCTGGTCTGACCCGGGAACAGGAGGCCGCATTCCGGGCCGCGATCGATCAGCCGGGGCTGAGCCTTGTCAGCGGGCCATCGGGATCAGGCAAGACCCGGGTTGCTGGGGCGCTGACGCGGGCCTATCGCGCGGCCGGGGTGAAAGAGGTTAATGCGATCGCGCCGACGAGTGCTGGTGTCGATCGGTTACGGCGGGTCGGAGAAAGCGGTGCGATGAGCATCCGCCAGTTCGAGGAGCGGGTTGCAGACGGGCGGATCGCGCTGATGCCGCGCAGCGTGATCGTGCTCGACGATGCCGGTCTCGTGGGTGCGGAAACAGCGGATCGCCTGATCGGCCTTGCAGAAACTCATGGCTCAAAGATCGTGGCTCTGCGGGATACGCACCAGTTTGCTGCCCTGGAGGCCAGCCCGGTTTTCCGGATGCTGGAGGATCGGGTTGGTGGGCACCGTCTCGGGGACAGCCTGCGGCAGATCGATCCGGCGCGCAAACAGATGCTGGAAGCGTTCCGGCAGGCCCCGACGGGTGTTCCCGGCGATCCGCAAGGGGAAGGTCCGGCGGAACGGGGTCTTTCCGGGCTCATGGCAGAAGGTGTGTTCCAGGCGGGAGAGACAAGGGTCCTGGCGCTGGACCGGATCGCGAAGGATTACGTGCGCGACGCGGTGTCCTCGAAACTCGTGGTTGCCCAGGCCCGGGCGGATGTGAACGAGCTCAACAGGCTGATCCGGGAGAACATGGATGCGCGCTATCCCGAACGGGCAATAAAGGCGAGCCCATTCGTGGATAGTAAGGATCTTGCCGAGGCCCCGATCGGATCGATTGCAGCTCTGCGCCCGGGCGATCGGATCTTGCTCTCGGGCGGGTATTTCGGGGCCAACCTGCCTGCCGGCAGCGAGGGCGAGGTTCTGCGCCATGATGCCAATGGAGTTGCCCTGCTGATGGCCGCGCCCGACGGGACGGAGCGGCATCTAACCTTCTCAGTGGAGGATCGAGATTTCCGCTATCGCTTTGGCTTTGCCAGCACAGTGCATGGGGCTGATGGAAGGAGCCACGGGTCAGTGCATGTGCTGGCCACCCCGGGCATGACCCGTCATGTGCTGGACGCGGCGATGTCGTTGCACCAGACCGCGTTGAACGTGGTTCTGCCGGTGCCGGAGGACAACCTGGGGCGTGCGGTGCGGGCCATCCAGCGGAAGGATGGGACAGGCCGGGGTGCGCTGGACTACGGGTTCGATGTGTCGCTGGCAGCGCGGGAAGCTCTGCGGGGCCAGGCAATGGAGCTGCGAGAGGATGCGATCGTCGAGGGTGCGGAACGGTTGGCGCTCTGGATGGGGCCGGAGGCGGTCAGACCCGCCACAGGTGTTCCGGAAGCACCAGCATCCGAACTGATCGGGCCGACAGACGTGCCCCCTGCCCGCGCCCTGCCCCATGGCATTGGTGGCGAAGCAATGGCGGAGCTGATCGGCGCGCAGATTCTTGAAACAGGGGCCGCGCCGACAAATGCAACGCGCAGCGCGCTGACCGATATGGTGCGCCATGTCGCCGAAGAAGATGGCTGGCAAATCTTGCGCAGACGCCTGCCGCCCGGAACAGAAGCGCACGCCGATCAGCTGGCGCTGGACCGGGCCGGTCCGGGCAGCGACGGACGCAGCCTGCCGGCAGCGCTGGTCCTTGCGCGCGGGGCGGTTGCTGCGGAAGCTCTTGGAGAGGATGACCTGGCAGAGCGGTTCCAGCGTGGTCTGGGTCTATATGGGGCGCGTGCCGAAGAAGCCCGGCGGGGACCGGGCATCGAGGGGCTTGAGCCGCGCCTGGTGGATGAGTTGCCAGATCCGTGGTCTCAGGCCCCTGCCCCGGTGTTGGAGAGTCCTGCCAGTGCGGAGATCCGCGCGGCGAACGCGGCGTTCCTGCGGGCACATCCCGAACACATGCTGAGCCTGGTTGCGGCGGAACGGGCGATCTTTACGGAGGAGGAGCTTGTCCGTTCCGCCCGTTCTTATCTCGAAGCGGGTCGCGGAGAGGCGCGGGACCTGGCTGAGCTGGTGCTCGACATGCCAGAAGTGGTGCAGATCGCGCAGACGGGACCGGGCGGACAGGCGCAATACAGCACCGGCGCGCGCTCGGCGGTGGAGATGGACCTGATCTCCCGGGGTTTGGCCATGGCGACAGACAGGTTTGATGTGGATGAACAGGCCCATCTCGATCTGTTGTCCCCCAGCCTGACAAAAGGGCAGCGCCCGGGAGCCCTGGCGATGCTGGACGCAAAGCGGCTGACCCTGGTGACAGGCGATCCTGGTGCGGGCAAGAGCTACGTGATCGGCGAGGCGGCCAAAGTCTGGCAGGCGCGCGGCTACGAGGTGATCGGCGGTGCGTCATCCGGCCCAATTACCCAAGATCTGGCCACAGATGTAAAACATATGGATGTTGCGACTCTAGCGGCCTGGGAGGCGCGCTGGGAGCGGGGTTGGCGGCCAGCATCGGGTCGGTTTGTCTTCTTCATGGATGAGGCCGGTATGGTGGGGGGTGACACCTGGGCACGGGTCCAAAAGCGGATCGATGCGCTTGGCGGTAAGCTGGTCGCCGTGGGTGGCCCGGGGCAGTTGCAGCCCACCAGCGAAAGCAGCGCACAGTTGGTTCTGATGGAGCAGGAGCCCATCGGGTTCACCGCGATGTATGAGGTGATCCGGCAGGAGAACCATCTCGAACGCCATGCCTCGAAACAGCTGGAAGAAGGTGGCAGCGAGGCAATCAGCGCGCTGCAGTTTTACCATGATAAGGGCGATATCCGCTTCACCGAGGATGTGTCTGGGGCCATCGCACAGATCGCTCAGAGGTATTTCGAGCGTGGCGCACCTGATAAGCGGATTGCGCTGGCCTATACAAACAGGGATGTCTGGGCCCTGAACGCCGCGTTGCGATCAGAGGCGGGTCAGCGCGGTGAGTTGCAGGGTCCGGAGCGGGACTGCGGCGAGATCGTGCGGATCCTGCGAGACGGAGAGCGGGAGCGGAAAATCCACCTGCCGCTGAAGCTGCGCACGGGCGATCGCATCATGTTCACGGCGAGCCATCGCGGGCTGGGAATCCCGAAGTCGAGCTTTGGCACGGTCCAGGCGATCCGGGCGCAGCAGTTGGACATCCTGATCGATAAGCATACCCGGCCGATCACGGTCGATCTGAATGAGTTCAGCAGCTTCGACTATGGCTATGCCACTACGGTTCACAAGTCGCAGGGCATGTCCAAAGACTATGTCTATGGGCTGGGCCACGGCTATATGAACCGGCATGTACTCACCGTAATGGCGACCCGGCACCACCAGGCGTTCGAGCTGTATGCTCCGAAAGACCGGCTGGAGGACATGGCTGAGCTGGAGGCCGCAATGCTGCGCGACGCCTATCTGCGGTTGGACGATCCCGATGCGGATCCGACCAGCCCTGCCCTGTCACCACGCCGGTCTTCACCCCGCCTGGCCGCCCCGGGGGTGGTTGAGCCCCGTGCCGATCTGCTGCCGGAAGACACGCCGGCTCCCATTGTGGCCTTCGAAGCGGATGCGCATCTGTCGGGGGTTGCCAACCGGATCAGCGGGCTGTTGAAGGCGGAGTTCACACAGGGGCAGGCTTTGGTCGGCGAAGATCCATGGGGCTATACGTCCAGCCCTGCAAAAGTGGTGGATGATCTGCTGAAACAACAATCAACCCTGCGCGCGGCGGATGTGGCGGGTGCACTGACCCGTGTCACCCAACATCCCGCCACCTTCCTGCGCCTCTTCCGCGAGGCGATGCAGCATCCGGACCTGATCATTCTGAGCGATGAGGGAATCGGTGGTGAGGGTCGGATTTACAGCACAAGATCACAGGTGGCGATGGAGACGGATGTTGTCGATCAGGGTCTGCGGTTGGGGCTCAGCACCCATCTGCCGGGACAGGATGTAAAGGCTCCTCGCCCGGATGGCACTCTGCTTGACCAGCTTGTCCGCCGGCACGGGCTGGACGAGCAGCAGGCGAAGGCGCTGCACGATGTTGCAAACGGGTCCCGACTCAGCCTTGTTCGGGGCGCGTCCGGTACTGGTAAGACAAGGCTGGCAAGCTTGCTGGCCAAAGGGTATCGCGAGGCCGGATCCGATCATGTCTATACGCTCGCCCCCACCGGTGCGGGGCTTGGGGCCCTGCGGGCGGCCGGAGAGCGGCGGGTGTTCAGTGCGCGTCACTTTACGGAACTGGCATCGGCAGGTTCCGAGGGGGCTGATCCACTGCTGTCGCTCACAGCGGGCAGCATGATCGTACTCGATGACGCGGGCCAGCTCGATGCGGAAACCGGCAAGCGTCTTTTTGACCTGGTGGAGAAGAGCGGTGCGCAGTTGGTGATGCTGGCGGATCCAGAACAACCCGGTCCGTTTGGGGCGGGGCCGGTCTGGCAGATGCTGGAGGCGCGCATGGGGTCGATCGCGCTCGGGGACAGCCACCGGCAGAGCGATCCGGGGCTGGCAAAGGCGCTGGCGGATCTGGCAGCTCCGGAGCAGGGCGAGCGGGCGGCGCAAGGCCTCAAAGCGTTGGAAGCAGCAGGTGTATTCCAGGCTGGTGGTACCTCACACGCGACGATCGAGACCCTGGCGCGGGACTATGTTGCAGATGGTTCCGAAACAAAGATCGCCCTGGCCTGGTCGGGTGCCGAGGTAGAGAAGCTCAACACGGCAATCCGCGCGAAGCTGGACGAGATCATGCCGGAGCGGGCGGCGTTCAAAGACACGGCGCAGCATACAGGATCGGTTGCAGCCTTGCAGGTTGGCGACCGGATTGCCCTTACGGAATATTACGATGCGGCGGCACTGGGGCCTGGCAGCATCGGCGACGTGGTGGCGCGGGATGCGGAGAGTGTTCGGATTCGGCTGCGCAGATCTGGCGGCGCCGAAAAGGAAGTCGTGTTCAAAGGTGAGGATGAGGCGTTTCGGTACCGCTTTGCCTTCGCAAGCACCGTGCACGGTGCGCGGTGTCTGGATCATGGGTCCGTGCATCTATTGGTCAACCCGGCCATGAGCCGTGAAGTTCTGAACACGGGAATGGCGTTGCATAAGGATCAGCTCAACGTGGTGGTGCCAGCCAGTGAAGACCGGCACATCTCCGTTGTTCGCAAGATCCTGCAGACAGACGGACGGGCGCGGGGGGCGCTGGATTACGGCTTTGATCCTGCGCTTGCGATGCGGCAGGCCACGCGTGGCGAAACGCTGCGACTGCAAGGGTCTGATGGTCTGCCAGCAGGCATTGGCGCTGAAGCCATCGGTGAGGTTACCGCTGGCGCGATCCTTGAGACCGGTACAGCTCCAGCTCCGGAAGTGCGGCACAGGCTCGACAGTTTTGTCAGGCAGTCCATCCGGCTGCAGGGAAAATCCATGCTTCAACGGCGTGGTACAAAAGACCTTGTGGCGCGCGCGGAGCGTTTGGCGCTGGCCACAGCCGGACCGGGACGTGACGGTAAGGCTTTGCCCGCGGCCCTGGTTCTGGCCCGGGCGGTGGAACTTGCGGAGACACAGGGTGAGGCTGATCTTGTTACTCACTTCCGCCGCGGTCTCGATCTCTATGCCGAGCAGGCGCACATTGCCCGCGCGGGCCCCGGCATTGAAACGCTCGAGGCCCGGGTGGTCGAGCAAATCCCGACCGCCCCCAAGGCCCCTGCCCCGGCACAGAAACGAACCTTGCCCCCCTTTGCCCGGCAAGGCGGGTCACCTATCCGGCTTCCGTCACCCCGACGGCTCTCCAATCTCATCCCGAACAGCGAGGCCGCTGCGGCACGGGCCGTGCTCAAGGCCTTCGTGCCGCACAGATCCCGCGGTCCCGGCTTTGTCGAAAGCTTTCTCAAGGCCTACAAGGAAAACAGTCCTCGGATGATGGCTGACGACCGGGCCACGCTGACACGCACCGCTGACGGCACACTGGTGATCGATACCGGTCAGCCATTGATTGAGGTGCCTGCACCCTTGCGGGAGATCCCACAGTCAACCGCGCCCGCACGCCCTGCCCCACCGCGGCTGGGGCACTTGGCTCGCTCGTTGGCCTCTGCTGTCACGCAGCATATTCCCGGCAGCGACCCGGTTCATGATCGTGCGGATCTGCGGGGCGACATACGGCGATTGCTCTCTAGCGGGGCGCAGTTTGCTCCCGAGGATTCCCAAAAAACCGAAGAGGCAGCGCGACGCATCGCACGCGCACGTCATATCAATGCGATCAAGATAGACGTTATCGGAACGGTGTTGAAAGTCAGCGGAGCCCGGGACACTGTCAACGATTACTATGTCACGCGCGCCACGCACAGGAACGAAAACCCGTTTGAGCGGATCGATCCGAAGCTGACATCAATGTACGACAGCAAACTGAAGGCGCGCATCGAGGCCATAAAGCCAGATGATTTCAAAATCACCGACGCAGACAAAACCATCGCCCGGGCAACAGCGTTCCTGCCAGCCACCTATCCGGAACAGGGCACAGAGGTCGCAAAGGCCGTTGTGCGGGCTGCTGCCGCTTCGGCATTGCCGAAAGCCGAGAAAATCCGCGAGGAACGTAAAGAGCTGGTCGAGGATCTGGCCAAATGGGATTTGCTCGGAGAAGAGAAACAGAAGTCTGTGCTCGAGCGCATGTACACTGCGTTCACCCACAAAGAGATCGAGCAATTGGCCAACCCGCAAAGCTCGCTCCCCCGTTCCATACCCGCCCTGCCCCTACAGCCGCAGAGCTTCCGCGCCGGCCTGATGGAACTGTTCCGATCCGACAACACGCTGTCGTTGCCGTGGGTCCGACGTCATGACAGTCTGTCCAGAGAGATGACACGTGGACTGGATCGGGATCGCGGCGGCTATGAGATGGATTGATCGTTGGAAAAGTAAGGAAAAATGGCCGCCATCAATTATGGCATCGGTGATATTCATCCGCAGAACAGGGTCATTGATATGAAAGCCGTGCTGGAACTGACCTATCGGTTCAGCGCTTTGACGCGGCTTTCCGATCTAGACTAAACTATTCCCGCGATAATATTGTTTTTGAATTGGTATTTATGATGGCAAGAGGAAGTTATCTTGGCGGCCACACCGTTATCTCACGCGATGGTGCTGGGTGGAGTTATGATCCTTGCGAAGTCAAAAACCCAACAGTAAAGCCCAAAAAGAAGCAGTCAAAACCGTCTAAAACTTCACCGCCAACAAGAAAAACGAGAAAGCAGCTTCGATTAGAAAAAGATCGTTTACTTGCGCGCTATGCTGCACGCTGCGCGCTCGCCGATAAACTCGGACAGGCACGACCACCTCTCCCACAGGGCGTAAAAAAAATTTGGCTCAAGCACGAACCGCAGAAGCGAAAATTTGAAATCCTAGTTGCCAGTATCTTAGGCAGAATGGCAAAATAGATAGCGCGAAGACTTGTCAGATGAACTTGGCTCGAAGTTAAGTGAGGGCTGAACAATGCTCAAAATAAATTCTGGAAATTGTAACATTGAATCGTTCCTTCACCTGAATTTTTAGAGGAAATTTGGAGGTCCAAAAATGGGTAACGTATCATTAAGCCACTTAAAGCGTATCTCGCCGCGTGACGCGTGGTCTAACGAAGCTACAGATTTCACGCCGTGGCTCGCTCGCGATGAAAATTTCGCAATCCTAGCCGAAACACTTCATTTCACCGAAGCAGAGGTCGAGGGAACTGAGCAATCCGTTGGCACATTCTCTGCAGATATCATCGCGCGAGATCGTGATGGGTTTGTTCTTGTCGAAAACCAGCTCGAATAAACAGATCATACCCATTTGGGTCAAATCTTGACCTATATGGCAGGCCTAGATGGTGTTCGGAAAGTAGTTTGGGTCTCAACAAAGGTGCGCGAAGAGCACCGCGCCGCTGTTGATTGGTTAAATTCACATACACCCGAAGACTTTTCGTTCTTTGCCGTAGAACTTGAGCTCTTGCAAATCGGAACGTCACCGTTGGCCCCGCATTTCCAAGTCGTCGCAAAGCCCAATAATTGGAGCCGACACGTCAGCAGCAGGGCGCGTAAACTTTCAGAAACACCGATGAATGATCGCCAGGAAAAATACCATAAGTTTTGGACCAGTTTTGCTGACTACATGGCAAGTGGAACACCGGGATTTGGAAGCCGCAAACCTCCAAAGGGTCATTGGTGGAGCCATAGCATAGGGCGCACAGGTTTTAATATTTCCCTCACAGCTAATGGCAGAGACGGACTTTTAGGCGCGGAAGTTTGGATAGGCGACGACAGCGCCAAACTTATCTTCGATCATTTCCACTCCGACCAGGAGCGGTACGAACAACGCTTTGGTGGGCCGTTGATCTGGGAGCGTTTGGACAACGGCAAAGGGTCCCGAATTGCCACACGGCTGAACGGTATCGACATATTTGACAAAGCCAGATGGGAAGAATATTTCGCTTGGTACTCTGAAAACATGGAGAAGCTAAGAGACTGCTTTTCGGAACCAATACGCGATCTTGACCTATCTGCGCTCCATGAAGCTGATAAGCCTGAAAAACTATTGCTGGACAAGTGACTTCTGATTGAACGTTGCAAGCTTTTTCGCATCTGCAGTGATCCGACGCAGTTGATTTCAAGGTGAAATTGCTGGTCTTGAAATCGCATTACCGAACGCATTGTTAGGTGGGCTGACCTTCCTATTTCGACATAGCACAACCGGGTCAGAAATCTATGACGTTTAGATTAGGTTCAACGGACGCTTACTTGTTTAGGACGCTTTGGCAAGAACAACCGCACCACCAAACAGATCAACTTGTTCCTCTCCAGTCGGCAGCATTCGGTATCGAATATGACCGCTCGTAGGAAAGGCATCGTTACGCCTTATCCGATGGAGGCGAAGCTGACGGTCTAGCGTAGATACTCTTTTGGCTCGTTTAGTTTTGAAAGACGCTGAGGAGTAGCTTTGGCTGGAGTTTTCGATGATAAGTTTGGCCTCCTCCTTGTTGGGTATTTTGTGTCGACCGTGGTTAAACGGAGCCAATAATGAAATCGGTTTCTCTAATGACTTCCACAGGTCTTCTGAGTGAGCGCCTTTAGACCCATGATGCGCAACTTTGTAGACCCGAAAATTACTTGCATTTTTGAATTGAATAGAGTTTTGGATGACACGAGACCAACCTTTTCCAGGCACTTCCTCCAAATCAGCTCCAAAAAGGAACGCGGCACCCGCTGTTTCAAGCAGGAGTACGACCGACGAGTGGTTTGGCTTGAGCTTTGGCGGCAATCGACCAACGCTTCCTACTTCGGGGATGTGTTGCACAATGGAATCGACGAACTTGCGAATTGAAATGTCGTCCGGCGCGAGCGACGTTAGCCGAGTTTTTGACGATTGAAACACCGGTCGGTCTTGGCTCGCAAAGTGAACTGCCGTTCCATCATTTCGATCGTCATGCAATCGCAGCATATCCACGATTTCCTTTGTTCCCAAAGAAAGATTGGGACTTGCTGGGTCGCAAAAACTGGCAAGATACGCTTGCGCATGTCTATCATCTAAAGCGGATGGGACGATCAATTGAGCTTTACTACATGCCCTAAAGAGTTGTGATATGCCTCTTACATGATCTCCATCGGTGTGAGTCAAAACGACGTGGCTGACCTGTTTGGAAAGGTCTACTCCTATTGCCCGTAAATACGAAAGAGTAGCTGGATGCCCTGTATGCGCCTCTAGGCAACTGTCAATACAGAACCACTGACCGTCACCGTAGTGTGTCTTGGCCCCCTAAAACTGTGCCACAGTTGGCTTAGTTTTGGAGACGGGATTGATGGCGCGGAAACGGTATTCGGACGAAGATATTCTGCGGCTTTTGCGCGAGATTGAGCTGGGCCTGGCATCTGGTTCGGATGTCGCGACGGCGTGCAGAACGGCTGGTGTCAGTGATGCGACCTATTACACATGGCGCAAGCGGTTTGGTGGGATGGGACGATCTGAGATGGCCAATCTGAAGGCGCTGCAGAAAGAGAATGATCGGCTCAAGAAAATCGTGGCTGAGCTTGAACTGGACAAACTCATTCTCAAGGAGAGCCTTGATTATCTAAAGCCAAAGGCCTGACGGCAGACCAGCTTCGTCAGGCCGTGGTCCACACCCGACAAAAGCTGGCAACCTCTGAACGGCGCACCTGTCGCGTGATTGGATTGGCGCGGAGCACGCTGCAATACCGCGCAGCGCCAAAGGATGATGAGGCGTTACGTCTGGCGATGATCCGATTGGCCAAACGGTATGGGCGCTACGGCTACCGCAAGGTCGCCGAGCTGCTGCGTGTCGAAGGCTGGGCAGTCAATCATAAAAGATCGAACGACTATGGCGCGAAGAAGGCTTGCAGCTCCCACAACGGCACAAGAAACGCAAACGGCTGTACCACAAGGACAGCTCGATCATCCGGCTCCGACCGCAACATCCCAATCACATCTGGAGCATTGACTTTGTCCACGACAAGCTGAGCAACGGACAGAGCTACAAGATGCTGACGGTGCTGGATGAGTATACCCGTGAGGCGCTCTGCGTAGCGGTCAAGCCGAAGATGAACAGCGCAGACGTGCTGGATGCGCTCTACCCACTCTTATTGCGGCACGGGAAGCCCGAACACATCCGTTCCGACAACGGCGCGGAGTTCATCGCAACGGCCCTGCAGACCTGGTTAAGAAAGGTGGGCATTAAGCCGATCCAAATCTACCCGGGATCACCTTGGGAGAATGGATACAACGAGCGCTTCAATGGCACTCTGCGCCGGGAAGTCCTCAACGCAGAATGGTTCCACACCACCAAACAGGCTCAGATCGTCATCAATACCTGGCTTAGACAGTACAATCGTGTCAGACCCCATCAGGCTCTAAACATGCGACCGCCCGTTCCAGAAACCTTGCTCAAAACTGGCCCATAGAATTGGGGCTGGACAGGTGTACCTGACGTATCCAACAAATGGAAATCAATCGCGCACTGGCTTGCAATCATTGTAATGATCCTCGGCCTCGCAATGGTGTTGATGTCCGTGCATGTATCGGGAGTACTTTAATGACGAAGGCGTTCGTTAGCTATCACCACAAGAATGACCAAAAGTATCGAGAGCATCTGTCCTATCTAGCCAATGTTCACGGTGCTTTTGAAGATCAGTCGGTCGAAGTTGGCGAGATCGACGAGAGTTATCCACCGCAATCGATCAGGCGATACATCCGTGACAACTACCTCCGCGACTCAGAAGTGACAGTGTTGCTCTGCGGGACGGAAACGCGCTTTCGCAAGCACGTCGATTGGGAGTTGAAGTCCAGCATGATTGACGGCGCTGTCAACCGTCGAAGCGGCATCCTTGTCATTGATCTTCCTACGACACGGTCGACTTCATGGCACGCTAGCCTGCCTGGTGAAAAGTCGGTCATATATCCAGACTATCGTGGACGTTGGGTGCACGTCGACAACAAGGCTGACTACTTCTTACGTTTCCCAGCTATGCCAGAAAGGGTCGTCGACAATCTTGTGAAGCGTAGTGTAAGGCTCTCGGTTGTTCCTTGGAACCGGATTGAGAACCAACCTGCCAACTTGAAATTCCTGGTGGATGCCACAGCGCGCGTTGCTCAAACCAATGAATACGATCTTTCGCTTCCAATGAGAATGCGGAACCACAATCCAGAGTTGGCACAACAGTATTAGGCCCAATTGGCCCGAAGCTGCGTATTTGGGAGTGTAAGAAGAGAAGAACATGTGTAATTTCGGTCATTCGCGGCACCACGCATGAGCTTACGCAGAGCGGACCTTGCAGCCATTCACTTCTTGAGCTTTGCTGACGCAGCATCTCTTCGGCATGGCAGCGTCTGTTTCGTTGCGATGCAGCACATGTCACCGAAGCAGCCGTCCTAGGGCGCGGATTTCGTCCCAACCGAAACAGTATCTTCGCCGCAGCTTGATCCGACAACTCAGACGCGGACTAAGCAGTTCTTCGTAGCAAGAGCCGAAACATGTCAGCGATTGCAACTGTTCATTAGAGACTTGGTGGCGGGTATTTGGGTTTGCTCAATTGGCAATCTGATGAAGGTACGCCATCGGGTGTTTTTTCAGAGTATCGCGTCTTTGCTTTCCGTATTTGTGGCCGGTTGCAAGCGCGCCTCCCAGCATGGCGAAGCCTCCCGAACCTGCAAGAACTTCTGGCATTTCGAAGACTGGAGCGGATGCCGCAGCTGCTAGCGCAGTCCCCCAGTACCAGCGTTATCATACTTTTGGAGAGGAGAGCGTCTGTTTTGGCAATGCCGAGTTGGACCTTCAATTCGGCAAGGTCATCCTCCATTTTCTGTTCAAATATACGATCTAGCTCGTCCCTGTCTGGCGTCCCAAACGGATACTTCGCAACTTCGTCAATATGTTTGCGAATTGCATCAAGATAATTGTGTCGCATCGTACGGTAATCACAACCGGCGGCTTCCCTTGCTTCTCGCTTTCTGAAATCAATAAGTCGCTCTAGCGAGACATATTCAATTCCAATTGCCTTAAAAGTCAGTGGGATCACACGCTCGGTATCCTCGGCATCTCGTACTGCTTGCGGGACATTGGCGATTGTCGCGTAGGCTCGGCCTTGATCAGTAATTCGTGCTCGAGTGTCTCCTGCCAAGACGTCCGCCATAATTGCCATCAAGGTTAGGCCAGCAGTCTGTGACATCGGGTAGTCGAGATTTTCAAGGTGGTCGTCTGTCAATCCCTTTCCTTTGTCCAGCCCCAATTCTATGGGCCAGTTTTGAGCAAGGTTTCTGGAACGGGTGCCTTGAGCCCCAACCTTGGACCGCCAGAAGCTAGATTTTTCCGGCTCTATCACGATGACGGGCTGGTGACGCCATCGGGATAATGCATGGCAATCGGGACGTTGTATCCGATTGCGCTGTGGGGTCTGTCCTCATTGTAGTGCCGACGCCAATCCTCCAGCTTTTCGCGGGCATCTGCAAGGCTCATGAACCAGTGCGCGTTCAGGCATTCCGCCCGGAGCTTGCTGTTAAACGCCTCAATGAAGCCATTGTCCGTGGGCTTTCCAGGCCGTGAGAAGTCGAGGGTAACGTCGTTGGCGTAGGCCCAGAGATCGAGGTCCCGCGAGATGAACTCGCTGCCGTTATCGACTCTGATCGTCTTGGGGTAGCCGATCTGCCCGCAGACCCGTTCGAGCGTCTGCACAACATCTTCGCCCCGATAGGTGAAGCGCGGATCGGCTGCAGGGCAGAGCCGGGAATGCGTGTCAACGACGGTCAGGATGCGCAACCTCCTACCCAGGGCGAGCTGGTCGTGAACGAAGTCCATCGCCCAGACATCGTTAGGCCCGACGGCTTCATGACGGTCTTCTCTGAGCTTTGCCTTCACCCGGCGCTTGGGGTGCTTGTTCCTGAGCTGCAGGCCCAACTCGTTGTAAATCCTGCGTGTCTTCTTCATGTTGATCACCCAACCCTCCCGTCTAAGAAGCACGTGGACGCGCCTGTAGCCATAGCGCACACGCGTCTCTGCGATCTCTTTGATCCGCCGTTCGACGGCAGCCTGATCCGTCCGCCGGGACTTGTAGTGGTAGGTGGATGTGTCGAAGCAGATGGCCCCACAAGCCTTCCGGATCGACACACCCCAATCAACGCACATCCCGGTGACAATCTCGCGCAAACGGCCAGGCTTCAGAGCTTTCGCCGAATGACATCCTGAAGCATCTCCCGATCCAGCGTCAGGTCCGCCACGATCTTCTTCAGCCGGGTGTTCTCGTCCTCCAGCGCCTTCAGCCGGCGCATCTCGTCAGGCAACAAGCCGCCGTACTTCTTCTTCCAATTGAAGTATGTCGCCTGGCTGATCCCAGCCTTTCGGCAGATCTCCGCGACCGGTGTGCCTTGCTCGCCCTGCTTCAGGATGAAGGCCTTCTGCGCCTCCGTGAACTTCGATGCTTTCATGCGATTCCGCTCCTCTCCCAGCCAGGGAAATTTAGCGGAAAACTCCAGCTCCGAACGATCCAGTTTTCAGGGGGCAGAGCACGGGCGGTCGCATGTTTAGAGCCTGATGGGGTCTGACACGATTGTACTGTCTAAGCCAGGTATTGATGACGATCTGAGCCTGTTTGGTGGTGTTGTCCAGCCCCAATTCTATGGGCCAGTTTTGAGCAAGGTTTCTGGAACGGGCGGTCGCATGTTTAGAGCCTGATGGGGTCTGACACGATTGTACTGTCTAAGCCAGGTATTGATGACGATCTGAGCCTGTTTGGTGGTGTGGAACCATTCTGCGTTGAGGACTTCCCGGCGCAGAGTGCCATTGAAGCGCTCGTTGTATCCATTCTCCCAAGGTGATCCCGGGTAGATTTGGATCGGCTTAATGCCCACCTTTCTTAACCAGGTCTGCAGGGCCGTTGCGATGAACTCCGCGCCGTTGTCGGAACGGATGTGTTCGGGCTTCCCGTGCCGCAATAAGAGTGGGTAGAGCGCATCCAGCACGTCTGCGCTGTTCATCTTCGGCTTGACCGCTACGCAGAGCGCCTCACGGGTATACTCATCCAGCACCGTCAGCATCTTGTAGCTCTGTCCGTTGCTCAGCTTGTCGTGGACAAAGTCAATGCTCCAGATGTGATTGGGATGTTGCGGTCGGAGCCGGATGATCGAGCTGTCCTTGTGGTACAGCCGTTTGCGTTTCTTGTGCCGTTGTGGGAGCTGCAAGCCTTCTTCGCGCCATAGTCGTTCGATCTTTTTATGATTGACTGCCCAGCCTTCGACACGCAGCAGCTCGGCGACCTTGCGGTAGCCGTAGCGCCCATACCGTTTGGCCAATCGGATCATCGCCAGACGTAACGCCTCATCATCCTTTGGCGCTGCGCGGTATTGCAGCGTGCTCCGCGCCAATCCAATCACGCGACAGGTGCGCCGTTCAGAGGTTGCCAGCTTTTGTCGGGTGTGGACCACGGCCTGACGAAGCTGGTCTGCCGTCAGGCCTTTGGCTTTAGATAATCAAGGCTCTCCTTGAGAATGAGTTTGTCCAGTTCAAGCTCAGCCACGATTTTCTTGAGCCGATCATTCTCTTTCTGCAGCGCCTTCAGATTGGCCATCTCAGATCGTCCCATCCCACCAAACCGCTTGCGCCATGTGTAATAGGTCGCATCACTGACACCAGCCGTTCTGCACGCCGTCGCGACATCCGAACCAGATGCCAGGCCCAGCTCAATCTCGCGCAAAAGCCGCAGAATATCTTCGTCCGAATACCGTTTCCGCGCCATCAATCCCGTCTCCAAAACTAAGCCAACTGTGGCACAGTTTTAGGGGGCCAAGACACTTTCTTAACCAGGTCTGCAGGTGTTTGATCACGAGCTGTTCGTTGAGTGGAACGACAAGCGCTTTGGCCCCTACCGCCCGACAGGTGGGCCTATCCCGCTGCATCGCTATCGCAAGCCCAAGAAAACACAAACACAGGCACGGGCCGACAGGATCGGAGATCTTGCGCAGAAGATCTCGGTGCCCAGATCGGCGCTTGCCGGGTTGGATTCAAGCCTGGCCAAAGCCGCAGACGTACTGCCGTTCGCCAGCCAGGCCTTTGTCGATCCGGATCCCTATGGAGAGTTCACCTATAGCAGCCGATTGGATGCGCTGCGCGGGGTCTCGGATTTGCTGCACAAGCCGCTGGCCCGCCTGACAGACGAGGATCTGTCGTTCGTGAATGATCTTGTCGACCGCACGCTCGACAAGACGGAAATCAAACAAGGAATAACTGCCCGGTTCTCGCCTAAGCGACCGGCCGCTGAAGAGGAGAGCGAGTAATGCTGAATGCCGAGATCATGGCGCGATATGGGCTGATCAAGGACTGGCGAGCTGCCGGATTCTATGAGACCGAGAACCATCGTCAGATCACCCACACCGTCCGGGCGGGCATTGGAACCGGACGCCTGATCGCTGTGACAGGCCCAGTTGGCATCGGCAAGACTGTGTTCCTGCACCGGTTGCAAGATGAAATTGCGCGCGAAAAGAAGGTCACTGTCGCCGAAAGCCTGTCGGTGGACAAAGCCCGCACGACCGTTCCGACGCTAATCTCAGCCCTGTTCTACGATCTCTCACGAGAGAAAGAACCAAAGATTCCAACCCAAGGTGAAAAGAGGGAACGAGAACTTCAGAAGCTGGTAGCCCGCTCCGGAAAGCCCGTGGCGCTGTTTGTCGATGAGGCCCATGATCTGTATGGAAAGACATTGATCGGGCTGAAACGCCTGATGGAAGTGATCGCGCGCGGCGGAGGCAATCTGTCCGTTATTCTGGTCGGCCATCCGAAGCTGCGAAACGACCTTCGCCGCCCAACGATGGAAGAGATCGGGCATCGCACTGATATCCTGCCCTTCGAAGGATTGGGGAAGAGTCCCGAACCTATCTCGACTGGCTTTTGGACCAGTGTACCGAGGACGACGCTCCACTTGACGAGATTATCGAACCGGCGGCGCTGGACCTACTGGCAGAGCGCCTGACCACACCCTTACAGTTTGCCGAATATTTAAACCGGGCATTGGAGGCCGGGTTCCGCATCGGCCAGAAACCAATCACGCCGGATATTGTGTCGGCCACCCTGGCCCCCGACTTTGATGACTTGGAGCCACGTCTCACCCGGCAGGGCTATTCTGTGAAGGTATTGGCGGATCAGTTCCAGTCCAAACCTGCCGAGATCAAACGCTTCCTGAGCGGGCAGCTTGAACCCGCGCGGACCCGCGAATTGGCAGAGCGAATGCGGATGGCGGGGTTGTCGCTATGAGGTCATGTGGATGGTCTCACCCCACCGATCCCAGTCTCAGAAATGTGAGCCCGTCTCAATTATTCTGAGCCCGTTCTCAAATAAAGTGGTCCCAAATCGAATTATAGTCTCAAATAATCTGAGCCAGAAACAGCGATGATCTCGCGCCCAACGGATTATGATCTCAAGCCGCTACAATTAGTTGCCCTCCGGCCGAGTGTCGGATAGCGCCGCGTTGAGATCGGCAATGCGGAAATCGACACGAGGTCCATCTGGCGGATAAAATCCGATACCGGTCGTCCGTACTGTCCAGAACAACTCCGCCTTCAAGCAATTGCGTCCCTGCAGGCAGGGACCGTGCCAGACGCTTGCCGACGATCTGCTCCAGTTGCCGGACGATTGGCGGGGTCTCATCGACGAACTCAAGATCATTTGCGTTTGAGGTATCGAGAACATCCAGCTTACCGATAGTTGCTGTTTTGACATCGGGCATTAGCTTTTCCCAAAAGCCTTTTGGCAGTGGAAATGGATCGGTGCGTTTGTTTTGAGCGGGGCTTGCTTGGGGTTCGGCCTTCGGCTGGACCGCTTTGCCTTTGGCAACAGCAACCTTAAACGATTGTTTTGGCGGAGAAGACCGCGGCGACGCCCCCGGCTTCTCGATGACATATTGCCGCCAGTCCGGACATTGAATCAGCGGGGCAGACAAAGCCTGACCTGCAACAAACGCCAGGGGCAGAGTTAAGAAAGTGATCCGGCAGCGTTTGCGCACCAGAAATCGACACCTTCTGACTAAAGAACGGCGCATATTGAAACTTCGACAAAGTTAAAGATTGTTTCATCACAAAAATCGAATTGTGGCCGAACTTCCCTCATCCCGGACAGACTTGTCTCAAGGCTTCGTTCCAGAAATAACAGTGCAGAAACTATATCTACTTTTATTATATCGCCGGATCCAAGCTCCATCACTTCGTAACGTGTATGCGCCCCTTAAGAGTTGTTAACATTTGAATTTTAGAGCGATGTGTCCGAATTTTAAAAATACCGGTATTCTATTTATCAATAGACATAATCTATAGTTGAGAGTAGCTTACCGGAAACGCTCTGTCTTTAGGAAGCGATCCCGCTCCGGGGATCGAGCATCAATGAGATCTTCCGGATCGAGAGCGCGCGCGTGGCATATCTGCAAAAACACGACAATCGTGATGTTGGAAGATTTCAGCATATTGTACCAAACCGTAGGGCCCTGACGTCAAACCGGTCCGCGATAAGCCAGGTTGGCTGAGTTTCGAGTGCTTGTGACACCCGAATAAGGTTTCTTAAACGTACACTTCGCCTTCCGTTCTCGATATTGGAAATATACTGCTGTAACAGACGCACCCGCTCGCCCATCTCGCGCCGTGATAAACCGAGGCGTTCGCATCTGTTACGCGTGTTTTGAGATAATCTGACCTTCAGATCCTGCTTATCCGAAACAGTTGTGTCGAGCTGGTGCGCCATGAGATGCGGCAAAATGGTGCCAAGAGCTTCTGCAATAGCTTCCAGTGTTTCCAACTTGGAGCTGGTTTTGCCATTTTCGATAAAATTCATTGTAGAAACGGATATCCCGGCCATTTCAGCCAGCTCTGTTTGTCGCACGCCCTTCCTTTTGCGGAACTTGCGGATCGTGTAGCCAAGATTCTTCGACGTTGACACCTTAGCAGCCTCCCTTTTGTAACGGTTTTGCACTTTTATCCGATTGATTTAAAGTCATTTTTGGAAGATCTATGGTATTTAGCGAATGATTTTTTGCGGCTTAATTGTTGTCGGTAAAAAATATTTGTTGTGGAACTCACATCCCCTGTCTAAGACTCTCAACATGACATAATCTGTCCATTCGAAAGGTTATTAGGGACGAATTGGAAACAAACATGCACCCAGACACAGGCCGAACCGGGAGATTGTTCTCTTGTGTCGAGTAACAACCTGAAGACTGTCGGTGGCAAAGTTTTGGCGTAGATGCTTATACCATAGGTAGTAGTTTTAACGGATCAAGGTTCAAGCGCAAGGGCCTCGGGCTCTTTCTGACCCCTGCGATGAATCTCATCCCCGAGATGCTGGAAGCCGAAGAACGTGCCAATACTGAATAGAAAGAGCATGACGAACTGCGTGGCGACCGGTCACGGCTATACCGCCACGTCAAGATTACCCTGACCAATTTGGTCGCCCTCCCCTGCCCGCCTGACACCTCTGACGACATGATGGATGAGTTTCGTTCTTGGCCGCGCTCCGACAAGCTCAAATACATGACACTGGAACGTCTCAGGGAGCATATTCAGGCGGCGTATGACCTGTGGAAAAGAGCTGAAGTTTTCATAAAGAAACCCAGGCAAATTTCGGGTCAGCCCGAAGCTAATTACGGGTGTCTTATATAAAACAAAATAGAAGAAAAAATACTGTCTTGTAACGCCAACGGCGAAACAACATGGGGCGTTTCAAGTCACCAAAGCAGGCGCAAAGGTTCCTTACCGCTCACGACCAGATCAGCACCATGTTCCGACCCCGCCGCTATCGCCTCTCCTCGATTTCCTACCGCCACGCCCGATCGGACGCATACGATCTTTGGAATGGCTATGCTCTCAAGTTGACCGCCTGACCGCGCCGGCAAAGGCTCTTTGCAACCGCTGGCAAACAACTTGGCAATACCATGTGTGAACTTCCTAAAGGCTGCAGGATATGTCTCTAGTTAAATGCAAATTACTTCAAAAAGTTTGCGACAGAACCTTACCTGTCAGGATTAGGTGGTGATCTTAAGGTAGCAGAACATCCCTGCGCCGCTGCATTTCCGAATTTGCAAAGCGCTTGTAAAGGCTCTGCTGTTCATCGTTCGTCGACTGCGCGGGGATATCCAACTGAGCTAGGGCTTCGGCAACACGAGTTCTGATTGCAGGCACATCATCTGCCCGAACGCAGTACTTTGTCAGATACCAAGTAAGAAACTTCTTTTGAAACCCCCGATCCATTTGGCTTGGCTTGAGGCAAGCCTTTAGCAACCCGTCCAAGTTTTTCACATGCGTCGTGGCGAGCGCGTAGTCAGACTTAGCATATGTAATAACATGTGCGCCTTGCAACAAAGCTTCAAATAGCACACCCGAGTTTCCACCAACGGTGCATAATGCTCCCTTGATGAATTCATGGATTGAACCATCGGTAAGGAGGACGCTGTCAAACTTGCGTTGCAACTCATCCAAAAGCGACGTTATCGCACCGGCATCACAAAACGGATGGCGCTTGATAACCAGAGTTTGACCTAAGCTTTCGCACAATTCTGCCAGAGCAAAAACTGCTTCGGCAGGATCGACGTGATTGAGCTCAGCAACAATGTCCTCGGCTGTTTGTAACGGCAGAAAGATGTACCGATCAGACGGACGCGACCTGATCTTCGATTGCTGATATTTTGAAGAATTGCTGGCCGCTTGCAGTTTCGCGAGACGAACCACGAAGCGGGCGGCTTCATGCGATGAAATTGCATCAATTCCATCCAGAAACTTCGAAGGCGCAGTGGCTAACTCTGAAAACCCTGAGTAGCCGAGCCTATCAACAGTATAAAATGGTGGTATGTAACTCTCTTTGAACCGCAAAATATTCCCTACAGAGCCGATTGAATGAAAACTGATAACTAATTGACCTGGCTGGTAAACGCGGGGGCTTTTATCTGCGCCAAAAGGCAAACGGATCGGTCGCACACGAACAGACAGATCGCTCAGCGCTAGTAGGAGTGACGAATAAAACACTCTGTGCCGGTTGCCGTCCGTTTGATTGAGCAGATGACCCTCTGACAACTCCAGAACAACTTCTACGTCAATATTTAGCACTATTTTCCCTCAACTCGCCCATAGGATAGAACAAGCGCCCAATAACACGACGAAGTTTCTTGTCTTGGGTTCGCGCAAACATAACCGGATCGGCATCAAATTGCTCGACCCAACCGGCGCGACGTTTGGATCTAATGATTGGACGAAGTATCGGTCGCCATATGCGAAGTAACCCGAACGGACCCAACACATTCCAGTCTGGAAAAAACATTTTTACAATACGGCGATCCTGTCTATTTTTCGTCCAGTTTTCACGGGCATACTTAGCAGGATTCTGCTTGTAGAGAACTTTTATTTCAGGTGTAAAGCGGCGCTTCCAAACTCTTCTTAAGATCGGTGACAGAAGCCAAAGGCGCCAGCCCAAAAAACCGTAGTTGACAATAACGTTCAGTCGTTTTTCGACATTCAGTCGTTTTTCGATTGGCTTGAAACGATCGTAAGCCTCGGCAACCAACGCGATTTCCTCCTGATACAACGACGCAACTTCAGACTTCGCGCCTTTGCTCTCAAAGAGGACTTCGGAGGGTCGTCCTAACCAGTCTCCTGCAATTTCCCTGATTGCGTCCCTGGTCAAAGCCATTATACGTTCCTCATTCTCGGAAGACAGCAGCCAAGGTTTTGGCATCGGGATATCGCGTGACTTTCTCCAGCGACTCAATCCCATCGTGACGTCTTCGATGAAGCCCAGATAGGCCTCCCGAGTGCGAAAAGATCGAGAATTATAGCTCCTAATCAACTCCACATGTGGACCGGACAGTTGCATCGAGTTTACCTGAGATTGAGAAGACCTGATAAACTGGGTCAGTAATTCCAGATTCGTCGACTGTGCAAAGTCAAACCACAGGTCGTTATTCAGCATTTCGGAACTCTGGAAAAGCCGGATTTTAATCTTATCCCTGCCAATTTTGCGAGCCCAAGCGTTTAAGACGTTCCGATAGTCCAGCAAACGCTTAATTTCGGGCCGATCAAGCCATTTGGAGATTGGATCATCAACTTTGCCCATCGCTCCACCGGCGACAAACTCGCAATATTGTGCATTCGCCCATTCAATCGGATCGCGAAGATAGACGACCATTTCAACATCATATCCGTCGAAATAGTCAGGAATCTTGTGTGCGTTTTGCTGAAGAAAATACGCTTCACTGGAAAGCAAAATGGTGTGTATGCGCCCTTCCATCAATTGAAGACCACTTTCAATATACCGCCGGAGATAAGGGTCACCTGCGCTGACGTACGGTAAAACCTCTGCATGCCCCGCTTGTTTATGCGGCCGGTTTTTCTGCCAGAAAAGACCAATCTCCGGGTACCAGACACCGTGACGCATCAACTCAGGCCTGTTCTGTTCCAGCATGTTCTGAATATAGGTGCTACCCGTTTTGGTTGAGCCAATGTGGACAACAATCCGAGGGTTTTCAAAGGTTGATTTGCTCCTCTTATGGGCCAGCATCACACGTTCGTTGCGCGCATAAGTGTTCAGAGCCTGTTGAAGATCATGTTCAGGCGAACCCGAAGAAACCTCTTTTAGCGTAATGCAATAGAGTTCATCTTGCGGTATTGGCTTCCGGTTGATGACGCAGTCGAGTATGTTTGGGCGATCCGCCAGAATGCACGCCGCAATCAATGGGTACGCCGAAGTTCTGGCCAATTCTTTGTTACTGTGAACGAACTTGGAAAACACATCTCCTGAGGAGATATTGCAGAATTTCAGTAGTTCCTTTGCGCGCTGTAAAAAAATATCACGCTCTTTGTTTCCTCTGGCAGTTGCATGTCTATATGCGTCCCCATCAACCATCAAAGCTAGGAATTGCGAAACATTATAGACAAGGTGCTCTCGCAATGGACTGTTCAGAGCGTCCGCACCTGCGGCGACCAGTATTTCGAATGTTGTTTGGAAATTCTTGAACATCAAACCGAAATCACTCACACTTCGTAATCTACGTGCAGTCGAGCCTATGCGAACCCGATAGGCAGTCGCCTCAATATTGCACAAGCTGACTTTGTCTGCGTTGACGAGAGCGTTGACGAGAAATGCCCTTTCCTCCCATTGGGGTGTATGGAAAAAGATTTTATTTTGAAGTAAGAAGTCACGCCGATAGAGCCAAAGCCAGAAATGCCTGTTGTTCAGAATAGTGGGTTCATCCGCGTAGGTTGTCTTAGGGATGTCTTCAGTGAAAAAGGCTTCGCTCCAATCCTGCCGTTTCTCGACGAGATCGTCGCCAACAAAAATAGCCTCATACGCCTTTCGCCCGCGCACCATATCGAAATTATCCGATTTTGCACGATTATACAGCGTGAATAAGGCGTCATGATTGTCTAGCCAATCATCACCGTCAAGAAACCAAACATACTCTCCATGCGCAGTTTCAATTGCCCTGTTGCGCGCAAAGCCTTGCCCAACATTCTTTTCCAGAATTATGGCGCGAATTCTGGCGTCTTGGACGGCCAGTCGATCAATGATGTCCTGGCTGGAATCACGGGTACAATCATTCACCGTTATTATTTCAATGTCGCGCAGTGTCTGCTGTTGAACCGAAGCAATGCACTTCTCGATATAATCCTCGACACCATAAACAGGGATTACAACGGAGACCTTAGGTAACTCTTCTATTTTCCCGGAAAAATTGAGCAACGCGTATGGGCGATTTTCCTCAATAAAATCCAGTACATCTTCAATCTCGCTCGGTGCTTTTTGCCCCGGAACATTATAGATCGTGTACCAAATATAAAAATAGTGAAACAGTTCTTCTAAGTTGCGTTCTCGATTACGATGAGGTATCTCCTTTCTGTCGTCGGTCAGCCCCCAGCCAGCATAAAACGGCGCACCAAAGCAGACAACTTCTTTCCCGGCAAATAGCGCTTCCAATCCCATCTGACTGGTTCCAACATAAATCTTGTCGACCTGATCAAACATCGCAAACGGGTTGACCGGCTCTCGGATCAGACGAACGCGACCGGTGGATGTCAAATGGGAATAGTACCCCCTACGAGTTCCTTTTTCCCATGCAGTATCCGGGTGCGTTTTGACCAAAACCTCAGCGTCCGGATTTTCCTTAAGTGCGGCCACCAGCATTTTCTGGAAGTCACTTTTGTCGGCTTTTCCGTAAATGGTGGATGCGTCCGCGAATGCCTGATCACACACCAATACGCGCCGTTTATATGTTGAGTTTGTCGCAGGAAACCTCATGGGTTGGGCATTGTATTTACTGATTCGCCGAGTGACGATTCGCTGAATAAGAGTTTTTGCGCGTAATATTTCTGTTTCTGACAGCGCGTCGTCGCTGTTCAGTTTTTGATTAAGGCGATTGGGAAAGTCCGACATGTAGTAATGGGCAATGTCATCATAGACATATCCCAAGCAAGCATAGCGAGCATTTCTCTCCCGAAAGGCGTGAGACCAACTGTGTGTGCTTGCCAAGAAACCCTGTTCAAACAAGATAAGTTCCGCTTCGGCCGGCAAGACATCTAACAAGCCTAATAAACCTGTGTGAGACTTCTGTTCATTCTGTAGAATAGTGCCCGATCCAAAATAAACCTTGCCCCTGTCTGCATTGGACTGTTCGAATGTCAGAATACTTGAAAACAGATTTCTCAAATTGGCGCCGTAGCCGCTGTTCAGCGTTTGCTCGGCGTAGCCAAAAGTGACCAGTTTATCATTCAGCGACAATACGTAGTCTCGGATATCACGATCGGATACGTGACTTGATTGCCGTAAAGCCAGAAACTCCGAGAACCTTATACTTTTTTTGTGAAAATCTTGTTTCATTTTGATGCTAATTGGTCAAATCTGAAAGTGCTACAAGCAACTTTGTTTTCAGATTTGGTTGTGCACTTGGCAAACCACGCTCTACTGCTTCGGCAAAAACTTCTTCCCATTGCGGGATAATCTGCTCTTCCGAATAGTTGTTTCTAAACCGATCCAGCGAAGCGCGCCCCATTTTCTCCCGTAGTCGCGAGTCACTCATGATTTTGCTTAAAGCTTCAGAAAGATGCTCCTTAGCATTATCAGCATCGCACAAAATACCGTTCTCTCCGGTTTTGATCTGCTCGTTGACACCGCTGCAGTTGTTGAAGCCAAGTATGGGTAAACCATGTGCCATTGCCTCAAGCATAGATAAGGGAAACCCTTCAAAGAATGACGACAGAACAAAAGCATCCGCACCTCTATAGAAAGCGTAAGGATCGTCGGTTTCACCCACGAACTCAACATTGCCGGATATTTTCAAAGCGGAAACCAGTTCTTTCAGGCTTTGACGCTCTGGTCCGTCGCCCACGATCCGAAGAACCCAATCCTTGTTGCTCTGTAGGCTTTTCGCGAACGCCTGTATTGTTAAGTGAACGTTCTTTCTAGGAACAAGCCTGCCAACCGTCAGCATTACCTTCTTTCGCTTGGAGACATCTCCTGGACTCGCAACTTGAACCGGCTCTTTCACGGTATTTGGGATTACGCGAATCCTCTCTTGCATGAACTTTGGCAGCGTTGACCGAAAGTCCTCGGTAAGCAGATGAATTAGACTGGCACCACAAAAAGCGGTTTGCCTTTCAAATATCGTATTTGTGCCGATCCAGCACGGGAAGCGCGGATCTATATGCTCAGACAATACTAGTGGTACGCCTGCGCGATGCGCACATTTCACATAACGATTGAATGTTCGGTTCATATGCAGGCCCACGAGGACATCGAGCGATCGGCTAGCGATTGCCAGCATCATCTGATCATCCGAACGTTCATCACTCGCCTCGCTTAGACGCACCAATTCAATGCTCTCGACAAGCGGCCACTGAGAGGGGGTATCCATGTCTTCAAAGGTAAAAATCGTAACGTCATGGCCTCTACTCGCCATCGCATTCGCCATCATCTGGCCAACGTTTTCGGTACCGCCTTTGCCCTTTGTAATAAATGGAACAAAAAATCCCATTTGCATCTTTGAAATTGGTGGAGGAAATGTCAGCGATTTTCGTGGTACAGAGATCTGGCAGGGCGTGGTATTCCACTTCCAATTTACTACTTTCAACCGGCCTTCAAAACCTTGCTGCGCGGCAAACCCTTTCGGAAAGCATCCCGCATCGCATAATGTTTCAATATCTCCATTGGCCCGGCGCAACGCTCCATGAGGCAAGGAATTGCTCCCACGCCGAACAATGCCGAACAGATTATAGCCATGGTGTATGAATCTGCCGCCTGAAAGGTCAAATCCGGCATCGGCCAGAACGTACATTAATATCCCAATATTCCACCCTGCGTTCACATGACCGCCGACAACCTCGTGCTTGAAGGGAGGCACGGCAATAAACAAATGCCCATCTGGTTTCAATATTCTCCGGATTTCGCTTAATGCACGACCGGTGTCGGACACATGCTCCAACACATGTGCACACCAAACACAATCGAAACTGGAACTAGAAATCGGATGCATGTCGCAAATGTCCAATTCGGGCAATAGCTCGATGCCTTCAGGAAATACAGCGTCATCGGCGTTCAGGTAAGCATCCATATCATCCATACCTGAGGCTACGACATCCCATCCCGCGTTAAAAAAACTGCGCGCCGCCAATCCGGAGCCGGTTCCAATGTCAACTATAAGCCCTTTTTGGGGAAGCTGACGATGATTTCATCTATTAAGTCTTTTTGACCCTTAATAAATTTGGTAACCTTGACGCTCATTCCACTCATTGGATTTGAATCCCTTTTGGGTGTTTTTTTGGAATGTCCCGTAGAACATAGTTTTAATTTACGATAGCGATCATCGCATGGCGCATCAGTTCGGGGAATAAACGGAGCAATCTGGCTAGTAGCTTATACGCAGGGCCGCTTTTCCAACGCACCATCTACTCTCCAAAGAGCGACGACAGCTTTTCTTGATCTCTTCTGGAAACCCATTGTCTTTATGTCTGGTCTACAAGACCAAAATCGGCATTTGGATCACCATAGAGTGCGCCCATCATTTGCATGTTTTCAGCGGTTGTAAATTTCAAAGATCGAAGCAAAAAACAGTTATGGTATTCGCCGCCGCAACTCCAAGAATTTAAATTGGTTCACGGCGTGAACCAACACCACAGGAAAAGTTGCACACCGTAAGCCGTAGGTTTATCCAGTTGATTTATGCTCCCTAGGAGAGTTTGAATGAATGGTCAGATAGGAGCAAAGTGACATCGACCCATCTAACCAATGCTCGTTTTATAAGGCCAGGCTGCTGTACTGAGAAATACAAATGTGCTATGTTTTAATAGGTTCCGGCTATGGTTAAGCCGTGTTGCAGGCGTCTCGTGTGGATGGCGTTCGTAAAGTGGGCGGTAAATGCGTGACCGTCCGTTTTCTTCTGACTATCGATTACACGGAATCTATCATGCTCGATGTTCAACACGCAGTACATTTGGAACCCCGTAAATCAGTGGTGTCTGAAGGTTAACACGATTGAAATTCTCGTATCAGCAGCATTGACTAGGTCATGTTGACAAATGGCGCATCCATAGGCGGATGGACGTGATGTCGATGAAGCCGAGAAAGCTTTCGGCGGTCTTGTCGTAGCGAGTTGCGACGCGCCTTGCGTTCTTGAGCTTGTTGAAACAGCGCTCGACGAGGTTTCGCATGCGATACAGCGACCGATCCACACCGACGCGCATTTTGCGGGATTTACGCATCGGGATGACT
This sequence comes from Ruegeria sp. B1, assembly GCF_056535885.1. NCBI lineage: Bacteria > Pseudomonadati > Pseudomonadota > Alphaproteobacteria > Rhodobacterales > Roseobacteraceae > Ruegeria > Ruegeria sp. B1. The sequence continues at coordinate 209,853 of NZ_JBQFJA010000002.1, read as the reverse complement.
GGCAGGACGTCACGCTTGTCCATTGCTTTGCGAATGCTGTCAGCGTCATAGCCTCTGTCAGCCAGCAGAACGCTTGGTTCGGGCAGATTTTCAGCCATCACGAGATCAAAGCCGAGGTAGTCCGATGTCTGACCTGGCGTGATCTCCGTCCTCATGGGCAGCCCGTGCGCGTTGACGAGAAGGTGGATCTTGGTCGTGAAACCACCGCGCGAACGGCCAAAACCCTGTCGCGGAGTCCCCCTTTAGCGCCCGCTGCCTGATGGTGCGCACGAACGATTGTGCTGTCAATCATTTGCAGGGCGTCTGGCACGGCCCCACTCTGGTTCAGGGCATCCATGATCTCCTCCCAGAGCCCCGCCAGCGTCCAGCGCCGAAACTGACGGTACACACTCGACCACTTGCCAAACTCTTCCGGCAGATCGCGCCATGGTGCGCCTGTGCGGGCGATCCAGAAAATCCCATCAAGAACAAGGCGGTGGTTGGTAGGTTTGCGCCCGTTCGGAGCGCGGACTGTCAGGATGAACCGCTCAAAGAACGCCCATTCCCCGTCCGACATCAGGTCTCGTGCCAAGCTGGTCTCCATCGCAGATACCAGCTTGAATCACGCCCATCGCGCCATGGGAAGCCCTTTTGTCAACACGGCCTAGCGCCCTCTCGTCTAACTTCGCCTTTCTGGAGGCCCGGCCGGGCGATAGCCGATGTCTATCAATGTATAGTATCTCGGTATTTCCCAATACAGCGACCTAGTCCTAGGCTTTGGGTACTGGCGCGTTGGAAGGATGTTTCTTTCCGGCCACCTGCCACTCACTCATCCTCCCCTCCCCAAAGGGGGAGATGCCAAGCTGAGTAGTGAGATTTAGTGATGGGGAATGAGCGCAACGGTTTCTGCACTGTTGCATTTCAAGTTCAAGTTGGATCGGTGTTTCCGGTTTCGGGTTTTGTGTAGGGAATATCTAATATGCGTGTGCGTTTTAACAGGAAAGTCTGCCCGAGTTCGCTATCAAAAAGCGCCAATAGTCGCCATGAATTCAATCTATTTGTTGCCGCCCGGGCGGCTCTACAATTGATCATCCGCATCCGTCGCGGTGCTTCAATGCAATTGACCGCGCTGGCAGCAATCTGTTCTATTCTGGCGCCTGGACTAGGACCGTCTCCCGCTCAGGCGGACATGAAGATGCACCCCAACGTAAAGCAATTAGCTATGTACAGGAGTGGCGGTACTTTCGATGGCTTCTGGAACCTCGAGTATCATAACAGCAAGATATTGTTGAGTTCTGATGGGAAAGCGTTGGATCTCATTACCAATCTTTTTTGGTTGAAAAGCGGCGATGCGTTTGAGGTTTCTAAGGGACCGCAACTTCCAACAAGTTATGATTTGAACAGGTATGGATTGATTTTAGAGCGCGGCCGTGACGCTGTCCTGCGCAACGGCAGCTTCGGCTGGCGTCGCGCCCTTGGTGGTTTGGACTCGGTTAAGATCATGCGCTTTGACGGCGGCAATGTCTTTACCGTAGCCGGTGCTTCCGTCGAAGAGGATACAATTTTGGTTGAGGTGGGTCTGAGACATTCGATTGAGGGCATCTTCTTGGATGTGGGCTACTATAGTGAACTCGGCCACCTCGTCCAAAACCGAGGCTTCAACATAGATGCCTCGTTCAATTTTTAGGTCAATTGGCTGGAGAACACTTCAACGACTTAAGCATGATCAGGCGCTCGACGATTTTCTTGGTTGGAAATCATGCGCTACCGCCATGGCAAGACTGACGCAACACAACGACCTCCCAGCTGAAAGGCAAAACCATGTTACGACTACTCATTATACTCTTTTGTATGACTGCCTTAGCGGCCTGTGATGTACCAATCGTGCCGTTGATTTGAACGGGTATGTCTATTTACCCGCTTCCGCCAAAAGCAGCAAGTGAGGCGCGCACCACAAGCACGTTTTCCTAGCTCATCACAAAATTGCCCAAGGCACTTGGGTACTTGGTGAATCCCGGAATGGTGGTTAATGGTCAGACATCTAAGTTGGCCGACAGAACGATCCGACGGAACGCATCAAAAGGCAATCTACAGGAGACACGACATGAGTGATTGGCCCGTTCAAGTACCATACGATTTGCAGGTTGGATTCGAAAGCAACCGTACCGATGTCTGGCGCATGACTTTCCAGAATTGGGCGAAGCAACATGGCTTGGAACTCAAGATTCGTTGGTTCCGGGGACTCGAGATTGCAATGGCAGAGTTGCATGATCGACACCTTAATGCCACCCCGGCCGAACATTGGCACTTAATACGGCTTTGGCTAAAATTGCATGATGTTGCGCCGCCTGATAGGCCAACTGTTGCGCCAACACAGGGCGCAATGCATGAATAGCGGAGCAAGTACAGTAAGGCTTGGTGTTCAACTCATAAGATCCACATGGCCGCGATCTTGTCCGTACTTTTTCAAGTTACGGAAGAAATTGTGAAGTTTCGAACATGAGCTTCGCTTATAGCACCCTTCTCCTCAGCAGCCGAGCGTATAACCAACCGATCGGTTTTGTGAATTAACTTGTGACTATTTTCGGTCTGCCAACACAATCAAAATAAAGCAGTCTTTTAAGGCAAACTAGTAGTGTCATCTCAACTGAACCGTGGATTGGAAACACCTTAGGCTGCCTGAGCTCTTGCATAGATTGACAGTCTGGAGAACTCAATGATCAAGCGTGCCTGGAACGAATGGCGGTCAGGCCATATGGGCCGCCTCATCGGTGAGAGCTTTTACGCCCAAAGCTCTTTGTACGGCATTGCCATCGTTGCAATGATCGCAGTAGCAGCTACGACTGCGGGCTCCGCGTACATGATGGAGTACATTGTCGACGCCATGACCAGCCCTGACATGCGTGGCTGGGCTCAGCTGATTGCATTGGGTGTCGTTGGACTGTTTCTCGCCAAAGCTGTCGCATCATATATTCAGTCCATATATTTGGCGCGAGCCGGAAACCGCATCGTCGCCCAACAACAGGATCGCGTTTACCGTAAGCTTCTCAGACACGGCGTTTCCTTTTTTTCCACCAATGAGTCATCTGATCTTTTGATGCGGACAACAAACGGTGCCCAAGCGGCACGACAATTGATCGATGTGCTCGTCACAGGATTTGTCCGCGACTTACTGACTCTGGTGGGTCTTGTCATTGTAATGGTGTACCAGCAACCCGTCCTTTCAGTAATGTTTTTTGTGGTTGGCCCAGTGGCATTGCTGGGCGTCAGGTATCTGCTGAGAAGCGTGCGGACGATCATGCAGGCCGAGTTCAAATCACTGGCCGAAATCATCCGGGTGCTGCAAGAGACGTCAGCTGGGATCAAAGTAATCAAGGTGTTTTCACTGGAAGATCGAATGATAACTCGTATGGATACGGCAATTCGAAAGGTGGAAGAGCGTTCCAACGACATCGCAAGACTACAATCTATAGCAAGCCCGTTGATGGAGTTTCTGGCAGGGCTTGCAGTTGCTGGCGTACTGGTTGTCAGCACATTGGGTATTGCTGGCACTGAACAGCCGACGGCCGGACAATTGATGTCATTTATCACCGCGTTACTGATGGCTTACGAACCAGCCAAACGTTTGTCGAGAATGCGCGTTCAGATCGAAACCTGCATGGTTGGTGTTGGAATGCTGTTCTCGCTTCTTGATCAAGAAGAAACCATGCAGGAAAGCCCGGATGCGCACGACATGATCGAGGGACCTGGCGAGATCGTCCTGCGCAATGTTACATTCGGATACCAGGGAGCCATTCCTGTAATTGAAGATATGAACGTCACATTCGAAGCACGTAAAACAACCGCGCTCGTCGGTCAGTCAGGTGGCGGTAAATCGACTTTATTTGGACTGATCATGCGATTCTACGACCCTGATCATGGCTCCGTTAAGATTGACGGGCAGGATCTGCGAGCAATAAGCTTCCAATCACTGCGCCGCAAGATCTCATATGTCGGGCAAGAGACTTTCCTTTTTTCGACCTCAGTTATGGAGAATATTCGCTGTTCCAAACCCGAGGCATCAGATGAAAAAGTCAAGGAAGCCGCGAAAGCAGCACATGCACATGGTTTTATCAGCGAACTGCCTCAAGGATACAACACACCTGTCGGCGAAAACGGAACCTTCCTGTCCGGCGGGCAAAAACAGCGCATTGCAATTGCCCGTGCCATCTTACGCAACGCCGAGATCTTGCTGCTAGACGAAGCGACAAGTGCGCTTGACGCAGAATCTGAATCACTCGTTAAAAATGCGTTAGGTACTTTGACAAAAGACATAACCGTGATTGTGATCGCGCACCGCCTGTCAACAGTTTTGGAAGCGGATAAAATCATGGTTGTGCAGGATGGGGCTATAATAGAACAAGGAAGTTTGGATGAGTTGCTTGTGAAAAACTGCAGTTTCCGTAGTCTTTTTGATAGGCAGTTCAAAAGTCACGATTTAACGTCGAAAGTGGCGGAATAGCTGTAAAAGCGATTAGTAATTAATTATTTAAATCTTAGAATACCTCACCAGTCTGCAGAGCTCCGTGTACTTGAAAAACAGTCTTTGCCAGATCGACCCCAATCATAATATCTTTCATGTCGCCGTCCTCTCCATATTGTGGCTGTAACACCACTAATTTGTCGGGTAGACGGGGTCGTTACCGATCCCCGCCCCCCACAGATCCGGACGTGCGGATTTCCCGCATCCGGCTCCTCACAGGCCAGTTTCGCTCATGGACTACGCCACTGACGGACAATCTTGGCTGGCGGCAATGGATACCTCCTTAGTAGTCCCTGCATTCGGTTCCAGGTAAGAGCATCCTTCTGACTTCGGCTTCCCAGCCATCGCTTCCAGATGCGCCCGACCTGGTAGCGATACCAGTTCAGACGTTTCGCATTTCCCGTGACCCCGTAGTAGGCATAGTGGCCCCGCATCACCCGAACCAAGTGCTCGTGCTGCCGCTTGAGCGGCAGGTGCCGGTAGGTCTTGCACCAGTTCCAAATCGCCTTCAGCGACTGCGCGTAACGGTCCTTGGCCGTGACTTGGCGAACAACGCGGTTGCCCTTCCGCGACCTTCCCCAAACATGGGTAAAGCCGAGGAAGTTGAACGTTGTTGCGCCCGTCACAGGGTGTTGTTGCCCCTTCAATCGATGGGGCCGGAAGTCCACGTAATGCGTCTTGCCCACATGGAGCGTGAGCCCATACTTGGCTAGACGTCTGCCCAGAACGCCAAGCATGCGCTCGCCGCTCACCGGGTCTTCTAGGGTTATGACAAAGTCATCAGCGTAACGCACCAGCTGGCTCCGCCCGGAAAGGCGCGGTCGCGCCACCTCCACGAACCATTCGTCCAGCACATGGTGCAAGAAGATGTTCGCGAGAAGCGGGCTGATCACACCCCCTTGCGGGGTTCCAGCCACCGAGTGCTGCCGGGAGCCTCCTTCGAGGACTCCTGCCTTCAGCCATTTGTCGATCATACGTCGAATAACGCCGTCTGTGATCCGCAGGTCGAGGAAGGATCGCAAGTGCCTGTGATCGATGCTGTCGAAGTACTTCGAGATATCCGCGTCGATCACCCAATACTGCCGTTGTCCCATGATGCCATCGCACAATCGGCGCAAAGCATCATGGGCAGAACGGTCCGGCCGAAAGCCGAACGAACAGTCCAGAAAGTCCTGCTCGTAGATCGGTTCCAGAAGCATCAGGATCGCCCGTTGCGCCACCTTGTCTTCAATGGTCGGAATGCCCAGAGGTCGTTTCGACCCATCTGCTTTCGGTATGTAGTGACGCCGCACCGGCGGCGCGCGATAGCTGCCCGACTTGATCCGCGACAGAAGGCTTTCAAGGTTCACCTCCAGGTCCCGCTCATAGTCGGCAGCCGTGCGTCCGTCGATGCCCGCCGCGCCATCCTTGCGCGTCAGGGCCCACGCCTCGAACATCCAGTCAAGGTCGATAAGATGGTGCAGGGACGTAAGCACCCGGCCCGGGTGCTCTCTCGCCTGTTTGGCGATCCACTGCCGTTTCGTGTACACGTTTGTAGGGCTCAGGGTCCCCTCCGATGTTTCCCGTCAATGGGTCTGACATGTGACGCCCCCCTTCCCTCCACCGGGTTCCGCTGGCCACGGTTCCCCGCTTTCGACGGTACTATGAGGGCGCTCCGACTTCCCGCACCGCATGCCCTTCGGCTTATTGTTTTCGCCAGCCGGGTCCGCAGGGTCCTGCCTGTTCGTGCTCGCCGCAGCGCTCCCGGGGGTTGCAGGTCAGCCCACGGGCCTGGAGCCTTTGGATCAGCCGGCGCTCCCTATTCCGGCTATGCCCCTGCGGGCAAGTGCGGGACCTCCCAGGTTCCGTGGCAATCCATCCCGTGACTCTGCGGCAGTCCAAGACCCCGGATGACCCCTATTGCCTCGCCCGTACCGGCAGGTTGGGTGCTGCCCCCAGGTGTGCCACACCGAAGGCGTCATCAAGTTCGCATTTCGAGGCTTACATCACCGCTTTATCACCCGTGTCTTGGCCCCCTAAAACTGTGCCACAGTTGGCTTAGTTTTGGAGACGGGATTGATGGCGCGGAAACGGTATTCGGACGAAGATATTCTGCGGCTTTTGCGCGAGATTGAGCTGGGCCTGGCATCTGGTTCGGATGTCGCGACGGCGTGCAGAACGGCTGGTGTCAGTGATGCGACCTATTACACATGGCGCAAGCGGTTTGGTGGGATGGGACGATCTGAGATGGCCAATCTGAAGGCGCTGCAGAAAGAGAATGATCGGCTCAAGAAAATCGTGGCTGAGCTTGAACTGGACAAACTCATTCTCAAGGAGAGCCTTGATTATCTAAAGCCAAAGGCCTGACGGCAGACCAGCTTCGTCAGGCCGTGGTCCACACCCGACAAAAGCTGGCAACCTCTGAACGGCGCACCTGTCGCGTGATTGGATTGGCGCGGAGCACGCTGCAATACCGCGCAGCGCCAAAGGATGATGAGGCGTTACGTCTGGCGATGATCCGATTGGCCAAACGGTATGGGCGCTACGGCTACCGCAAGGTCGCCGAGCTGCTGCGTGTCGAAGGCTGGGCAGTCAATCATAAAAAGATCGAACGACTATGGCGCGAAGAAGGCTTGCAGCTCCCACAACGGCACAAGAAACGCAAACGGCTGTACCACAAGGACAGCTCGATCATCCGGCTCCGACCGCAACATCCCAATCACATCTGGAGCATTGACTTTGTCCACGACAAGCTGAGCAACGGACAGAGCTACAAGATGCTGACGGTGCTGGATGAGTATACCCGTGAGGCGCTCTGCGTAGCGGTCAAGCCGAAGATGAACAGCGCAGACGTGCTGGATGCGCTCTACCCACTCTTATTGCGGCACGGGAAGCCCGAACACATCCGTTCCGACAACGGCGCGGAGTTCATCGCAACGGCCCTGCAGACCTGGTTAAGAAAGGTGGGCATTAAGCCGATCCAAATCTACCCGGGATCACCTTGGGAGAATGGATACAACGAGCGCTTCAATGGCACTCTGCGCCGGGAAGTCCTCAACGCAGAATGGTTCCACACCACCAAACAGGCTCAGATCGTCATCAATACCTGGCTTAGACAGTACAATCGTGTCAGACCCCATCAGGCTCTAAACATGCGACCGCCCGTTCCAGAAACCTTGCTCAAAACTGGCCCATAGAATTGGGGCTGGACACCCGCTGTCTACGCTTCATGAGCGCCGTCGCCGAGGCCCACGCAAGACTCGCTTCCGGCTGGCGGGCTGCGCCTTTACCGGGCAGGAGTAGAACCTGCTGGATTGCTAAGAAAGGTTTCAGCTCATGTCATTCTCCTTTCCACGGCTTTCCTGGCGCACGGCACATTGCGATGCCGTCGAGGGAGGGCGGCAACCATTCCATCTGACTTGCCCAGCGGTGACGAACAAGTTCAGGGGACGTCCCTTGCTATCGCAAATGGCGTGAAGCTTGGAATTCATACCACCTTTTGTTCGGCCGATCAGGCGTCCACACCCCCTTTTTGACGCCCATGCTGGTCGATGTGCGGTGTGCCTTGAGATAGGTTGCGTCGATCATGACGGTCTTCTCTTCGCCGTGATCAGTGGCCAGATCCACCATCATTCGGGCAAAAATGCCCTTGTCGCTCAACCAGAAAAGATCAGACATGTTCACCGCTCGTTTTTCGAGCCGTGAATCACGTAGCGCGTTGAAAATCAATGGGTCCTGACCCTTCTGTATCTCCACTTTGCTATGCTGCACCGCCACCGGCCCCGGCCAGGGCCAATGGCGGGGCGGTGCGCGACGTCTGAGCCTTGTGGCACGACCACGTTCCTTAGCCTGTCGGCACCGCCTCTCTTCATCGTCTCGAACAGTTGATTGCGGCCTTTGCAGGACCGCGCACCAGAAGGAAGAGAGCATGAACAATCTATCACATAGCCGCATCATCGGCATAGATGTCAGCCGCGACTGGCTGGACCTTCATTGTCTGCCCGACGGTCAGGGCTTCAGAGTGCCAAACGATCCCGCAGGTCATACTGCGGTGGCGGATCTCGCCCGAGACAGAGATGCCATCGTTTGTTTTGAATCAACTGGTGGTCAAGAATGGCAACTCTGGGCGCCTTTGGATACAGAAGGCGTTGCAGCCCGTCAGGTACCTCCCGCTCAGGTGAAGGCATTTGCGCAAAGCCGTGGCACACGCGCCAAGACCGATCGGATCGATGCGGAACTTATTGCCCGCTTTTTTGCGTTTCGTCCGGAAGCAGGATGCAGACTTCCCGCAGAAAAGTTACGCATTCTCAGAGCATTGACATCAAAACGAGCCCAGCTGGTCGAGATGCGCAAACGGTTGCTGACCCAATTCCGCGCGCATCAGAAACTCGGCACTGCCGCAATGTTCGAAGACATCGACATCGAGTTAAAGCAACGGTTCGACATCTTGATCAAGCAACTAGAAGACAGGATCGCCCGGGCAATCGCGAGCGATGATCACCTAGCGGAAACGGTAAATGTTCTCCGCTCCATCCCAAGGATCGGCCCGGTTGCCAGTACAATGCTGATCGCCGAAATGCCGGAGATCGGCACCATCACCGGCGAAGAAGCTGCAGCACTCACCGGTTTGGCCCCGGTCGCGCATGACAGTGGAACACTCCGCGGGAAACGCGCGATCGCCGGTGGTCGCCGTGCTCTGCGACACGTGATGTTTCAAGCGGCCTTGGTCGCGGCACATCATAACCCAAGCCTCAGAGCATTCGCAGATCGCCTCCGCAAGGCCGGTAAACCACACAAGGTCATCATCACTGCCATCGCCAGAAAACTGGTCACCATCGCGAATGCGTTGTGCAAAAGGCGTCAAGAATGGGCCCCTCCGACGACCTGACACATACAGTTGCTAATCAAAAATGGCCGGAAAATCAGGTTTCAGAGCAGGATGAATCACGCCGTCAGCAAAAAAGGGAATCCCCCGATTCAGGTTTTGAGCGGGATGCTTTAGCTGTCTGAAACAGCAATTTCCAGCGCGCATTCGTAGTTCATAAAAGAACGTCACAAAGCTCTCAAAGTACTGAAACATAGAAGGCTTTCAGTTTTTCACCTTTTTTAACTTCCGAAAGTACTTGCTTGCCAGTGTCGATGCCCTCACGAATGGTGACGTCCATGTCTAGATAGCGGTATGTTCCCAGCCGCCCGACAAATGTAACATTTTGGGTGCGCTCCGCTAACTCGACATACTTCCCGAGCAATGACTTTTCCTTGACCTGGCGGATCGGATAATAAGGGATATCGTCGAGATCGGCCGCTCGGGAAAACTCACGGTAGCAAACCGAGCTGTCGTGAGTTTCCCAGGGTGCAAAGTGTTTGTGCTCAGTGATGCGGGTGTAAGGAACTGATTCCTCGCCATAATTCATCACGGCGCAGCCCTGATAGTCGCCGTTATACGTGAATCGCTCGAAATCAAGCGTGCGGTAGCCCAACCACCCCAACTCGTAACCAAAATAGCCATCCAAAGGACCGGAATAGAACACATGATCATATCCAGCCCCCATACTACGATCAAATGTTGTGTTTAGTTTTAGGGTTATTGATGGGTGATCGAGAATAGCCTCGACCATGTCAGTGTACCCATTTTCGGGCATTCCTTGGAATTTATGAAAGAAGTAATTGTCATCATAGTTGAAACGTACGGGCAAGCGTTTGAGGATCGACGCAGGAAGCTCTGACGGATGACAACCCCACTGTTTGAGTGTATACCCTTTAAAGAAAGCCTCGTATAAGTCGCGACCCATAAAGCGCATTGCTTGCTCTTCAAAACTTTGTGGATTGGTGATCGAGGTATCCGCCTGTTTTTTGTGATGAAGGCATGCGCCTCGTCTGGTCGCATGGTTTTTCTGAAGAACTGGTTGATTGTGTGCAGATTCACTGGCAGCGAAAAAACTTGGCCATTAGAAGTGATTTTGACTCGGTTCTTGTAAGGGAGGAAGTTGGAAAAACGATTGACGTATTGCCAGACTTCACTGTCGTCGGTATGAAAGATGTGAGGGCCATAGACATGCACCATAACACCGGTTTCGCGATCTCGTTCGGTGTGACAGTTGCCAGCAACGTGGTTACGGCTGTCCATGACTGTGATCTCGTGCCCATTTTCCGCAAGTTGGCGACCGATTACGGCTCCAGACAGTCCGGCACCGACCATCAAATATCGACCCACTTTCATTCAGACACCTAATCGTTTTGGCGGGCATTGCCGTTTCTATCTTTAGCAACCCCTATCTTTGACGTTCACGTCAACTGTTTCGCTTCGAGGCCATTACTGGCCCAATAGACTTCGGCTAAATCGTTTTCATATCCAGCGGTTTACTCAATTGCCGACGAGCTACCTTAATAATTCCTGCCTTTGCCTCTCTTACACTACGGAAGGTCGGCAAAATCGATATCCAGTTACGACACATACGCCAACCCACCTGCACTCGCCCCGAAATTGGCTGCCCGCCTTGCAGAATTGCAGCATAGACCAACGGCACAGTCCGGCGCGATATATCGAACCTGTTTTTCAAAACAGCCTCTTCCTCCTCCGAGGTAGGATTTCCTTTTTCGGCCATTGCCACTTTCAGGTTTTTTCCGATTGGGCGGGTGTGGTGCATCACAACTCCATCCAGAATTGCAGATCGAAAGGCACCAGCCTCTGCCCAACGGCACCAAATGTAATCAAGCCCGTATCCGCTCATCGTGTCCTTAAACAGAGGCAAGGCCTTTTTAAGTATCTCTTTGTGTAGGCATGGAGCCATAATCTCCACGTAATTCGAGTACCGCAGTACGAAGCCTGGGCACTGGCTGAACACAAAGTGTGTGAAGTAGCTATCCGGACTGAGGGAAGGTTGGCCGATACGCAGTCCGTGAAATTGCATCGCCTGGAACAACTCGCTCACGTCAGTCGCACTAATGTCCAAATCATCATCTGGAAGCCAGTAATAGTCGTACTGGTTGAGATCGCGATCCTTGAGCGTCTCGTACAAGCCATCCCATTTTCCGCCCTTGACCAACACCGCTTGAATCCCCGTTTCCAGAGTAAAATCTTCATAAGCCTCTTCCGAAAAAAAACTGATTAGAAGATCGAAATTCCTGTATTCATACGCTATTTCTTTCCAACGATAGTGTAAGGAATCGCGTCCGGCGCGAACCACCACAAGGTTCTTTTTCATAGTCAGACAAGAACCTTGTTTTTGGCTCGCAAAATAGTATCAAGACTTTCCATAGTTTCCCCGCGCAAGGGATGGCGCAACCGCCCATGGGTGTATTGGGTCTGATATTTCACGTTCCTGAGAAACCGGCCGAAACACGATCCGGATTTTGTCTTATTTCGGCAAGCTTCTATTGTACTTATAGAATCCAAACGCTCTGCTATCATCGTTTTGCGAAGTAGGAGGATAGGCACATTGTGTTCCCAATAAAACTTCAGGGTAATGTCAATTGGTCTTGCCATCGGAAAAGTAGTGCCCAAAAGCTGTTCTGCGGCACTGTGCCCAATAATGTATCCTGTGGTTCGTGGCGGCAAACGATCAGATAAAATCAATTCTTGATCCGCGATTTTTCTTAAAATCCGAGCATCCTTACCGCACACCCCGTCGAGTTTGATCATGACGTCTTTGAAAGACTCAGCACATTGGTCCAAGGTGCTTAAGAACGCTCTGGGATCCTGAATAAACGTTGCGTCATCTTCAAGAACCAAGCTTACCGCATTTCGGCTATCTGCAACCTTTTCCCAGATTTTTCGGTGTCCCAAGGCGCAGGCAATTTCGTTGCGGCTAAGCGGCCGCTTAAATTTGAGCCGATTCATATCGGCGTCATACATGTCCTCTAGGTGGGCTTCTTCAAGCTGATCTCCGGAAATTGCATCAATGAATTCAAACTCTGCACCAAGCTGCAAAAGCTCGTTGTTACAGAAACGTCGCCGGTCCACATCATTGGGTAGACTTAAGATGTAGGTTCTGATCAACACTCGACTAATACCAGAATACGCCCTGTTTAACTGCACGTTTTACGAGAAATAGCGTAGATCAAGGAACACCCCAAATGGCTCCTCCTGCCTCGCGTATTATTTCTTATCAATTATAATCTACGACATGGTGCTAAAGTGCCAATTCCCAATTTCTATTTAACGATAGATCCTGCCTATGTTTGGAGACGTTGGGTCCAGCGGACCACCTCCAATTGCGCTCTTGGGTAAGATCCGAAGCGCAACCACACGCAGCGCTCCTTTGCTGTCCTGTGTTTGGTCAGGTCCTGAGTGATTCCCGGATTTCGGGTAAGATCAAAAACCCTCCCAAATCGCAGTTATAGTGAGCCAAGCAAATTTGGCGTTTAAAAACCTGAGATGAAGTTGGAGGTAATCAGGCTCGCCCGAATCCAGGTAAGTTTCCAACAGGTAACTAAAAATCAGCGATGTATCGTCGACCGCTTCAGCAGAGAGTTCAACTTTGCAGATCAAGGTCATGCTTTTTCGGGACAGCATGTCGGCGATCTTTTGGGTGGAGGTCTGCTGCATTACAATAGACTGCTCATTCGTTCTTATCGAATTCCTGCTGCACAACTGATATACTCACTCTTGAAATGCACCCCTCTGATCTACTAGGTCGCAGATGCAGGCCTCCCTGCTGCTCTGAGATCGATACGGCTGCTTCGACTAACTATTGGGCCTGCCTAACTTCACATGCTAATCAGTAGCATGTTTGTCCAAGCTGGTGGTGATACTGGTTTGGAATCGGATTCGGCCCGGCGCGACATCGCTTGAGAGGACCTTCCCGACATTTGCCGCGCTGCGCCCTAATTGGAGAGATGCGGTGCAAAGTGATCTTTCGCAGCAGATTCTTCAACCTAGGCTTTCTTTATCGAGGCACGAAGTACCCATGAAATTTAAAACAAAAGCTGAGCTTTCTGCCTTGGTTCTAACATAGCTGATCCTTCAGCTTGTTGGCAGAGTTGAACTAACAACTTGCAACTCGGTTAAGTTCGAGTTTTTTGACAAAACACGTCCAAACCAATCGTACACATCAGCTTGTTTGGACGTTTTCATCACTGATGTTTTGGGTCCGGTTATCTATTCCAAGTTTCTTAGCCCGAAAACCCGCAAATCGGACTACCACCGCCCCACAAGTAGCCGCCTATTCCCGGAACGCCCGAGTGAAGTAGTCGGTCATTGGCTTGACGAGGTAGGACAGCGGTGTGCGTTCATCGGTTTTGATCATCGCCTCGACCGGCATGCCGGGCAGCAGGGCCTGTCCGTTCAGGCGCTCGATCTGGCCCTCATCCGGCACCAGTTCGGCGCGGTAGAAGCTGAACCCTGATTGTTCATCGGTAAAGACATCGGCTGAGACCGTTACGACATGGCCATCGATCTCGGGTGTTTCGCTCTGATTGAACGCTGGAAAACGCAGAGCAACCGGTTGGCTGACGTGAAGCTGATCGATGTGGATCGCATCCACCCGGGCGGCAACCAGCAGCGGCGTGTCCTGCGGGACGACATACATCATCGGTTCGCCCGGCTGAACGACCGACTGCAGGGCAAAAACCTGACTGCCATAGACCGTGCCGGCCACCGGAGCACGGATGTCCAGCCGCGACAGACGTTCGGTCAGGGACAGGCGGCGTTCCGACAATTCCGAGACCTGCGTCTGCACGTCGCGCAGGGCGGTGATCGCCTCTTCGCGCCGGGTCGCGGTCAGCTCCAGGATCTGAATCTCGGTGGCGGCGATCTGCCCGCGCAGGCGGGCCACGGTTGCCTCCAGCCGTCCAATTTCCCCGGTCAGGCTGGCCTCTTCGCGTTGCAGGGCCGAGACCCGGCTGGCCTGTGTCAGACCCCGGCTGAGCAGGCTCTGCTGATCCGTCAGTTCATCCTGAATCAACACCACCTGTCGACGCAGCGAGACAAGCTGCGCCTGCGTGCCGTCAATCTCGCTTTCGATCTGAGCCCGCTGCTTGCCCAACTGTTCGATCTGTTGCGCCAGCGTGTTGAGGCGCGCCTCAAACAGGCGTTGTTGTCCCGCGATCAGATCGGCATCGATGCTGTCCTGCTCTTGAACGTCGCTCAGCCGTGTCGCCAGACCGTCTGACGTCAACCCGTCCCGCTCGGCTTCCAGCCGGGCCTTACGTGCCAGCAATTCGAACAGCTGAGATTCCACGATGGTGTTTTCCGACGACAGGAACGTGTCGTCTAGGCGCAGGAGCAGAGCGCCGCTGTCCACCTCATCGCCATCGCGCACAAAAATCTCACCAACGACACCCCCATCGGGATGCTCGACCACCTGCCGGTTGCTTTGCACCTCGATCACGCCCTGCGCAATGATGGCCCCCGCCAGTTGCGTCCGCACGGCCCAGATCCCGAGCCCGCCGACTAGCACGACAAGGGCAATACAGCCCACGATGGCAGGCACGGTGATGCGCCAGACCGGGCGCGGGCTTTCCTGAGTGCTTTCTGACATCAATCCCCCACCGGGCTGAGTTTGCGTTTGATCACACCGGCGTTCTGCACCATAGCGCCCAGCACCTCGTCTCGCGGACCGGATTTCGCAACCTGACCGCGTTCAATCACCACCAGATCATCACATTCCGAGATCGCCTGTGGCCGGTGCGTCATGATGATCGCGGCCTTGCCCGCAGCCTTGAGATCACGTACGGCGGCGTTCAAGGCGTCCGTGCCCTCGGCATCCAGGGCAGAGTTCGGCTCATCCAGGATCAGCAAAACCGGATCGCCATAGAGCGCGCGTGCCAGGGCGACCCGCTGCTTCTGGCCGCCTGACAGCTGGCTGTCATTGCCTTCCAGAAACGTATCATAGCCTTTTTCCAACGACAGGATCAGCTCATGTGCGTTGGCTTTTTTCGCAGCAGCCACAACCGCCTCTGCGTCCGGGGCCTCGGACATGCGCGCGATATTCTCCGCCACGGATCCGTTGAACAGGGTGACCTGCTGCGGCAGGTATCCGATGTGACGGCCCAGATCGGTCGGATCGTATTGATCGAGGGTCGCGCCGCCCAAGCGGATGTCTCCGGCCGCCGGCTGCCACAGGCCCAGAAGCGCTTTGGCCAGTGTTGTTTTGCCGGACCCGCTTTTACCGATCACACCCAGCGCCTTGCCCGGTTCCAGCCGCAAGGACACGTTGCGCAAGGTCGGGCTGCCGGCACCCGGCGGGATGACCGTCAGGGATTTGGCCTCCAATCGGGCCTCTGGCGTGGGGAGCTTGGTGCGCGCTGCTTCGGGCGGTGTCTGATCCAGAAACCGGTTGAGAGAGGTCCAGGCCGTCCGCGCCCGCTCGATCATGCCCCACTGCCCGACCGCTTGTTCAACCGGCGCCAGCGCCCGGCCCAAGAGGATCGATCCGGCGATCATTGCTCCCGGTGTCAGCTCGTTGCGCAGCACCAGCCATGCCCCCAGCGCCAGCATGGCCGATTGCAGAAACAGGCGCAGCGACTTGGTCAGGGCGGTAAAGCTGCCCGTCCAGTCGCTGGCCGCAATCGTCTGACGCAGGGCATCCGTGCGTTGCCGCAGCCAACGCAGGGAGATGTCGCCCTGCATGCCCTGCGCGCGCACGACCTCGGCGGCCTGTCTGGCATGTTCCGAGAACGCGTTGGCCTGCGCCGAGGCGGACTGAGCCCGCGCCACTTTGCGGTGGGTCAGCATCTGGTTCAGCAAGGCAATAACGATCAGCAGAACAGCACCAGCAACCGCCAGCCAGCCGAGCAGCGGATGGAACAGGAAGATCGCCGCCAGAAACACTGGCGTCCAGGGGATGTCCATAACGGCCAACAGCACCGGCGACACACAGAGATTCTGAATGGATTCCAGATCGCGCAGGGCGGTTGCCGGGGCAGACCGCGCCTGCGGATGCAGCGACCGGCGCATGGTCGCGTCAAAGACCCGCTCGTCCAGTTGCGACTGAAACCGGGCCCCAAACCGCGCCACAATCCGCCCGCGCGCGAAGTCCAGCATCGCCATCAGCCCATAAAGCAGCGCCACCAGCAGGAACAACGCCGTCAGGGTCTCGACCGCGCGCGAGGCCAGCACACGGTCATAGACCTGCAACATAAACAACGGACCCGTCAGCATCAGCAGGTTCACAAAAACGCTGAACAAAAACGCCAGAGCCAGAAAGGTCACACCCTGATTGCGGACTTTGCGTAGCTCGTGTTGGGCGGGTTGGGAAATAAAGGATTCAGGCTTCATGAATCAGGTGGGTCTCATTTTCATCATAGGGTTCATCATAGGGGTTTAGTTTTTAGCCCGTTCGCATTTCGAAGAATCTTTGCTTCAGATACTACGGACATGGAAAGCCGTAGATAGCAAAAGGCAATTTTTCTTTGCTCGCTATCTCAACGGAATACTAAATAGAATCTTCTGGATGCACTATTTGTGGTTTATGAATGCCCCGCTCGACTTTAAGTGTGCCCAGCCCGCTAGTGAACCTAAATATTGCCTAACGTTTTTTGCTGTTCAAACGACTAGTGAGTAGTGATCTGCAGCGCTCCCGTGGCAACAAACTAGCACTTTATGGTGTTTCTCCCACTCCAAACACATCACAGCATCAAGGCATCAAACCCCGTGACGTGACTAGGCATCTAAACTCGATCACGACAATATTGCCAAATAAGGTTGTTTATACAGGTGTCTTTCAGCGCCCTCAAAATACTTGAGTCCGCCGCAGGAACGCGCAAACAGCCATCGGCGATAGATGGCCTGTGAAGTAGATGAAAACCATCTTGCGAGAAGGAACGAGACATAAGCATAACTGGCACACTGCAAGCTACCTCGCGAAATGAAGACAGCTGCTCAACAACAATATCGAGATCCACCAGACCGTCGAATGTGTCAAAATCTATGCAGAGTAAATCCCAACACTCTGGAGCATCAAGAATGATCCGCGTAGCGTCTTGGAGGCTTCGGCTGTCTCTAACATTAAAACCTGCCTCCGTGAACAAGTTGCGGATGTCACGCGCCTCCTTTGTTTCGCCCGCGACAAGCATAACCCAAGACCCTTGATACAGCCCAAGGTTAGTATTGCCCTGCCCCCGATGAATAAGCCATTCTAATTCACTCAGAAAGTGTTGATCCAATTCGTCCAGTTCGCCGCTCACACCAACTTTTGACCAAAGCTGACCGAATTCCTTACGATCTGAATCCGCCCTGAGGGTGACAGACTTTTGGAAAGCCAAGGGCAGAAGAAGCGAAACTAAAACACCAACAAAAACGTAGCAGACCATCGCTGCAATCAATCCGTACCCGGCTGATAGCGCTGATCCAGCCACCACAAATCCAGCAAATACGCCAGCTAAAATCGTCGGCAATAAAGGCAGAACCCGTTCGCCCTTGGGGAATGAAACCGGCGGGGAACCTGCTTCCCAGTTTCTAACGCGGGTCATTTTTTTCACACCCATTTATTAATTCGGCGGACAAATTCACCACCTTTATTGATACCCTTTCCTTCATGACTCTGCCTGCCTCGTGTAGTATTTGGTATTGAATACACTCCACGACATGGTGCTAAAGTGCCAATTCCCAGTTTCTATTTAACGATAGATTTTAGCTATGCTTCGGAGGTATTGAACCCAGCGGGCCAACTTCGATTGAGCTCTGCGAGCAATCACCAAAAGCAATCACATGCTGTTCTCAAGAGCTGGCTTCTGCCTGGCCAGTTCTTGAGTGAAACCCCTTATTTCGGGGCGCGCGGGTTGGTGAAGATACCGAAGCGCAACAACATGACGCTCAAATTCAGCATCCTCAATGGTCAGCGAGACAAATTCCTTGCTCCGTGGGATTGCCGTCTCGGGTAATATCAAAAAACCCCTGCCCAATCGCACTAACTCCAGGAGCAAATCAACACGGTTGGAACGATGTGTAAAATTCAGTGTATTTCCGCGGTCAGCGCAGAAACCAAACAAGATTTCACGCATATCGCAGTCGACTCTGGCCAGCGCATCGTTGCCCGCCAACACATCCAGGTTCACGGTTTCCCTTTGACTAAGCGGGTGTGTGGCGGAAACAACAACGCGGTAAGTTTCGCTGTAAAGTGGCTCCGCCTGATAAAGTTCGGATCCCGCATCAGCATTTGTTATGGCGATATCAAAGCGGCCTTCCCGAAGGCCGTCTAGAAGCGCATTTTGTTTATCGACTATGATCTCGAAATTAGTCTCCGGTGCTCGCGCCTGATACCGTGTTACCGCGTCTGCTATTCTGATCAGTCCGATGCTTTCACCAACTCCAACACTGATGGGAAAACCCTCGAGACGAACGTAACGTTTCGCATCTACCACTGCTTGCTGAGTCTGCTGCAACACTTCTTTCAAGTGCGGGAGAACGACTGCGCCTAACGGCGTCAAGCTGCATCCGGCACGATCACGCAAAAACAATCTACCGCCCAACCTGTCCTCCAGCTTCTTGATGGCTGTCGTGAGAGATGGTTGAGAAACGTTTAAAGCTTGCGCCGCGTGAGTGAAGTTTCGATATTTAACAAGTGCCAAAAAATATCGAATTTGATGCATTTCCATGAATTCTGTGCGCCCTCTCTTTGGCGATGCCCGTGAATCATTCGCACAAGAGATAGCTACATTATCGATAGTTATAGCCTATATTATGATAGCTCATCGGTATTGGTTATTGAACTAAATATGTCCGAAGATTTATCGACTCCCTCGGGCAGAGCGTGACGCGGCGATGTGGGTAAGTTTTAATTTGGCCGCGTCACGCAACGCCTAGATTTCTAATGTTTGGGTCCATCCCAGGCACTATTTTGCAGCGATGTCAAGATAATGGTACAAAAACTGAAACTAGGATCATGTTGGTTTGAGAGTTCGAGCGATGATTTTTTTGGATTAAAAACCACCAGGAAGAAGTAAATTCGATGACCAAAGTTCTTGACTATCATTTGGGATCAGGTCGAAAACGATGAAAATTATCCTAGCTGTGGACACCCTAGACACCTAGGATCAGATTGAATTATTACTTGTATGCTGGCGTAGAATCCGCACCAGATGAACGATTTGATCGTTTTCTTAACCCCAATCCCTAAACAGCTTTGCCACGCTATTTTGAGTTTAATTCAGTCGCTTTCAGCTGCGGCATCTGTCTCTAGTATTTGTGAGTCTTTTATCCGGAATCGGAAGCCTAACACTGATTTCTTTTCTGACTATACTTCCTTTGGATACGGTGCTTTTAGTGTTCACAACGAATTCAAGGGCGCATCGATAGGATGGCAACCTTGCCGTTAAAATGAACCTTTCGTTCTGGTACATCCACGGAACCGTAAAAGCGTTTGGCTTGAACTTGAAGCGTGAGGGATCCCCTTGAGGTGCCTGATGTGATTCATCCCGTTTGGGAGGATGGATCATGTCAGTACCATTAACGGATACGCTTCACGCGCGGTTTCAGAAGTACATCGAAAAAGTGTTAGGCGGGCAGCAGCGTTATGGCTGAAGTTTTCGTCGGCTACGGTTGCAAGATGGGCCCGGCAGGTCAGGACGCATGACCATGATGAGCCTGCGCGATCAAGGCTGCCGGGTTCTATATCTCCCGCTATACGCGCCCGATCTGACCCCCATCGAGCAGGCTTTCTCCAAGCTGAAAACCCACCTTACAAAGATCAGAGCCAGAACCTTCACCGAGGTCTTTGAGGCCATCGGGGAAATCTGCAATCTCTACGACCCCGCTGAGTGCTGTAACTACTTTAGCGCTGCCGGATAGGTCGCATGCTAAAACCGAAGCGTTTTAAAGTAACAAATCTACTTGCCGGGACGTTCGAAGTGAACCACTGCCTGGTTCTGCATCCAGCCCTACGGACAAAAGATACTGCACCAGCCAAAGTTTCCACAGTTTATGGCTTCTGATATTCAGCTGTCATCGGTTCAATGTAGCTTGTTTCACTGACCATTGCGATGTTCCTTTTAACGTGTGCCGACTGTGGTGCGACCGCGACGCCGGAATCCCGAGAGTTTTCTTTGATGTGGTGTTCATCGATCTCCTTCGGGAGCCCTCTTGAGCTTGACCATCAATTTGAATGTTTGGCGATATCCTCCACTCGATTGTCCACGCGTCCATTCATTATACATCAGTGATCGAGTTCGAGCACTATTTGATAAACGTGCGAAATCTGTTGACCGCTCCTCTTTTAGTTGTATTTTTTGCGGTAGTAGATAACAATAGCGGTCAGCCACTTCATGGAAATCAATCAAATTCGCTACTTCCTGGCCGTTTGCGAACACGGCAATTTCACGCATGCGGCGAGAGCTATGAATGTGTCTCAACCTTCACTCACGACAGCCATTAAGAAACTGGAATCTGAACTTGGTGGGCCGCTTCTCTTGCGCGATCGAGCGGGATGTCGTCTGACCCCACTCGGAGCAATTGTACAACCGAGGTTACAGGAGGCGTTGCAGCAGACTTATCAAGCGCAGGTCGAAGCAGCACGCCATGTGCGTTTGAAGCGTGTACCAATTGGTGTCGGCATTGGTGAAACGATTGGGCAGTCTAAAGTATCGGAGGCGATTGAACGCTATCGGACCCGCAACCCGGAAGCGGATATTGAGTTGATTGTTGACAGCCATACGGCGTTGCTCGAGGGGCTTCGGGAAGGGCGCTTCGATATTGCAGTGACAGTCGCGCAAGCTTCTGAAGAAATTTTTCACATTGATACGCTTTATGAAGAACGTTACTGCGCCGTCGTTTAAACCGAACATCCTCTGAGCCAACATGAAGCGGTAGCCCTGAAACGGTTAGCCGGCAATGAAATGCTGGATAGGCTCAATTGTGAAATGCGTGAATTCATACGCACGACCAGCGCCGATCGCGGTTGTAGGCTTTATGCCGCTTATCGTTCGAACCGTGTTGACTGGCTGCTTGAGTTGGCCAGGAACGGAACGGGTTTTTTGATTTTGCCAGAAACCGCCATCCCGAACGAGAAAGGGCTCGTCAAACTTTCAATTGAGGATGTTCAAATTGATCGCCAGGTGGCTGCGCTGCGCTGCCGCTTTCAACCCTCACGTCCTGAAGCTCATGATCTGGTTCGGGAGTTGATGAAGGTATCATGAAGCAAGAAGTTAGAGGGATTGAGTGAAGTGGTTTCGCAAACTTCTGATGAAACCCGCGACTTAGGCTCAGGGCTCCGATAACTCCCCCCGGTCAAGCAGTTTTGCGTAAGACAGTTGATCCGCCGCAGCGATTTCACCTTATGTGTAAAACTGCAGACTTTATCTGATGGACGTCTCAGCGAACGGTGATGAGATTGCGTTGTTGCCTGTCCGAATGCTCGGAAGCCCTGATGGTCTTGTCCACAGCAATGTGTAGC
Organism: Ruegeria sp. B1; assembly: GCF_056535885.1. Lineage (NCBI taxonomy): Bacteria > Pseudomonadati > Pseudomonadota > Alphaproteobacteria > Rhodobacterales > Roseobacteraceae > Ruegeria > Ruegeria sp. B1. The sequence goes on along the minus strand of NZ_JBQFJA010000002.1, from coordinate 188,043 downwards.
ATTTAGCCGAAAGTCTGCATAGGTGTTTCGCCGTAGCAGTATCTTCCAGAATGCGCGCACTGTTCGTTGTATTTGGTCAGCCATGCGTCCCGATCCGTCTGCAATTCTCCCATCGACCGATAGATCTTCTCGCGGAAGGCGATGTCGTAGAACTCGTCCTTGATGGCGAGGTGAAAGCGCTCGCAGATGCCGTTGGTCTGCGAACTGTTCGCCCTAGTCTTGGAATGATCCACGTCCTCGAATGCCAGATAAAGCTGGTAGGCATGACTCTCGACCTTGCTGCAGTATTCCGTGCCCCGGTCGGTCAAGACGCGAAGCAGGCTGATGCCTTGCTCGGTAAAGAAGGGAATGACACGGTCGTTCAGCAGATCGGCGGCGGTTATTGCGGTCTTGTCGGTATAGAGTTGGCAGATCTCCACGCGGGCATCAGTATCGACGAAGGTCTTTTGGTAGATGCGCCCCACACCCTTGACCATACCGAGTTAATAGGTGTCCTGGCTGCCGAGATAACCGGGATGGTGGCTTTCGATCTCGCTATGCGCCTCCTTTTGCTGCTTCGCCTTTTTAAGCCCACCATCTGCTATTCCGTCAAGAGAATGCGGTCCTGGGCGGCAAGGTCCTCAAACGTCTGTCTTGGCCCCCTAAAACTGTGCCACAGTTGGCTTAGTTTTGGAGACGGGATTGATGGCGCGGAAACGGTATTCGGACGAAGATATTCTGCGGCTTTTGCGCGAGATTGAGCTGGGCCTGGCATCTGGTTCGGATGTCGCGACGGCGTGCAGAACGGCTGGTGTCAGTGATGCGACCTATTACACATGGCGCAAGCGGTTTGGTGGGATGGGACGATCTGAGATGGCCAATCTGAAGGCGCTGCAGAAAGAGAATGATCGGCTCAAGAAAATCGTGGCTGAGCTTGAACTGGACAAACTCATTCTCAAGGAGAGCCTTGATTATCTAAAGCCAAAGGCCTGACGGCAGACCAGCTTCGTCAGGCCGTGGTCCACACCCGACAAAAGCTGGCAACCTCTGAACGGCGCACCTGTCGCGTGATTGGATTGGCGCGGAGCACGCTGCAATACCGCGCAGCGCCAAAGGATGATGAGGCGTTACGTCTGGCGATGATCCGATTGGCCAAACGGTATGGGCGCTACGGCTACCGCAAGGTCGCCGAGCTGCTGCGTGTCGAAGGCTGGGCAGTCAATCATAAAAAGATCGAACGACTATGGCGCGAAGAAGGCTTGCAGCTCCCACAACGGCACAAGAAACGCAAACGGCTGTACCACAAGGACAGCTCGATCATCCGGCTCCGACCGCAACATCCCAATCACATCTGGAGCATTGACTTTGTCCACGACAAGCTGAGCAACGGACAGAGCTACAAGATGCTGACGGTGCTGGATGAGTATACCCGTGAGGCGCTCTGCGTAGCGGTCAAGCCGAAGATGAACAGCGCAGACGTGCTGGATGCGCTCTACCCACTCTTATTGCGGCACGGGAAGCCCGAACACATCCGTTCCGACAACGGCGCGGAGTTCATCGCAACGGCCCTGCAGACCTGGTTAAGAAAGGTGGGCATTAAGCCGATCCAAATCTACCCGGGATCACCTTGGGAGAATGGATACAACGAGCGCTTCAATGGCACTCTGCGCCGGGAAGTCCTCAACGCAGAATGGTTCCACACCACCAAACAGGCTCAGATCGTCATCAATACCTGGCTTAGACAGTACAATCGTGTCAGACCCCATCAGGCTCTAAACATGCGACCGCCCGTTCCAGAAACCTTGCTCAAAACTGGCCCATAGAATTGGGGCTGGACAACCACTGGCGAATACGATGTCATCCTTTTGGATCTGATGCTGCCCGGAATTCAAGGGCAGGATGTCTGCCGCAAGTTGCGCGCCCGTAAATCCAAAATCCCCATCCTGATGCTGACCGCGTTAGACAGCCCCGAAGAACGGGTCGAAGGATTGAAAATCGGCGCTGACGACTATCTTCCGAAACCCTTTGATTTTGACGAGCTCATCGCTCGCGTTGAGGCGTTGCACCGGCGCGCCAATAACTATGCCAGCGATCTCGGAGACACCGTCATCAAATGCGGAACCCTGAGCTTTGACAGACGCTCCCTGCACGTGACCGTGGCTGGCGAAGAGGTTCAGCTATCTAAAAAAGAACGCGATCTTCTTCTGCTATTTCTGACCAATTTGGGTCGGGTTCTGTCCCGAGAGCGTATCCTCAACTCCGTATGGGGCATGAACGAAGACCCATTAACCAACGTCGTCGACGTTTACGTTGGCCGCCTACGGCGCAAAATTGGAAGTGAGGGTCAGCGGATCGTTACGCTTAGAAATGTTGGGTATAGGATGAGTTGACTAGCACACTGAGAACTTAGTCTGTAGGTTAGTTGGCCTCGACAAGATCGGCATTCCAGAAGATGCTCACTTTTCTGTTCATAGCTGACACTCCCGGCAATCAGACGGGTTAGGACATTGCCCCCACGATTGGACCCATCGGCACTTCGCAATAAGGCAGCGCTCAATTGTGACAGCTTTTGGTCCTTGATCTACTCAAAAACCCGGACACCTTCACCAGCAAAGACTTCTCTCAAACCCTTGTTAATGTCACACAAACTACACCGAGTGACATGCGGTAGAGATCTTCGATCAGCTCGGACAACCTTAAGTTAATCATGCCGCTGAAGTCGACCAGGCTATTTCGTAAGAACTGACATAGTTGACTGCTAGACTGGCTGACACGAAAGCGGACGTTGGAGCAATCGCAACGAAATAGCGCTCTGTCCGCATCTCTTCCCTCTGCAAACCGCCTGGGTATGTCCGGTTTGCGTGGTTTCAAAGCCTTCTGCACCAACAAAAACTCAAAGTACGGTTAAGGTCTGGTAACGGCTCAAATTCACTACACCGTGCGATCTGCATAAAATGGCTGTAGTGAGCTCTATTCAACTGATGCTTCGGGATAACCTAATGACGGCTCATCTCACAGCTCGATCCGGAACGAAACATCTGGCCTGCCCCCACCCTATCTAGAACACGACTTTGAGGCCTGCGTTTGCGCTCAGTGCGCTGGTGTCGCCAGCGGTGCTGAGCCCGGTGGCATAGGAGGCTTCCCCAAAGAGATCCACGCGATCGGTCAGGGCGTAGTTGCCGCCAAGACCGATCCCAACCGCCCAGGGCTCACTCTCGGTTGTCAGGGTCGCCCCGGCAACATCCACCTCGCTGCCCGCGCCAAACTCATGGAACAGGTTCACGATGCCATAAAGGCGGTGTGCCCCTTGTTCCTGCGCGCCAAACTCAAGCCCAAGCCGCAGCTGCCGGCTGGCCGCATCCTCAAACGTCACCTGCTCCCCGTAGCGCTCACCCTCAAAGTCATCAAACCCAACTGACGACAGGCTCAGCTGCGCCTGCGGGATCACCGTCAGACCGGACCCCAGATCGAAGCGCTGCCCGGCCTCGATCGACAACCCAAGGCCCGTGCCCCCGTTGTCTTCGGTCAGGGTTCCAAGACCATCAGCGGCCAGGTCACTTGTATAGGATGCCAGTGTCACCTGCCCGTCGACATAAAACCTGCGCGTGTCATACCACGTGGCCGAAAGGCCCAGACCCAGGCCCGTGGTGTCAATCGAACCATCTCCAAAATCTGAGGTCACCGACGCACTCCCCGTGGCGTAGGAGAACATCAACCCACCCACAAGCAGCCCCGCCCCGCTCTCGCTCACGACAACATCCGCGCCGATCTCCATCTCCCAGATCGAGCTGTCGAGCGCGGCCCCTGTTGTGCTGTGCTCTTCCGACAAGGTGACCTGTTCTGTCCCCATCTGGAACCACAGCGGGGTGTCCCTGTTTTGACCCGACGCTTCCCCGTCCCAGGCCAGGCTGCGGAAGTCCTGTGAGCTGCCCCGGTTGCGCAGCGACGCGGGGCCAGTGAGGGCCAGCAGCGACTGACCGTAGCTGTCATAGATCGGCGCAGAGGGTTGATAGTTTCTCCCACCGGTCTCGGACATCGCGCTCAGCGACCAGCCGTGGCCATCCCCCGCCTCGGTCAGCCTATAGAGGTGGGCGCCCGAGACAACCGCTTGCGACCCGTCCGGGGTGACATGGTTGCCATCCACAAGGGTGAAGGTCCCGTTAAACGTTCCGCCAACAGTGACCACATCGATCTCAAGCGGTGTGCCTTCGCCACCGGCGCTGTCCAGGCCCGAAATCGACAGCATCATCTCGCCCGACGCGTCGCCCTTGATCTCCAGCCTGTCGGAGTGCGCATCATTGCCAGCGAGAACTGCATCCAGGGCAAAAACACTTGTTCCCGATCCGGTGTAATCCCCCTCAATGGTGATCACATCATCCGCATCCCCGTCCTGTACACTCAAAACAACAGAGCCATCATTGATCACATCCCCTGCAATGCTCACAACGGTGGGGGTATCCCCTCCCCCGCCCGTCGCGCTGGCCACTTTACCTGCGATGGTCGCCTCGGTGGGGGCGCCCCCGCCAGACACGCTGAATACAGATCCTGCCTCGATCGAGAGTGCCATATCCAGCGTGGCACCCTTATCCAGACTCAACTTTGTTTCATCCTTCAGCGTCAAATGCTCCCAGTTGATGACGTCCTCCATTGTGGTCATGGTCTGGCCATGCAGCGTCAGCTGATCGTTATCACCCGCACCACCATCCAGAACGTGGGACCCAACATAGGTGCTGTCGGCGGAAATCGTGACGGTGTCGTCTCCCGCCCCAAGACGAACATCCCCGCTGAAGTCGCCGCCTTCCAAGGTCAGGGTATTGTCGCCCGCACCTCCATAGACATCACCGGTGACGCGTCCGCCTGTCACAGTCAGGGTATCATCACCTGCATCAAGAAAAATATTGCCGGTGATTGTCCCTGCCGAAGTGATGCGCGCAGTGCCATCGTCTTCTGGTGCCCCGTCACCAGAAGATCTGGCGGTCACAGTGCGTATCGCAATACCAGACGCTCCCGCAGTCACATGGGCACCGCGGTTGATCGTAATCGTCCCCGGGTTGTGGGATATCGTTCGGATCGCGGCGCCTCCTCTTGATCCGCCCGTCACACGACCGGTTACGTCCACGTCAAAGCCGTTTGCACCTAACTGAACAAACTCATCGGGGCGGAGGTGTGACAGCCGCTCGTAATTCCCTGAAACGCGAATCCCGTCTGAACCCGCTCCTGAAACCGTGACCTCGGCCTGCGCACCCAGCGTGACAAACGCCTTCGCTTTCGACTCCCCGCCCGGCTCCAACTCTCTGACGGAAACCTTCGGCGCGACCTTGACGGAATGAATAGGCGCTTCTGATTCCGCCCAAATCCCGTGAGACCCGCCTCCATATGTGGTGACTTTGCCGCGCTCCATCTCCACGGTCACCTTGCCAGAGCCATTGGTGTCCGCATAAAGCCCATGGGATAGGCCACCCTTCTCCGGCTCCCGTCCGGTTATTATATCCCCTCCGGTCATTTTCACCTTCACCTCTTCGGCATTGTCCGGGTTGTCAATCCGCGCATAAAGCCCAGAAGAATTCGTGGCCTTCGTGGTGATCTTGCCGCCATGCATTTCCGTGGTTGCCGTGCCAAGGCCACCATTGGATTGCGCAGCGGCTCCAAAGCTATTGGCACCGTTAGTGATGATCGTCCCTGCTCTCATTATCGCTGTCGCCGTCCCCTCAGATGCATTATCAGTGTAGCTGCTGTCCGCCCGCATCCCATGCGCTTGGTTTCCATGCGTGATGATTGTGCTGGTGCCATCCGTGTTATCCATTTCCACTAACGCATTGCCAGCGCCAATGTGTATAGCCCGAACTGCAGTTGAGTCTTTCAACGTCTCGATCGTCCCTCCGGTGATTTTCGCCGTCAACCTGACCTTAGTAACTCTCTTGGCTTCCGACGAGAGAGCGGTACCGATCGACGCCTGAACCCCGAAAGCATCCTTCCCTTTCGTGATGATAGTGCCGCCTTTCATGTGCGCGATAGCCTGGGCGTATTCACTTTTGCTACGGCTCGTTGCCCGTATGCCGGAACCGTCATCATTCTCGGTGTTGATTACACTCTCGGCTCCGCTCATGACAGCCGTCACCGTGCCTACATAATCCCTGCCGTGGGAGCCTGCACCGACCGCGAATGTCGCCTTTGCTTTGTTCCCAGTGTGGATGAAACCGCCACTCATTTCCGCAGTCACATCGCCGCCACTCACTACCGCAGTACCCTGCTCACTAGCGGTGAACGCCGAAACCCCCTCGACATTTTCACCGGCAGCAATCGTAATACTTCCCCCGCTCATGACCGCCCTGGCCTCGGCTGTGCTCGCCTCGTCGTTAACCCGCGCATGAAGCGCAGCAAAACGGCCCCCGTTGATTGTGATGTCCCCATCACCGCTCAATTCGGCGCGCGCATCTGCGTTGCCTGTGGCCTCTGCAAAAGCCCCGTAACCGCCCGCCGAGGTGACAGTGCCGCCTTCCACTCGCGCTTCAACAAGGCCATTACCATTGGAACTCGCATAAAGCCCATTAGCTCCTTTACCGCTCACCTCGACATTTCCATCTTTTATCCGTGCCACCACGAAGAGCTCGGTCGTCATGTCCGTGGTTTCAAGCTTCGAATGAAGACCGTGATTTTGGTTATCGTCAGTCGCGATGACAGAACCGCCAAGCATGTGCACACGATTATGACCCCACCGCCCATGTACGCTCACCCCGGAACCGCCCACACTAAGCTTAGGATCCTCCGGGAGTGTCAGGTTGAGCCCGTCTGTATTGGTGTAGGTGATGCCATTTTCGATGGCAGTGCTATGGCTAGAGTTACATGTAAGATTAGTTTGTTTATTGGGAACTGCCTGCCCGCACTCATTGGCCGCCTGCGCCTCGCCTCCGGAGCACAACACCGCAGCCGTGGCCACGACCAAAAGGCCTGGCGCAATGCTCGCCACCCGCCCTTTGAACTTGGTCAATCGGCCAGCCTGAACCAAAACGTTAAGCGTGCGAAGGGCGGGCTGGATGTCCAGATTCTCGTTTATCATTTTGAAACTCTCCTGTGCGGGGTATTGCCAACGTGTTTGAGCAGGATCGGAAGAAGCCCCTGCCCGTCAGACGGCATAAATTTGGGTGCTGGCGATTTTTGCCCAAGCACTCGAGGGCCAATCAATTCGTTCTATACCCAATCTTAGAACTCGGTTGCTGTATTGGGAAATACTCTAATCCTATACTTAGATAGCCAGCGGCTATGGTGAGCCTGCGCCTGTGCGCCACCCTCTAAGCCCAAGCTTGCAACCAGTTCGAGGCCCCACGGTGCAACAATATCATTGCCGCCTGATACAATGCCGTCCGCAGTCCAGAGTCGCCGGTTCGGGTAATCTGCCCAAAAAAGTTCATTTCTCCGGATAAACTACGCCTCGGCGTTAGTCCCACCCATGGACCCACATCTTTCGATCGCGCGAACCTGGCCGGATCGTCGATCGCAGATTTCACGGTCAAAGCGACAATGGGGCCAACACCCGGCACAGTCATCATCAGACGGCACACATCGTCAAGCTTTGCCAACCCAGTAATCTGGGTATCCAGTCGTGCCAACTCGTCTCGTAGTTGTAGTGGCTTGAGATCATAATCCGTTGGGCGCGAGATTATCGGCATTTCTGGCTCAGATTATTTGAGACTGTAAATCGATTTGGGATCACATTATTTGCGACTGGACTCAGAATAATTGAGACGGGCTCACATTGCTGAGACTGGGATCGGTGGGGTGAGACCATCCGACGCCGTCACAGCGACAACGCTCACCCCGTCGGCTCGTATTACTCTGCAAGAAATTTTTTCACTTCTTGATTATCAATAAACCAGTTGGAAATTCCTAGAATATTGGTGTCTAGATATCCAAAAATCTTTCTGGGCGGCTTAAATCTAGGAAGTAGAAGGCCAGTTCCTCGCCCTTAGTTCCGTCATCAAATTCGACGAACTTCCGGGTGAGAAAATTCTCTGGTTTTGTGCACACTGGCATAAATCGTTGAGTTAGAAAAATTCCGGTATCAGAGTGCCTTTCTTCCTCAACTTCTTCAGAAGGAATCATCGTATAAAGCCAAAGCCAACCAGTGCCGTCAGCTTCCAGCTGTACATCGGTAAAGAGAGCAGTAACTTGCCGGTTCACAACGGATTGTTGAACGGAGTATTTCCAAAGCGACTCGTACTCGCGCTTGGTGAATGATTGAAGAGACGATGTAAACGTCTCAACAGTGCCTCCCAGTGAAATCTGGCCATTGCAACTAAGCTGACCGGATTCATCTTCCAAGAAAGAAATGAAAAATAAGTCCTTAGTCACCGATACGCACCGTTAAATCTCGATTGAACGTTCCAACTCTACGGCCGCTCCTGTCAAACGCTTTCCACGCTCCACCATTGTGGCCGTCAACATCTCGGGTGATGTATCTACTCCCCTTTTTATAAACGGCTTGACCGTGTGAATTAAATGGGGCTGAGCCTGACCGAACCTTTCTATAGCCTAAACTCTTCGCAACTTTTGTAGCTTCTGCTGTAGTTTGAATTGCAGGATTTGCTGCGGCACTCAAGCTCTTCCTAGCCCTTGGCGCAGTCTTGGCGCCAAGGCCCAAAACCCTTTTCCAGCGCTTAAGGTAGCTCCGGCAGGAAGTGTTGCCGCGCCATACAACACCCCATCTGCGTTTACGGCTTGCCCAGAAGCACCTGGGGGTTTCGAATAGTCATATGACGAGTATTGCGAAAAATCTCCCGAGGAGCGAAAATTTGTACTGGTATAGTCTCCGTCCGTGACGCCAATTCCTTGAGAGCGCCCATCATAGTGGGCTGGGCCCGTAAAGGTTTGGACGCCGTAATCTTTTCCACCACCGCCATAATTACTTCCGTAGTTGTGTTGCTCATAATCTGGACTGCTGTGGTCAGTCCACGACGTGTGAGTTTCGTAATCTGTGTCTTGGTTGTGGTATCCGGTACTTGTCGATCCGCCGGGATTGTAGGGAACGTTCCCTCCCGGATCAGCCAAGTTTATCGGGTCATTGTGCGAGTAGGCGTAGCGGTTTGTGCCCACCTGTGGGTTAGCAGGGTCATACCAATCTGCCTGAATGAACATCGCCGATGCGTGCGATGAAAACATCGCGAGGATTGTGATCAGAATGAAGTGCTGCAAAATACGGAACATGTGTTCTCTCTAAGCGTGTAATTCTCCGGCGACGCTAGCCTATCTTTGAACAGGACGCCAACCTAAAGTTTCAGCCTTTTCAAATGTGTATTGGTTCACGCGCTGAAGGTAGTCCAGATAAGGGCGCTGATCCTCCGGCACGTCTTGCACGTTTGGGTACTTCTCATGGAACTCCGTGCGCAACAGATGGTAGGCCGCTGTGCCCTTCTTGACCATGATGTAGACAAATTTCGGATAGTGATCGAGCAGGATATCAGCCACCGCCATTGCGTCGTGGTAACGTTGTTTCTGGATGAGGTCTTCGACAACTATGGCGGCGATGACGGCAACAGACTGTTCATTATTCAGGGGAGTCAGGAAGACATCGTTGGAAATCGCTGCATCTGTTATGGGCAGCAGGTTCCGATAATGCTGATCGCGTGTACGGCCAGCTCCACTTGTTGTTTCCAGATTGTGGGTCACGCCTTGATCATCGGTGAATTTCACAAATACATGGAGCGGTGCCATAGCAGGTGTCACATCCAGACCAAGCCTTCGGCCGAGAACAATAAACAGAAATGGCATGGTGATGCAGTTGCCCAGCCTGTCCTGCATGTAATCTGACAAGAGCTTGTTATGGACGTCTAGGCCGTAGGGATCGTCGTGATCGTAGCTGAAAGCATGGCCATTGTTCCATTCTCCGGGCTGGTAGATGTAGCGACGAATAGCCTCGACCTTTTCCCAGCTATCTGCGTTTGGCGGCAACATTGTGCGGATCGTGGCAACCATCTGATCGATCTGGGCGAGTTGCGCCTCCCCATCGATGCTGAGGTCAATCATGCGATCCACTTCAATTTTGACCTGTGCAAAATCGAGAGTGTCCATCTCACGAGAAAACAGGTCTTTCACGTCCGAGCGAATATCGGCCAGAGTGGGGGCTGCAAACAGAGCAAACACCGCAAGTACGGAAAAGAAAAAGCGCATTCGGAGGCCGTATCAAATTCTGGGCCGAAGATTGCACGCAAGACCTTGTGACACAACCCGGCACTGATCGCTCATGATATGAGCCGTCAGCCACAGCATTATCCGCCCGGAAAACGGACGTTTTCCTTGTGGTCTCGGCGGCGGTCACACGGTGCCGTGAACATCACCAGAAAAACCGTTGCGGAAATCTTAGTGAGGTTGCATGGTGCATCCTGTCTATTCTGGCGGGGCGAGTTGCCATGCTCATCGGATATGTACGGGTGTCGAAGGCGGACGGGAGCCAGCTCCTTGATTTGCAACGCGATGCGCTGATTGAAGCCGGTGTCGATGCCGAGCGCATCTATGAAGACAAGGCATCCGGGCGGAAGGACCATCGGCCAGGGCTTGATGCCTGCATGAAAGCGCTTCAGCCGGGAAACTCTCTGGTGATCTGGAAACTGGATCGCCTTGGGCGCGACCTCAAGCATCTCGTGGCAACGGTAGATGACCTGCGAGAGCGCGGCGTTGGCCTTCGCGTTCTTTCCGGCGCTGGTGCTGAGATTGATACGACAACCGCGAATGGCAGGCTCGTCTTTGGGATCTTCGCCAGCCTCGCCGAGTTCGAACGGGAACTCATCGCTGAACGCACCCACGCCGGGCTGGCAGCAGCACGTGCGCGGGGCCGGAAAGGTGGGCGACCGCGCAAGATGGATTTGACCATGTTGCGCATGGCAATGAAAGGCATGGCGGATCGTGAGACCAACGCTTCAGATCTGGCAAAGCGCCTCGGGATCACCACAACGACGCTTTACGAATATGTAAACGGGGACGGAACCGCGAAAGCGCCTGGTCAGAAACTGCTGGACGGAAATTCCGTATGAGCAAAGAGGGCGGCATTCCGGCAGAAGCCCTGCTCGATTTGCGTCGTCGGCTGGATGATCTTGCACCTCGTGATCCAGGTCGGCGGGTTTTGATTGAAGGCGTGGCCAGCCTCTTTGGTGTTTCTCGGGCCACTGTATATCGCGCTTTGTCAGGGCAACTGCGACCGAAGGGGTTGCGTCGCGTGGACCGGGGAGAGCCGAGAGCTGTGCCTCGTGCCGAATTGGAGCGATACTGTGAGATCATCGCTGCCCTGAAGATCCGCACATCGAATAAGAAGGGGCGGCGTTTATCGACCGCACGGGCCATCGAGCTTCTGGAGGATCATGGCGTTGAAACGCCCGAAGGTTTGGTTCAGGCCGCAAAGGCGCAACTGAACAAGGCCACGGTCAACCGGTATCTCCGTCTCTGGGGATATGATCATGCAAGAATGACCAGAGCACCAGCCGCTGTCCGGTTTGAAGCACGAACCTCCAATGCTCTTTGGCAGTTTGATATCAGCCCATCTGACCTGAAACAGATCGAACAGCCATCCTGGATTGATCCAAACCGCAAAGGTCTTCCCGTACCCATGCTGTTCAGCGTGGTTGATGATCGCTCCGGCACCTCCTTTCAGGAGTATCGCTGCGTCTATGGCGAGGATGTGGAAAGCGGCCTGCGTTTCCTGTTCAACGCAATGGCACCGAAGGACGGAGATGAAACCCAGCTGCAAGGCATTCCGGAGGCGATATATCTGGACAATGGACCCATTGCAAAAAGCGGGATCTTCCACACTGTCATGGAACGGTTGGGCGTGCGCGTGATGACCCATGACCCTGCGGGTAGCGATGGCCGACGACCGACCGCGCGATCAAAGGGCAAAGTGGAGCGCCCGTTCCGCACCGTGAAAGAAGCCCATGAAACGCTGTATCACTTCCACAAACCGGAAACCGAGTTGGAAGCCAATGCCTGGTTGGCGCGCTTCATTGGTCAATACAATGCCCAGCCCCATCGTCGTGAGCCGCACAGTCGGATTGAAGATTGGGTAAAGAACCTGCCGTCAACCGGTATCCGGCAAATGTGTTCTTGGGAACGGTTCTGCACCTTCGCGCGAGAGCCTGAAACCCGCAAGGTTGCCGGGGATGCCCGCATTCGTGTTGATGGCGCGTTCTACGAGGTTGATCCCGATCTGGCGGGTGAGACCGTCACCCTCTGGTGGGGTCTGTTTGATCACGAACTGTTTGTCGAGCTGAACGACAAACGCTTTGGTCCCTATCGACCGTCAGGTGGGCCTATTCCACTACATCGCTACCGGAAGCCCAAAAACACAAACTCAAGCGCGGGCCGACAGGATCGGGGATCTTGCGCAGAATATCTCGGTGCCCAGATCGGCGCTTGCCGGGTTGGATTCAAGCCTGGCCAAAGCCGCAGACGTACTGCCGTTCGCCAGCCAGGCCTTTGTCGATCCGGACCCCTATGGGGAGTTCACCTATAGCAGCCGATTAGATGCGCTGCGCGGGGTCTCGGATTTGCTGCACAAACCACTGGCCCGCCTGACAGATGAGGATCTGTCTTTCGTGAATGATCTTGTCGACCGGACGCTCGACAAGGCGGAAATCAAACAGGAAATAGCCGCCCGGTTCTCGCCGAAGCGACCGGCCGCTGAAGAGGAGAGCGAGTAATGCTGAATGCCGAGATCATGGCGCGATATGGGCTGATCAAGGACTGGCGGACTGCCGGGTTCTATGAAACAGAGAACCATCGCCAGATCACTCATACCGTCCGGGCAGGCATTGGAACCGGGCGTTTGATCGCTGTCACCGGCCCGGTTGGTATCGGCAAGACCGTGTTCCTGCACCGGTTGCAAGACGAAATTGCGCGCGAGAAGAAGGTCACTGTCGCCGAAAGCCTGTCAGTGGACAAAGCCCGGACAACCGTTCCGACACTGATCTCAGCCCTATTCTACGACCTCTCGCGCGAAAAAGAGCCAAAGATCCCGACCCAAGGTGAGAAGCGGGAGCGGGAACTTCAGAAACTGGTCGCCCGTTCTGGCAAACCTGTCGCGCTGTTCGTGGATGAAGCCCATGATCTGCACGGCAAGACTCTGATCGGGCTGAAACGCCTGATGGAAGTGATTGCACGCGGCGGAGGCAATCTGTCTGTCATTCTGGTCGGCCATCCGAAACTGCGAAATGACCTGCGCCGTCCGACAATGGAAGAAATCGGTCATCGAACCGATATCTTGCCCTTCGAAGGATTGGGTGAAGAGGCCCGAACCTATCTCGACTGGTTGCTGGATCAGTGTACCGAAGACGAGGCCCGGCTTGACGAGATTATCGAACCAGCGGCGCTGGACCTTTTGGCAGAACGGCTGACCACACCCTTGCAATTTGCGGAATATCTGAACCGGGCATTGGAGGCCGGGTTCCGAACGGGCCAGAAGCCAATCACCCCGGACATTGTGTCAGCCACGCTGGCCCCGGACTTCGATGACCTGGAACCACGTCTCACCCGGCAGGGCTATTCTGTGAAGGTGCTCGCTGATCAATTCCAGTCCAAGCCCGCCGAGATCAAACGCTTTCTGAGCGGCCAGCTTGAACCTGCGCGGACCCGCGAACTGGCAGATCGCATGCGGATGGCGGGGCTGTCGCTGTGAGGGCGCGGGCTTGGTCTCATCCCGGTGATCCCAGTCTCAACAATGTGAGCCCGTCTCAATTATTCTGAGCCCATTCTCAAATAAAGTGATCCCAAACCGATTTACAGTCTCAAATAATCTGAGCCAGAAACAGCGATAATCTCGCGCCCAACGGATTATGATCTCAAGCCACTACAGGTATGTCTCGGGCGACGCTATTTCGACTTTGTCGTAGAATAGGTTCACCTCAAAAGTTAGTCCAAAAAACAAGGGTCAGGAAGGCGGCAGAACTTATTAGATCTGGTAAAGGCAAAAATATTGAGGCTCTTTCATATAGCGTCGGTTTCTCAGGAAGACAGTCTTTCACCCGGGCGTTCCAAAGGGAATTTGAATTGTCACCCAAGGACTACAGACAGGAACACTCACCCTGACCGAAGAAAACTCCGGATCAAGAAAGTTCGCCGTGCCAGCGGAAGCAAGTGCGACAAACTTCGCGTGGCCGTATTCTAAATAGGGCTTCATACTGCTGTTTGGGTTAATTCAGGCTGGCAACTGCAACGAAGACCTGCCTGGCGTGAAACCTGATGTTGGACGAGGAATGAGCATTCTTTGAGCGCCTCACTCTTGCAATACACGCTCCTCAAACGGGCGCAAGCCGGATGTGTCGCAATACTTCAGGACCTTCTTGACGCGTATGTGAGATCTGACGTTTGTACTTGTTGAACACTGCTGGAACAGGTTTCAGCATGACCTACCTGACAAGCTGCCATTTCCTCAAGGATATCAGTTTTGAGGGCCGTGTATTTCTGTCTGGGATACACGATGTTCTACCGCGATTTAGAAGAGATCATGGTCGAACGCGGTGTATTGGTTGACCACGCTACTGTGAACGGCAGTGTCAGGTTGTTCCTTTGCTCCGAGCGGCAAAGCCAATTAACATACTGAATCTGCCCGGTCTTTCCCGTCTCGAAGATTTTCGGTTCTAAAATTTGTGTCCGATTTGTGGTTTGAGAATGCTGTAAAAACTGAAAGTGAAGTGGAACGGGTGGTAGAGGGCTAGATCAGCCGCAATTCGAACTGAGCCCCATTCAACTGAGCAGCAAATCTTGTTGAGACTGAGCGCCCGAGAGAAACTCTATACAGTTGTCACATCAAGGGTAGCAGTTTGAGCCCTTATCAGGCCTTCAACAGCATCTGGGACTTTGCCGGTGCAGGCAAGTCGCAGACCACGCATTCCGGACATTTAGAAATCAGGTGGCAAGTGGCTGGTGAGCGGGCCCTAATGAGCTTTTGCTACGACTGAGCGACTGTCTGGTTAGGCCGTGTTGGCAAAATGAAAGCGTGACAGGCATAGGCTCACCATAGCTGGTGGCTATTCAAACATAGGATCGGAGTATTTCACAATACAGTAACCGGGTTCTAAAGTTGGGCAGGAAACGAATGGCCCGCCTACCGAATGATCGGTCAGCAATCCTCAATATCCGCAATACATTCAGCTTGTTACTTGCGAGCCGGGTGGGTCGGGCGGTTCATCGGTATCAACGGCGCGCGGTCGCAACCAAGCAGTTACAATCTAACAGCTAAAGAATAGCAATCATCATGCGCCTGTTTAAGACGTTAGCCCTGACCACGACGGCCATTATTACCTTTGCCAACTCCGTCGCGGCGAATATCTACTCGGATCAACTCACCTCCTATTCAAATCAACAGGCCTTGCAATTCCTCGTCAGTGAGCATGCGCGCGATCCATCAACCTTCGAGGATGCACGCAAGTACATCCTCCTGAGCCGACCAGCAATTATGGAGGACTACCTCAACCAAACCTTAGACCGGACACCAGACATCCGTAGTTTTCCCTTTCGGAGCTAAGCACAGGGGAGACCTTCGGAATTGGTTCGATCGCCCTTGGGCTCGCAGCAGTTGGGCTCGCAGCTTCTCTCGCAGGCGGTGGTGGTGGAGACTCTGAGACAGGCTCCGGCCCAAATCCAGGCACCGGTATTCCAAACCCAGGTCCCAGCCCATCACCTTCTCCAAACCCCAGTCCAAATCCAAGCCCGGGCCCCAACCCAGGCCCCGGTCCCAATCCAGGCCCCGGTCCCAACCCAGGCCCCGGCCCCAATCCAGGTCCCGGTCCCAATCCAGGTCCCGGTCCCAATCCAGGTCCCGGTCCCAATCCAGGTCCCGGTCCCAATCCAGGTCCCGGTCCCAACCCAGGCCCCGGTCCCAATCCAGGCCCCGGTCCCAATCCAGGCCCCGGTCCCAATCCAGGTCCCGGTCCCAACCCAGGTCCCGGTCCCAACCCAGGCCCCGGTCCCAACCCAGGCCCCGGTCCCAACCCAGGCCCCGGTCCGGACAATCCCGCTTTCTTCCGGACCGAAGAATTCAACGCAAACTATGCTCTGTCTCTGATTGGAGCCGATGAAAAATATGCTCAAGGCTGGCGAGGACAAGGTGTAAAGATTGCAATCCTGGACACAGGCATCGATCTCGACAGCCCAGAATTCGAAGGGAAAATCGACTTTGAGAACAGCCACTCCTATGTCGGCGACCCCGGCGATATTTCTGAACCTGACGGTCATGGCCGTTCCGGTCATGGCACGCATGTTGCCAACATCGCTGCAGGCAGGAAAAACGGTCAAGGCCTGCACGGCGTTGCCTTTGACTCTGAGCTTGTCATCTTCAATGGAATTCATCCGACGACGACGATTAGAATTATGTGGCCTGATGCCATAAACCGCGCAATCGCGGCCGATGCGCATGTCATGAACAACAGCTGGGGTCAGGACAAAATTGTCGATGGTATGGTCGTCGATAGGATAATCACTGAGTTTACAACTCAATCTTCGGACGAAAATCGCGCTTCGCTCCAAGATTTTCTAGGACCCGCAACCATCACCGCCCTGAATAGAGCCAAATCCGAAGACTTGATGATCGTTTTTGCTGCAGGCAACAGCGGCCTGCCCGAGGTCGGACTCTATGCAGGCATTCCAGTTGTCCTGCCCGAGTATAAGGACCACTTCATCGCCGTCGTCGCAGTGGATGAAGACAAAAAAATAGCGGACTTCAGCCCGGCTTGGTCCTCCAACCGCTGTGGCCTCGCAATGCACTTTTGCCTCGCAGCGCCGGGCGTAGATATCATGAGATTCCCTCATGACAACGGCAACGGCTTCACTCGTTTGGACGGAACGTCCTTCGCCGCCCCATACGTCACTGGAGCCTATGCCGTATTGAAGAGCCAGTGGCCAGAACTGACAGCCCCCGTAATCGCTGAGATTATGTTCGCTGCAGCTGAAGACCTCGGTGAGCCGGGTGTTGACCCGATCTACGGGCAGGGCCTCCTCAATCTGGAACGCGCCATGCTTCCTATGGGTGAGCTTGTCGTCTACCAGGGGAACACCATCGAGGGCGAAGTGATCCCTCTCGCCGAAACGGGCATCGTCGCCAGCGGCGCCCTGGCGCCAGCCCTCAACCAGGCCCTCGCAGGGCAGACCCTGATGGTTGCAGATGCGTATACGCGCGGATTTGAGCTTGCTGCCAGTGCCCTGGTCTCCGAACTCAAGGCGCCAAGACCCCGCCCCACCTTCGTACGGGAAACAAAGGCCAGCGACAGCCTCACACTCATGCGTTCAGATCACGGAACAGGTCTCCGTTTTGATGGGGATGTGTTCTCCTATGAGATAACTCTCGGCGACATAGATCCAGACGCAGATCCATTTGGACAGCTTCTGACAGAAGACTACTCATTCAGGCACAAGTTTGAACTCACACAAGCGCTGGCCCTTATTACTGACCACGCGGTCGGATCATCCACGGGCTCCTTCTCAAGGACCAGCATAGGGCTTGAAGCAAAAGACAAAGATGGGTCAGGCCTTTCTGCCCAGTTCGGCCTCATAGAAGAAAACGGCACAGTCCTTGGATCCCGCTTCATGGGAGCCGCGGGTCAGGACGGACGCAGCTCTACCTCGTTCTTGGAAATATCCGGATCTGTTGCGGTCGGGCAGGGCACGCTCCTGACGGTATCGGGCACGCAAAGCAGGACAGATTTCAAACAGGCAGGCCTGGTCACTGGCGGCAAAAGTCTGACGGGGCGTGCCGGCAGCGTCTCAATCAGCAAGAAACGCTTTCTCGGCAGCCCAGGCACGATGCGCTTGTCGATATCCAGTCCGCTCCAGATCTCCTCTGGTGAGATTTCAATCGACCTCCCCCGGGACAGGGTTGCAGCAGTGGCCGGTCAGGAAAGCGCGGGCGTGACAAGAAGCTCTCAAACTGTGCAGATTACATCTTCAGTGCGGCCGATAGATATTGGCCTGACCTATCAGCTTGCTTCAGAAGCGCCCGGACCGGAAATTCTGTTTAACGCGGGATATCGCGCACAAGGCGGTGACCCCAATCCCTACATTGGATTTGCCCTCAGTCACAGGTTTTGAGCCGCAGGGACAGCCCGATCACTGGGTGCCATGCCGCAGCCGCCAAACCCGCCAGCACGATCAGCGTCGGCACCGAACCGCTCGCCAGCACCCGGTCATACACCTGTAGCATGAACAGTGATCCGGTGAGCATCAGGAGATTGATCGGCAGGCTGAGCAGGCCAACACCTGCGAGCGTAGAACGGAGTGCCTGAAGGCACTCCGCAACAAGCCCGTCCTGGGTGCGTGATTGCGACACCATGCGTTGTGGTCTTTACGCGTAAAACCGGAAGTCGTCGGAGGACAGGTCCGACACGACCACATTCTTCAGGACAATGCTGTTGTCCGTATCCAGCGTGATGGTCGTATCGGTGCCATCATCCGCCGCCTTGTTCAGCACTTCTGCATAGGAGGCCAGGTTGGGGACACCCCTGAACGCGATGACATCCAACGTCGCAATACCAGCCACAAAATCGGTTATGATATCCTCGCCAAAACCGGGATCAAAGACGAAGGCATCGTCTCCCGCACCCCCGATCAGCGCGTCGTTGCCACCACCGCCTATCAGCCAATCATTACCGGCGCCGCCATGCAGCGCGTCGTCTCCACCCATACCCCACAGACTGTTATTGGCCTCATCCCCCCGCAGCAAATCTGCATGGGCAGATCCCGCGAGATTCTCGATCGACACAAAACTATCATCCGCTGCGTCACCCGTGTTGTCCCCCGCATCGCCCAGATCAACCGTCACGCCGGAGGCCGCATCCCAATACCCGGCCCCATCCTGGCCCGCGCCGCCATCCAGAACATCCGCACCTGCACCGCCATGCAGCCAGTCATTGCCCCCGCCGCCCTGCAGCGTGTCGTTACCCGCGCCGCCGTACAGATAATCATTGCCCCCGCCACCATGCAGCGCGTCGTCTCCGCCCAGACCCCACAGACTGTTATTGGCCTCATCCCCATACAGCAAATCTGCATGAGCGGATCCCGCGAGATTCTCGATCGACACAAAACTATCATCCGCTGCGTCACCCGTGTTGTCCCCCGCATCGCCCAGATCAACCGTCACGCCGGAGGCCGCATCCCAATACCCGGCCCCATCCTGGCCCGCGCCGCCATCCAGAACATCCGCACCTGCACCGCCATGCAGCCAGTCATTGCCCCCGCCGCCCTGCAGCGTGTCGTTACCCGCGCCGCCGTACAGATAATCATTGCCCCCGCCACCATGCAGCGCGTCGTCTCCGCCCAGACCCCACAGACTGTTATTGGCCTCATCCCCATACAGCAAATCTGCATGAGCGGATCCCGCGAGATTCTCGATCGACACAAAACTATCATCCGCTGCGTCACCCGTGTTGTCCCCCGCATCGCCCAGATCAACCGTCACGCCGGAGGCCGCATCCCAATACCCGGCCCCATCCTGGCCCGCGCCGCCATCCAGAACATCCGCACCTGCACCGCCATGCAGCCAGTCATTGCCCCCGCCGCCCTGCAGCGTGTCGTTACCCGCGCCGCCGTACAGATAATCATCGCCCCCGCCACCATGCAGCGCGTCGTCTCCGCCCAGACCCCACAGACTGTTATTGGCCTCATCCCCATACAGCAAATCTGCATGAGCGGATCCCGCGAGATTCTCGATCGACACAAAACTATCATCCGCTGCGTCACCCGTGTTGTCCCCCGCATCGCCCAGATCAACCGTCACGCCGGAGGCCGCGTCCCAATACCCGGCCCCATCCTGGCCCGCGCCGCCATCCAGAACATCCGCACCTGCACCGCCATGCAGCCAGTCATTGCCCCCGCCGCCCTGCAGCGTGTCGTTACCCGCGCCGCCGTACAGATAATCATTGCCCCCGCCACCATGCAGCGCGTCGTCTCCGCCCAGACCCCACAGGCTGTTATTGGCCTCATCCCCATACAGCATGTCTGCATGGGCCGATCCCGCGAGATTCTCGATCGACACAAAACTATCGCCCGTCGCGTCACCCGTGTTGTCCCCCGCATCGCCCAGATCAACCGTCACGCCGGAGGCCGCGTCCCAATACCCGGCCCCATCCTGGCCCGCGCCGCCATCCAGAACATCCGCACCTGCACCGCCATGCAGCCAGTCATTGCCCCCGCCGCCCTGCAGCGTATCGTTACCCGCGCCGCCGTACAGATAATCATCACCCCCGCCACCAATGGCGAGGGCTGTAACGCTCGAGTAGAATTGCGAACTATTGGTGAATTCGTTGATGCTGAACGCGCTCGCGCCAACACTCCCATCAATCGCGGCTGGTGTATCGTCGACAGGCGTAATCTCAAGCGCAAAGGTGCTGCTTGCGCAAAGAGGTCCGTCGCTGGCCGTTACCATGACAATCAATGTCCCATGGACGTCCCGGGGCGGTATGCCCGAGAAACGCCCCGCAACCGCATCAAACACCAACCAGTCCGGCAGGGCCGTACCATCAACAAGCTTTGCGCTTAAGGTCAGCGCATCGCCATCCACATCCGTGAACGCATGCGCTGGCAGGACAAAGCTCACAGCCTCATCTTCCGCGGAAGACTGATCAGGCAACGCAATTGCCAAAATGGGTGTGTTGTTCATAACGGTCATTATGTTCTCCAATTCAAACTGTTGAGCATCAGGAGATTGATCGGCAGGCTGAGCAGGCCAACACCTGCGAGCGTAGAACGGAGTGCCTGAAGGCACTCCGCAACAAGCCCGTCCTGGGTGCGTGATTGCGACACCATGCGTTGTGGTCTTTACGCGTAAAACCGGAAGTCGTCGGAGGACAGGTCCGACACGACCACATTCTTCAGGACAATGCTGTTGTCCGTATCCAGCGTGATGGTCGTATCGGTGCCGTTATCCGCCGCGCTGTTCAGAACGTCCGTGTAGGAGGCCAGGTTGGTGATACCCCTGAATTCGATGATGTCCTCCGTCCCAGCCCCAGCCGCAAAATCAGTTACAGCATCCTCGCCGAAACCGGGATCAAAGACGAAGGTATCGTCCCCCGAGCCGCCGGTCAGGATGTCGTTGCCTGTGCCAGCATCCAGACGGTCATCGCCAGCGCTACCATACAGATAATCATCGCCCGCGCCGCCGTTTAGGATGTCATCGCCAGCGGTGCCGGTCAGGATATCATCACCAGCGGTGCCAAAGATCGGTGCTTCGTTTCTTCCGCGAACAACAACTGAAACCGTTGCGGTGCTTTCACCGCCATTGCCATCTCTGACGGTATAGGTAAATGTATCCGTCAGCATTTCGCCCTCTGCCAGGGCCTGAACAGCCTCTGCGCCGGTCGGATCATAGCTGATGGTCCCATCGGTGTTCAGCGTCAGGACTGCTCCATGCGCGCTTTCGGCAGAGACCGCTGTCACCGTCAGTGCATCTCCTCGGCATCGCTGTCATTGACAAGAAGACTGGCTGTCTCAATCAGGGTGACAAAACCTTCCGAGATAATATCGGAACTTTGAGTAACACCGGCTGCATCGAAAATACGGGCCTCCATGGTCCAAGCAGACGAAGCGCCGTACTGTTGGTCATTAGACTCCCAGGTGACCACAAAATCGCCATTGGCGAGCGCTGTAACCTTCGGGTTTCTTTGAGCGCCATCGATGATTGCATTGACCAGAAATTCACTGGCGATCTCCCCGCCGTTCGCATCGAAAATACGGGCCTTGATAGCAGTATCGTAAGAACCGTCTTGCGGGTCAGTAGCCTCCCAGGTAACGACGAAATTGCCATTCGCGAGTGCTGTAACACTAACGCCATGCTGCCAGTCGTCAATGGCATTGAGAGGTTCATTGACTTTGAGGAGGCCGCTGATGTCCCCGCCATTCGCGTCGTAAACACGGAAATAGCTGTCAGAACCACAAAGATCGTTATTGCAGGGTCCAGTCGACCAGCTTGCGACGAAATTGCCATTGGCGAGCTCTGTAACACTTATGATGTATTGATAGAACCCGTCGACGACGTTCAACCTGCCGCTGATCCCGACGCCATTCGCATCAAAAACGCTTGCGTTAGTCTCTAAATATCCGTTATCTTTATGCATCCAAGTTACGATGAAATTGCCATTAGAGAATGCTGTAACACTCGGCGAACGTTGGAAAGCCCATTCTTTAATGACGTAGAACTCACTGACAATCTCAACGCCATCTACGTCTACAATACGTGCCTTGATGTCAGTAAAGTGAGATTCATCAGGATTCCCAAGTTTCGACGAAGTTGCCATTGGCGAGTTCTGCGACCTTCGGGTCGCTTTGGGTGCCATTGGTAAAGTCATTGATCAGGAACTCACTTGCGTCAATTGTACTTTCTGCATCAATAGTATTTTCAACCTCGCTATCATCAGCCGCGACAGGTGCATCGTTTCTTCCGTGAACAACGATTGAAACCGTTGCAGTGCTCTGCCCACCATTGCCGTCTTCAACCGTATAGGTGAAGGTGTCGATAAGTGTCTCGCCCTCTGCCAGAGCCTGAACAGCATCTGCGCCGGTTGGATCATAGCTGATGGTCCCGTTGGTATTCAGCGTAAGGGCGGCCCCATGCGTACTCGCGGCAGAGACCGCTGTTACCGTCAGTGCATCCCCTTCAACATCACTGTCATTGGCCAAGAGGGTGGCGGTCTCAATCGAAGTCACAACATCTTCGTCGATCGGCGTGGGACCTTGCGCAACACCGTTTGCATCGAAAATACGCGCCTTGATGGCCCAATCAGTGTCGCCTTGCTGCCCGTCAAGAGAATGCCAGGTGACGACAAAATCACCATTGTCGAGCGCTGTCACATTTGGAGTGCCTTGAATGTCATTGGTAAACTCATTGACGAGGAATTCACCGACAACCTCACTGCCACTCGCATCGAAAATACGCGCCTTGATGGCCCAGCCATCATCACCTTGCTGCCCATCATCAGATGCCCAGGTGACGACAAAGTGGCCATTGGCGAGGGCCGTAACATTTGGGTCGCGTTGCGTGCTATGGGTGAATTCATTGACGAGGAACTCACTGACGATCTCAACACCCTCTGCATCAAAAATGCGCGCCTTGATGGCCCAATCAGCATCCCCTTGCTGCTGGTCTTCAGACTCCCAAGTGACAACGAAATGGCCATTGGTGAGCGCTGTAACAATCGGCTTGATTTGCCAGCCATTGGTAAATTCATTGACGAGGAACTCACCGACAACCTCACTGCCACTCGCATCGAAAATACGCGCCTTGACGGCATAACCGGATGGATCGCCTTGCTGCAAGGCGTGAGAATGCCAGGTGACGACGAAATGGCCATTGGCGAGAGTGGTAACGCTTGGGTCCCGCTGATCGCCATTGGTAAATTCATTGACCAGGAATTCACTGACGATCTCGCCGCCCTCCGCATCGAAAATACGCGCCTTGATGGCCGTTGGAGACGTATCGCCTTGCTGCTGGTCTTCAGACTCCCAAGTGACAACGAAATGGCCATTTTCCAGTGCTGTTACACTCGAGATGAATTGACCGTTATTAGTAAACTCGTTGACCAGGAATTCACTGCCAATCTCACTGCCATCCGCATTGAAAACACGCGCCTTGACAGCATATCCGGATGGATCGCCTTGCTGTTGGTCAAAAGACGACCAGGTGACGACAAAATGGCCATCGGCGAGCGCCGTGACACTCGCGTTCAATTGCCAGCTATGGGTAAACTCGTTGACCAGGAACTCACTGACGATCTCAACACCCTCTGCATCAATAATACGCGCCTTGATGGCAGAAGAAGAAGCATCGCCTTGCTGCCCATCACGAGAGTCCCAGGTGACGACAAAATGGCCATTAGTCAGTGCGGTAATACTTGGAGTCTTTTGTCCGGTGTTGGTAAATTCATTCACGCGGAGTTCACTCGCGCCAATAAGATCATCTACCGCGATCGGTGCATCGTTTACAGGGGAATCTCAAGGGCAAAGCTATCGCTTGCTGTGCGTGACCCATCGCTGGCCGTCACGGTCACACTCAATGTACCATGGAAGTCCTGCGGCGGTGTGCCCGAGAAGCTCCCCGCAATGGCATCAAACACCAGCCAGTCCGGCAGCGCCGCACCATCCGTCAGTGTCGCACTCAAGGTCAGTGCATCACCATCCACATCCGTGAACGCATTGGTTGGCAGTGCAAAGCTCACAGCTTCATCTTCCGCTGAAGAGTGATCGGACAATGCAATTGCTAAAACGGGTGCATCGTTTCTTCCGTGAACAACAATTGAAACTGTTGCAGTGCTCTCCCGCCATTGCCGTCCTCGACCGTATAGGTAAATGTGTCGATAAGTGTCTGCCCAACTGCCAAAGCCTGGACAGCATCCGCGTTGGTGGGATCATAGCTGATTGTCCCGTCGGTGTTCAGCGTCAGGGTCGCGCCATGCGCACTCGTGGCAGACACTGCTGTCATCGTGAGCGCATCCCCGTCGACATCGCTGTCGTTGGCCAAAAGCGTGGCGGTCTCAATCAGGGTCACAACATCTTCTGTGATCGGCTCGGGACCTTGAGCAACACCGTTTGCATCGAAAATACGCGCCTTGATGGCATAACCAGACGTATCACCTTGCTGCCCGTCGTT
Source organism: Ruegeria sp. B1 (assembly GCF_056535885.1). Taxonomy (NCBI): domain Bacteria; kingdom Pseudomonadati; phylum Pseudomonadota; class Alphaproteobacteria; order Rhodobacterales; family Roseobacteraceae; genus Ruegeria; species Ruegeria sp. B1. Next base: position 163,454 of record NZ_JBQFJA010000002.1, on the reverse strand, counting down.
AGACATCCATATGATGACAAAATGGCCATTGGCGAGCACTGTCACGCTCGGCGCAATTTGAGTGTCATTGGTGAATTCATTGACCAGGAATTCACTGACAACCGCATCGCCATTCGCGTCAAAAATACGCGCCTTGATGGCCCAGCGATCATCGCCTTGCTGCCCATCATCAGACGCCCAGGTGACGACAAAATGGCCATTGGCGAGGGCCGTAACATTTGGGGTATCCTGATTGCCATCAGTAAATTCATTGACCAGGAACTCACTGACAACCGCATCGCCATTCGCGTCCAAAATACGGGCCTTGATGGCAGAACCTTCGGTGTCGCCCTGCTGCCCGTAACCAGACTCCCAGGTGACGGCAAAATGACCATTGGCCAGTTCTGTAACGCTCGAATTCCATTGAGAGTCATTGGTAAATTCATTGACCAGGAACTCACTGACAATCTCATCGCCATTCGCATCGAAAATTCGCGCCTTGACAGCATAACCAGATGGATCGCCTTGCTGCACGGCATAAGAGTGCCAGGTGACGACAAAATTACCATTTTCCAGCGCTGTCACACTTGGGTTCCGCTGATCGTAATCGGTAAATTCATTGACCAGGAACTCACTGACGATCTCAACACCCTCTGCATCGAAAATACGCGCCTTGATCGCAGTTGGAGACGTATCGCCTTGCTGCTGGTCTTCAGACTCCCAGATGACGACAAAATGGCCATTGGCAAGCGCTATCGCACTCGAGAACGCTTGATCGCCATCGGTAAATTCATTGACGAGGAACTCACTGGTGATCTCACCGCCGTTCGCATCGAAAACACGCGCCTTGACAGCATAATCAGATGGATCGCCTTGCTGTCGGTCAATAGACGACCAGGTTACGACAAAATTACCATTTTCCAACGCTGTCACACTCGGAATCAATTGCCAGCTATCGGTAAACTCATTGACCAGGAACTCGCCGACGATCTCAACACCATTCGCGTCAAGAATACGCGCCTTGATCGCAGAAGAAAAAGCATCCCCTTGCTGCCCAGCATCAGACGTCCAGGTGACGACAAAATTGCCATTGGCCAGTGCGGCAATACTTGGAGCATTTTGTATGGTGTTGGTAAATTCATTCACGCGGAGTTCACTTGCGCCAATAAAATCATCAGCTGCGACAGGGGCATCATTGACCGGTGTGATCTCAAGCGTAAAGGTCTCGCTTGTTGCAAGTGAGCCATCGCTCGCCGTCACCATGACGTTCAATATGCCGTTGAAGTCCTGGGGCGGTGTGCCCGAGAAACTCTCCGTAGCCGCATCAAACACCAGCCAGTCCGGCAGCGCCGAACCATCCGCAAGCGTTGCGGTCAAGGTCAACGCATCGCCATTCGGATCCTCAAACGCGTCCGGTGGTAGTGTAAAGCTCACGGCCTCGTCTTCCGCTGAAGACTCAGGAAGTAATGGAACTCTCGAAACAGGCGCATCGTTGGCTCCGTGCACAACGACAGAGACGGTTGCGGTGCTCTCCCCGCCATTGCCGTCACTGACCGTATAGGTGAAGGTGTCCGTCAGGGTCTCCCCCTCGGCCAGATCCCGAACAGCTTCTGCGTCTCTTGGATCATAGCTGATCGTCCCATCGGTGTTCAGCACCAAGACGGCCCCATGCATGCTCGTGGCAGACACCGCTGTCACCGTGAGGGCATCCCCGTCGACATCGCTGTCATTGGCGAGGAGCGCGGCGGTCTCAATCGAAGTAACAACATTTTCTGCGATCGGCGTGGGGCTTTGCACAATATCATCCGCTGCGACAGGGGCATCATTGGTTCCGTGCACAACAACTGAAACACTTGCGGTGCTCTGACCGCCGTTGCCGTCCTCGACGGTATAGGTGAAGGTATCCGTCACGGTCTCGCCCTCGGCCAGGGCCTGAACAGCGTCTGCGCCGGTTGGGTCGTAGCTGATTGTACTGATCGTATCGGTGGTGTTCAGGGTCAGGGTTGCCCCATACGCACTCGTGGCAGACACCGCTGTCATCGTGAGCGCATCCCCTCGACATCGCTGTCGTTGGCAAGAAGGGTGGCGGTATCAATCAGGACGACAACATCTTCTGTGATGATATTCGGACTTAGAACAACAACATCATCAATCGCGGCAGGCGCATCGTTTCTTCCGTGCACAACAACTGAAACGCTTGCGGTGCTCTCCCCACCATTCCCGTCCGCGACCGTATAAGTGAAGGTATCCGTCAGGGTCTCGCCAACTGCCAGCGCCTGCGCAACCGCAGCACCGGTGGGATCGTAGCTGATGGTCCCGTCAGTGTTCAGTGTCAGGGTTGCCCCATGCGCACTCGTGGCAGACACCGCTGTCATCGTGAGCGCATCCCCGTCGACATCACTGTCGTTGGCAAGAAGGGTGGCGGTATCAATCAGGGTCACAGCGTCTTCGGTGATGATGTTGGAGCTTTGAGCAACACCATTTGCATCGAATATACGGGCCTTGATGGCCCAATCAGAAGTATCGCCTTGCTGCCCGTCTCTAGATTGCCAGGTGACGACGAAATGGCCACTGGCGAGGGCTGTAACACTTGGCTCGGTTTGAGTGTCATTAGTGAATTCATTGACCAGGAATTCACTGACGATCTCGTTACCATCCGCATCAAAGATGCGGGCCTTGATGGCAGAGCCGGAAGCATCCCCTTGCTGCTCGTCTCCAGTCACCCAGGTAACAACGAATTCGCCATTGGCGAGGGCTGTAACGCTCGGGCTGATTTGACTGTCATTGGTAAATTCATTGACCAGGAATTCGCTGGCGACCTCATTTCCATTCGCGTCAAAAATACGGGCCTTGACAGCCCAATCGGGCGTATCACCTTGCTGCTGCTCATCAGACATCCAGGTGACAACAAAATGATCATTGGCGAGGGCCGTAACGCTCGGAGTGCTTTGCCAGTCATTACTAAACTCGCTGACCAGGAACTCGCTGACGATCTCAACGCCGTCCGCGTCAAAAACACGCGCTTTGATGGCTCCACCAGGCACATCGCCTAGTTGCTGGTCATGAGACATCCAGGCGATGACAAAACCGCCATTGGCGAGGGCCGTAACGCTCGGACTGATTTGACTGTCATTGGTAAACTCATTGGCCAGGAATTCACTGGTGACCTCAACGCCATTCGCATCAAAAATACGCGCCTTGATGGCATAATCAGACGTATCAACCCGCTGTCCTTCTCCAGACTGCCAGGTGATGACAAAATGGCCATTGGCAAGTTCTGTGACGCTCGGGTTGAGCTGCCAGTCATTATTGAATTCATTGACCAGGAACTCACTGACGATCTCACCGCCATCCGCATCAAAAACACGGGCCTTGATGGCCCAATCGGACGTGTTACCTGGCTGCCCGCCTTCAGACACCCAGGTGACGACAAACTGCCCATTGGCGAGGGCTGTAACGCTCGGTTGAGCACCATTGTTGAATTCATTGACGAGGAACGCACTGACGATCTCACCGCCATCCGCATCAAAAATACGCGCCTTGACAGCCCAATCGGGCATGTCGCCGTGCTGCTGCGCATGAGACATCCAGGCGACGACGAAATGCCCGTTAGCAAGTTCTGTGACGCTCGGGGCGCTTTGACTGCCATCGGTGAACTCATTGACCAGGAATTCGCTCTGGTCAACAACATCATCCACTGCAACAGGCGCATCATTGGCTCCGTGCACAACGATGGAAACCGTTGCGGTGCTCTCCCCGCCATTGCCGTCACTGACCGTATAGGTGAATGTATCCGTCAGGGCCTGGCCCTCTGTCAGAGCCTGAACAGCGTCTACGCCGGTTGGGTCATAGCTGATCGTCCCATCGGTGTTCAGCGTCAGGGCTGCGCCATGCGCACTTGTGGCAGACACAGCTGTCACCGTGAGCACATCCCCGTCGACATCGCTGTCATTGGCAAGAAGCGTGGCTGTCTCAATCAAGGTGACAGCATCTTCGGTGATAAGATAGGGGTTTTGAGCAACACCGTTTGTATCAAAAATACGGGCATTGATCGCAGAACCGGACGTATCGCCTTGCTGCCCGTCATCGGACTGCCAGGTGACAACAAAATCGCCATTGGCAAGGGCTGTTACACTCGCGTTGCCTTGAAAGAGATGGTTAAATTCATTGACCAGGAATTCACTGACGATCTCGTTACCATCCGCATCAAAGATGCGGGCCTTGATGGCAGAGCTGGAAGCATCACCTTGTTGCCCGTCATAAGAGTGCCAGGTGACGATGAAATTGCCATTGGCGAGGGCGGTAACACTCGGGTCGTGTTGGCCGTTATTGGTAAACTCATTGACCAGGAATTCATTTACAATCTCAACACCGTTCTCATCGAAAATACGGGCCTTGATGGCCCAATCAGTATCACCTTGCTGCCCGTCGTTAGACATCCATGTGACGATGAAATGGCCATCGGCGAGCGCTGTGACGCTCGGGCTCCCTTGAGTGTTAGCGGTGTATTCATTGACCAGGAATTCGCTGACAATCTCAGCTCCACTCGCATCAAGAATGCGGGCCTTGACGGCACCCCCAGACGTATCGCCTTCCTGCTGGTCATCAGACTCCCAGGTGACAACAAAACGGCCATTGGTGAGGGCTGTCACACTCGATGACTCTTGCTTGCCATCAGTGAACTCATTGACCAGGAATTCATTTACAATCTCAACACCGTTCTCATCGAAAATACGGGCCTTGATCGCAGAACCAGACGCATCGCCTTGCTGCTGGTCATCAGACGTCCAGGTGACGACAAAACTCCCATTGGCGAGGGCTGTCACACTCGAGAACGCCTGACCGCCATCGGTAAACTCATTGACCAGGAACTCACTGGCGATCTCACCGCCATTCGCATTAAAGATGCGGGCCTTGACGGCAGTACTGGAAATATCGCCTTGTTGCCCGTCAGAAGACTGCCAGGTGACGACGAAATCGCCGTTGGAAAGCGCTGTAACGCTCGGGCTGTTTTGCCAGTCATCGGTAATCTCATTGACCAGGAATTCGCTGACAATCTCAGCTCCACTCGCATCAAGAATGCGGGCCTTAATGGCAGAACCAGACGCATCGCCTTGCTGCTGGTCATCAGACTCCCAGGAGACAACAAAATGGCCATTGGTGAGGGCTGTAACACTCGATGACTCTTGCTTGCCATCTGTAAATTCATTGACGCGGAATTCACTCGTGCCAACAATATCATCAACCGCGACAGGTGCATCATTGACAGGTGTGATCTCAAGCGCGAAGGTGTCGCTGGCTGACAGGGACCCGTCACTGGCCGTTACCGTGACACTCAATGTGCCATTGAAGTCCTGGGGCGGTGTGCCTGAGAAGCTGCCGGAAGCCGCATCAAACACCAGCCAGTCCGGCAGGGCCGTGCCATCCGTAAGTGTCGCACTCAGGGTCAGCGCATCGCTATCCACATCCGTGAATGCGTTCGCCGGCAGCACAAAGCTCACGGCCTCATCTTCCACGGAAGCCTGATTGGACAATGCAAGTGCCACAACAGGGGCATCATTGGTTCCGTGCACAATGATCGAAACGGTTGCGACGCCCACACCGCCATTGCCGTCATCGGTCGCATAGGAAAATGTGTCGATAAGTGTCTGGCCCTCTGCCAGGGCCTGAACATCAGCTGCCCCGGTGGGATCGTAGCTGATGGTCCCATCAGTGTTCAGCGTCAGGGCTGCACCATGCGCACTTGTGGCAGAAACCGCTGTCACCGTGAGTGCGTCCCCGTCGACATCGCTGTCATTGGCCAGAAGCGTGGCGGTATCAATTGAGGTGACAACATCTTCGGTGATCGGAGCGGGACTTTGCACAACATCGTTAACTGCGACAGGTGCATCGTTGACAGGGGTAATCTCAAGCGCAAAGGCATCGCTTGCTGAAAGAGACCCGTCACTGGCCGTCACCAGTACATTGACCATGCCGTTGAAATCCTGCGGCGGTGTGCCTGAGAAGCTCCCTGCAACCGCATCAAACACCAGCCAGTCCGGCAGGGCCGTGCCATCCGTAAGTGTCGCACTCAAGGTCAGCGCATCCCCATCCACATCCGTGAATGCGTTCGCCGGCAGCACAAAGCTCACGGTCTCATCTTCCACGGAAGACTGATCAGGCAATACAATCGCCACAACAGGCGCATCGTTGGCTCCATGAACAACCACGGAAACACTTGCGGTGCTCTCCCCGCCATTACCGTCCTCGACCGTATAGGTGAATGTATCCGTCAGGGTCTGACCCTCTGCCAGGGCCTGAACAGCGTCTGCGCCGGTTGGATCATAGCTGATCGTCCCGTCGTCTGTGTTCAGCGTCAGGGCCGCGCCATGTGCACTCGTCGGAGACACATCCATCACCGTCAGCGCATCTCCATCCACATCGCTGTCATTGGCCAGAAGCGTGGCGGTCTCAATCAGGGTGACAACATCTTCTGTGATAATCTTGTGACTTTGAGCAACACCGTTCGCATCAAAAACGCGGGCCTTGATGGCGAGGTCCCCATCGCCCTGCTGTCCGTCATGAGACTCCCAGGTGACAACAAAACCCCCATTGGCGAGGGCTGTCACACTCGGGTTCTGTTGCCAGCCATTGGTGAATTCATTGACCAGGAATTCACTGACAACCTCATCGCCATTCTCATTGAAAATGCGGGCCTTGATGGCAGTACCGGACGTATCCCCTTGCTGCTGGTCCTCAGACATCCAGGTGACAACAAAATGGCCATTGGTGAGCGCTGTAATACTCGGGTATACTTGCCAGCTATCGGTGAATTCATTGACCAGGAACTCACTGACAATCTCATCGCCATTCTCATTGAAAATACGGGCCTTGATGGCAGAAGCGGACGCATCCCCTTGCTGCTGGTCATGAGACCCCCAGGTGACAACAAAACCCCCATTGGCGAGGGCTGTCACACTCGGGTCCTCTTGCCAGAAGTTGATGAATTCGTTGACACGGAACTCACTGACAATCTCATCGCCATTCTCATTGAAAATACGAGCCTTGACGGCAGACCAAGACGTATCCCCGTGCTGTTGGTCCCAAGAATGCCAGGTGACGACAAAATGGCCATTGGCGAGCGCTGTAACGCTCGAGTATAGTTGCGCGTCATTGGTGTATTCATTGACCAGGAATTCACTGACAATCTCATCGCCATTTGCATCGAAAATGCGGGCCTTGATGGCAGAACTGGACGTATCCCCTTGCTGCCCGTCAAGAGAATGCCAGGTGACGACGAAATGGCCATTGGCAAGGGCTGTCACGCTCGGCCAGCCTTGCATGTCATGGGTAACTTCATTGACCGGGAACTGACTGACAATCTCGTTACCATCCGTATCAAAAATACGGGCCTTGATGTCAAAACCAGACGGATGCCCTTGCTCCTGATCATTGGACGGCCATGTGACGACGAAATGGCCATTGGCGAGCTCGGTAACGCTGGGGGTCAATTGACTACCATTAGTAGACTCATTCACCAGAAATTCACTGACAATCTCCACACCATTCTCATTGAGAATACGGGCCTTGATGGCAGTTTCAGACGTATCGCCCGGCTGTCCATCATCAGACTGCCAGGTGACGACGAAATGGCCATTGGCGAGAGCGGTAACACTCGGGTCGCTTTGAGAGCCATCGGTGAAGTCATTGACCAGGAACTCACTCGGATCAACAGTATCATCAGCCGCGACAGGTGCATCATTGACCGGGGTAACATCAAGCACAAAGGTGTCGCTGGCCGAAAGAGACCCGTCGCTGGCCGTCACCATCACGTTGACTGTTCCATTGAAGTCCTGGGGCGGTGTGCCCGAGAAACTCCCGCAACCGCATCAAACTCCAACCAGCCAGGCAGGGCCGCACCATCCGCAAGCGTCGCGCTTAAGGTCAGCGCATCGCCATCAACATCCGTGAATGCATTGGCCGGTAATACAAAGCTCACAGATTGATCTTCTGCTGAAAACTGATGAGGCAATGCAAGTGCCAGAACGGGTGCATTGTTCATTACGGTCATTCCTTTATCCAATTCAAGCTGTGAGCAATTGAGATGATCTCATTTGCATGCTGTACATGTGAGTGATGAGTGAAAACCTGTTGTTATTGTACTGGCTAACGTTCCAAAGTTTTACTGATTGGGTTCCGCTGCGCGATTGACCGCGAATACGTCCAGCCAATTCGTCCCGCATCCAACACTGGATCCAGATCGCTGAATTGGAAAATACCATGATTCTATATTTGAATAGGAAAAGGCTATGGTGGGGTCTGCACCTGTCAGACTGTTACTTTGTCAATACGGCCTGAGCAAACAGTCGCCACAAGCACCATTATCGCACCAGAAGTCTGCAATGGTCTTCTGGTCAGGGCGAGTTGCCCAGTCAACCACATCAGTTCGACGTTCCGCCCTGCATTACGTTCTAACCAATGGCCGTGCCTGGCTCACCCAAACACTGACCGCTATCGCAAACGGGCATAAACAGTCCAACATCAGCAGCCTGATGCCCTGGAATTACGCCACAGACCTGTAATCGGTGCACCGCCTTCACTTTATCCTGAAAATGACGCAGAAATCTCAGCGGCCCAATGCATGTACCGGCTGCTGTTCTCCGCCGTCCCTGAGGCCCTGGTTCAGACCTGCATCGTGCATCTGGTGCGCTATGCACTGCGCAGCTCTCTCGGCAGATGAAGTGGCCGAAACATCTGCCCGTGCGGCTCAAAACCTGTGACTGAGGGCAAATCCAATGTAGGGATTGGGGTCACCGCCTTGTGCGCGATATCCCGCGTTAAACAGAATTTCCGGTCCGGGCGCTTCTGAAGCAAGCTGATAGGTCAGGCCAATATCTATCGGCCGCACTGAAGATGTAATCTGCACAGTTTGAGAGCTTCTTGTCACGCCCGTGCTTTCCTGACCGGCCACTGCTGCAACCCTGTCCCGGGGGAGGTCGATTGAAATCTCACCAGAGGAGATCTGGAGCGGACTGGATATCGACAAGTGCATCGTGCCTGGGCTGCCGAGAAAGCGTTTCTTGCTGATTGAGACGCTGCCGGCACGCCCCGTCAGGCTTTTGCCGCCCGTGACCAGGCCTGCCTGTTTGAAATCTGTCCTGCTTTGCGTGCCCGATACCGTCAGGAGCGTGCCCTGCCCGACCGCAACAGATCCGGATATTTCCAAGAACGAGGTAGAGCTGCGTCCGTCCTGACCCGCGGCTCCCATGAAGCGGGATCCAAGGACTGTGCCGTTTTCTTCTATGAGGCCGAACTGGGCAGAAAGGCCTGACCCATCTTTGTCTTTTGCTTCAAGCCCTATGCTGGTCCTTGAGAAGGAGCCCGTGGATGATCCGACCGCGTGGTCAGTAATAAGGGCCAGCGCTTGTGTGAGTTCAAACTTGTGCCTGAATGAGTAGTCTTCTGTCAGAAGCTGTCCAAATGGATCTGCGTCTGGATCTATGTCGCCGAGAGTTATCTCATAGGAGAACACATCCCCATCAAAACGGAGACCTGTTCCGTGATCTGAACGCATGAGTGTGAGGCTGTCGCTGACCTTTGTTTCCCTTGTGATCGCAAGGCGGGGTCTTGGCGCCTTGAGTTCGGAGACCAAGGCACTGGCAGCAAGCTCAAATCCGCGCGTATACGCATCTGCAACCATCAGGGTCTGCCCTGCGAGGGCCTGGTTGAGGGCTGGCGCCAGGGCGCCGCTGGCGACGATGCCCGTTTCGGCGAGAGGCATGGCGGCGCTCTCGATGGTGTTCCCCTGGTAGACGACAAGCTCACCCATAGGAAGCATGGCGCGTTCCAGATTGAGGAGGCCCTGCCCGTAGATCGGGTCAACACCCGGCTCACCGAGATCTTCGGCTGCCGCGAACATAATCTCAGCGATTACGGGTGCTGTCAGGTGTGGCCACTGGCTCTTCAATACGGCATAGGCGCCAGTGACATAGGCGGCTGCAATGGATGTTCCGTTCAAGTGAGTGAAGCCGTTGCCGTTGGGGATGATAATGACACCTGCGCCTGGCGCAGCGAGGCAAAAGTGCATTGCGACGCCACAGTGGTTGGAGGAGTGCCATAGGCTCTTGTCTTCACGGACAGCAACGACGGCGATGAAGTAACCGAGATAATCGTCCAGCACGACCGGAATGCCTGCAGTGACTGAGACGTCGGGCAGGCCGCCGTTGCCTGCGCCAAAAACGGTCATCAAGTCTTCGGATTTGGCTCTATTCAGGGCGGTGATGGTTTTGTCGCCAAGAAATTCTTTGAGATTTTTGCTATTTTCGTCCGGAGTTTCAGTTGTGAAATCCGTGATTGGCATTTCGACGATGAAATCATCGACAATTTTGGTTCGAACCCAGCTGTTGTTCATGACATGCGCACCAGCGTCAATTGCGCGGTTTATGGCATCAGCCCATATGCTCTCGATCGGAATCGTAAATTCGGTGTAGTCGCCCCGTTTTCTTATTCCATTGAAGATGACAAGCTCGGATTCAAAGGCAACGCCGTGCAGGCCTTGACCGTTTTTCCTGCCTGCAGCGATGTTGGCAACATGCGTGCCATGACCGGAACGGCCATGACCGTCAGGTTCAGAAATATCGTCGGGGTCTCCGACAAAGTGGACCGGACCAAGTTATTTTGGACTGCGGAGCGCCTTAATCTGGATTGATCCGGTTTCATGCATTCGGTCTTTCCGTCTGGATTGAGGTGGTGAAGGCCCTGCCGCGGATCTCATGGCGAGCGCCTGTGGTGAACCATAGCCAATGGCTATTCAAATATAGGATTGGAATATTTCCCAATACAGTCACCGGGCCCCAGTATTGGGCAGGAAACGAATGGCGCGCCCACATCTGCAATAAATTCAGTCTGTTACTTGCGAGCCGCGTGGGTCCGGCTGTTCATCGGTATCAAAGGCGCGCGGTCGCAGCCGCGTGGTCACAATTTAACAGCTAAAGAGTAGCAATCATTATGCGCCTGTTTAAGATGTTAGCCCTGACCACCACTGCCATTGTCATCTTGGCCACCTCCGTCTCGGCAAATATCTACGCAGGTCAACTCTCTTCCTATTCAGATCAACAGGTCTTGAGCTACCTCGTCCGGGAATATGCGCGAGATCCATCGACCTTCGAGGATGCGCATGCGTACATCCTCCTGAACCGGCCCGAGATTTTGGAGGACTACCTCCTTCGAACCTCAGGCCCGGCGCCAGACATCCGTCGTTTTTCCCTTTCGCAGCCAAGCGCGGGGGAGACCTCCGGAATGGGTTCGACGATTGTTCTTGGTATCGTCGGAATGGCGTCTGCACTTTCACTTGCAGAAACTGGCGGTGGTGAAAGCCCTGGTCCCAGCCCATCACCTTCTCCAAGCCCTAGCCCAGGCACCGATCCTGAGCCAATCGAACCAGAGCCAGTTGAGCCTGAGCCAGTCGAACCAGAGCCAGTTGAGCCTGAGCCAGTCGAACCAATTGATCCCGGTCCCGGACTTGACGATCCCGCCTACTACCAAACCCCGGAGTTCAACAAAAACTATGCCTTGTCTCTGATTGGCGCCGATGAACGATACGCAAAGGGCATGCAAGGACCCGGACCCGGAAAAGGACAGGGCGTAAAGATTGCCATCCTAGACACGGGCATTGATGTCAACAGTCCAGAATTCGCTAACCTTCCAAACGTCGCCAATAAAATCGACTTTGACAACAGCCACTCCTACTTTGTCGGAGACCCCGACGATATTTCTGAACCTGACGGTCATGGCCGTTCCGGTCATGGCACGCATGTTGCCAATATCGCGGCAGGCAGGAAAGACGGTCAAGGCCTGCACGGCGTTGCCTTTGAATCCGAGCTTGTCATCTTCAAAGGAATAAGAGCACGGGGCAACTTCGACATCCGGCTCATGTCAACTACAGAGATGTGGGCTGATGCCATACACCGCTCCATCAACGCCGGGGCTGCCGTCATGAACAACAGCTGGGGTTACCTCGATGAAAACCGTGTCAGCGTTCCAATCACCGATTTCCAAAGTGCCTCCGAGCTCGAAGCGTTTTTTGAACCCGCCCGCTTCCAAGCTTTGATTAAAGCCCTGAATGACGCCAAAGAGGCTGACTTGATGACCGTTTTTGCCGCAGGCAACAGCGGCCTGCCCGACGTCTCAGTCAGTGCAGGCATTCCAGTCGTGCTGGACGATTATCACGGTTACTTCATCGCCGTCGTCGCTGTTGATGAAGACAAGAGCCTATGGCACTCCTCCAACCACTGTGGCGTCGCAATGCACTTTTGCCTCGCTGCGCCAGGCGCACGTGTCATTAACATCCCCGACGGCAACGGCTTCGTTCATAAAGACGGAACATCCATGGCCGCCGCCTATGTCACTGGAGCCTATGCCGTATTGAAGAGCCAGTGGCCTTTGCTGACCGCCCCCGAAATCGCTCAGATTTTGTTCGAAGCAGCCGAAGATCTCGGTGACCCGGGTGTTGACCCGAAGTACGGGCATGGCCTTCTGAATCTGGCCAACGCCATGCATCCGATGGGTGAGCTTGTTGTCTACCAGGGCAACACCACCAAAAGCGAAGCGATCCCTCTCGCCAAAACGGGCATCGTCGCCAGCGGTGCCCTCGCTCCAGCCCTCAACCAGGCCCTTGCAGGACAAACTGTGATGGTTGCAGATAAGTATACGCGCGGATTTGAGCTTGCTGCCAGTTCTTTGGTCTCTGAACTCAAGGCGCCAAGACCTCGTCTCACGATCGCAAAGGAAGTTAAGGTCAGCGACACCCTGACAGTCATGAACTCACATCACAGCACCGGTCTCCGTCTTGATGGAGGTGTTTTTTCCTACGAGATGAATCTCGGAGACGAGGATCCAGGCGCAGATCCATTTGGACAGCTTCTTACGGAAGACTACTCATTCGGACACGCGTTCAAACTCACAGAAGCGCTGGCGCTGACGACGGACCATGCAATCGGGTCATCCGCTGACTCTTTCACAAAGACCAGCATAGGGCTTGAAGCCAAAGACAGGGATGGGTCAGGCTTTTCTGCCCAGTTCGGCCTTATGGAAGAAAACGGGACCGTGCTTGGGTCCCGCTTCATGGGAGCCGCAGGTCAAGACGGACGCAGTGCGACATCATTCCTGACGATATCGGGATCTGTTGCTTTTGGCCAAAACACGCTCCTGACAGTATCGGGTACGCAAAGCAGGACGGATTTCCGGCAAGAAGGTTTGATCACTGGCGGCGAAAACCTGGTGGGGCGTGCTGGCAGCGTCTCAATCAGCCAGCAGCATTTTCTCGGCAGTCCGGGTACGATGAGCTTGTCTGTCTCCAGTCCGCTCCAGATCTCCTCTGGTGAGATCTCAATCGACCTCCCTCAAGACAGGGTTGCAGCAGTAGCCGGCCAGGAAAGCACGGGCGTGACAAGAACCTCTCAAACTGTGGACATTACATCTTCAGTGCGACCGATAGATATTGGCCTGACCTACCAGATCGCTTCGGATGCTCCTGGACCGGATATTCTATTTAACGCGGGATATCGCGCACGAGGCGGTGACCAAAATCCCTACATTGGATTTGCGCTCAGTCACAGGTTTTGAAGCGCAGTGAGCGAAGCCTGATCGCAGGGAACAATTCCGCCGCCGCCAAAGCCGCGTAAGTTTTCGGATGATCAACGACCTGTAAGTGGAGTGTGGCTCACACGTGTTTAGCGTCATTCCAGGATATCAGGCGACTAATGTTGGACTGTTTACACCCGTTTGCGATGGCGGTCATCAGGATTTGGGTGAGGCACGCGCGCACCGCTCACGGTGTACCACCTGCTTGGGAAACTACTCTTCGCGCATGGCATGTGCGATCTGATCCTGGATTGGTTTGATAAGATAAGACAGGATCGTGCGCTCGCCCGTCTGGATCAGCGCTTCGACCGGCATGCCTGGCATCAGGATGTTGCCATCTATCTTCTCCCGTTCTCCCTCCAGAAACCGGAGCCGCACGGTGAAGAAACTCATTCCGGTTCCCTCATCGAGGGTCGTTTCAGCAGAAATCGTGACGACCTGACCTTTCAATTCCGGTGTTGTGCGCTGGTTTAAACCAGGCAGGCGAATGGTCGCCTGCTGACCCGTGAAGATCTGATCGACATCTGTCGGTGCGACCTGCGTTTCGATAATAAGCGCGTCTTCTTTTGGAACGATCAAAAGGACGGGTTCTGCCGGGCTGATGAAGCTGCCTCTCGTGTGCACGTTGAGTTGATGGACAAAGCCTGACCGTGGTGCCCGGATATCCATGCGAGAGAGCTGGTCGACAGACGCCGCTTTCTGCTCTGCAAGGCGTGCGATCTCACTGCGCGTTTCCTGAAGGCGCTGGAGCGTCTCAGCACGGTAGTCTTCCCGCAACTGAAGGATCTGAATACGTCTTTCGCTGATTTCCAGCTCGGTGCGGGCCGCTTCGGCCAGCAATGCCCCATGCTCACTTCGCAGGCGGGTCTTATCCCTGCGGACCGCCAGAACCCGGTTTGTAGCAACATAACTATTTTCCAGCAGTTTTTCGAGCCCGACAAGTTCCATATCAATCAAGTCGATCTCTTCTGCCTTGGCGTCCGCCTGAACCTCGAGATTGTTGATTTGGCTGTCGAGTTGATTGATTTGCTCATGGAGTTGATCCGTCCGACCCACCAACCCTGCCAGTCGTGCAGCCCTAAGCTGGCGCTGTCCTGCGGTAATACGAGATATCTCTGCATCAGAGGCACGGCTGGCGATACTCTCTGGAAAGACAATATCTGTCGCGTTGTCCCGTTCAGCAATCAGGCGTGCTTCCGTCGCAACCAGTTCGTCCAGCTGCTGACTGACAACTGCAAGATTTGCACGGGTGGTTGCATCGTCAAGACGCAGAAGAAGGTCACCCGCCTGGACCACATCGCCATTTTTCACAAGAATATCTGCAACAATGCCCCCTTCCTTGTGTTTGAGGGTTTTGACATTGGATTCGACAACAATGGCGCCCGGCGCGATGACTGCCCCGGAGATTTGCATCCATGCAAACCAGCCGATGAGGAACGTGAGAAGCGCGCAGAAGAACAGGCCAGCGCCCCACAGATGCCGCCTGATGCTGCGACGCAGTGTTTGGACAGTTTCACTCATGTCTTCGCTACACAGCCCGAACCGGTTTGGGGCTTTGCGTGAGTACCTGCTGCAGGACGTCTTCCTTTGGCCCGAAGGCCTGGGCGCGTCCCTCCTTCATGAACAAGACGGTATCCACGCCTGCCAGTGCGCTTGGCCTGTGGGCAATGACGATGACAATCGAACCGGCCTCCCGCAAGGCACCGATGGCCTTGGTAAGGGCGGTTTCGCCTTCAGAATCGAGATTTGAATTGGGTTCATCCAGGACGACCAGGAACGGGTTTCCATAAAGCGCGCGCGCCAGGGCGACGCGCTGCATCTGCCCGCCGGACAGTGTAGTGCCACCCGGTCCAATCTCGGTGTCATAGCCATTCGGCAGCGACTTGATCAGCGCCTGCGCATCGGCAAGCTCTGCCGCCCGGATGATATCTTCCGGAGGGGCTTCCATCTGGAAGCGGGATATGTTCTGGGCCACGGTTCCGGCAAAGAGCTGGATATCCTGTGGCAAATAGCCAATGAACTCACCTTGCCGATCCGGTGCCCACTGGAAGAGATCCGCGCCATCCAACCGGAGTGAGCCGCGCAGCACCGGATAGACACCAACCAGGGTCCGCGCCAGCGACGATTTACCAGCGCCCGAGGGGCCAATGATACCGAGCCCGTCACCTGCCTCCAGCGCAAATCCGACATTCTGAAGCACCGGATGGCCTACCGGACCCGAAACGACATTTTCCAGGGCCAGAGTTTTGGACGGCAATGGTAATTCCATGCGCTCAGGGTCTTCCGGGCGACCTTCCACGACATCCCGAAGGCGCTTGAACCCCTGTCTGGCCGCCACAAATCCGCGCCACTGGCCGACCGCCATCTCAACCGGAGACAGCGCCCGCGACGTCATAATGGAAGCCGCGATCATCACGCCAGGTGTAATCTCCTGACCAATGGCCAGCCAGGCGCCTGTTGCCAACATGACGGACTGCAGCATGAAGCGGAAGGATTTGGTGATCGTGCTAAAGAGGTTCGCCATGTCTGCGGCATGCCGCTGTTTTGTGAGAAAGGTTCCATTGAACGCCTCCCACTGCTCTTTCAGCGTTGCCGTCATACCCATGGCTCGAACGGCCTCGGCATTCCGCCTGCCCTGTTCAACAATGGCCGCGCGTTGAACGGCATGCCGATTGGCTTCTGCCGACGGCTTGCGCGATACCAGTTCGTTCAGGCCGATCAAAATACAAATGAAGACCGCGCCCCCAATGGCGACCAATCCAAGGATCGGGTGAAAGACATAGATGATGGTCAAGTACACCGGCATCCAGGGAAGATCGAAGATCGCCGTCGGCCCGGGTCCAACGAGGAACTGGCGCACGGTTTCGAGATCGCGCACCGGGTCGAGTGTTTCCGCCTTGCGGCCGATCAGAACCGGCAGCGTGATCGAGCATTCATAGCTCGTTGCAGAAAGCTGTGCATCGAGATGCTGACCGACGCGCAGCAGGACACGCGAACGGATGCCCTCGAGGACGCCATAGAACACATACATGCCACCCGCCAAACCAGCCAGCACGATCAGCGTTGGCACCGAACCGCTCGCCAGCACCCGATCATACACCTGCAGCATGAACAGTGGTCCGGTGAGCATCAGGAGATTGATCGGCAGGCTGAGCAGGCCAATGCCTGCGAATGTAGAACGGAGTGCCAGAAGGCACTCCGCAACACACCCGTCCTGGGAGCGTGATTGCGACACCATGCGTCGTGTTCGTTACGCGTGAAACCGGAAGTCGTCAGAGGACAGATCCGACACGACGACATTCTTCAGGACAATGCTGTTATCAGTATCCAGCGTGATGGTCGTATCGGTGCCGTCATCCGCCGCGCTGTTCAGGACGTCTGCATAGGATGCCAAGTTGGTGACACCCCTGAACTCGATGACATCCTCCGTCCCAGCACCAGCCACAAAATCAGTTATGACATCCTTGCCGAAACCGGGATCAAAGACGAAGATGTCGTCTCCCGTCCCCCCGGTCAGACGGTCATTACCAGCACCGCCGTTGAGGATGTCATTGCCCTCATGGCCGACGAGAACATCTTCACCACTGCCACCCGTGAGACGATCATCCCCCGTCCTGCCGAGAAGGGTCTCGTTGCTGCTGCTCGCAGACAGATTGAGCGTGTCGTCCCCGTCACCGCCGTCAAAGATTGTCCGGATGACCTTGTTGCCTTCCGCATCAAAGAGCTGAGAATAGATCTCGTAACCGTCAGGCGTATTAACCTGGCCATACGAATGCCAGCTGATCGCAAACCCGCCATCTTCCAGGCCGACGACATCGGGATACATCTGGTTGTGATAGATCCACTGCGTGTTCACCTGGAACTCGCCGCCGACTGTTGAGCCGTCAGCGGCGTATTTCTGACCATGAATACTGGCACCAGATCCATCCTGGCCATAAGATGTCCAGGTTGCTACAAATCCACCGTCTTGCAACCCGGACACCGAAACCCAGTACTGGTTATACTCCGTGGCGGTATTGATCTGGAATTCGCCACCTGCTGCTGAGCCATCGGCATTGTATTTTTGGCCATAGGCACCCCAGAATGCACCATCCTGATCAAAGGATTGCCAGGTGACGACAAAGCCTCCGTCTTCCAGCGCCGTGATTGAAGGCTCGCCTTGTTCGCTTGCCGTGTGCGTGTTGATTTGGAACTCCGCGCCAAGGGGGGTTCCATCAGCGTTGAACCGCTGACCATAGATACCAAACAGGTCTCCATCCTGCAGCGCGGACTGCCAGCTGACGACAAAACTCCCATCCGTCAGCACGGTGACAGTCGGCCAGATCTGTTGCCCCGCAGTATGCGTGTTCACCTGGAACTCGGATCCCGATGGCGTGCCGTCCTGGCTAAAGCGCTGCGCAAAGATGCCCCCCTGATCACCATCCTGACCGTCCGAATACCACACGGCAACAAAACCCCCGTCGTTCAGAGCAGCAACGTCAGGCAAGCTCTGATGTCCGTCAGTTTCGGTGTTGAGCTGAAACTCGCCTCCGACGGGCACGCCGCTTTCATCAAAGCGCTGGCCAAAAATGCCCTCGCCTGAACCATCCTGATCGGTCGACAGCCACACCACCACGAAACTGCCATCATTCAGACCGGCTGCAGAAGACAGCCACTGATCTCCGGAGGACGTCGCATTAATCACCAGTTCTTCGCCAATAGGCGTACCACTTGCGGAAAACACGCGGCCATGGACCTCATAGCCCGCAGCATCGGCCTGACTACTTGTCCAGGTGACCACATAGCCACCATTGACAAGCGCTGTGGAGCGGGCAAAGGCGCTTGTCGTGTCCGTACCGAGATTATCGCTGACCCGCTGCTCCGCTTCCAGTCTGATGTTAAACTCCCCGCCATCATCCTCAAAGCGGAACGTGTAAGCACCGCCTACCCCCGCGCTTCCTCCGAGAGCGTGCAGTTCAATAAAACCGTTGTCGGTTGACATCGTGTAGTAATCCATGGTGCCCGATAACGTTGCAACGGTCGATGTTGCTCCACGCACGACACTCACATTGACGACCGGATCGTAAACGTCCCCGACATCAAGCGTGAAGGTCTTACTGACCGCAAGATCACCTGCATCCGTGGCTGTGACCGTGAGGACAACCTGAGTTTCGCTCTCATAATCCAGGCTTTCACCGTCCTTCAGTTTCAAGTTGCCGCCCAGAACTTCGAAGCGGTCATCATCGACAGTATATGTAAACGTGTCGCCAACATCCGGATCGCTGACCGAGAGCATGCCAATCACGGCCCCGGCGTCTTGTTCCTGGACCTCTGAACCTGTCAATGTGAGATCTTCCGGAGCATCATTGACCGGTGTGATCTCAAGCGCGAAGGTCTCGCTTGTTGCAAGTGAGCCATCGCTCGCCGTCACCATGATGTTCAATGTGCCGTTGAAGTCCTGCGGCGGTGTGCCTGAGAAACTCTCCGCAACCGCATCAAACACCAGCCAGTCCGGCAGCGCCGAACCATCCGCAAGTGTCGCACTCAAAGTCAGCGCATCGCCATTCGGATCCGTGAATGCATTCTCTGGCAGTGCAAAGCTAACGGCCTCATCTTCTGCTGAAGAACGATTCTCCAATGCAAATGGCCCCTCAGGCGGATCATTGACTCCAATGACCTCAATGGAGACTGTTGCGGTGCTCTCCCCGCCATGGCCGTCACTGACCGTATAGGTGAAGCTATCCGTCAGGGTCTGGTCCCTCTCCAGAGCCCGAACATTAGCTGCGTTGGTGGGATCGTAGCTGATGGTCCCATCGGTGTTCAGCGTCAGGATAGCCCCCTGTGTGCTCATGGTCGAAACCTCTGACACCGTGAGCGCGTCCCCATCGACATCGCTGTCATTGGTCAGGAGCGTGGCGATGTCAATCGAAGTGACAACATTTTCTTCGATCGGAGTGGGGCTTTGCGCCACATCATCAGCTGCGACAGGCGCATCGTTTCTTCCGTGCACATCGATTGAAACACTTGCGGTGCTCACCCCGCCATTGCCGTCACTGACCGTATAGGTGAATGTATCCGTCAGGGTCTCACCCTCTGCCAGAGCCTGAACATCAGTTGCGCCGGTGGGATCATAGCTGATCGTGCCGTCGGTGTTCAGCACCAGGGTGGCCCCATGCGTACTCGTGGTGGACACATCTATCACCGTCAGCGCATCCCCCTCGACATCGCTGTCATTGGCCAGGAGGAGGGCGGTATCAATCAGGGTCACAGCATCCTCTGTGATTGGCGTCGAACTCAGCGCAACATCATCAACCGCAACAGGTGCATCGTTGACAGGGGTAATCTCAAGCGCAAAGGTATCGCTTGCTGAAAGAGACCCATCACTGGCCGTCACCGTGACACTCAACATGCCATTGAAGTCCTGGGGCGGTGTGCCTGAGAAACTCCCCGCAACCGCATCAAACACCAGCCAATCCGGGAGTGCCGCACCCCCAACCAGCGTTGCACTCAGGGTCAGCGCATCCCCGTCCACATCCGTGAATGCGTTCGCCGGCAGCACAAAGCTCACGGCCTCATCTTCCGCGGAAGCCTGATCAGGCAATACAATCGCCACAACAGGCGCATCATTGGTTCCGTGCACAATGATCGAAACGGTTGCGACGCCCACACCGTCATTGCCGTCATCGGTCGCATAGGAAAATGTGTCGATAAGCGTCTGGCCAACGGCCAGAGCCTGCACATCAGCTGCGCCGGTGGGATCATAGCTGATCGTGCCGTCGGCGTTCAGCGTCAGGTCCGCCCCATGCGTACTTTTCGCATTAACCGCTAGCATCGTCAGCGCATCGCCATCCACATCGCTGTCATTGGCCAGAAGGGCGGCGGTATCAATCGAGGTCACAACATCTTCGGTGATCGGCGTGGGACTTTGCACAACATCGTTAACTGCGACAGGTGCATCGTTGACAGGGGTAATCTCAAGCGCAAAGGCATCGCTTGCTGAAAGAGACCCGTCACTGGCCGTCACCAGTACATTGACCATGCCATTGAAATCCTGCGGCGGTGTGCCTGAGAAGCTCCCTGCAACCGCATCAAACACCAGCCAGTCCGGCAGGGCCGTGCCATCCGTAAGTGTCGCACTCAAGGTCAGCGCATCCCCATCCACATCCGTGAATGCGTTCGCCGGCAGCACAAAGCTCACGGTCTCATCTTCCACGGAAGACTGATCAGGCAATACAATCGCCACAACAGGCGCATCGTTGGCTCCATGAACAACCACGGAAACACTTGCGGTGCTCTCCCCGCCATTACCGTCCTCGACCGTATAGGTGAATGTATCCGTCAGGGTCTGACCCTCTGCCAGGGCCTGAACAGCGTCTGCGCCGGTTGGATCATAGCTGATCGTCCCGTCGTCTGTGTTCAGCGTCAGGGCCGCGCCATGTGCACTCGTCGGAGACACATCCATCACCGTCAGCGCATCTCCATCCACATCGCTGTCATTGGCCAGAAGCGTGGCGGTCTCAATCAGGGTGACAACATCTTCTGTGATAATCTTGTGACTTTGAGCAACACCGTTCGCATCAAAAACGCGGGCCTTGATGGCGAGGTCCCCATCGCCCTGCTGTCCGTCATGAGACTCCCAGGTGACAACAAAACCCCCATTGGCGAGGGCTGTCACACTCGGGTTCTGTTGCCAGCCATTGGTGAATTCATTGACCAGGAATTCACTGACAACCTCATCGCCATTCTCATTGAAAATGCGGGCCTTGATGGCAGTACCGGACGTATCCCCTTGCTGCTGGTCCTCAGACATCCAGGTGACAACAAAATGGCCATTGGTGAGCGCTGTAATACTCGGGTATACTTGCCAGCTATCGGTGAATTCATTGACCAGGAACTCACTGACAATCTCATCGCCATTCTCATTGAAAATGCGGGCCTTGATGGCAGAAGCGGACGCATCCCCTTGCTGCCCGTCATGAGACCCCCAGGTGACAACAAAACCCCCATTGGCGAGGGCTGTCACACTCGGGTCCTCTTGCCAGAAGTTGATGAATTCGTTGACACGGAACTCACTGACAATCTCATCGCCATTCTCATTGAAAATACGAGCCTTGACGGCAGACCAAGACGTATCCCCGTGCTGTTGGTCCCAAGAATGCCAGGTGACGACAAAATGGCCATTGGCGAGCGCTGTAACGCTCGAGTATAGTTGCGCGTCATTGGTGTATTCATTGACCAGGAATTCACTGACAATCTCATCGCCATTTGCATCGAAAATGCGGGCCTTGATGGCAGAACTGGACGTATCCCCTTGCTGCCCGTCAAGAGAATGCCAGGTGACGACGAAATGGCCATTGGCAAGGGCTGTCACGCTCGGCCAGCCTTGCATGTCATGGGTAACTTCATTGACCGGGAACTGACTGACAATCTCGTTACCATCCGTATCAAAAATACGGGCCTTGATGTCAAAACCAGACGGATGCCCTTGCTCCTGATCATTGGACGGCCATGTGACAACGAAATGGCCATTGGCGAGCTCGGTAACGCTGGGGGTCAATTGACTACCATTAGTAGACTCATTCACCAGAAATTCACTGACAATCTCGACACCATTCTCATTGAGAATACGGGCCTTGATGGCAGTTTCAGACGTATCGCCCGGCTGTCCATCATCAGACTGCCAGGTGACGACGAAATGGCCATTGGCGAGAGCGGTAACACTCGGGTCGCTTTGAGAGCCATCGGTGAAGTCATTGACCAGGAACTCACTCGGATCAACAGTATCATCAGCCGCGACAGGTGCATTGTTCATTACGGTCATTTCTTTATCCAATTCAAGCTGTGAGCAATTGAGATGATCTCATTTGCATGCTGTACATGTGAGTGATGAGTGAAAACCTGTTGTTATTGTGTCCAGCCCCAATTCTATGGGCCAGTTTTGAGCAAGGTTTCTGGAACGGGCGGTCGCATGTTTAGAGCCTGATGGGGTCTGACACGATTGTACTGTCTAAGCCAGGTATTGATGACGATCTGAGCCTGTTTGGTGGTGTGGAACCATTCTGCGTTGAGGACTTCCCGGCGCAGAGTGCCATTGAAGCGCTCGTTGTATCCATTCTCCCAAGGTGATCCCGGGTAGATTTGGATCGGCTTAATGCCCACCTTTCTTAACCAGGTCTGCAGGGCCGTTGCGATGAACTCCGCGCCGTTGTCGGAACGGATGTGTTCGGGCTTCCCGTGCCGCAATAAGAGTGGGTAGAGCGCATCCAGCACGTCTGCGCTGTTCATCTTCGGCTTGACCGCTACGCAGAGCGCCTCACGGGTATACTCATCCAGCACCGTCAGCATCTTGTAGCTCTGTCCGTTGCTCAGCTTGTCGTGGACAAAGTCAATGCTCCAGATGTGATTGGGATGTTGCGGTCGGAGCCGGATGATCGAGCTGTCCTTGTGGTACAGCCGTTTGCGTTTCTTGTGCCGTTGTGGGAGCTGCAAGCCTTCTTCGCGCCATAGTCGTTCGATCTTTTATGATTGACTGCCCAGCCTTCGACACGCAGCAGCTCGGCGACCTTGCGGTAGCCGTAGCGCCCATACCGTTTGGCCAATCGGATCATCGCCAGACGTAACGCCTCATCATCCTTTGGCGCTGCGCGGTATTGCAGCGTGCTCCGCGCCAATCCAATCACGCGACAGGTGCGCCGTTCAGAGGTTGCCAGCTTTTGTCGGGTGTGGACCACGGCCTGACGAAGCTGGTCTGCCGTCAGGCCTTTGGCTTTAGATAATCAAGGCTCTCCTTGAGAATGAGTTTGTCCAGTTCAAGCTCAGCCACGATTTTCTTGAGCCGATCATTCTCTTTCTGCAGCGCCTTCAGATTGGCCATCTCAGATCGTCCCATCCCACCAAACCGCTTGCGCCATGTGTAATAGGTCGCATCACTGACACCAGCCGTTCTGCACGCCGTCGCGACATCCGAACCAGATGCCAGGCCCAGCTCAATCTCGCGCAAAAGCCGCAGAATATCTTCGTCCGAATACCGTTTCCGCGCCATCAATCCCGTCTCCAAAACTAAGCCAACTGTGGCACAGTTTTAGGGGGCCAAGACACCAGGATTGCACACAAAAGACATTACTCTTGCGTCACCTGAACACGCCTCAAAAACTGTGATCACAAATTTTGGTCATTGGGTTGTATACACTTCTGGCATCAAACAATGCCGACCGGCCGAAGTGAATTTTGAGTTTCAACTCGCAGAAGTAGCTGACCAGCCAGCGAACGATAATCAAACTCTTGGTAGAATGGAAAACGCCAGATTCATCATGGAACAAACCATTTGCCAAGCCATTGGCGCGGCTTTCGAAGTCAATCGAAGTCGCATAGAAGCGAGGTGGGGCAGGGAATATCGAAATTGGCCTGTCGAGATGCAGTTATTCTATCATTGCCGAAACGCTTCTTTCCACGGCAATTCATTCAAAGTGTCGGATGGCCGTACCCCGGCCATTGATCCAAACAGCCCACCACAATGGAACCATCTTATCATCCCTGATAAGGGCATTACTGGGTCGCGCTTTGCTGGTGCTTTTTTCAGCGCGTCCTTAGTTTTGCCCTTCCTTGCCGATATCGGTAATATGTTGCGTTAGCCCAACATCTGATTTCTTTTAGACAACGAGTTTTCTCTGGGTCTGCTTAGATCCGCACAGCTGCCATTTTTACCAGCAGTGTTGGAGCGTCCCGGCAATGGCTGGTTAGGGCTCTTTCTACCAATTCAAGCTTGTCGCAGAGAATGTCCGCGGCGAGCCCTTAGCGTTAGTTGCTAAACGGCGCGAGCGAAGGTAGCTCCGTAGTATGAAATATACCTTGGGATTTCCGATCAAAGCACAGGCCAAACAGATTTGCGCGATCTGGGAAGCTGGGTGGCACGAAGCTCATGCCAACATTGTACCGGCTAGCCTGCGCGAATTGCGCACTGCCAGCAGTTTCTTTGACCGTACCATTGCAAATCTTGCAAGCACGCGGATAGCGAGTGACGGCGCCGAAGTGCTCGGGTTTTGCATGGTCAAGGAAAATGAACTTTATCAGATGTATGTATCGCGGGGAGCGCGGGGAGCCGGTATAGCTCAAGCGCTGATTGAAGACGCTGAAGAACGTATCCGACTTGCTGGGCACAATGTAGCTTGGCTTGCCTGTGCGATTGGAAACGACCGAGCAGGTCGCTTCTATGAAAAGTCCGGGTGGACCAACACGGGTCCGCGGATTGTGGAATTCAACACTTCGGAAGGAACTTTTCCTTTGGAGGTATCAAGATTTGAGAAAATTCTGGAGAATAACAACGTCTGATGAGCCCCGCTCATCCGCCGTCCGTGAAGCGTCTGGGAATGTCCGGTGTGCGCTGTTCGCGAAGTGCTGCACATGCGAAAGAAGGAGGCTTGGCCGACGACGGCAATGGGCTCAAAGTACCTGTCTGTGCTTACCGCAGCGAGCGGCAGGAGCGTTCCAGGATGAGCTTGGGGCTTAACAGCCGTGATATTTCTTCACCTTTGGCGGGGTGTCCGGGGATGCGCAAATGCCGTGTAGAACCCTCTGAAACACTGCCTCGGAAACATCGGGCTTCGGTGTAATCATTTTTTGTTCCACCAACGCATCAATTTGCGCCGCTTCTACGACCTTTGATCTGGCATAGAACACAAATGACAGATGCCGGATGAACTCATGGTCGCCAACATCCAATTCGCATGTGTTGTCGCAACCGTCGTAAAAGCTGGAAACCGGTACAATTAGGTTACCGCCCAATGGGCAGGTGTCATTGCAAACGATATGCAGGTGTTTCATTTCTGGCTGGGTGGGTGTCCCGGATTGTAAAAGAAAAGTTCCGCGCTGGTACGCCATACTTTACAGGGAACCCAGAAGCGCTGACGCTTGGTCTAGGCTTTCCAGCTCGCGGGCGCGTTCGACTGATCGTTCTAAACCCACTGCCGCCATCATTCTATCAAGAGGAATTCGGCGCGACGATCCGTTCGGGTTTTCCCATTCCGGGATGTGGTCGTGGGTCCAATCGGCCAGATCAAAGCCATTCATATGACCGAATTCTGACCAAACATGTTCCAGAACACCGATTTCTCGTTCGCTTAACTCGTCCAGAGCCTCAAGAGTTATGTTTTGGTTTGCTAAGCCCACGTCATTGTTTGCCCTATCCCGCAAGAAATCTGACCATCCGCCATCGTCACGATAAGATCCGTTGAGATAATCCAAGGTGGTAGAGTTGACCGGGCCGTGTGGCATGGAGAAGCGGGCCTCATACTGTATGGGGTGCCCGCGCTGGCGAAGGCTTTCGCGGTCTGCCAAGTACACCAGCTTCACCACTTTAAGCACATTGATAGCTCCGCCCTCTTTCAATGCGAAAAAGGCGATAGTTTGTGCAGCTTTTCGTGGATCGTATGGCATTTTGGGCAGTTATCCTCTCACGCTAAATATGGGGGAAATCTACGCACGAAACAAGCTGTCCCCGAACTTTGTAGATGAATTGTTGCCAGACCGATCGCCTCAAACGCTGCACCTGAGGCAAAAGTTGTGAAGTCTTGGCCGCTTTGCCGGTGGGACTGAGGACAGCAGGGTACGAACAGCTTAACCGTGAGCCGCAGCCCAACAAGAGATAAGTGGCGGTTCCCTGAATGGCGGCTTCGCGCCGTTCGCGACTTGCTGCGCGCGCATAGTAAGGAAGCGTGGCTAAAGGCAGCTGAGGGCTCTTAAGACCACTTCGTGGAAGTCGCAGAGAAAGCCAGCTGCGAGCCCATATTGATCATGCCTCGCTGCGCGTCAAACGGATATTGCAGGGGATGCTGCTAAGACGGAATTGCGTTAAAGTCGATCTTCTGGAAGCGGTCCACTTGCTTCTTCAGTACCGTCCAATCGAATTCATAAAGCTCTTCGTCGGTCCAATCATCTGGATATTTAATCCGGAACAATGAGCCAGTCGCAGCCTCTAGAGGGTGGTAATCGTACCCAGAAACCAAGAGCGATGTAGAACCTGCGGAGAAATCCTGGTCGCGAAACTGAGAGGTGTCGAGAATAAGGAGGCCAGCAACTGCCATCACGAGGTTCTCAAGGTTAGCTTTCTTGAACTCATTGTGCCGGTCGTGCTTGCTTGCGTTGTAGGCTTGATACCACGGGAGACTTAAGCCAGGGATAGACGGACCGCCGCGTCCCGGTTTCCATGGTTCGAAAGGTTTAAAGAGCTTGTTCTCGCCATTCCAGATCGGCAGCATCACTTCGTAAGAGGACAAGTGATGCGTAGCGTCCACCTTCCTGTAGTCGGTCATATTCAGTGATCGTTTCGTCGGAGGTGAATAAGTGTTCTCCGTCAATATTGCCTTGAAGTTAGCTTCGATCTCGATACATGCTCGCATGAGAAGTGCGTGTATTCGGTAGGAATATGCCATCCGACATTCATCGCCTGGCTCCAGATACTCGAAGATTGACAGAAGGTCGTTTTGGATTAGCGTGAGCGCACGCACATAGTGCTCCGCATTCGCGGCATATTCCGGGTCTACTATATAAGCCCATCCGCTGCAGCCTGACTGGGGACCGAGTTTAATACCTCGATGATTTCGATGAAACGGCTTTGCTATACTCATGACACCATCCACTTGGCAATACTACGCTAACCTATAGAACTGCTCTGCGGGATTACAACGGATTGGGTTGCGCCTCTGGAGGCATTCATGGATTTGCGACTTGTGCTGTGGCGTCTTCGTCCGAACCGTGTCGAGTTCTCGGTTTCGCACGTGGCCGCTTTGTCCGCTTACCGGACGCATGCACACGCAGAGATCAAGTAGCTTGGGAAAGGCAGGTAGGGGCTCATTCTACCAATTCAGGATTGTCGCGGAGAATTGGCTGATATTCGGCGTGGTCGCTGCGCTGCCGCTTTGGTTGCCTGCTCGCTGACCTTCCAATCATCACAACGACGAGACCCGACCCTCCTCAGAACATCACTTTAAAGCCTGCGCTTGCGCTGAGAGCACTGACATCCCCGGCGTTGCTGAGCCCGGTGGCATAGGAGGCCTCGCCAAACAGGTCCACGCGGTCATTCCACGCATAGCTGCCCCCAATCCCAAACCCAAGCGCCCAAGCCTCGTTCTCACTCGTCAGCGACGCCGGCCCAACCCGCACCTCGCTGCCAGACCCAAAATCATGGTACAGGTTCACCATCCCGTAAACGCCGCTCGCACCCTGATCCTGCGCCCCAAACTCAAGCCCAAGCCGCAGCTGCTGGCTCACCGCATCCTCGAGCGACACCCGCTGCTCCCCCTGCGCCTCACTCGTGAAGTCACTGAACGTCACAGATGACAGGCTCAGCTGCGCCTGCGGGATCACCGTCAGCCGGGAGCCAAGGTCAAGCTGCTGTCCGGCCTCGATCGACAGCGCATAGCCCGTCCCGCTGTTGCCCTCGATCAAGCTCCCACGCCCGTCAGAGCTCAGATCGCTCGAGTAGGCGCTCACCGTCACCTGTCCGTCGACATAAAACCCCCGGCGGTCATACCACGTGGCCGCAAGCCCAAGGCCCAGACCCGTCGTCTCTATCGACCCGTCCCCAAAGTCTGAGCTCACATCCGTACTGCCCGTGCCATAGGACAGCATCAGCCCGCCCACGAGAAGACCTGCCGTGCTGGTGTCCAGCACAATATCCGCACCGATCTCCATCTCCCAGAGGCTGCTGTCGCGCGCCGCCCCCGTGGTGCTCTGCTCGGCCGCCGATGTGATCTGCTCCATCCCCATCTGGACCCACAGCGGAGAGCCACTGGTCTGAGCCCCTTGTCCGCTCCAGGCCAGGGTCCGGAAGTCTTGCGAGCTACCCCGCGCGTGCAGCCCAGAGGGCGCATTGAACGCCAGCAGCGAGGCACCATAGCTGTCATAGATCGGTGCTGAGGGTCCCCAGCTGATCTCGCCACCAGCTAACCGCGCGCTCAACGCCCACCATTTGCCGCCATCCTGCGCCTCAACTTCAGCCAGCCTGTAGAGGTGGGCACCCGAGATCACCGCGTGCTCCCCGTCCGACGTGACATAGTTGCCTCCCACAAGGGTGAAGGTCGCATCCTCAGACGTGCCGCCAACCGAGACCACGTAGATCTCAAGTGGTCCGCCTCCGGCGCTGGCATTGTCCAACCCGGCAAGCGACAGCACCATCTCGCCTGACGCGTTGCCGGTGATCTCAAGCCTGTCGGTGTTCGCACCATCAGCACCCATAACCGCATCCAGCTCAAAAACACTTCTTCCCGATCCGGTGTTGGTATAATCGCCGTCAATGGTGATCACATCACCTGCAGCCCCGTCCTGCACGCTTAAGGTCAAGTCACCCGCATTGGTCACGTCACCTGTGATGGTGAGCTCCCCGCCAGACGCGCGGAACGTAGACGTGGCGTCGATGGACAGGCCCATATCCAGCCTGTCCATCCCGTCCAGGCGCATCTCCATCTCATCCTTCAGCGTGAGATGCTCCCAGTTTCTAACGTTTTCCATTGAGGTCATCGTCCGGCGGCCATGCAGCGTCAGGTGATCGTTATCGCCCGAACCGCCGTCCAGGATATAGGAGGAAAAGTCAAAACTGGCTGTGGCACCAATCGTGGCCCTATCGTCACCCGCGCCAAGACGAACGTCCCCGGTCACGGTCCCCTCCAAGGTGACAACCGCGTCGCCATCCCCGTCTTGTATTGCAATGCCAGAGCCCCCCGCAGCCACAATGGCGGTGTCGGCGATATCAATTGTTCCCCCGCCTTCAGCGTCGGAGATCGTGCGGATCGCAGCGCCGTCGTCATCTGCGTTAAATCCGCCAGCGCCGCCCGTCACAATCCCAGCCACGTCCACGTCAAACTCTTTTACACCCAACCAAAATTTTGGGCTGTTGGAGTTGTGATCCACAGTCACGTAATTCCCTGAAACGCGAATTCCGTTTGAACCCGCCCCTGAAGCCGTGACAACAGCACCCGCATCCAGCTTGACAATCGTCTTGGCTTGCGACGTTGAGCCCGGAACAAACCTCACACCATTCACCATCGCATCCGCCTCTGCTTCCGCCCAAAGCCCATGAGAATTCCTCCCAAGCGTGGTGATACTGCCGCCCTTCATCTCCACGACCACATCGGCTGAGCCAGTGGTGTCCGCATGAAGCCCGTGGGAACCCTCGAATGCGTTGACCCTGTTCTCCGTATGGATCGTCCCTCCGGTCATGAGCGCTTTAGCCCCGTTTGTGTTGTCCGAGTTGTTTGTGTGATCCTCGTTGTGAATCCGCACATAAATCGCGGACGCCCCCCCGTGAGTCGTGGTGATTGTGCCACCACGCATTTCCGCCAGCGCGCTCCCCAGGCCACCATTGGCTTGCACAGAAATCCCATGAGCCCATCGACCGTTAATATTGATACTCCCGTTTCTCATGACAGCCTTTGCACTCGCCTCGGATGCACTCTCCGAGTTGTTGGACACCGCCCGTATCCCGTGCGCCTGCTCCCCTTCCGTGGTGATTGTGCTGCTGCCGTTGATGGCATTCATCTCCGCGATTGCGTCACAATCACAGGATGCATCTGCAGCCGCAGAAATCCCAGCGGATCGGTAACCTGTCGTACTAATCACGCCCCTGGTCATGCGCGCTGTCGCCGTAGCTTTGCTATTCGCCGTATTGTCATAGAGGCGCGCTCGAACCCCATGGGAATCTCTTTCCCCTCGCGTGATGATTGTGCCGCCACTCATTTCCGCGAGCACCTCGGCGCGGACATCGCCCTCAACCACCCCCCCATTGCTCTCTGCCAAAACCCCATGGGAAACGTTCTGGTGCGTCCTGATCAGCCCTCCGGTCATGCGCGCCGTTGCACTGGCTGCACTCCCCGTGTTTTTGTTGACCGACGCAGCAATCCCATGAGACGCTCCGCCGTGCGTGGTGATTGTGCCGCCACTTATTTCAGCGATCGCCGCGCCACCAATGGAGTCGGTTCCTGCAGAAAGCCCAGAGCTTGATCCGCTGTGACTATTGATACGCCCTTCGGTCATTTCCACCTTCGCCGTGGCGTTACTCCCCGCGTTTTTGATCTCCGCCCGAAGCCCGTAACTAAGGACAGCATGCGTGGTGACATCCCCGCCATTCATTTGCGCGGTCGCATCTCCACTGCCCTCGGTATACGCCTCAAGCCCGTGGTTATTGTAGTTAAGCGCCGGACCATCAGTGGTAACGCTCCCGTGGTGCAGTAGCACAGCGATATCGCCTGAAGTATTATCCGCCCCACGCACTGCCGCCCCAGAGACACCCCAAGCTTCCACCGTGATGGGTGCGTAATTGTCTGCGTTGTCTGGGGCATCAAGCATCAGAGTGAGCCCATCTGGCCCGGCATTGTATTCGATGCCATTGTGGGGAGTGATACCCGGAGAGGGAATGCTGGCGTCAGGGCACACTCTGACGACGCCGTTTATTATTTGGCCGCAAGCGGGGGCCGCCTGAGCATCAGCCTGGTCCGCTCCTCCGATGACAAGCGCCGCAGCAGTTGCCACAACCAACAAACCTGGTGCAATGCTCGCCACACGCCCCTTGAACTTGGTCAAACGACCAGCCCGAACCGAGACATTAAGCGGGCGAAGGGCGGGCTGGGTATCTGAGGACTGGTTTGTCATTCTGAAACTCTCCTGTGAGGGACTTGAGCACAATCGAGGCAAGGCACCGCCCTGCCCGTCAGGCAGTCAGTGGGTTGGTAGAAATGCGGGCAAAGGTATGGGCATCGGCCGGAGGCGTTGTTTGAGCCTCAACCGGAAGCGAACCACAGTTGACGGTCGGCCGCGCTGCTTTCGCGCCGTCCGTTCTGATCGCGGTAAAAAGTGTAAGGGAGTTGCAGCTGATCTCGCACCGGTAACCGCCACATAGGGCGTCACCAGAGGGCAGTACGGCTGTGTCAGACCACCCAATCCGGAAACCAGGGGCGGACTGTCAGTTAACCCACACGCGGTGCCCGACTTGCGGCCGGATGTTAGGCTGTCAGGATGATGTAACCGGTTAGTGCTGCAGTGTGCGCCAAGGCGTAGCGGCGGCCCGATGAACCGATGAACCGATGAACCGATGAACCGATGAACCGATGAACCGATGAACCGATGAACCGATGAACCGATGAACCGATGAACCGATGATACGCCAGACCCAACCGGCCTGCAAGTAACAGGCTGAATTTATTGTGCAAATTGGCGGTTTTTAGCCAAGCACTCGCAGGCCAATCAAATCGTCCCATACCGAACAATAGAACCAGTTGACTGCCTTCGGGAAATTCCCAAATCCTATCTTTAAATAGATACCCGCTATCGTGAGCACTGCCCTTGTCAGGCATTTAAATTATCAACACTACCTGATGAAACCAGAGGGAGACTGCAAGTGAGCGGACTTTGCCACCGTTGACGGAAGACTTGAAACACTGCGCGAACAAACACCCTACAGCGGAAAAAGTGGTCGCGGATCTGAAGTTTGTGTTTTGGCAGAACGTGTTTGTCAAAGGTCAGGATAGTCGGATTTGGAACAAGCACTTTGCTTCAGCTTTTCCGGGATACGATAAAGCTCTGACGATTCCTCCAGCGCGGGGCCAGGTGCACGCGACGATTGACAGCATTCGACGGTTTCGCAACCGCATTGCACATCACGAACCTACTTTTGCGCGTAATCTTGCAAAGGATCGTGATGACATACGGCGGATAGTTGAATGGTGACGTCCTGGAACCACACAGTGGTTGGATAGTGTCGAGTAAGTCACTAAATTGCTTAACCAGCGCCCATAAACTGGGCCGTGCGAAACTGCTGACGACGCGTCTACATCTTTATTTGTGATGACTGTTGCAGGAGCATCGCAGTCGTCAGGGGGGTGATCGTTCGAGGCAATCCAGCAAAAACAAAGAGGACGAGTATGCAAACCCCACAAACCGAACTGACTATTGAAGCATTTACCACTCTGCGCAATCTCTTAGAGCTTCGCGGGCCTTTTGCCCGCATGGGCAAACACGAACGGCAAGCCGCAGCCTTTGAGCTGGCCGATGCTATGCACAACTTTGATCCGACTAATGAGGTCACTTTGCCAATCGTCCGCAAGTCGTTACGCGATCTGGATGAAAGCTATCCCCGTTGTTTGGATCGCGCTCCGGGATTGCGTCATTTTTCGCAAGAGGATTTAGATTGATCCTGTAAAAAAGCTCAGCCGGAGCAATCGCCCCTGCCCCACCTTCACGACCCCATGTGGAGTTTTTGGAGAGTACCGCAAAGTGTGTACGCCTCCGGGGACGCAGCCCTGCTTGGCGAGTATCATTTAAGGAACGCCGCCTGACGCCGATCAAGAACCCAGGCGGTATTCTCAGAGCAATGACCAGGCGCTACGCCGTTGGAGATCTGCGGATTAAGGCCAGCCTCATCGCATTGGCAAAACGAGGGTCCTGAACCATGCAATTCATGAGGTGGCAAATTCTCCGCATCTGATGTGCTCAACTCTCCAAAACACTAGTTCCAATTTAGGGGGCGACTGGTTTACCCCCTGCTTAGGCTCGAAACGGACACTTGGCGTTGCAAATGTCTGAGCCTCCCTCACAACTTGCCGCCTACTGTGAGAGCCTGCGCTAACCCCTCAGAACTGCTTGGTCAGTCGCTCTTTTATCCACTGTTCCAGTTCATCTTGGCTGACATCGCCGGTAACCACATCAACCACCAGATCATCGATTCTGTCATCATCTCGGACGGCTAGTTCGTAGCCGCTGTTGGCACACAGAACTTCCATTGAAAGCCAGGCTGTGCGCTTGTTCGCGTCGTTAAAGCCGTGCGATGTTGCCAATCCATGCAGCAAAGCAGCCGCCTTGGCGTGCATCATGCGGTGATAACCGTGATACGGCCTGCCAATAGCCCCCAGGATGCTGTCTAGATTACTGATTCCGGGAAGCCCGCCGAATGCCTCTAGCGACTGTTCATGGGCTTCCAGAACGTCGCCGAGCTTCACCCGGTAGTGCCGTTTACCGATTAGCCAGTCGCTTAAGAGCGTCCCTGTTTGTGGTGATCGATTTCTTCACGGTGGAAGGCGCTGATTTGGAAGATGTGTAAACAGCCGCAGTTCCACCGTTCTTGCGAACTGTGAATTTGCCGGAGCTGGTATTTCGGCTCACTGTTGCACTGCTCTTCTTAGGCATTGCGCTGGTACCCTTTCATTACGTGATGTTACCACAAATGCACATCAACGACCAAGTTATCAAGCTTTCGTAAATCGGGTGTGACCTATAAGAGCGCCAAAACCCACAGCAGCGCCACAGTTGCGGCAATTCCAACCATGGCTATCCCCAAATGGGCTCAGAGCGGTCATCAGCAGTTGTAGGCAGTCATAGTGTCGGTTCGAACCGCATCAAGGGCGGCTCTGCGCAGTTTGCGGCCCGCTGCATGAGCGAAAGGCGGAAGTGGGATCAAGGGCAGCTTCGGGCTCAAATCATCTGTCTGAACCCGCGCAGCGAATGACTGGAGCGAGCCGATTTTGTTCTCTAATTCCGCAAGATGGTTTGAGCATTTTTGTTCCTGCCGGTTCCAGTGTTCTCTTCGCAGTCGGTGTTGGGTCGCTGCATGATGGCGCAAGAAAGCGTTGATGGATCAATGTTGAAACCGCGTTTGAGATTGGGGTCCCTCCGCACATAATCGGTCGATCTCATCTCCACCATTCGTCCCGGCAGGGACACTGCTCACCCTATATCGGGGTGATCTCGTATTTCTGCCTTTCTTAAGCTGTTGTCCATTTGAATGAAGTTCCATCACACCACATCCGGTGCAAGATCGTCGCCAGTTTCCGAGCAATGGCGACTCGCGCCTTCTTGCCTCCGGAACGCGCGGCGACTGCCATGCCCCATGTCTTCAGCCCACATGCCTGTTTGGTCCGGGTCAGCACCACATTGGCCGCCTCAAAAAGATAGGTGCGCAGCATTGTATCCCCACATTTGGATATCCGTCCTGTCCAATCGACCTCGCCAGATGCATGACGCCTGGGTGTGAGCCCCAAATAGGCACCAACCGTACGCGATCGCGCAAAACGAGCCGGATCATCAATGCCCGACAGGAAAGCCAACGCTGTCATCGGACCAACGCCCGGAACGGTCATGAAGGCGCGAGATTGCGCATTCTCACGCGCAAGGCGCTTGATCTGGCGTTCCAGATCCAAGCGCTGGCGATCAATGTCTGCGCGTGCGGCAAGCAATGGTCCCGCGATGCCCGCCAGTTCAGGAGCTTGCTGACTGACATCGAGTGCCCGTTTTAAAAACACACCGCCATTGGCTCGTCCGATGATCAGACCAAAGCTCTTGAACAAGCCACGGAGCTGGTTCTCCAAGTCGCGGCGCATCTGCACCAAAAGGCTTCGTGCGTTCAGAAGCGCACGAATACGGTGACTGGTTTTGCTCTTCACTTGAACCCGACGGAACCACCCGGTCTGCATGATCCGCGCAAGATCCAATGCATCACTGCGATCCGATTTGTTAATCTGCATCGACAAGGCGGCACTGGCATGACGCGCATCGATGCACTTGCTTGGTAGACCGTTCACCTCAAGCGCGCGGGCGAAAAACTTCGTCGCAGCGGCTTTATTCCGACGCTCGGACAACATGAAATCCAGGGTCTTGCCGTGTTTGTCGATTGAACTGACAGGTAGGGGCGAAGTTTGCGACAGAACCGCCCTGGGCCGGTCTCGACTGATGCAATTGGCAAAATGGCGGCCAAAAACGATTAATCCATTGCCGAATGGTTTCCCGGCTAACCGTCACTCCGCGCTCGGCGAGCAGATCTTCAACATCCCCGGTGCTAAGCGCAAAGCGATGGTAGCCCCAAACGGCATAGGTGATGATCTCACGCGGAAAACGAAAGCCCTTCAGGCGCGGCAATTGGGGCGATATTTTCATGCGTGAGGCCTATCCAGGTCACAACGCGCAAGCAAGTTAGCAATGCCCATCAAAATCCTACGGTGATCGAGCTCAAGCACCATTTGACAAACGTGCGAAATCTGTTGACCACTCCTCTTTTAGTTGTATTTTTCGTCGTAGTAGATAATAACAGCGGCAGGCCACTTCATGGAAATTAATCAAATTCGCTACTTCCTGGCCGTTTGTGAACACGGCAATTTCACGCATGCGGCGAGAACAATGAATGTGTCTCAGCCTTCACTCACGACCGCCATTAAGAAACTGGAGACTGAACTTGGTGGGTCGCTTCTCTTGCGCGATAGAGCAGGATGTCGTCTGACGCCACTCGGAGCAATTGTACAACCGAGGTTGCAGGAGGCGTTGCAGCAGACTTATCAAGCGCAGGTCGAAGCAGCACGCCATGTGCGTTTGAAGCGTGTGCCAATTGGTGTCGGCATTGGAGAAACGATTGGGCAGTCTAAAGTATCGGAGGCGATTGAACGTTATCGGACCCACTACCCGGAGGCAGATATTGAGTTGATTGTTGACAGCCATACGGCGTTGCTCGAAGGACTTCGGAAAGGGCGCTTCGATATAGCGGTGACAGTCGCGCAAGCTTCTGAAGAAATCTTTCACATTGATACACTTTATGAAGAAAGTTACTGCGCTGTCGTTTCGACTGAACATCCTCTGAGCCAACATGAAGCGGTAGCCCTGAAACGATTAGCCAGCAATGAAATGCTGGATAGGCTCAATTGTGAAATGCGTGAATTCATACGTACCACCAGCGCGAATCGCGGTTGTAGGCTTTATGCCGCTTATCGTTCAAACCGTGTTGACTGGCTACTTGAGTTGGCCAGGAACGGAACGGGGTTTTTGATTCTGCCAGAAACCGCCATCCCGAACGAGAAA
Source organism: Ruegeria sp. B1 (assembly GCF_056535885.1). Lineage (NCBI taxonomy): Bacteria > Pseudomonadati > Pseudomonadota > Alphaproteobacteria > Rhodobacterales > Roseobacteraceae > Ruegeria > Ruegeria sp. B1. The sequence goes on along the minus strand of NZ_JBQFJA010000002.1, from coordinate 127,052 downwards.
GGGCTCGTCAAACTTTCAATTGAGGATGTTCAAATTGATCGCCAGGTGGCTGCACTGCGCTGCCGCTTTCAACCCTCACGTCCTGAAGCTCATGATCTGGTTCGGGAGTTGATGAAGATATCATGAAGCATGACGATAGAGGGATTGAGTGAATTGGTTTCGCACACCGCTGATGAAAATTGCGACTTAGGCTCAGGGCTTCGATAACGCCCCCTCAGGGCAAGCAGTTTTGCGTAAGACAATTGATCCGCCGCATCGGTTTCAACTTATGTGTAAAATTTCAGACTTGATCTGACGGACGTCCCAGTGAAAGGCGCCGAGATTGGGTTTTTGGCTGTCCTACTGCTCGAAAGCCCTGATGGGGCATCGCCAGCTTGTTTGCTCGCGGCTGATGGCTGTCTGGCCAGCGTCCGCCAAGCGGCCATCTCGAGAGCGTAACCGTCCCAGAGGTCGAAAGCATCGGCTCAGGCGCAACTCATGAAGCCGCCCCCTGCGCTGCTCCTGAAGCAGAAACCTTTAGCGGCGACCAGCGGAGATTTGGATAGTTACTCATGAGGGTTTTCATGGCGCTTGCATCTTCCATGTAGACTAAAACCATTCCACCTTGTTCTCCTCTAATTGATCCGGCACCACAAGTTTTCGCAGCACCACCTGCTCTCTCCACAGTTTTGACAAAGTCTTGTGTCGCAGATGGCACCACACCTATTCTAGCTAAAAGTCGGTGATTGCGACGCAGCGTTTCAGATGGGTTAACACAGGATTCAAGATCAGATTGTAGAGCATTAGTGCAACTGCTGAACTCTTGCCACAGCGGAACGTCTTTTTCATGATACTTGCGCACCACTGTGACGCATTCTCCAACGGGGCTTGCAGGTGTTCCGTGTAACACCCAGTACCAGCCATCCCCCGTCCACAACGAGTGATGCAGGGGAATGTTTGGCCGACTGAACTGATCGCCATCGACCCTGTTTATACCTCCATAGATGACGGAGGCTGCATCAATAGCGCTACCTTTTCCTTGTCGCAGCCGCTCGCAGAAACGAATGATCTCAATTTTTTCTTCTGGTGTTAAAGTTTCATTGAACAAGTTTTCGTAGAGAACCAAAGTTGCGGCGATTGCCGCTGTCCACGATCCCATCCTTGACCCCAATGGCAACGATGAACAGCTTCCCAGCATTCCTGAAACCGGCAATCGGTGGTCATCTCCAACTTTGGGTGCTGGCAATCGTTGCATGAACGACGCCACAGCATATATTACCAGATCGTCCGGACGATGTAGAATATCTTGAACCGACAACTGGCCGCACACAAATTGATCAAACCGGCGATCAAGTGACTGTTTGAAGTCACCAAGTGTTGAAAATGCATAAAACTCACCGCATGAAACTTGCTGGAAAGCAGTGAGCAATCCTTCACTGCCATGGATTGGCCTCAACCAGACCTCGGTATAGTTTGCAATCGATACGGCGAGTACCGGAGCTTCGTACATTAACGAATACTCCCCCGACAGAATTACTCTGCCGGGGGCGTGTGCTATGGGAGCGTTGACGTGATGATGTTTGTGTTTATCGATCCTGGCCAAACTATACTGCCCTCTCGCTAGTCGGGAGTTCAACACTTCCAGAATTGTGTCGATCTGGCTGCGCTCTGAAAGTTAGATGGGCATCATCGCTAACTGTACTCGACGAGCTTTGCCGGTCCCTGGCCAGTAGCCAGACGGAAAACCAACTTAATGCTGAAGATGGGAGTTTAAGCATGCCTTTTTATCTCTTTCTCAGACCGCAATCTAGGCCAAGTTGACAAATGGCACGGCCAGAGGCGGATCGATGCGATGTTGATGAAGCCAAGGTAGCTTTCTGCAGTCTTGTCATAACTTGTGGCGACACGGCGGGCACTTTTTTATTGTTGAAGCAGCGCTCCACTAAATTTCGAAGGCGATAGAGCGAACCGTTGACGCCGACACGCTTCTTGCGAGATTTCCGCATTGAGATTACGGGTAAAACGTCGCGGCTGTCCATAGGTTTGCCGATGCCGTCGACATCATAACCACGGTCAGCCAGCAGGACGCTCGGCTGGGGTAGATTATCTGCCACGACCAGATCGAAACCGGGATAGTCAGAAGTCTGGCCTAGCATGATTTCCGTCCTTATGGGCAAGCCGAGCGCGTTGACGAGAAGGTGGAATTTGGTCGTACAGCCACCGACTGAGCAACCAAAACCCTGTCGCGGAGTCCTCCTTTAGCGCCAGCGACCTGATGGTAGGCGCGGATTACAGTTCTGTCTATCATCTGGAGTGCATGCGGGACGGCCCCGCTTTCGTTCAGGGCGTCCATGATCCGCTCCCAAAGCCCAGCCAGTGTCCAACGCCGGAACTGGCGGTGGACGCTTGACAATTTGCGAAAATCACCGGGCAGGCCGCGCCAAGGCGCTCCGGTTCGGGAACCCCAGAAAACCTCATCAAGAACACGGCGGTGATCGGTAGGTTTGCGCCCATTCCTCGTCCGACATCACCTGTGCATCGTCCTCACCGGCCAGGACAGATCGGTCAGCGCCTCTCCCGGCTCGGGGGCCTGAGGCAGAAACCACAAGTCCTCGTCGGGCATCGGATCGACATCGTGGATCGAACGTGTCAGGTCGTTCATTTGGTTGTGCCGCAAACTATCAGGCCTATTTGACGAACATGCGTGATCTGAAGTTTGTTCCTGTCGAATAGGTTTTAACATGATCTCATTGAAAGGCTGCCAGTTCCCTAGGCTCTGGACCCATTGCTTTGGTTGCAATCGCCGAACCGGGCTGATTCAAGCTCCTGAACTTCAGGAGGCGTGATGAGTAACTTGTTTTGGTTGACCGACGAGCAGATGGCGCGGTTGCAGCCCTATTTTCCAAAGAGCCGTGGCAAGCACCGTGTGGATGACAGACGTGTTCTGAGCGGGATTATCTTTATTAATCGCAATGGCTTGCGCTGGGCCGAGGCTCTGCGAGAGTATGGCCCACCAAAGACGCTCTACAACCGCTGGAAGCGTTGGAGGTGAGTGGCGAACGCCACGGATTCGAGTGCCGTCACGAACAGGGCGTGTTTGCACGGATCATGGAACGGCTGGCCGCAGAGCATTCCGATCACATAGCGATGATGATCCCCTCTCTGGACATTGCTTCGCAATGCCTTGTCGGGCAGTGGACGCAACCTATCTGAAGGCACATCGCCCGGCTTCAAGCCTGCGGTTGAAAACAGGGGGCGCGGACGTCTGATTGGGCGTACCAAGGGCGGAATGAACACCAAGTTGCATGCTGTCGCCGATGCTTCTGGTCGCCCCATCCGGTTCTTCATGACTGACGGTCAGATCAGTGACTACACCGGCGCCAAGTCCTGAATGCGGAAAGCTTCCGCACGACCAAACAAGACCAGGTCGCCATCAACATTTGGCTCAGACAATACAACAAAATCCGACGACATCACGCACTTGGAATGCGGCCACCTGTCCCTGAAATCTTATTAGAGAAACGTCAGTTTACTGGTACCGAAAATGGGGGCTAGACATCGGGACCTGAAAGAAATCATGGCTGAGCGCGGTGTGCGAGTTGACCATGCCACATTGAATAGGTGGGTTGTGAAACACTCGCCGATCGTCGCAGCTCGTACGCAATCAAAGAGGCGTCCAACTCAGAGTTCACGGCGCATGGACGAAACCTATATTCGTGTGCGTGGTAGGTGGATGTATCTGTATCGAGCGGTCGACAAAGCAGGAGACACCCTTAATTTCATGCTGTCTGAACGACGAAACCGTCCAGCAGCAGAGTTCTTTGCCAACGCGCTTTCTTCGAATGGAATCCCGGGCAAAATAGTCATCGACAAAAATGCAAGCAACGCGGCGGGTATTCGAGAAGTGAACAAGATCCTTAATCGGTTTGGTTGCCCGGCCAAAATCCGAACAGTCAGGTCCAAGTACTTGAATAACCTGATCGAGCAGGATCATCGGTTTATCAAGCGTCGTATATGGCACATGTGCGGGTTCCAATCGTTCGGGCCGCATCGGTTACTCTGGACGGCATAGAGGTCGCAAAAATGATCCGAAAACAGCAATTCTCTAACACCACGACGTCTGGCTTTCGACTATTTGCCGAGATCGCAGGATAGGTGTGCCCAGCAAATCGCTGACTCTGGCCGTTTCAAAAATTTGCGACACAACCCAACAAAGCCCTGCGGTTCCATACTTCCGCACAGAACCATACCTGATATCTATCGTTAAATAGAAAGTAGGAATTGGATTTTCGGCACAGCGTCATGGGATAAACCAGTCGGTGAATAGCATGTGAGGCGGGCGATATCATGAACACTGGATTAACCACAGGTTGGTCTTTTTCGAGTTGAACTCATGGATTTGTTCGTCAAAGGCTTTTCAAAATTGTTGGTTTAAGGGTCCTGCCTTGTTCACGGTTTTCGACTGGTTGGTACTACATGATGTGCAGGCATCTGCGTTGAGGGATGTAGTTACAGCCTATTACATGGGTCAATTGCAAGATAGGCTGCCCGAAGTCGATGAGCAGCCTACACGGCAAAACGTAACGTTTAGCCTTGGAAGCCAAGATTATTGTTTCAAGACTTATGTGATCCCTGCTTTAAGTGGCGGCTTCCTAAATAGTAAAGATGTGGCTACGATACTTCAAAGTGGAGAATTCAAATCACTGGCAACAGGGCAAGTCTATCGGGTTAATACCGTACATCGGGGCGCGGAATTGCCGCCCGTAAATGTGGTGAACTGGCGCGGGCGACCCGAAGATTTGATGTGTTTGGCGCACGAAGCAGCCCATGCGCTGCAGATCAAGCTCTCCGGCTATGACACAATGCCGCCCATTGCACGCGAAACCTGTGCGTTTATAGGAGAGCTTCTTCTTTTGCGCTTTGCCCAAAAGAATAACCCTGCACTTTATCTGGAGTTGGAACAGGTTTGGGCGGAAGAAAACGCAGTCTATCTTCTTGATAATCTGGATGGTTTAGCTTGCGGATTGCTCAAGTTGGATAGGCCCTATCACTATTACATGAATTATCCTCTGGCGCGACTAGCGGCGGTGCGGCTCTTCGCCCGCGATAGCGTCTCTCTGATTGATTTGTTTTTGAGCGGTGCATGCGCAATGAAGCATCTACCGATAGAGGAGTTGGCAGCACAAACCGCTATGCTCACCAATTACTTCCCAGAGTTCCCTGACCCAGATCCAAATACCTCGAAACTGGCTTCCTACAGAGGCATTGGAGCCGTCACAGTGCTTGATCATGCGTCAAACAACGATCAGGTGAGATCGGAGCTTCAAGATTATTACACTAAGCTAGAGGCTCACCTTTTCGAGGCTACTGTACTTGGCTGGCTATCAGAAGATCGGCGACCAATGGGATGCGCGACCTGGAACGGTCAATCCAGTATTGGCGCAATAGACGTTACACGGTCTATTACACCATTCGGCGGCCATGTTTGTTTAGAGGTATTAATGGAGATAAAACGCGAACCTGCAAACTCGAATGAGCTTCAAGGACAGGGTGAGCCAGTATGATCGCTGATTGTTTTTCCAGCGCCGGCTTCGCCGTCGAGCTTTTAGCCCACTCCGAGTATCACCAAAAGTTCGAGATGGTAACGTTTCTTGACATAGATGTATTGGCTCCGCGTTGGTGCGCCCAAGCGCATTTTTATCTGAGTAATGATGGCGTTCCCACAGCGAAGACGACATGGACCTACCTGTCTGAAGACGCCCAGACGGACATTCAAACAAAAGGCCGCGCTTTGGCGGAAAGCGAGTGGACCTGCGGAAGCAGGCTCTTCTTAAACGATTGGATTGTACCCTACGGCTACACCCGTGATTTTCTAGAAGGTACGATGCACAACGTCTTTCAAATTGAGTTTTCCACAAGCGTGCGCCGTAATCCTGGTACTACTGTCTGGCGGATCAATCGCTGTATCTGGATCAACCTGAGAAAATCGCAATATAAGAATACGGCCTTTGAAGTAGCAGAGAACGTAAAGTGTGGGGAGAAAGCTCATCTTCTTCCCAAACCCAAGAGACTGGCACAGCACTCCAGTCTCAAAAACCCGGCTGGAGGCAATCCAGCTCAACAGGAGAAATCATCCAATGAACTGTAACCTGGAAACCACCAGATCTGACCTTCACAGGCTCGGCAATGGTAGAAGAGGTCGTATCCTGACCTCGGACCTTAATTTTTGTTCAATATCAGAAGCTTAAAAAAAGGACTGACGGACATGAAATTCAAATTCTCCACCGTTTGTGCCGTTGCTTTTTTTCTTGCTGCGTGCGCGCAGACAGAAGAGCCTACGCCGGTTTACACTACGCCCGAGTATGACAAATTCGGCGCACCAAGCTGCCCGGTAGGCACAGAGCTGGGCACAACCGAGGCGGGTCAAACCGTCTGCAATCCAGCTGCATCGTGATCAGTTTTCGGTCGGTTTTTATTCAAAGCCGCCGTTACGTATCACTCAGAAAAACCGCCCATGTGGCGGTTTTTTACCTCGTAGAGAACGCAATACAATTCTAAAGCGTTTTGCATTTAACCTGAGACATATCCTGCAGCTTTGAGGAAGTTCCAGCATTCGTTTGGGTCGAATAGATCGCAAATGTCAGCGAACGTTTAGAAGAAGGCACCGGAGATTCTGGTTCTGATGCGCCTTGAGCTTCGAGAATGCCATTTCGATCGGATTGAGATCCGGGCTGTAGGCGGGCAGGAACAAGCACTAGAATCCGCGCCTTCGCAGGGCTTGCGCGGCGCGAGGGCTTTTTGGGGTCGACAGGTTGTTGAGGATGACAACAGTTCTGGAATCGAGCACCCCGACCAGCTGTGTTTCAACGTAGATGTAGAAAGCAGGCCTGTTCATGTCGCCGTCGATCACCCAGGGCGCGATCAGGGCGTCCTGCGTCAGGTCAGCGATAAAGGTCTGCGTGCCATTTGCCGAAGAGTGCGGTGCCGTAGAGCCGTTCTCCGAAAGGCGTCCGCCCCCGAAGCCGCGTGGGGTTTGTTTTGACACGGCCGTCTCGTCGATGAAGACCAGCCTGTGCGGTTCCTGACTCATCCGGGGCTGACGACGCACGATCCAGTCTCGACGGACTTCATGCAGCGCAGGCCGATCACGTTCCGCTGCGATCAATCCTTTTTTACATGACAACCCCGCGCGTTCGAGAGCGCGGTGCAGCGAGGAGAACTGCACCTCTACCCCATATGTCTCGATATGTCTCGGCCAGCGCAGCGGATAACGTAAAAGATCTTTCGCACATTTGACTGAGACGATGGCTGCTTTCAGACAGACTGAGAGGAGTTGAGAATGCACGAAAAAGATAAGCGCAAGCCGATGGGCGCAGTGATCCAGATCGACGAGGCGCGGATACGGGATCACCTGGGCGAGATGGTTCGCGGAACCGTTGAGGAAGCGTTGAACGCAATGCTGGATGCGGAAGCGGATCGGCTTTGCGGTGCTGGCAAATACGAACGGACCGCAGGACGCAAAGACACGCGGGCGGGCAGCCATGAACGTTCGCTCAAGACGAAGGCCGGGTTGGTGAAGCTGAAGATGCCGAAACTCAGGAAGCAAACATTTGAGACGGCAATCATCGAACGGTATCTGCGACGGGAAAGCTCGGTCGAGGAGGCGCTGATCGAGATGTATCTTGCGGGTGTTTCCGTGCGTCGTGTCGAGGACATCACCGAAGCGCTGATGGCAAAGGTGCTGACATAATCCATCCTCCCAAACAGGATGAATCAAAAACTGACCTACATGGGAATCCCCCGATTCAGGTTTGCCCTGAAACGCTTTAGGTGAGCCGAACTTGAGGGTCGATGCCGTTGAGCTTGGCGGTTTCAATGAGGGTGCAGGCGATAACCATAGCTGGATTGCCAACTCGTTTGCGCGGTCTGAACTGGTTAGGCCTCACGTATGAAGATGCCGCCCAAAATGCTGCGCCTGAAGGTTTTTCGTTTCCGCGTGAGATCATCGCTTATGCTGTCTGGGTTTACCATCGCTTTGCACTCAGCCACTGCGGATGTTGAATATCTGCTCGCGAAACGCGGCGTGACGGTCAGTCGGGAAACGATCAGACAATGGGTCAACCGCTTTGGTGGCCATTTCGCGAACTGCATCAGGCGAAACCGACAAGTGGCATTTGGACGAAGTGATCATCCCGATCGCCGGTCGGAAATGCTGGCTGTGGCAAGCAGCGGATGCGAACGGAGATACTCTTGATATCCTCATCCAATCACGGCGGAGTGCCAAGGCAGCCCGGCGCTTTCTGAAGCGGTTGATTTCGCAATTCGGTGAACCTCGTGTCGTGATCACGGATAAGTTGCGAAGCTATTTCAAGCCGATCCGCGATCTTGCGCGACTTGCGCCTGGGCCTCTTCGGCAGCACGTTTCCCACATCCAAGGATGCTCTGATACCGTCCCCGTCATAGCCGCGGTCTGCCAGCAACATGCTCGGCTCCGGCAGGTTATCGGCCATGACCAGATCGAACCCCAGATAGTCTGAAGTCTGCCCCGGCGTAATCTCTGTTCTCATGGGCAGACCATGGGCGTTTGCAAGGAGGTGAATCTTGGTCGTGAAGCCGCCCCTCTCGAACGGCCAAAATCCTGCCGCGGAGTCCCTCTTTAGCGCCCGCTGCTTTATGATGAGCGCGGATCACGGTGCTGTCGATCACTTGCAGGGTGTGAGGAACGGCTCCGCTTTGATTCAAAGCGTCCATGATTGACTCCCATAACCCGGACAGGGTCCAACGCCGAAACTGCCGGTAAACACTTGACCATTTGTCGAACTCTTTAGGTAGGTCGCGCCCTGGAGCACCCGTCCCGTGCGATCCAGAAAATTCCATCAAGAACAAGGCGGTGGTTCGTAGGTTTGCGCCCATTCGGGATGCGAACAGCGAGGATAAAACTCTCAAAGAAAGCCCACTCTTCGTCCGACACCAGGTTTCGTGGCAAGCTGATCTCTATCGCAGATATCAGCTTGAATCACACCAGCGGCGCATGGGAATCACGGCCTAGGCATCTAAACTCGATCACGACAATATTGCCAAATAAGATTGTTTATGCAGGTGTCTTTCAGCGCCCTAAAAACACTTGATTCCGCCGCAGGAACACGCAAACAGCCATCGGCGATAGATGGCCTGTGAAGCAGATGAGAAGAACCATCTTGTTGCGAGAAGGAACGAGACATAAGCATAACTGGCACACTGCAAGCTACCTCGCGAAATGAAGACAGCTGCTCAACAACAATATCGAGATCCACCAGACCGTCGAATGTGTCAAAATCTATGCAGAGTAAATCCCAACACTCTGGAGCATCAAGAATGATCCGCGTAGCGTCTTGGAGGCTTCGGCTGTCTCTAACATTAAAACCTGCCTCCGTGAACAAGTTGCGGATGTCACGCGCCTCCTTTGTTTCGCCCGCGACAAGCATAACCCAAGACCCTTGATACAGCCCAAGGTTAGTATTGCCCTGCCCCCGATGAATAAGCCATTCTAATTCACTCAGAAAGTGTTGATCCAATTCGTCCAGTTCGCCGCTCACACCAACTTTTGACCAAAGCTGACCGAATTCCTTACGATCTGAATCCGCCCTGAGGGTGACAGACTTTTGGAAAGCCAAGGGCAGAAGAAGCGAAACTAAAACACCAACAAAAACGTAGCAGACCATCGCTGCAATCAATCCGTACCCGGCTGATAGCGCTGATCCAGCCACCACAAATCCAGCAAATACGCCAGCTAAAATCGTCGGCAATAAAGGCAGAACCCGTTCGCCCTTGGGGAATGAAACCGGCGGGGAACCTGCTTCCCAGTTTCTAACGCGGGTCATTTTTTTCACACCCATTTATTAATTCGGCGGACAAATTCACCACCTTTATTGATACCCTTTCCTTCATGACTCTGCCTGCCTCGTGTAGTATTTGGTATTGAATACACTCCACGACATGGTGCTAAAGTGCCAATTCCCAGTTTCTATTTAACGATAGATTTTAGCTATGCTTCGGAGGTATTGAACCCAGCGGGCCAACTTCGATTGAGCTCTGCGAGCAATCACCAAAAGCAATCACATGCTGTTCTCAAGAGCTGGCTTCTGCCTGGCCAGTTCTTGAGTGAAACCCCTTATTTCGGGGCGCGCGGGTTGGTGAAGATACCGAAGCGCAACAACATGACGCTCAAATTCAGCATCCTCAATGGTCAGCGAGACAAATTCCTTGCTCCGTGGGATTGCCGTCTCGGGTAATATCAAAAAACCCCTGCCCAATCGCACTAACTCCAGGAGCAAATCAACACGGTTGGAACGATGTGTAAAATTCAGTGTATTTCCGCGGTCAGCGCAGAAACCAAACAAGATTTCACGCATATCGCAGTCGACTCTGGCCAGCGCATCGTTGCCCGCCAACACATCCAGGTTCACGGTTTCCCTTTGACTAAGCGGGTGTGTGGCGGAAACAACAACGCGGTAAGTTTCGCTGTAAAGTGGCTCCGCCTGATAAAGTTCGGATCCCGCATCAGCATTTGTTATGGCGATATCAAAGCGGCCTTCCCGAAGGCCGTCTAGAAGCGCATTTTGTTTATCGACTATGATCTCGAAATTAGTCTCCGGTGCTCGCGCCTGATACCGTGTTACCGCGTCTGCTATTCTGATCAGTCCGATGCTTTCACCAACTCCAACACTGATGGGAAAACCCTCGAGACGAACGTAACGTTTCGCATCTACCACTGCTTGCTGAGTCTGCTGCAACACTTCTTTCAAGTGCGGGAGAACGACTGCGCCTAACGGCGTCAAGCTGCATCCGGCTCGATCACGCAAAAACAGTTTACCGCCCAACTTGTCCTCCAGCTTCCCGATGGCTGTCGTGAGCGAAGGTTGAGAAACATTTAAAGCTCGCGCCGCGTGAGTGAAGTTTCGATATTCAAAGACCGCTAAAAAATATCGAATTTGATTCATTTCCATGAATTTTGTACGCCCTCTCTATCGGCGATGCCCGTGAATCATTCGCACAAGAGATAGCTGCATTATCGATAGTTAATGGCTATATTATAATAGCTAATTGGTATTGGCCATTGAGATCGATATGGCCGAAAATTCATCAACCCCCCTCGGGCAGAGCGTGGCGCGGCAATGTAGGTAATTTTTATTTTGTCGCGTCACGTAACGCTTAAGTTTCTAATGTTCAGGTCCGCGTCAGGCACTACGTTGGAGTGATACCACGATAACGGTACAAATACTGAGACTGGCTCATTTGGCTGGGTAATTTTGGCGGTTTTTTGGATTAAAAACCGCCAAGGATAAATGAATTCGATTAGCAAAGTACTCGAAATAATTTGGGACCAAAGTGTTTCCAGAAAAACCTGAGTCGCTTGGGGATTCCTAGCACTGCTTTGGTTTGATTAATGATGTCCGGGAGGGTTTTTCGTGGAAGTTGGTCACACAAGACCCTGATATCACCCTTTGCGAGATGCGTAACGCGCTGGAGGGTGCTGTTGGGCTGCCGGCTCAGCATTCAGCCATTGGTCATCTTCTCCAACACCTTGACTTTAAGCACAAAAAAAGTCGATGGAGGCCACCGAACATCGACGTGCAAAGATAAAGAAACAGCGCGAAGATTGGGTCCTACATCACACACCTGCAATAGCGCAAATGCCTGATCGCGTTGTATTTTTGGACGAAACTACCGTCAAAATCAATCTGACCCGCCAGCGTGGCTGGGCTCCGCGCAACGAGCGTTTGAAAGCGGATGTGCCGTTTTGGAAGTTGGGGCACGCAAACCCTGATCCCGGAAATCGAAACCGGCACCGTTGTGATCCTCGACAACCTGGCGACCCGCCGAAACAAACAGGCCGCTGAGGCTTCGCGGGAGCATGGCTGTTGGTTACTGTACTTGCCGCCCTACAGCCCGGACCTCAATCCCATCGAAATGGCCTTTCTCCAAGCTGAAAGCCCACCTCCGCAGGATCGGCGCACGGTCCTTCACATCAGTCTTCAAAGCTGTCGGCGAGATCTGTAATTTGTACACCACGCAAGAGTGTTGGAACTTCTGTGGTTGCCGCCCATAGTGCAGTCAGTTTCTGACTGTTCAGGCATGTGATCGAGTGCGAACTTCTGTCAGGCCTCAGTGTGCGACATGTCCAGAAGTCGCGGGCCAGGATGGTAATCAGCGGATCAGGTCCAAATCTACTTCTCGAGCTTTTTAGCTCGTATTCCAACACTGGTTTTCCCAATCCGGATCTGTTCGATCGTTTTGCCCATTCAGGTCATGATCTTCTCACACCTCCGTTACCGTCGTTGGCGGTTTGGCATAGGTATCATGCCGTACCAACCAGCGCCGGATCACGATAATCCTCGTTCTTCGTTAACATGGCCCACATCTGTCGGGCCATCTTGTTGGCCAGTGCGATCGCCACGAGCATCTTCGGCTTGCGCCTTAGCATTCCACCGACCCAACTCTCGGCATTGATCTTGTGGCGTCCGCGACCGATGACGCGTGACATTGCACCAATGATCAGAAGGCGACGAATATCGGATTGACCTGCTTTGGTCATGCGCCCCAAGCGTGCCTTGCCCCCAGAGGAATGCTGCCTGGGAACCAAACCCAACCAAGCGGCAAAATCCCGTCCCGTGTCGAATTGCGCCATGTCGGGTCCGAACGCTTCCACCGCGATCGCCGTTACCGGCCCCACACCCGGCATGGTCTGGAGCCGACGAGCTCTATCCGACCCGGCGGCCAGCGTCTTCAACTTCGAGCTGCGCCCAGTGATACGTACGGTTTTCTCTGAAATCTGTGACAGCAGATCCTGGCATTCCTCCCGGATAAGTATAGGCAGGTCTGAAGTCCCATCCTCCACAAGCACCGCCATACGATTAAGGTTACGTATTCCTACGGGAAACACATAGCCATGTTCATAAAGCAGAGCTCGCAAAGCGTTCACATCTCCGGTACGCTGGCGGATCAGCCGTTCCCGGCTGCGAAACACAGCCGCGCGCGACTGTTGCTCAACCGTCTTGGGCTCCACAAAACGCATCTCGGGCTGTCGTGCCGCGATGACAATTGCCTCAGCATCGGCGGCATCGTTTTTTTGTCGTTTCACGAAAGGCCGAACATATTGCGGCGCGATCAGCCGGACTTCATGGCCAAGCTTGGCCATTTCTCGCGCCCAGTAGCTCGCGCTGCCACAAGCCTCCATCGCCACGACGGCGGGTTCGGTCTTGGACATGAAATCCCGAAACTGAAACCGCGTCACTTTCTTACGAAACTTCAAGTGCCCGGCCACGCTGGCCCCGTGAAGCTGGAAAACGCTCTTTGCTAGATCAACACCGATTATTGTATCTTTCATTTGCCGTCCTCTCCTTTGCGTGACGTTGAACATCACAACCTTGGCACATCGCGATGCCGTCTGGGGAGGGCGGCAACCATCCCATCTACTTCAGGGCTGCTGGATATGCCTCAGGTTAATTTAGAAATGCTTTAGGCGGCGTCTGCATTTAGCCAACCCAAGCCATTGCGCATGAGAGATCGACGAAGGCTTTGAATGAGCTGACGGTTTTCTCGCATCGCAGGGCGATCCGGAGGAAGCCTTGATAAGGTTGAAGAAACACTCAACCGAGTGCCGTTCTTTGTAGAGCATCCAGTCGATGTAGCGGTCCTCAAGACGGGTGGAATTGCGCTTGATATGCGCAGTTGCCCCCAAATCATCGGCGATGAAGGCGCGCAGATTATCGCCATCCACGGCCGCGTGGATCTTCGCCGTCAGGCCGCCTTTGGAGCGACCAATACAGGCAACTTCAAGCCCCGCTTTTGAGAGGTCGCCTCCGCATGTGTCTTGTAGATGGTGGCGTCCACGAGGACATATTCGAAATCGGGGGCAGTGCTGAACGCTTTGAAAAGACTCCCCCAAACACCGGCTATCGTCCAACGTCGGAACTGGGACTGGACCGTCCGCCAGTTGCCCAATTCCGGCGGCAGATCGCGCCAGCCAAAGGATCGCGTCAAGAAACAACCGGTTGTCAACAACCGTGCGCCCCTGATCCCCTTCTTGCCAAGAACCAAAGGTTCGATGATTGCCCATTGCCTGTCCGTTAAAGTTCGCCTACTCAAGATCGCCTCCCGTTTTTGATCTTGAATCAAACAGAAAGAAATTTGGGAATCCCCTAAATGCAGACGCCGCCTAGGCCAAAACGATAAAAATTGCCCTAGGTTTTCAGCCCCGGCATATTGGTGGATCGGATTTGGGATGGTTCGATCTAGTTATGATGTCCAGATTTTGCAGATGTATTCGTATGGCGTGAGCCCGTTGAGCATCTTGAGCTGGCGAGCGTAGTTGTAGACATCGAGGAAGTCGGCGATATGGCTTCGAAACCGTTTGTGACTTTCGTAGTGGTAGCGTTTGACGGTCGAGTCCTTGATCGTGCGGTTCATGTGTTCAACCTAGCCATTGGTCCACGGATGGTTCGGTTTGGTCAACCGATACTCAATCCCATTGGCCTCGCAGACCATGTTGAGACGCATCGGCTGAGAGTAGTTCGTGTTTCGGTTTCGCGGCTGTTACGCGAACTGGATACCGTTACCTGCCGCAACAGGTCACCTTATTCAACGGATCGGTGGCGGAGAACATCGCGCGCATGAGCTGATCCTGTGGCTGGAAAAAGGCTATGACACGTTTCTGGAAGGCAATGACAGCCAGTTGTCAGGCGGCCAGAAGCAGCGGGTCGCCCTAGCGCGCGCTCTATGGCGATCCGGTTCTGCCAATACTGGATGAGCCGAACTCGGCCCTAGATGCTGAAGGAGCCGAAGCTTTGAACGCCGCAATGCGCGACGTTCAACAACAGGACAGCATCGAAGCCGATCTCATCGCGGGGCAGCAACGCCTGTTTGACGCTCGCCTCAACACACTGGCGCAACAGACCGAACAACTGGGCAAGCAGCGGATGCGAACGGAGATATTCTTGATATCCTCATCCAATCACGGCGGAGTGCCAAGGCAGCCCGGCGCTTTCTGAAGCGGCTGATTTCGCGATTCGGTGAACCTCGTGTCGTGATCACGGATAAGTTGCGAAGCTATTTCAAGCCGATCCGCAATCTTGCGCCGGATGCGGAACACCGAGCACACAAAGGGTTGAAAAATCGGATCAAAGGGTCACATTGACCCACTCGAAAGCGTGAAAAGCTCATAGGACGCTTCAAGTCGCTAAGGCAGACGCAAAGGTTCTTTTCTGCTCAAGACCAGATCAACACCATCTCTCGATCCCGTTGCGATCAACTCGCTACCGTCTCATACCGTCTCATACCGTCACGCCAGAACCGATGCTTTCGGCCTCTTGAACGGCCGCGCACTCGAAATGATCGCCTGATAGACGCAGACCAGACAGCCATCAGCCGCGTGTAAACAAGTTGGCAATGCCGATTTGCTACATCTGAAATAGTTATTGGCTATAATAAAATAGTGCAGCAGTATTGGCCTCCGAAATCAAGATAGCCGAAACTCTTTAGACGCAGCGTGACGCAGTTCGGAGGGTAATTTTTCTAACCGCGTCACGCATTGCGGGGATGTCTAAACAAAGGATCGAACCAATAACCACTATTGAAACAGTGCCAAGTCAATGACCCAAAACAAGAGGAAATATGCACGCCAGACTATAATGAAGAAGAAAAAATAAAATGTACGAATGGAGAGTACCTTGAATAAACTGAATACAATAATACTGTCGGCCACCTTGGCCTTCCCTTTTTCTACTTCACTTGTGCATGCACAAGGAATGGGCGAGGCAAATGTCAATCCGTGGCAAGAGTGTGGTGTCGGCGCTATGGTTTTCCCCAATAATGGCGCTGCATCTGCAATCTCGAATATTGTTTGGGACCTGGGTACAACAGCGGTAAGTTCAGCCCTGTCCAGTCCTGATCAGTGCCAAGGTTCAACGATTCAGGTCGCAGCGTTTGTGGCACGCGGATATGATCACATTTCACGCGAAACAGTTGTTGGTGACGGCGAGTATCTGCGAACTTTGATGGATGGGCTCAACTGTGATCCAGCCATTCAAGCAGCGCTTCTCGCTGATGTTCGTGACGATTTTGCTGCTCAGTTACAAGATGCCGAACACGCAGCTAAAGATGACAACGCAAAGGCGGAAGCATATTTCCTTAGTCTGCGTGATGTTGTGCAAGTAAACTATTCGGATAGTTGCGAAACATTCTAATCAAGCAGATCAATCATGATTAACTGGGATCAGGCGGCCGCGGTCGCCTGATTATCTTTGGAGGATTAGTTTTTGATATCAATCAAGTTACCGGTGCTTCTTCTGGTATTTTGCGTGGTATTTGCCTGGCAAACCAGCAATGCATCTCCCCATTCTCTGAAGAATATCAACCATCTTAATGACCTTGCCAACGATCCCCTGTGGCTCAACCTTCTACAGTACGACGTCTCACGCGCATCGCCCCGTAGCGATATCCATCCTGGTGACTTCTTCCTGACCGCTCGCGGACACCAGGACCCAGAAGCGGAACTCCGGGCTCTCATAGATGCAGTCTATGAGCCAGTATCAGGTGATCAAGATGCACATGCCGTCTGTCGATTCCCCGCACGTGTCTTATACTTGCAAAGGGTTTTAAATTTGGATGATTTGCCAGACCTTTCGTGTCCCGATTACGATGACTGGTCAGGACATGGTCGGATTACTGGTGCAACGCTCATTTTTGCGTCCGGGAGCTTGGGCGACCCAGCAACCTTTTATGGTCATATTCTGTTAAAGTTTACAAGCAACGCTACATTTAGTGGGAATACACCGCGTCAGACAAGCCGCAGCAGCTTGTTAGATGCATCTCTCAACTATGGTGCCGTTGTTCCCAAAAACGAAAATGCTGTAGTCTATGTTGTCAAAGGGCTGATTGGCGGTTATTCGTCCACATACACCAACGTCGAGTACTATGCGCAACGTGGCAATTATGTGCACAGCCAGGATCGCGACTTGTGGGAATATGAGCTGAACCTGACGCAAGATCAGTTGGAGCTATTGGTCGCGAGTAGTTGGGAGCTATACCAGCAGGAGAACACCTACTACTTTCTTTCAAAAAACTGTGCATACCGTTTTGCTGAGCTAATAGCATTGATCACTGAGCAGGATGTAAATTTTCAAGGGAAACCATGGGCGCTACCTCTCGATGTTTTCATCGATCTCGACGAAATGCAGGGATCCAATGGCTTACCGTTGATTGCCAACATCAAGAGAATACAAGCTCCAACCACTCGATTCTTGAGTGCATATGGAGCTTTAGACGATGAGCAACAGGCGGCATTAGAGTTGTCTATTCGCTCAGCGTTAGATATCGATCAACCCTACCTGCCTGCACCTTATTTTGGACGTTCCAATATATCCGACGAGGATCGTACCGAGGTGGTCGAAGCCGGTTTGCACTACATAGCAATGATGCGCGCGCAAGATGAAAATGGTGACGCAATTGAAGACATTGAAAGCCTTGACAGAGCGTTCCTCTTACAAAGGATAAATTTGCCAGCAGGCGATACTGGTATTGGCTTGAGCGCTGATACGCGGCCGCCACATGAAGGACACCGCACCTCAACAGCACAGATTTCTTACCTCAACAACAACCGTCTTGGTGGTGGAATTGAATTGCGTCTAAGACCGGTTCTAACCGACTTTCTTTCTCTGTCAGCAGGTGGGGTGCCATTCTCAGAGCTTTCTATGGGAGATGTAAGCTTCATCTTGCGGGGTGGGGTGGCGAGGCTCCAGGCACTTGATGCACTGCGGATCACCGCAATTTCTACGCGCAAGACTCAGCTTTCTTACGAATACAAACCATCTTGGAGGCTGCTGTTCGGAGCTGAAAGCCAGAGTCTCGCCAAGGATGGAGATGTAGTTGCACTAGCTGAGTTCGGCTACGGACACTCTTTTGCGCCAACAACAAATACCGCGCTATATGGAATGGTTGAAGGTCGAGTAGATACCGGACCTGATTCCGTAAGGGCCGGCTTCAGTATTGGCGTGTTAGCGCGAGTAGATGACTGTGTGCAAATGATGTTGTCTGCACGCGGTCTCTCCCCAATCCAAAACTATGAACGGGTAACGCTCCGATCTGACTTCGTACTTCGGATCGGGGATCAACGCGAAAGTGATTTTAGGTTAATATCGAGGTACGAAAATGATGACCTCTCAGGCCAAACTATGGAATTCGGGCTGAGTTACTCCCGGCATTTCTAGGTTGCCAACTTGGGGTGTAAGTGTCACTTCAAATACTCAAATATCAAATGTCCTTTTAAGTGAACGTCTGACTAGTCGTAACCAGGTGCTCGGCTCCGGTAACCTGAGTATGTGCCGTGATCCAAGACACGTCTAAACTACGTCCCTAGTGAGGTGTCTTATGCGGTAACAGTCCGGTAAAGGCGGTGACCTCTGATCAATCATCCCTGCTTTGTTGTTTTTGGTCGACGCATTCTTCCACTTCGCGGAGATTGCCATTCAATACGGTTGAGCAAAGAAGTGCAGCGGTTGGGTGACCCTGTACGTGCGCGACATAGTGCGCTCGGTAATTTGTCATCACGCAACTTGTGACGTTGAACCAGTAGTTGTCCAGAGGAGCGCCAAACCGACACAGATATGTGACCCGATCAATAAAATCTGTTCCAAAGGAACCCGTCTCGCGCATTTCGAGGTATTTTTCGTACTCTCGCTTCTGCCAGTCTAAGCAGGTTTCGATTTCTTCATCTGTCTTCCAGAGCGTTGCACAACCTTGGCGGACGAAGTCATTGTCGAACTCGACAATCCTGGAGTCTGCGGCATGTACAGGAGTTGTGGCGGCAATGAAGATCGCGCTTGCGAGAAGCTTTAATGGAGGGCTTTGATACATTTATTCTATCTCTGGCTGATACATAAATCGCCACGACATCAATTCATCGATGCGATTGATCTTGTGATCCGGCAGGCGTTCAAGCACCCATGTGAGCCATGCTTCCGGATCAACACAGTTCATCTTGGCGGTTTCGATGAGCGTGTAGGCGATGGCCGCTGCTTTGCCGCCGCCGGAGCCCATGAACAGATAGTTTTTGCGGCCCAAAGCAATCGGGCGAATGCTGCGCTCACAAATGTTGTTGTCCAGTTCCAAGCGCCCATCGCTGAAATAAGCGCGGGCTTTGGGCATACGGTTCAGGGCATAGCGGATTGCCTCGGCCAATTTAGTTTTGCCCAAAATTTTGGGTAGCTGGGCTTGCAACCACGCTTCCAGATCATCGAAGATCGGTTCTTGCCGCAGGGCGACACGTTCTTCCGGCGATTTACCTCGTACTTCCTTCTCAACAGCATACAGTTCCGCGATCTGCGTGATGGCATGTTTGGCGATGTCCGCGCCGGTGCGCTCGACCTCGTCCACAAACTTGCGGCGGACATGCACCATGCACGCTTGTTCGCTAGCTTTGTCTTTGCCGAACAACCCATTGAAGCCTGTAAAGCCGTCTGCATGCACGGTGCCGGTATAGCCGGAGAGGTGATTGACCGGGTGTTCGCCCTTGCGATCCGTGCTGAACTGATACCACGCACAGGGCGGGGCATTCCCACCCCATAGGCGCTCATCGCGCACATAACTCCAGAGCCGCGCAGTCTGAGTCCTCTTTGGCTTCAGTTTGCTTTGCAGTTTGACCGGCGTGTCGTCGGCAAAGAGTGCAGGGCCCGCCCTGACCAGCTTGCCGATATGATCAGCCAGTGGTTCCGGCAAGGCCGTGCTGCGCCCCACCCAATCGGTCAGCGTGGAGCGGTGCAGATCGACCTTCTCACGAGCGAAGATTTTGGATTGCCGATCCAGCGGCAGATGATCGCAATATTTGCCGACCAAGACGTGGGCCAGAAGGCTCGGGCTGGGGCGGCCTCGTTCAATCGGGCGCGATGGCAGCGGAGCCTGAGTGAATGCCTCACAGCATGTGCAAGTCATGCGGGGGCGGATGATCCGGCGCACAACAAAGCGGCCTGGAATGTACTCCAACTCCTCAGTGATGTCCTCGCCGATCTGGCGCAAAGATCCGCCGCAATTGTCGCATTCCTCCCCGACAGACAAAACCTCGTCTTGTCGGTCCAGATGGTTGGGCAAGGGTTTGCGGCTGTGCTGGCGTTTGGACGGCGTGCTATCAGCCTCAGCTGGTTCGCTCTTCTGCGCTTCAGCTGCAACTGCGATCTCGACGTCTTCCGCCAGATCGAAAACCAGTTGAACCAGGCTCTCGGATTTGGAACCGAACCGCGCCTTGCAATGGCCATGAAGTTCGGCCTTCAGCTTCTCATTTTGGTAGGTCAGCGATTGCACCTCAGCCATCAAACGCTCACTGACGACTCGCAGTTCAGCAGGGTCTTTCGGCAAGGGTTTGAGGGCGTCCAACATGAATCCGAATGTAATCCATTGCAGCACAAAGGTGAATCGCCAAACGCCAGATCGCACCAGTAAACTGGTCTATCCGATGCTCAAGGGACGCCAGGTCTTCTGAGGCATGCGCCAGTCGATCCCCTCAAGCAGTATGGACCTGTCGCGTTTTTGTGCCGCTCCAAGTGCTCGTTTAAACCACTTTCCGTTCGAAGGCGACGGGACTTTTCCAGCCCAGTGCTGAGTGTCGGCGGCGCGGATTGTAGAAGCCGTTGATGTATTCGAAGATGGCCGCTTCAGCCTGCCGTCGGGTTTGCCATGACCGCCGCCAGATCAGCTCAGCTTTGATCGTTTTGAAGAAGGTCTCGACGGCGGCGTTATCATAGCAATTGCCTTTGCCGCTCATCGACACTTTGAAGTCATGTTGGCGCAGGATCTTCTGATAATCGTGGGAACAGTATTGGCTGCCACGATCCGTGTGGTGGATGCAGTCCTTCGGTGGTGATCTGAAGGCGATAGCCATTCTCAGCGCCCTGATGGCCAGGTCTCGCTTCATCCGATTGCTAACAGCCCAGCCAATCACACGGCGGGAATGCAAGTCCAGAATGACGGCGAGATAAAGCCAGCCTTCACGGGTCCAGACATAGCTGATGTCACCAGCCCATGTCTTGTTCGGCTGATCCGCTGTGAAGTCCCGATCCAGTAGGTTGGGCGCGATATTGAACTTGTGATCGCTGTCTGTCGTGACCTTGTGCTTGCGTGTTCTCAACACGGATATGCCGTTCTGGCGCATCAGGCGACCAACGCGACGATGCCCCACAGCCAAACCAATTTCCTTCAACTCTTCAGTCATGCGCGGCCTGCCATAGCTGCCCAAACTGAGGCGTGACTGTTCTTTGATATGCGCCAGCGTGACCAGATCAGACCGCTGTCTGCGACTGGCAGGGCGGCTGCGGAAGGCACGCAGACCGCGTGCGCTGACACCGACGACATCGCATAACCGGTTGGCTGGAAAGCTGGCTCTGTGTTCTTCGATAAACCTAAATCTCATTGCTTTAGGCCCGCGAAGAACTGGGTGGCCTTTTTTAGGATTTCCCTCTCCTCCTTGAGGAGCCGGATCTCCGTCGAAGTCGCTCATTCTCTTGAGCGAGGCTCAAATCCTCTTTGGAAACCACGTCTGTATCTCGGTGCGCTGTGATCCATTTGTTCAGCGTGGACATCCCGACACCTAGATCATCAGCCACCTGCTTGCGTGTTAGCCCACTGGTCAATGCGATACGCACCGCATCTTGCCGGAATTCGGCCGTCCGTTTCAGTCCCATAGTCAGTCTCCTTTGCTGCAGTAGATGCTATCAAAGGAGCGGCATCAAACCGTGACAGGTCCAGTATCGACAACTGTGCCGCTGTCACGCTGACTTTGCCATCCTTGGCGGCAGGCCAAACGAAGCGCCCAAGTTCTAGGCGCTTGCTGAACAGGCAGGCTCCCTGGCTGTCCCACCAAATAATCTTGAGAAGATCACCGCGCCGCCCTCGGAACACGAACAGATGGCCGGAATAGGGATCAAGTTCCAGAACCCTCTCGGCTTGCGCGGCCAGCGTATTGAACCCGCGCCTCACGTCCGTAACCCGGCGGCCAGCCACACGCGCGTGTTCGACGGCACCGGGATCAAGGTATCAGCCCTTCCACCAGCACCAGAACAGCAGACAGGGACGTTGTACCTTCCACCAGAATACGGCGGCGGCCATCGGACAGCGTGATGTCCACACGTTGCGCTGAAACTAGCTCGATCAATGCCGGGGCAGAAACGCGCATATCGGAATGGGACGGCACAGGCATTGCACCCTCAATCTCTATTGGAAGAAAATCGGAGGCTTCATCAACCAGCATACAATCCTCGGCGCAATCTGGGGCAAAACGAGGGTCGCGAATCCACTTGTGGATCAGATTGGTGTTCATCGAATACCGCCGCGCTACCTGCGCAACCGATACTCCTGGCGCCCGCGTCTGGCCGCAAATCGAACGCTTCTCGTCATCAGACCAAAACCGTTTCTTCTGACCCTTCTTGCCCGCCATAGAATACCCAAAGATGTCCACTATCGATGGTGGACATTATCAAACACTCCATCACGCCGTCAGAGCGGGGAAGCCGGACGGATACCTTATGCGCGTGTGGCGAGGATCCCAATATGCTGGAAGTAACCGCCAACAACGACGGACGACCTAAGCTGCGTAAAGGTCTTCAGACTCGATAATAGAGCGGATGAGGCTATCACGGACAAACTTCGTTCATATGGTGCCGCCAAGCGTGAGATCGCGCCGGGGTTGGATCATTGGTCGCACAAAGGCCTCAACAATCGAGCTGAAAACAGTCATCTCCCGTTCCGAAAGCGGGAAAGGACGATGCAAGGCCATCGCTCTCCAGGAGGGTTGCAAAGGTTCGTGGCGACTCATTCAGCAATCCGCAATTGTTTCAGCGTCCCCGCTCGCCGCCGCTCCGCCTTAACAATCCGATATCACCGCCTCGAGGCATTTGACGCTTGGAGTGCTGCCACACAGGCCGCTTGCAATCCGAAAACCAGAATCTCTATGTGGATCACGGGTTGACGTGACAACACCCAGCCAACAGATTCTCGACGTTAGCTGTGCTCAACGCAAAGCGATAGTATAAACCAAAACCGCATAGGCTGTGATCTCTCGAGGAAAGCGAAAACCCTTCAGGCGCGGCATAATCGTAGGGATGTGCATACGCACGAAATAGCGAAATCTCGCCGCCATAACAAACTGGCAATATCCGCCTGCCAGTTGAAATTGTGCAAAGAACAGAGATGTCTGCATCGGGATGTTGGACGCTCATTCATTTTGGCCATGTCCTCAGCACTTCGAGCAGCGCCTTGCGGTTGCTCTCGGACATGCCGTTCCAGCCCATTAGCAGTTCATAAGTTTCGCGCCGCGCCAGCAGGTCATCGCTGGCCCGCTTCTCACCCGGTTTCAATCCTTCGAAAAAGTAGTCGACCGGAACACCCAAGGCTTTGGCTATGTCCCATAGCCGGGAGGCGGATATGCGGTTTTGTGCGGTCTCGTACTTCCGCATCTGCTGCCATTTCACCCCGACCATTTCGGCCAGCGCAACCTGGCTGATGCCAACCTGTCTCCGTCTCTGACGCAGACGTTCACCTACATGAACATCTTCGGGCTGTGCCTCTCGCCCGGTCGTCGATGGACCGTTTTTCATGTGTGGTTTCATTTGCTCTTTTCCTTCGTTGTCAAATCAGGGCTTGGACGGAAATTCAGGTGTTTCATCAGTGACTGCGGGGTTGTGCGTTCCCTTGTCCGAACAAAACCTGTATTCAGCGTCACTCTAAAAACTCACCCAGGAGTGCCTCGGTGTGGGTTTTCAGAAACTTGTCGAGTTCCTGTTTGACCCAGCGAAAGTCTTCCGGTCTGTGCTCCATCTGGTCGATCAGAAATGCCTCGAGCAGAATCTTGCGCCGCGTGTCGTCTTTACGCTGTCGCTTGCTGATGGTTGATTTCACGTCGTTCATGGTTTCCTCCAATCCTCTGAGTTGCGAGATTCGGGTAGCCCGTTAGGAATACCTTGACGACCTGATCGCTGTGAAAAGGCTGCTTGTGGTGCAACATCAGACCCGCATCCGCAAACAGCCGAATACGCCTGCTTAGCTCTCGGGTGCCGGCCGCTGTGCACGGATCCGCTTCAGAACCCCGGCAGAAAAAGTGATCGAAGACCAGGGGGCGCGTGCCGGATGTGTTGGGATCGGTGACTTCGGTGGGTGCAGCCTCGTCTTGAGGGTGCGGTCGAACCGGGCATTCCATCCAGCACCCATTGGTTTCAGGCGCAGAGAGAGTGATACTGACAGTCCGTTCCGGCGCGATGGCAAAGCGGGCCTGGAGACCTTTCAATTTGGTCGTTTCTTCGCTGCCCTGCAAGGCTGAGACCGGACCGCTCCAGCCATCGCTGTCGTAGCTCAACTGGTGTTCTGGCGGCAGCAGTTTTTCCACCCAACGCCGCAGCGCGCTGCGCAGGCAGGATAGTCCGGCCCTGATTTTAGACCGGGCCCTGTTCATTGCTTTGCTCTCCCGGCAGGCATCAGCACAAGCATTGTTTTCCGGGCTTCCGAATGAAATACGGGGACTGACAGCAGCCGTTCGAACTGCGCCCCGATCTTGCGACGCAGGCGTCCAACGGGCAGCGGTTCGGTCCAGTGATCATTGGCGATGGTGACGATGGTCTGCGGGCGGAGCTGCAAAACCTCGGTCCAGCGCCAAAGACTGAAGGCTTCAAAACAGGCCAGAAATGCCGGTGTATGGCTGGAGTGCGGCCCATCCATCAGCCACAGCCCTCCGGTCAATCCGGGAATACCCGTGCGTGCCGCATAAGTAATGTCCGGGGTCGGACAGGTCTTATCGCTGAACTCCCAGATCTGGACCTGCCCGGTTTCGACATCCTGAACGCCAATATAAACGGTGATATCGCGCATCCTGACGCGTCGGCACCATCGGGCGACAGCGCCCGCATCATCGGACCGGATAAGGTTCTCACCCGTTATGTAGGAATGACCCGACCGCATCCGCCGCTCGAGCGCATCGTTGTATCCATATTCCGTGACCGCATTGAGATCCGCGATGTCGAGGGTGTGATAGCGTGGACCCTCCGCCATTTCCGGTCGTGAGAGCCCGGTCAGATCGTACACTGTGTTGCCAAGTATGATGACCAGCAGAAGGATAACTGCACGGGGCCAGGTCCGCGAGGTACCCTCAACCAGGATCACAATGAGGACCAGGGCAATTATCCCCTGAAGCCCTGTGCCGGGCAGTACCGAACCAGCGACGAGCAGCGGATTACCGGGGACAAAGTGGACCGGCAGCAACAGGAAAGACGCCAGGCCCACCCCCATCCCTGCATAGAGGAGCGCAACAAGACACGTGCCCAGTATCCCGGCAAGGATCACGGCAGCTGCGGGATAACCCAGGTTCCAGAGGCCCCAACAACTGATTGCCGCAATCCAGCCGAAGTATCCCGCCACCCAGAGGAACCGGCTGACCCTGTCATTCGCGCAGATGGCAAAGATGAAAGGCAACACCGCAACAGCAAAGCTCACACCCGGAGCAAAAAATCCAATGCAGACCAGGGCGGCAGACACGGGCAGAACGAAGGCCCGGTTCATATGCCCTATACCCAGAGATGTATCCCATAAGCGTGCTGTGATGGCCATGTTGGTTACTCCATCGCGTAAGGATCGATGACCCAGGTTTGAGGGACGGTTCTGTTCCCTGCCGCCTGAGCAGCTTGGCGCATGGCGTTGCGGATCCGCACGTAGCGTGGTTTGGCGATCCGGGGGGTAGATGTTTCCCCTGGCCCGCCGGTTTCCCGGGCGATCCGGGTCGGTTTGGTGCTGAAGGGTTGGCCATTCAGCATGGCCAGCACGTTTGCGGGTGTGGTGCGGGCCTTGTTGTTCGCAATTCCGTGGTAGGCAGACAGGCCTTTCCTGGGCCCGGACACCAGCGGCAGGGCGGCCCTGTTGGCGACCTCCGGCGAAGTCGACCCATTGCGATACCCAGTGCTACGCAAAAGGTGCAGGACAAGCCGGTCTTGTGTGCGGGGGCTGTAAATGTCGTCGACGGACACTACCCCCTGGTCGACCATGTTGCTCAGTGTTCCGCGGATCACCTGGTAGCGCCCGGCGGCAGTGGAGACGGATGTTCTGGATGCCAGGCGCTGCCATTCGAGGACTTCCCCGACCGTCATCGTGGTGATCGGCCTGGGCGGCTGAACCGAAACCCCGGAGTAGACCTGGTCATACCCTTTCGGAGCTTCAAGTGTTCCGATCAGCTCCAGCATTGTCCGTTCGGTGCAGGCCATGGCACCGAAGGCACAGAACCACAATGGAACAGCCAGTGCGACCCGAAGCAGAGGAAGAAGAAACGCTTTCCGGTTCATCTCTGTGCTGCCCTCCATTCCCATGGAGGTTGCATCGTGCCGATCCAGACACCGCGCTGGTCTTCCCGCGCCCGGACTTCCCTCGCAACATAGGCCCGTGAATACTCCCGGTAGGCCATGGCCCAGCCCCGTTCCACCATCCAACCGCCCGCGTCCCGACCGTCCACATGGCAGGTTGCGATAAGGCGTCCAAACGGATCTTCTCCCGACCCCACGCATTCAACGGTCCTGCCCGCCAACAGACGGCCAAGCGCGGCCCGGGCAACGGCGCCACAGCGCCATTCCATGCCACTTGGTGTAATGCAGGGCTGATCCAGTTCGGGGGCGTCGATCCCGGCGATGCGGATGCGCTGACCGCCGATCTTCAGCGTATCACCGTCGATCGCCCATGCGCCGCCCCGGATGTTTTTGCCGTTTTCCTGTTCTACGAACAGAAACGACAGACCCCGCAGAAGATTGGGTGCAAAGCCCTGCCCTCCGATCAGCAGGAAACCCGCGATACCTGCCAGGATCATCAAGAATCCGGGCAACCGCCTCATGGGGTGTATCCTTCGAGGTAGAAATCCCGTTCGGTCTGGGCGTTGAGTATGGTTCCGGCCCGGACCGCGAATGTTGGCCCCTGGGACAGGGTGTTCCCGAAATACTGATCGGCCAGAGTGCCCACGGCGGTGCCCGTGGCAATGCGGGCGGTCTCGGCAATATCCGAATTGGTCGTATCTTTGCGACCGATATTCTGCGCGGTGCTGATCAAGGCCGTTCCAAGGACAGCGGTGAAGAACCCTGTGCGGCGGCGACCCTTGATCCCACTGGCCCCGTCTGCATCCACGCCCCTGGCCTGTTCGAAATCGAGCGCGACACCATTTGGAAACAGAATCCGTGTCCAGGTAATGGACAGGCGTCTCTGCCCGGGCCACTGCAGGGAGTAGCTGTCAATGCCCGAAGTGGGGGCCGCGAGTGCTCTCACGCCATTCCAATTGCCAGGTGCTACTCCGCTCATGTAGAACGGCAATACTCTCGACCGTGTTTGTGCGCGTTTTGATGACTTCGAAATGTTGATTGGCGCGTCCTTGCGCATTGATCCGCTGGGACGCAGCGCGGCTATTAACCGTGTAGCTGAACATCCGGTTAAGATCGGCCCTGAGAACCTCGATATCGGTTGGAAAAGAGCGCCACCGGGACACGAAATCCTCCAGCTTGACCACTGGCACCGACCGGTGTTGATCACTAGGTCCGCTACCAGTAGCGCAATCAGCAGGTCTATTGCGGCTTCCTGAATGCCCTCGGAATACTGGATCAAGATCAGCTTCAAATCATCAAGCATTCCATCCGCAGCCGATGTGTCACCGGGTGGTGAAGATTGCGCCAACACCATATCCGGCGAGACCAGAAGGCAGGCCGCCAACGCCGGCAGGACGATGTCAGGAAAAGGTAGCTTCTCAGATGATATTGGGAGGTCCTCCTTCGTGAGACTTCGGCGTTGCGGACGGGTTACGGTGAGCTTGCGGGCCAGCGGTATCGGCGGTTTGGGGTGGTCAGCTGCCCCACACGGCAATCCTGATGGGTTGCCGTTTGGGGTATTCCAGCGATCCGGAGGCAAAAGCCGCAACCGCCTCTGCTGAGTCGGGATCCCCGGCCACGTAAAGAGCCACCGGATCCACCGTGTCGAGCAGAACGGCCGAGGCAATCGGGGCATCAGACTTGAGATTGAACCGCAGCGATTTCTGAAACGCCCGCTTCTGCTCGGTCAGCCGTGTGATCAGGTCCACGTCCCGCGTATGTTCGAACGGAATCCAGTTGGACGTCACCAGCATCATTCCGATCTCCTGCAGAACCGGATACCGGGATTTGGATATGCTGAAACTGGCAATCACGATCGGATGACTGCCTTCAACAAATTCAGACAGATAAAGCCGCTCGGCAAACACGGTGTTGAACCGGTGGGTGATGTCCTCATCAGCAAAAAAAGGGCAGCCCGGCGCATGCTTGAAGATGAACTTCGCCCCCAAGGACGTTGGTTCATGCGTCTTGTATTCCGCAATCAGGAGGCCGAGCGGCGCTGGCCCGCCTTTGCCGGGGCGAAGACGCGCAAACAGAGCATTGCGCCGGGCGGCGATCTCGTCCTTGTCGTCAACCCGGAAAAACTCGGGCACATAGAGAATGCGGGCAAGATCCTGTCCCTTAACGACCTTGCCCGCTGCGGCCCGCTCCAATGCGGAGGGGACAACGCCCCAGAAGCGTTTTCCCTCCATCGCCGGATACCACTTGCCCAGGTCCGCCTCGTGCCAGAGATAATGCAACAGGCTGGTGATGGTCAGCTTGTACGGGGACTGCTTTACCTCGGTAGACGGCTGGCCAGTCAGCTCCGGCATTGCGCGGGCCTTGCCTATTTTCTTCAGGGGAAAACCCAGCCGGATCGTGGTGGTCCCATCCTCGGGCGATTCCGTAATCGCGGAGCCTTGCACCTGGGCCAGGCCGGAAAGTTCGCCGGGGGGCAGGTAAGATGTGCATTCCGGCGCATGTTCATGACCTGTTTCCGGCATTCGTTTGACGATGAAGCGACCGTTGACCGCGGCCACATACATCTTCGGATAGGGCACCCGGCAGCGGCATTCTACACGTTCGCCTTTCCGGTGGGCGCGGGCCAAAGCGGCTTGACCTTCCGGGCTCTCAACATTTAGCACGGTATTTCCAAGATGGAGGGTCAAGGGCTTGGCCTCCTGACAGGGGGGACCCGCTTTCCCTTTGCATCGAGAGGATCAGAGGGGAGGCGGTAATCCTCCGGCAGCGATCTGCAATAGCGCATGTCCGACAACCCGTAACGGAGTAACAGCTCCTCGATGTCATCGACCGCCTGCAAGCGCTGCCAGCGACTTTTGACGGTAATGCGGTTGCGTTCGAGTTCTCCGGCGATAATGGCGAAGCGCTTCCCCTGCGCCCGTTCGGTCAGCAGGTAGTAATCATCAGCCGAAGACCAGAGCGGGTTCAGGAGACCGGAAAAGCGATCTTCGTCCGACATTGGTTTGCCGGGGGGTGCCAAACCTATCGGGTTCATTGACACGGACCTCCTGTCCCCGGGATTCATCGGAGAGGTTCACCTGGTGGGCCCATTCGGGTGGTTGAGACACCGTTTCAAGCACCCAACCCACGAGGCTGGCATAAGCCATTTCTCCCATCGCTGTTTTCCGGCTAGAGAGCGATCGCGCGATGTCTGAAGGCGTCATGTCGAACTGCAGGAGCAACGAGATCAGGACGCACATGTCCTGCATGTGATACTCAAGGTCGCTGCCGGATTTGAAACCTTCGCAGTAGAACACCTCACGGGGCTTTAACGGCGATCGCGGATGATAGCCCACAGAGATAAAGGCCGTATGCCCCTGCGGCGTCTCAACACGCCGGGTCTCCGTCAGGCGGCGGTCCGGAAGAGCTTGGCGGGTCCGGCTCATTTTCCGAGTTCCAGAATATCATTGATGGTGCGATAATTGTCGTTGGCCCGATAAGCTTCGATGCTCTCCTGGATCATTAGCTCCCCCTCCCGCTGGGCTCTTTCATTGCGGTCGAGTTCCGCCGTAAGACGGCCGAGTTGCATGTAAATCCCGATACAGACCGCCAGGGCCATCAGGCTGAAGACCAAAGCGATCAATCCGTTCAGGTTGAATACGAACTTGCTGCTTCTTTTGCTCATTTCCCAAGCTCCAGGATTTCGTTGATGGTGCGGTGATTGTCGTTGGCCTCATAAGATTCGATGCTCTCCGGGATCACCTCCTCCCCTTCTCACTGGGCGCTCTCCTTGCGGTCCAGATCGGCCAGAACCCGGCCCCAGACCATCGCGTCTGCTGTGCCTGTGTTTCGGCCCTGCTCCGATCACCGAAGGAAAATACCCCCAGAAGGCGCCAGGTCCGCGCATTGAAATGTAGGCACCGCCAGATCAGGATCAGATCGTCCGTCATTGGTTTGATCCGGAGGTTTGCGGTATCAGGCTTTTCCGGGCTGCCCAACAACTGTCAAGCCTATCCTGGTAGTCGTCCACGGTCCGGATCGACGAACTGACAGTCTTTATGACGATCGTAAAGCTGGCGGCCAGCACGATCGCGCTGACCACAGTCAGCAGAAAATTCAAACGCCTGAGCCGGCGAGAAGCCAGATCGTGATGTTCAAGCGAAAGCTGTATTTCGTCGTTGGAATGGGAGGCATTCATTTTGCATCTCTCCATTTAAGTTCCGCCTTCTGAACCGCGCTCAGCCGCGCCCGTTCACCTGCCGTCTGCTTAATAGCATCGTTGGACAGCAGATCCGCATCCCGGATGGCATCACAGCCAGCAGAAAGACCGATAGTCCGGTACAGTGTAAGGAGTGTTGGAAACTTACGCATTAGATTAGGCCTCCCGGTCCTGACGACCTTGTTGGCGTAAATGCTGATCGGCAAAAGACGGCCACTGCATTCTACGCCCCCGATCAGTTCCTGCAGCGCATCCTGGAAAGTGCCCTGAATGGCAATTGGAGCGATCACCTTCCCACCGGTTGCGCATGGCAATTGGTGGATTTGTCCTGGGCTTATGGGGATAAGCCCAACAGCCCATTTGCCTGCGCGATTTCGTTCCAGCGTTTTGCGGCCCCCAGAATTCTTGGCGGCAATCTTGCCAGGCGTGTCGCCCTTCACGGCGACATAGCGACTTTGCAAAGAAATGACTGCCGTGCCACCCGCAGCGGGGGTCTTGCCGACAGTCGCTGGTTTGTCGCCCGGCTTTAGTTTTTCCCGAAAGCCTTTCGGCAGAGGAAGAGGCACAAGCTGTTTTTTCATCGCGCCCGCGACGTTGGTTGAATCTTCACCCGCCAAACCTTGTTTGGTCTCTTGCGCGCGCCCTCGAGCAACCAGCTTCTCGAAAGACTGTTTTGGAGGTGCTGACTGCAGTAACGCCCAACTCTTGCGTTTGTCGACACAAAACTGCCAGTCCGGGTACTGCATCAACGGGGCAGATAAAGCCTGCCCTCCAACAACCGGCAGGAGCAGAGTTAAGAAGGCGATCCGGAGACGTTTATGGCCCAGAATTTGATGCCTTCTGACTATTCTGACTATAAGGTCGACGCATCTTGAAAATTCGTCAAAGTTAGAGATTGTTTCATCAGGCACCTCGAATTGTGGCTGAACTTCCCTCATCCCGAACACACTTGCCTTACAGCCTTGCTCCAGAGATACCAGTGCGGAAACCATACCCACTTTCATAACACCGGCATCACCCCAATTTTGCCACCTGAGTAACTTGAGAAATGAGCCCTCAAAATTTGATAACATTCAAACTTTAGGTCTGGTTTGTTATTTTTGGAAAATACTAGATTTCTATTTATTAATAGAATGGGCCTATTGTTTGTGCCGCGTATTCAATTGCGTAGACACTATCATCCCGTCCCGGCGGAACGCCAAGGCAGCCAAGCGATTTCTGTAGCGGTTAATTTCGGAATTCGGCGAACCCCGCGCCATAATCACAGACACGTTGCAAACCTATTTAAAACCGATCCCCGATGTTAAAGACACTGAATTCAAAGACTATCCAATCATGAAAGTCTTCAAATCTACTCACTAAGTGTTGGGTCCCGGAGTGTGATGGTTCATTGATGTGTCATCATCGACGGGAGGGATTATGGGGCGGGTACTTCACGGCAGCGCCACGACCACGCACGCTATCCGAGCTGCAATACAGCGGTCGACAGCTTCGTCCGCGGAATTGAGCCGAACCTATGGTGTGAATCCAAAGACTGTCGCGAAGTGTAGCAAGCTGGTTTTCCTGATCTCGTCTCTTCGACTGTTGCGCCTTACCTTCCGTTTGACCTTCCCACGCCTCCGGGATCAGATCGTTCACACGGCTCTAACGTGTAACAACCTGTACCCGATATTCTTCGCCATGTGCCATCAGCGCCCAGACGATACGCGCCATTTTATTGGCCAGTGCTACCCTGACTAACATGGGTGGTTTGCGCTCCAGCATTCTTGCGAGCCAAGAGCCCGGTGCGGCCCCATTGTGCTCGGCCCATCTAACCACTGCGCTGGCTCCAATAATGAGGAGGCGTCGTAACGTTCGGTTTCCCATCTTTGACGTGTGCCTCAGGCGCTGCTTGCCGCCGATCGAATGCTGGAGCGGGGTTAAGCCTACCCATGCCGCAAAATCGCGCCCTCGTCTAAAGGTCGATGGTGGTGGCGCAAGTGCAACAATCGCTGTCGCAATAATCGGGCCAACGCCCGGTATCGCGGTCAACCTCTGACATGTTTCATCTTCCTTCGCACGCTGCGCGATTTGCGCTTCCAACTGTCGGATGCGAACATTCAAAGCTTCAAGCGTATCGACAAAGATGTTCAAGAGAGGGCGGGACATCTCCGGCAATTTAATGCTCCCGTCTTCGACTACAGAAACAAGTTTACGGACGTGTGTCGGGCCTTTGGCAACCACAAAACCGAACTCGGACAGGTGGCCGCGCAAGGCATTGATGATCTGCGTGCGTTGCTGGACCAACAAATCCCGCGCTTTGAATGCCAGGGCCGCAGCCTGATTGTCTTCGCTGCGGACCTGCACAAACCGCATCGTTGGTCGCAGGGCTGCCTCGCAAAGGGCTTCGGCGTCGATCAAATCACTCTTGCTGCGTTTCACAAACGGTTTGACATATTTGTGCGCGATCAAACGAAC
The DNA here is from genome assembly GCF_056535885.1 of Ruegeria sp. B1. Lineage (NCBI taxonomy): Bacteria > Pseudomonadati > Pseudomonadota > Alphaproteobacteria > Rhodobacterales > Roseobacteraceae > Ruegeria > Ruegeria sp. B1. The sequence goes on along the minus strand of NZ_JBQFJA010000002.1, from coordinate 94,058 downwards.
CGTTTGTCCGAGTGCTTCAAATTCTCGGCCCCGACAATGGCTCCCAGAACAAGCCTCAATCGCAATGGTGCACGCTAGCAGTTCAGCAATGAACGACAGAAGTTTGTTGCGTCTGAGTTGTTTACGAAACACCGCCTCGCCCGTGGAACTGCAACCATGAGGTTGAAACACATTCTTCGCCAGATCTATGCCGACAAGGTCCAAATCCGCCATTTAGATAACCTCCTGATGCCTTCCATATCCAAAACCTATCAGATGGGAGATCAGGGGATGTCCACTCCATCAGAACCCGGTTAACGTGACAATACCGGCTCTACTAACGGCGGCAGCGATACGAAGAGTGTTTTCTAATTATGTCAATAATGTAGCGAAATAGTCAGATTGCAAGCAATGCGCATTTTGTTTGAAATGAATTTTCCTGATTTTCGGGACTAGTAAATTCACGATCTGTGTATCAATTTACCTTTCGCCCAATGCAGCCAGGGACCAACGACCCTGACTGCATCGGAGAGCCCCCTTTCGGCGCCCATGAGCTTCACCAGGCGGCGGTTACGAGGTATTAGAGGTTACTTCCGCCTTACGCTGCTGATACTCTTGATCATAGCACCGGCATTAATGTAATTTTTAATACTAAATTTATATATTTTAATATATAAAATCTATGGTTAGATCTATCTTAAGTGTCTTGTGCAGACGCCATCCGCACAGCAAGCGATAAGGGCGTTTAGGATTTTAATAGGCGGTCTGGCATTTAGATAGCATCTGACAAAGCCAAGTGTATATAACAGTTTCGTGCGATGCGAGACAGTTTGCGAATCGCATTTTGATGCATCACCGCGCCTATTCCTCGTGGCAAACAGCATCTGTTATTACAACCTTTTGGCGACAAAACGACAACTTGGCATTATCAAAATCAACAACTAACGTGTGCAGAGGTAAAAAACGCTCAGCTTGCGGGCTTGATTTGGCTGGTTTCTTAACTTCTGCAATTTCTGTTTTTGAGAACGTTTAAGCTCGGCGGCAGTCACAGTGTGTTGAAGCTACTGGAACTTGAGTGGCGCTCCAAATCGCAGCCTGCGCCCCTTTCACGCGACTATTGTGTTTCGATCGGATTGAGATCCGGGCTGTAGGCGGGCAGGAACAAGCACTAGAATCCGCGCCTTCGCAGGGCTTGCGCGGCGCGAGGGCTTTTTGGGGTCGACAGGTTGTTGAGGATGACAACAGTTCTGGAATCGAGCACCCCGACCAGCTGTGTTTCAACGTAGATGTAGAAAGCAGGCCTGTTCATGTCGCCGTCGATCACCCAGGGCGCGATCAGGGCGTCCTGCGTCAGGTCAGCGATAAAGGTCTGCGTGCCATTTGCCGAAGAGTGCGGTGCCGTAGAGCCGTTCTCCGAAAGGCGTCCGCCCCCGAAGCCGCGTGGGGTTTGTTTTGACACGGCCGTCTCGTCGATGAAGACCAGCCTGTGCGGTTCCTGACTCATCCGGGGCTGACGACGCACTATCCAGTCTCGACGGACTTCATGCAGCGCAGGCCGATCACGTTCCGCTGCGATCAATCTTTTTTACATGACAACCCCGCGCGTTCGAGAGCGCGGTGCAGCGAGGAGAACTGCACCTCTACCCCATATGTCTCGGCCAGCGCAGCGGCCAGTTCCTTGAGTGTGATGTCAGTTCTCATCGGCAGACCGGCCGCATTCACCCGGAGATGGATTTTGGCCACGAAGCCGCGTTTTGAGCGGCCAAAACCCTGTTGCCGAAGCCCCCCCTTTTGCGCCCGCTGTCTGATGATGGGCATAAACCACAGTGCTGTCGACCATTTGAAGGGTGTCAGGAACGATGCTGCTCTCGGTCAAGGCTTCCAGAGTTTGTCCCCAGAGCCCCGCGGATGTCCAGTGCCGGAACTGTCGCTAGACACTCGATAATTTCCCGAGCTCTTCGGGCAAGTCTCGCCAGGGTGATCCGGTGCGTTCGATCCAGAGTATCCCACCTAAAACAAGGCGGTGGTTAGTGGTTCTGCGTCCGTTCGGGGCGCGGACACCCAAGATAAAGCGCTGAAATAACGCCCACTCCTCGTTCGACATCAGTTTTCGCGCCAAGTTGGTCTCCATTGCAGAGACCAGCTTGAATCACGTCAATGGCCCGCTGAGAATCTGGAGGGTTCTTTGAGGTTCGCGGGCAGAACGCCAATGCCACCGCACAGGTGTCGGGCGGACCTCACTGAAGCCGGATTGAACAAACCCTCGGGCCGGTTTTGCGCTATGGGGATTGTGTCTCTGGCCTTGACCTGCGTTGTAACCAAGAGGGTGTACGTGCGGATGAATGGTGCCGAACAGTCGGCTGATGGAGCCATGGCTGGTCGCGGGGGACCGCTGAACCGGACCGGTTTGCGGGCCTGTGGTCTCGCGTAGCGATCAGGACCGGCATAATCGGGGTCTTGGCCCGCAGACCATCTTTCCGGTCCTCGCGCGGATCGGCTGCGGATCGCGTGGCGGTGTTTTGTCTCGAGTACTCATGAGCTGTCATTCCAGAACGGTCCGGTGGGTGGTGCCTGACCATGATACCAGACGGCGAGTGTGACCATCGGCCAGCCGCAGCAGGGGCAAGGACGTGAAACAGATTCTGGGCTTGTTGCGAGTCGGACGCGGTCGGCTGTCTCCGATGTCCCGGCAGCCAGCAGCGCCCGGCAGGCTGTGAGACGGACAGCGCGCTGTCCGTTTACGAGAAAGCCGTAGTGACGGATCCGATAAATGCCGTCCGGCAGGGTATGCAGGAGGAAACGTCGGATGAACTCACCGGCGTCGACGGTCATCCGTCTGGTCCTGCGGCCACGACGATAGTCGCGCCAACGGAAGGTCACCCTGCCGTCCTCCATGCTGATCAGGCGGGAGTCGGCGATGGCAACCTGATAGGTGTAACTGCTGAGATAGGCCAGCACCTGTTCCGGCCGTCAAAGGGTGGCTTGGCATAAACGACCCGGTCGCAGCGACCTGCAGTAGTCAGAAGACGAGCAAGGGCCTGCTGGTCAGCCAATCCTTCAATCTCGCCGAAGCACTGCACTTGTTCAACATCGAAGGCGGCGCGCAATACTTCCAAAAACAGCCGTCTGAACAGGCGCTACAACACCCGGACCGGTAGCCCTCGACATGGCCGCCAAGCGCAGCTAGCCTGCACAGCTCAATCGCGCTCATCACCCAGCGCTCGACATGGGCAGATGACCGTCATGACCCTGTCGCCACGCCTCGTCATAGCGGCGGAAAACACCTGCAACCTCCGCGGCCGGGCGCCTTGCACGTCCCTCAGCAGGCGGCACCACTTCCAGACTGAGGCGATCGAACGCAGGCTCTGCGTCTTCGCGATTGTCGTCGTGGCAACCCGCGTGTAACGCGCAGTGGTCGAAAGGTTAGCCCCAAATTGGGCTGGATACAGCGCCTGCTTCAGCCATCTGGCAGACGCAGTGCGACCTAGTTAGACCGTTCTGGGGGCCGATTGGGTCCGCAGCGATAGCTTTGTAACCAAAGAAGATCACGACAACCTTTATGTGTCGATCGAAGCGCGCCAAAATACAGTACGTGAGGTTGGTTTCGATGTTGTTGAACGCTCATACTTTCCCATCGTTGGGGGATCCGCTTTGCGTGGGCGTTGTACCGTGGGTTCTTAAACCAAACGATTGATCGGCAAACGATCACGTATCCGAGGTAGCCGTACCATACGGCTTTTGTACGCCAGTCAATCGGGAACAAGAGTCTGCTACACATCCGCTCCTGAAATCAAAGCCGCACTATTCGTTTCGAATGCCGACTCAAGATAGGCTTGATTAAATTTTGGGGTGTTGAGATAGTCAGCCGCTTCATAGTTTGTCGCCTTTACAATCGTCCTTTACTCTAGCTATTTTGTCATCGCTCTGGCAGGCTTGAACTCTGCTTGTTGGGTCAAGTTACACCAAGGCAATGTTCAACTGAGATGTGAACACGTCGGCCTTGCATCCAGTTGGTCCAACGCGACAAGGCCTTACCAACTTCGGTTAAAAGTTTGCATCATGTCCCGTTAAGCCTCTTCTGGAAATGCGTTTTTGGCCATCCGATTAGGACAGCGATCAACACGCCAACCGCAAATAACATTTCCAACATTTCTTCCAAAACGAACAGACGAACCATCACAACATCCGACAGATCGGCAGCGTAAACACCGGACACCTCTTCCACTACCTGAGCAATACATGCTGACAGGCCTGCGAAGACGAACACCTGCAGGAAAGGCGCGCGCAATTTCAGGGCCCAAAGTGTATTGGGCATCCCGTGCCGAACAAATCCACCCATCACCAAAACCGCTAACGCAACCTGCAAAACCGCCATGTCAAGCAACGTGTCAAAATTGCTCAGCACCCAATAGCGTGTGCTGCCTATCGGGTAAATTCCGGCGTCCAACTCTCGCTCCGCCAAGAGCAGACAGACTAGTCCAATATACATCCGGTTGAGCCCGGGAAAGCGATACAGCGCAGCCATCCCAGCCGCAAAAAGCGCAGCGGCGGAAACCGTTTCAATTGGCCCGCCTTCATGACTGACGGCTGAAGCCCGTAACGGAAAAAGCATTGCCATGGTGAGTGCAAACGTTGCCAACCCCAGAGCTGCACAGAACGAAAACCAAAAACGGCTAAAGCGCAAACGCATAGTCTGAGTTATTCTGGTTAAATCCATTTCGTGATCGCAACGCATGCGTATTGTGTCTGAGGAGTTTGGATGAAGATCGGTCATATTGATCTCGAAAGCCAATACTGATTAAGTATTGTTAAATAGCTGAAAACTATCGTAATTTTCTTGCCCCTCGGCCTGTACTTAACCGCAAAAAGACGGAATGTCGCGGCACTCTATTTGAAGTGGCAATGCAATTGATCTGGCGCGACCTATAGGCCAAGGTAGAAGGCCATCATCGCCGTCGCCCGAAAGCTCGTGATAAAGCTCTGGTGATTTTGTTGCACAAATCGAGGCCAAGGATTCACCGCTTGAACCCGGCATGATAGCTGGAAGGCATAAGCAGTTGAATCCTTGCGAAGTACAAGGCCAGAAACTGGCCATCTTACAACAACGCTCTGAAACAAGGCGAGTCATTGTCGGTTTGGTTTGACTCAGACATGAATTGGGTGCGGCCGACGCGGCCGCCAGCAGCATTTCAGCAATTCCGCGATCCAGACCTGTCTTGCGATCAAGGTACTATTCGGGCTGCCGCTGCGGCAGATCACGGGGTTTGTGAAAAGCCTTTTGCAATTGGCCGGACTGGACTGGGAAGTACCGGAGTTCAGTTCATTGAGCCGTCGTCAAAAGGTACTGAGCGTGAGCTTGCCCTATCATAATGGGACCGGCCCGCTGAATTTGCTGATTGATAGCACCGGCATCAAATCCGAGGGGGAGGCGAGTGGAACGCCCGCAAACACGTTGGCCCCAAACGACGGGTCTGGCGCAAGATGCATATTGGGTCGATGAAGAAACGTTTGCGGTGACTGTGGAAGTGACAACCAGCAATGTCGACCCCTCTCGGCAGCATCCTGCGGATGCGCCTGCCGGGCAGTGGATGCTCTCATGTTGCCAGAGCTGTTGAACCAATCCTACCCGACCAAGACATCAGGTCGGTGACCGCAGATGGTGCCCATGATACCCGCAAGTGTCACGCCGCGATGGCGGCGCGCGGCGCTCATGCCGTCATCCTGCCCCGCAGGACACCTTCTATGTCGGCACGCTCAAGGGTGTTGGACGGGTCTACCAGCAGACCTATGTCGACACCTATTGCAAGGTGGCGCATGCCAAGTTCTACACCACCAAAACACTGATAACCGCCGCCGACCTGCGCAATAACCGGGTGCTGCCATGCTATGATGAGCACGACCTGCCGGTACTGCGGATCATGACAGATCGCGGGACGGAATACTGCGTGCGCGTCGACAAACACGATTTCCAACTCTTCCTGGCGATCAATGACATCGACCACGCCAAGACTAAGGTGAAATCACCGCAGGCCAACGGCATCTGCGAGCGCTTCTACAAGACAATGTTGCAGGAGTTCTACCAGGTCGCGTTCCGCAAGAAACTCTATGACAGCATCGATGCATTGCAGGCCGATCTCGATGAATGGCTGCTCCACTACAACAACGAGCGCACTCATCAAGGCAAAATGTGTTGCGCCAGAACGCCGTTCCAGACCATGATCGAGGGCAAAGATATCTGGAAGGAAAAGTTCCTGAACCAAACTTGACCTGACACACACCGCCGGAAATCGGCCAACTGTCAGATCACATCGGAACCACTACACATGAGGTAGTACGCCGGACTAGGATGTTGTTTGCTGATCTCAACCGCCGACTTAGGTCTCTCAGTATTCAATTCCCCAACGCCCTTAAACTGATCTTACACTCTCAAATCATCAATGGACTTTCCAGCGTTAAGCGCTTCTTTAATCCACAGTGGTTGACGACCACGACCAGTCCAGGTTTGCGAACGATTATCGGGATTGACGTATTTGGCAGTGGATTTCTTCGTTGACTTTCGATCCTTGCCGCGGTGCATTGCAATCACAGCTTCAAAACTGACCCCCAGCTTGTCGGCAATGGCATGCATTTCCTTCAGCGCTGTTTTCAGCGTCTCTTTTTCAACTTCCACTACGCGCTTTTCAATCTGCTTAGCGAGTTCTTTTAGTTCAGCGGCATTTAGACTCTTAATGTCTATCGGCATCGTTTATCCTTTAGCTTTGTCCAGCTACGATAAAGCAGCTATTTGGTTTCTGAGCAAGATTTAGTCCCTCGTTCACTGAATTGCGCACCAACCCACGCGAATTTGGGCAAACCACCAGTTCCGCCGCAGCTTGGCAAAGGGTTGCATGAGCCGCGATGAAGCCGTCGGCGATCACTCGCAAAATAGGGTCCCGCTCGCCTGCGGCGGCGAGTTGGACTCGAAAGCCCTGCCGCTGACGGCCTTTCCCAATTCCTCTCAGGCGTATCCCGAAGGTCTTCAGAACTCCCCGAATATGTCCTTCGAGGTCTTTGCGCAGATCGATCAATTGTGCGCGAGCGCTAACCAGAGCGCGCAAATGATACGAGCCTTCAATACGGAAGTGGACCGGTGTGAACCAGCCCGTGCGCGTAAGTTGCGCAAGACCTTCCACGTCCACCGCGTCGGACTTGTTGGGGCGGGCCGACAGGCCTTTGTGCGCCCTGCGTGTATCAATGCAAACGACCGGAAGCTCCTACTGACCCAGCCCGCGCTGCAACCAGATCGACAACTGACCGCTTTCATGCGCAATCAATTCCGGTGATAGAGACCTCCTTGTCCACGACACAAATCGAAATCTCTTTTAGCGATACATCCAAACCAGCATAGTGTTGCATAGGTAGTTCTCCTTACGACATTTATCTCGTGAGGCCAGCATACTGGACCGTGTTCGCCATCGGAGAGCGACCGCCGCAATCACACCATGTACTGTGTTCGAAAATCGGGGCCAGATCAAAGCCGCGTGCTCAATGGCACTCTGTTGCACACTGGTTCTCCCGATCCTGTCTCACGACTGTTGCGCCAAACTGCTCCTCGCCCTCCTGCGCTCCGACGTCCTCGCAACCTACAGCAGCCTTATGCCAGCGCGGCCGGAGACTGGTAAACGCCACCCCGGGCCATCAGTGCCCAGAGGATCCGCACCGTTTTGTTCTACTTGGCACGACGGGCGATCTCAGCCTGAAGCTGGGTTAGTGTGGTGATCAGAACCTGGAGCGTGCGGATGGCATCGGCTGGCAGACCGCTTTCGGGATCTTCGATAATCGCAGCCAGCTTCGATGCATTTGCGGCTCATTGCGACACGATCTACCCGAATCCGCTCAAATGGCCATGCAGGGCATTGATGGCCTGGGTCCGCTGCCGGATCACAAACTCGCGCACACGGAACACCATCGCAGCACTCTGCGTCTCTTAGCTCTTCACCGGCACGAAGCACATTGTCGGACGCATCGCTGCTTCGCAGATGGCGTCTGCAGTATCGTTCTTCTGGCGCTTGACGAAGGGCCTGACGCAGGTCGGTGGGATTACCCGGACATCATAACCCGGTTTGCCGGTTTCGCGGCCCCAGAAATGAGCGCCGCCACAGGCCTCGATCGCAACGACGCAAGATGGCAGCACCTCGAAAAACTCCAGTACCTGCGCTCGCCGCAGTTTCTTTCTCAGCACTGGCTAGCTTTCATCATCTGAACCGTGCACCTGAAACACATTCTTCGCCAGATCAACTCCAACCGTGATAATCTGTGACATGACCGCCCTCCTTTATGGATCATCGCAGACCCACCTTGGAACGTTGATGCCATCGGGGGGCGGTCAATCCATCAAAGCCCATGCGAACTGAGCATGCCGGGGGGATCAGAACCGACCCATTATCTTCTCTCGTTTTCGAGTCGGTCGGTGTGATACTTCGATTGCGTTGTTTAGACCTTTGTGAGCGTGATGGTCAGCGTGCGGTGCAATGTTTTGATCGAATTGATGTAGACGCGCAATTTGTCGGTGATGACGACCCTGAGTTTGCCAAATTGCGCAGCTAGCCCTTTGAAGAAGCGCTTTGCGACTTTGGCGTATCGTCGCGTTTGCAGGAGAATGTCGAACACATCGCCATTTGCGGCGAGCGCGCATCACAGCCAATGCTTCTTGCCGCGGATCAAAATCGCGACTTCGTCCATGTGACACTTGTCTTGTGGCTGCGGACGGTCTCGGCGGATGTAACCTGCAAAGTGTTGACCGAAACGACTGACCCAAAGCCGGACGGTTTCCCGGCTGACGATCACGCCCGTAGCAGCCAACAGATCCTCGACGTTAGCTGTGCTCAACGCAAAGCGATAGTATAAGCCAAAACCGCATCGGCTATGATCTCTCGAGGAAAGCGAAAACCACCCTTCAGGCGTGGCATAATCGTAGGGATGTACATACGCGCGACATAGCGAAATCTCTCCGCCAAAACAAATTGGCAATACCCCTGTAATGGTTACAGACTTTGACCACCCGTGCCAGTGGGGTAATCTCCTCATGCCGAGACATCCACAAACGCTCATGAGAGACGTACTATTCTGCCCTCAGTTGTAAACGCAATAGAACCTTTGTTGTACGTCAGCATCTGCGGGGCGCAGAGTGAGATTTTTGATGTGCCATGGACCTGCCATTTTCTCGAGCCTTGGAGCTTTACTGAGTGATTTCGAAATGGCCTTCGCGTATCAGGGCTGTCCCATCAGGCTGCAATACCCACAACTCGTCTATAATGATGCCTTTGGCGTTGTTCATTTTCCAATCTGCGGAAACGCTGGCGGCGGTCAGTGTTTGATCAATAACATGGGTTGTTGTATTGACATAAACTACGTCATTGAAACCTTTCGCAATTATGTCAGCCCAAAAAGCTTGGATCGCTTCGCGGCCTTCAAAGGTGCCGAATGGCTTAACTACCATAATCGCATCTTCTTCGTACACTTCAGCTGCGCCAGCCGCGTCTCCCGCGTTGAAAGCATTGCGCCATGCAAGGCTACCTTCGGCAACAGCGATACTAAGCGCCGTTTCACGCGCCGCACTTGTGGCTGGATCTGAAGTCAGGGATTGTGCGGACACACTTGTGGTCAGTGTTGCGTCAAGCATGGGGCACGTAGCTTTTTTCATTTTACAATCTCTACTTTTATTTGTTTGCATTTCGTCGCTGAGCCGTACTTGGGGTATTTACGTTGGTTCAAAAAGCGGCCAAAAATGAAATCACTGTTCAATGTTAGAGAACAAATAGTCGTGCTCTCAACACTACCTTTAAACTTTGTCACTATTGTCGAAACGGGTTCGATCACCCGGGCAGCGGATGAGTTGAACTTGGCAAAGTCAGCAGTCAGCCAGAGCTTGAAAAAGCTGGAAGCACAATTGGGCATCAAATTGGCAGTGCGCACGACGCGGCACCTGTCGCTAACCCCAGCAGGAGAGCGGTATTACCGGCGATGCAAAGAGGTGCTCGCGTTGGCAAAGCAAGCGGAAACTGAGATGGAAGCGTATGGCGCGGTACCGTCCGGTCCAATCAAAATCACCGCTCCCCATGCCCTGATGGCGCCGATCATTGCCCCAGCAATGGCCAAGGTTATGCACCAGTTTCCAGAACTTGAGCCGACGGTGATTGCAGATGACGCCAGGTTGGATTTGATCGCAGAGGGGATTGATATCGCAATTACGGTAGGTGTTTTGCGTGATAGTAACCTTCGCGTCCGCAAAATAGGGTCGCTACGAGACATCCTGTGTGTCGCCCCTTCGCTCATGGCCAACGCGCCGCGTTCGGACACACCTGAGTTTGCAAAATGGGTCCAAGGCCTGCCTTACATCGCGCATGTGCGAGAGCCGTCAGCTGTAATCCATACTATTCCCACCAAAGATCGCATGAAAACCGTTACCTTGAAATTCAATCCAAGTTTTTGCTGCAACACGCTTGATGCCATTGCCGCTTGCACTCGCGAAGGATTGGGGGTCGCATTGCTACCTGACATTCGTGTCGCACAGGAAATCGAAGAAAGATCACTGGTGCGACTGTGTGAGCTATTACTACCCAACCCGACACCAATATACGCTGTTCACACCTACGACACGTTAGTTCCCCGCTCCGTGAAAGAGGTGATTGAAGCCGTTCGAACAGCTTTAAGCGAGTGTAAGTTTTAAAGGCTAGTGTCAAAGATCTTTCGCACATTTGGTTTTCACGCGACATCGGCTCCTTGGGTTTGGTCCGCGAATAGTGGGTTCATGTACTTTCGGGTGGACCATTGCGTGCCTGTAATGTGGTGATCAGCCCCACCTGAGTGGTCCAACTTGATTGTTAGTGCATGATCGGCCTTTGGTCCATCTGAACGATGGATTCCGGAGCCGGTGGTTTGCCGATGAAGGCATCGGACAAATACGGGAACTCTACCGCATCGAAAAGGAAATCAGGGGCAACGCCCCCGAAATCCGAGCGGCAGCGCGGCAGGAACGTTCAAAACCGATCATCGATCAGATGGAAAATTGGCTTCGGGAACAGCGCGCTCGTGTCTCCGCCAAGTCACCCATCGGTGAGGCCCTGAGCTACATTGCCAAACACTGGGATGGTCTGACCGTATTCCTGGGCGACGGGCGCGTGGAACTGGATTCCAACAGCGTCGAGCGCACAATCCGCCCTATTGCCTTGAACCGAAAGAATGCCCTCTTCGCTGGGCATGAGGCCGGAGCTCAGAACTGGGCCATCCTCGCATCGATGATCGAGACCTGCAAATTGAACAATGTCGATCCGCACGCCTGGCTCACCCAAACCCTGGCCGCAATCGCAAACGGGCACAAACAGTCCAACATTGGCAGCTTGATGCCTTGGAATTACACCGCAGACGTGTGATCGGCGCACCGCTTACGTAACGGTCTGGCCAGATGGGAAGTTCGCACCATCAAGCCCATGGGTAATCTCTGTGGAATTCTCCGATGCTCAACGGTCTGATGGTAGCATTGAAACTCCTAAATTTGCATCAGAAAATTGCAACTCGGATTGAGAGGTTTATCCTTAAGACTCGGATTGGGGTGGCGGCACTGGACGGGCTCGTTACTGTCCTTTATCTCATAACTGGACAGTATCTGGCCGTAGCCACTTCCGGCAGTGCGGGTCAGTCGGACGCTCACGCTTTCAATAACATCGTGCAGGTTCTACCGAAGCCTGACCCTATTTTCGAAAGTGGCATAGTGCTTTCTCCCGTATTGACTTAGATGATCAATCTCTAACTGAAGCCATCAGGTTGATACTATTCCAGATTGCATGTCGGGCAATCGGATATCTCGATCCATCACCGAAGAGCAACGCCCAATTGTCATATGTTAGGCAAAGCGGGAGGTCTTGGGACTTGAATCTCTTCGTGAGAAAATAGGTTTGGGAAAAGGCGCTCACGGTATGCTAAAGGAAAAGCAATACGTACTGGTCCTTTCGGCGTAGCGGATGCCAAATAGCCCTCAGCAACCGCCTTCGAAAGGTCTGAGCGGGCCGCCCGTTCGCTGACTCCCAAAACAAATTGAGCGTCGCCTCGAGCCAAGCCGCCAAAGTCTAAGACATGTTCTATCAAACGTTGCAGCCTTGCGTCTGTTGGATGCCTGTCTCTTACCAGCGACAAGTACCTCGGTTTGAGTTCCTTTAGATCAAAAACTGCGGTTGTAAACTGAATTTGGTCGAGAATGACGGTCAAGAACCAAGCCGTGAACTGCGTGAGGGCCGCCAACGAAAGGTTACCTCGACCGTCTCTTTCGCCTCGGCGCGGACTGTCAGTGGCGTCCATCCGAAGCTTGTATTCACCACGGTCGTTTAGACCTCGAGCGAGCCCTCTACTAATGGACCACATACCGCCGCTTGCAATTCCGGCATGATGGCACATCGCGTGAGACATAAGTCGGCTGACTCTGCCATTCCCATCCAGAAATGGATGGATGTAGTTGAGCCTATGGTGCGCCCACGCGATCGCAAGGACACGACCAGTCGCTCCGCGTGTGAGACCGTAGTAGCGCCAAGAGAAGTAGTTCATAAAATCGTCCAGCCTGTCAGCCGAAGGGGGCTGGTGTCGACCGACGGTTACCTCTTGATCGATGCTCCGAAACGCACCAGGCACGATCTCCATGCGTCGACCCCGATGCTCCACCATTCTAAATTCTGATGGCATTAACGAGTAGAAGCGGTGATGAATCTCGCGAATAAAATCAACGGAAGTGGGACTGGGAAGCTCTTGCCTCTCGGCCAGCCCATCAATCCAGGCTTGTACCTTAACGTGCGCCGCCGCTTCTTCGGCCAGTGGCCTATCCTGCTCTGCAACCTGTTGGCCTTCCAATGCGCGCTGGATGTCGGCTGGTTTAGTGTTGTGGCCTTCGATCAAGTTTGAATAGTAAGAGTTCATAATTTGGGTCATTGTACGCAACTCGGCTATGCCGTCTGCATGTAGACCTCTACCCAACTCTAAGGAAGCTGCGCGCACCTCGAGAGCTAGATCCGAAAGCGCTACAGGAATGGCTTCTTCAATGCCGCACGGCTCAATGCGTGCCGGTGTTTCGATATTTTTCATGCCGATCTTTGCCTATTGCTGTTTAACGTAATATCAGCTACTTATGATCCATACTAGTGATTTTTTTGCCGATGTAGCATGCCGATCTTTGTTGGAATTGAAGAAGGCACGGGCTTTCCGGAGAGCTACACTACTAGCAGGACTTAGATTTGGGGACGGCCGATGAGCGAAATCGACCTCAGGAAAGCAATGAATGCTGTCTCGGACGTGGTTCAAAACCGACCACAACCGATACGGCAATTTGATCAGATCTACATGAAATCCGGCGACATGGTCACCCGTGAAGCCTTGAACAACAGTTGGGATAAGAACGACCCAAAGGATGCACAAGTCATCCTGCACATGATGCAGATCGGGAACGAGCAGTTCTATCACGACCCAATGCTGTGCGGCACAAACGATCTGCAGGAACTGTCAAAGACGCACGACATCGTCTCGCGTTCGAAGACCGAGTTGTGGCATCGCATCCTGACCCATTATCTGCCGCTATATTGGCCCGAGGCAGAACGCTTTCATCGCAGCTCGCGCAGCGATTGGTTCTTTGCCTCTCTCGAACGCTATCCTTCACCGCACTTTATCTCAGCAATGAGCCAAGAGGCTTTCATTGCCGACGCCCGGGAGGTTGTTGGGCGCAAAGTCTCAAAAGAACGTTTGCTTGCAGACATTTATCAGACAGCCAAATCCTCTGTGGGTCTGCCAATTACGCCAGCATCCGACGCTGCAAGGATGTTCCGGTTGGTCCTGGCAGCGACAGCCTTCATCTCCTTGCGTATCTCGGGATTGTCCGGCGGGCGTTCACGCCGGACCGTCTTCGGATCGACACCGACAAGTCGGCAGGCCCGGCGTTGCGAGATATCATGATCCCGCATCGCCCTGCGCGCTGCCTCTCGCCGCTCATTCGGCGGCGTCAGTTCTTTCCCAAAAGATCCTTCAGCACCACGTTTTCCAGCATGGCGTCGGCCAGCAGCCGCTTGAGCTTGGCATTCTCGTCCTCCATCGCTCTCAGCTTCGCGACGTCAGACACCTCCATGCCGCCATACTTCGATTTGTATTTGTAAAACGTGCCCTGGCTGAGACCGTGCTTGCGGCACACCTCCGCAGTCGGCATCCCGGCTTCCTGTTCTTTGATCATCCCAATGATCTGGGCTTCCGTGAAACGGCTCTTTCGCATTCGTTCGCTCCTTCAAGAGGTTGAGCAAACTCTACATCACAACGAGGAAAGTTTCGGGGGGCAGGTTATTACAAATGGGAATAGTCGTCGCAGGATTCAACGCTCGACTACTACAAATTGTAGATTCGTCGCGTTGCAACGCTATCACTGCTTCTCTACGCAGCGCGTCGCGAACCTACGGTTACTGGACCTTTCGCCTGATTAGACAACCTTTGCAGCGATGTTTGCAGAGACCGTTTTTGCGTCGACGTGGAGGACGAAAGGAATTTCTCGTAGTTCATAATGACTTCCTAATTCGGAAACAGATTTTCACCTTGCTGTTTAGTGCGCTGTTTCGATTTAGCTCTCTGATCTTCAAAATGTGAAATCTTTTCAGCCAACAGTTCCTTGGGGTCCCATTCGTCACCAAACTCGGCTTTGTGTGTCGCAGTGATGTGAAATCTTTTTGCAAGCTGCTCAACTAAGCTCAACGCTTCATGGCCTAGCTTTGCATACCCTTCCTGCCGCGCATCAAAAAAATCTGAGTAGTCAGGCCAGTCCGCGACGTATTTGGATATACCGTCGATGTAGCGATCTGTTGTTCTCGCCTTATTGGGTAGACCCAAAATTTGGTGCATCAGCGTTTCCGGTAAACTGCGCCAAGCAATATCATCGGGGTAAACCGGAGGGGTAGGCTGCCGCACTTGTGCGACGTAGTATTCTTCACCGCTCTCCGTTCGTCCGGCGGGTACACCCTCACTGGTACCATCATCTTGCACGACATCGACACAATCATCGGCAAACTCGTTCAAAATGCAAATGAGACGGATTGCCGAATATGAACCCTCTTCTTTACGCCGCCGCCGAGCTGCGAAGCTATCCTTAGCGATAGTCAGTAAGCCGCCGATTACTACGCCGACCAAGCCGAAGATTGCTTCGATCATATCGTTACTTTCACTGTTAAATGGGAAATCAAGGAATTCATGGTTCTTGTCGCTCAGGTTGAGCACCTTAATAGTACAACCAATATCAGGCTCCAACGTGGTTCTCTTCGGCGAGTTTTCGAAAAATACGGGTCACCTCAGTATCGATGTACTCTGGATAGATCTGGGAGGCACGCTCAGAAAGGTAAGTCTTGTTGCCTACCTTTTCCGCACTCAAACGCAATCGACTTCTTGATACCGAGAGATTGTCGAAATTCTGATTTTATAGGCGTTTGCGGCACCAGATCGAACAAAAAAGACCTTTAAAACACCACCTTCACTTCAAGGTGGCAAAGCTTTACTTAGCAAATATCGCCGAAACGCGATTGGGCCAGCGAGATCACGGCTAGACGGAGGAATGACGGGCAGTGGGAGCATTGGCGTTCATCGATGAATCAGGAGATCCAGGATTCAAACTGGACAAAGGTTCATCACAGGTCTTTGTTTTATCAGTCGTGGCGTTCAAAGACGCGGCGGCATCAAAACACGCGGGCGATGAGATTACAGCTCTCATGGGTACTGAACGTGTGAAGCCGGAGTGGAAGTTTTCAAAAACACGGGATGTTTCACGAGATGTTTTCTTTGAAGCCGCTGCAGCCTGGGACTTCCAATGCCGCTCCGTCGTTGTGCAGAAAGACGCGATCACTTCACACCATCTAAGAACCAAACCCCGCCGGTTCTACAATTACTTCACGAAAATGATGTTCGAACATGATAGCGGCTTACTTACAGGGGCAAAGGTCGTTCTTGATGGAACTGGCGATAGACGGTTCAGGAAAGAACTTGTTGGTTATATGAGGCGCGAGCTTCCAAAGGGGACTATCAGGAAGTTCGATTTCCGAGCCTCCCATAAAGATCCGCTTGTTCAACTTGCTGACATGTGCGCGGGAGCTATCGCGCGTTCATATTCAGACATCCGCCGCGACGGTGCTAAATGGCGTAACATGCTCGAAAGGTCAGGTTGCATCAACGACGTTTGGGAATTCAGATAAGGGTGCGCCCTGCTGACCTATCCATGTGAACCCATGGAACGCACACCATACGGAGACAGTTCAGTGCAGCAGAGCGACTTCACAACTCATATATAAACTGCGGCTCACACGATTTCCACAAAAAATGCCGGCAGTTGCCAATAAAAGACAAAAAGTAGCTACAAACTATGCCCATCATCTTCATGCCCACGCGAGAGTGTCTGCTCGTGTGTGTAGCTGATTTCCTGGGCGACTTCCTTGATTTTGGCGGCGGCGAACTGGTGCAGCTCGTCCACGGCCGATTGGGCCTGCATGTCGTAATCCTCAACCCCCTTAGCTTTGAAAAAGGCATTCGCAACAGCTTCGTCGGTATTGCGCCAGTCGATGGACGTTCCAAGGGATACGTTTTCGT
This sequence comes from Ruegeria sp. B1, assembly GCF_056535885.1. Taxonomy (NCBI): domain Bacteria; kingdom Pseudomonadati; phylum Pseudomonadota; class Alphaproteobacteria; order Rhodobacterales; family Roseobacteraceae; genus Ruegeria; species Ruegeria sp. B1. Next base: position 77,456 of record NZ_JBQFJA010000002.1, on the reverse strand, counting down.
GGCTGGAAAAGCGCGATAGGAAGAGATTGGGATCAAATCCCAGAGCGCTGTGCGGTCTGACGTTGTTGTGCAACAGAACGCCAGAACACCCACATTACCGACCGGCGCGAGGTTCTTTATCGATGGCATCCTTGGTTTGGCCGATCGGTTTATGTCCATGAGGTGATCGGTAAATCCTGCGAAGCCGTGCTTAGGTGCAATCTAACTGGCCGCCGGTCGGACCGGCTTCTTGAAGTCCCAATATGGATGTTTGACCGGGCCGCTTGTACCGCCTGCCGTGGGGTCAATACGGCGCATGTTGACATGGACGCTCTGAAGGCTCTTGCGGGGCTTGTTTGGGATATCAACGGTGGGTCGTTCAATAAATCCGACTCCCCATCGCGCGTTGACGCAGCATTGGACTCTGAACATGAGATTCGGAGGTTGGCCCATGTTGCGCAAAATGACGACGACGCAACTCCAACTGTCCCCGGACACCCTGTCCACGCCTGCGACACGAAGTCCGCTTTGGCAGAGCCTCCCCGACGACACGCGGCAAACGCTGACACGGTTGATGGCGCGTCTGATAGCGGAACACGCAGGCGCGGCAGAAGAGGGGAATGATCATGAAGCATGAGAAGATTGGCCCGCAGCATTTGGAGCTAAGGCGATCCTTTACGTCCGCCAGTCATCGGCCCACCAGGTCCTGTACAACCGGGAAAGCAGCACCTTGCAATACGCGATGCGGGAGCGGCTGTCGGATTTAGGCTGGAGCCGTATCAAGACCGTGGATGACGATCTCGGTCGTTCTGCCGCCGGGGGCGTCATGCGGGAAGGGTTTGACCGGATGATCGCCGATGTTTGTCTCGGTAAGATCGGCGCCGTCGCCGCGCGCGAGGTGTCCCGCTTTGCACGCAACAGCCGGGACTGGCAGCATCTCATAGAAATGTGCCGCGTCGTCGATACGGTGCTGATCGACCAGGAAATGGTTTATGCGCCGCGCGATGGCAATGACCGGCTGCTTTTGGGCCTGAAGGGTAGCCTGAACGAATACGAACTCGACCTTCTCAGACAACAGTCTCTTGCCACTCGCCAGGAGAAAGCCCGGCGCGGCGAACTTGTCGTCGCTGCCCCGGTAGGATTCGTAAAAGCTGGGGACCGGCTTGAGAAGGGCCCGGACCGCCGCGTGCAAAAAGCCATTTCGCTGGTCTTGGCCAAGGTCGCGGAATTGGGGAGCGCGCGACAGGCTCTCCTGTGGTTCCTCGAACATAACCTTGAACTGCCTAGCTTGCGCAAACAGGGTGAGGTGGTATAGCGGCGGCCGACATATGCCACCATTCATCGCATGATCGTCAATCCGGCCTATGCAGGGGCTTATGCCTATGGAAAAACCCGGGCAGAGGCGGGGTTCGGAGCATCGACCAGTCGCAGGAAAGACCGCGCCGATCGGCTGGCATTGAAGCCGGGCGCGCATGAAGGCTATGTAAGTTGGGAACGGGCAGAGGCGATCCGTAAAATGGCCAGCGACAACGTCCCTCAGAACCGGCACACGCGGCTAAACATGGCTCTGCCCTTTTGGCCGGGCTGCTGCGCTGTCGGCGCTGTGGCTGCAAGCTGACGGTTCGCTACACCGGTAAGAAGCATAATATCCCGCGTTACTCCTGCTGGCGCGGCCTGTTGGACAACGGCGAAACGCGTTGCATCGCTTTCGGCGGATTGCGGTTTGATGATACCATTGAACACGCGCTCCTGCAGATAGTCGGCCCGGGCGCCATCGCTGCCGCAGAGGCGGCCGCCAAGCAAGCGGCGCGTCAGCGGGATCAGGTTCGCGATGCGCTCAGCCGTGACTTGGAGGCGGCTAAATACGCAGCTGACCGGGCCTTCCGGCAGTATGATGCGTCCGACCTCGAGAACCGCCTCGTGACCGCCGAATTGGAAACCCGGTGGAACCGGGCACTTCAGCAGGTTCAGGAGATCGAGAACAAGATCGTTCACCATGACGCGCTCAGCCCGAACAGGACTACGCTGCCGGAGGTAGACTTGGCGACCCTTGGAGCCGATCTCGAACACGTCTGGTTCGCGCCGGTCACCGATGCCAAGATTAAGAAGCGCATCGTCCGCACGGTGATCCGAGAAGTGGTGGCAGACCTTGATGATAATGCCTCCGAGATCGTTTTGCTAGTTCATTGGGCCGGTGGCGCCCATACGGAAATCCGCCTGCCAAAGCGCCGCCGCAGACAGCGCAATGCAACACCGCCGGATGTTGTTGAGGCCGTCCGCCAGCTGTCGCCAAAGGCGACCGGGCAGCGCACGCACGGTTAAGCACCCTCTTGAGCCACGCGCGCATATCCCTGGGGCAGATAAGGCTGCAGATTGACCCCACTGCGTTGGCAACGGTGCTTGCTAGCGCTGTTCCTGACACGGCGGTGGATCACCTCACCTTCACACGCCCGTTTGCCTGCAAGCGCCGGGGTGTCGAAACCAAACTGATTATGGGGAAACGTCAACCGGACCCGGATCAAACGCTGCAGCGCACTCTCGCCAGAGCCCATCTTTGGGTGCAGGCCATGAAAGACGGGACTTCCGTGACCGAACTGGCCAAGGCCAACATGGCATCCAGTTCCTACATCCGCACCCGGTTGGTGCTGGCAACCCTGTCTCCCAACATCCAGAAAGCCATCATGGACGGCACCCAGCCCGAAGATCTCACCACCTTGAAACTGCTCCGCATGAAGCTGCCACTCGATCGGGGCGCGCAGGAGCAGATGCTAGGCCTTTAGGTCTTTGGTCCGCAATGCCCGGTCCAGGCAAGCCATCACAATCTCTGAACCCATCCAGCCCGTCGCGGGGCGGCTGCGTGCGTTCTTGATTCGGGTGCCACTTGGCGATCCACCAAAAAACGAAACTCCCTATAAAACCTGTCCGCGCTCCCAAAATCCGTCTCTGGAGACATAAGGCCCGGAAGGGCGGCGCACGTGTGCAGAGCAGGCGTCTCGGTCAAAAATGCACTCGCATAAGCGATTGAAACATAAAGATAATAAATACCACACGAAAAAAAGCACATTCAAGGGGTTGGGGACGGATCGTGATGGATACGGATCGCGCGGTCGATCTGGGACGTGGGTTCAACCTGAAACGCCGCCGCGTCGCCGGATAACAACGGTTGGAACTCTCCATAGCTTCGAAAGACAGCCTGCCCTGGCTTAAGTCACTGGGTTGTTTCACCGAGATCCACCAGTACTAGTTACGCGTGTTTCTACCGGCGGAGTCAGAGGACCAGGTGTTGCGCGTTCTCACTGCAATCCAATCAGGCTACGCTATGGACAAGCCAGACGTGATTGCAGCCGAATGAGGCCTAAAAGAACCGGAGGTGGCATTACTTGTTGCTGCCTCCAGGCCAACATACCCCTCTGGCCCATGAGAACCGGTCGCCAGACGTTTAGGCAGGCTTTCGGAATGCCTATCAGCGATAGTTAAAGGCTATTCTTTACTAGTGCATCAGTATTGGCTTTCAATCCCAATATGGCCGAAACCTAAACATGCTCCCTTTGTTACAGCGTGACGCGGTGTGGATGGGGATTTTTCTCTAGCCGCGTTACGCAACCCCAAAATGTCCAAACCCAGAGTTTGACCTGCCACGAATTAGCGCCCTGTCGTCTAACTTCGCCTTTCTGGAGACAAAGCTAAGCGATATCCAATGTCTATCAATGTATAGTATATCGATATTTCTCAATTCAGCGACCCAGTCCTAAACTTTGGGTACCGGCGCGTTGGAAGGGATTTTCTTTACGTCCACCCGCCACTCACTCATCCCCCCCCTCCCCCAGGGGGGGGATGTCAATCCGAATAGTGAGATTTAGTGATGGGGAATGAGCGCAACTGTTTCTGCACTGTGGCGTTTCAAGTTTAAGTTGGATCGTTGTTTACCGGTGTCTGATTTTTGTAGGGGATATCTAATATTATGCGTATAAGTTTTAACAGAAAATTCTGCCCGAGTTCGCTATCAAAAATGGCCAATAGTCGCCAAGAATTCAGTCTATTTGTTGCCGTCCGGGCGGCTCTACAATTGATCGTCCGCATCCGTCGCAGCGCTTCAATGCAATTGACCGCGCTGACAGCAATCTGTTCCATTCTGATGTCCAGCCCCAATTCTATGGGCCAGTTTTGAGCAAGGTTTCTGGAACGGGCGGTCGCATGTTTAGAGCCTGATGGGGTCTGACACGATTGTACTGTCTAAGCCAGGTATTGATGACGATCTGAGCCTGTTTGGTGGTGTGGAACCATTCTGCGTTGAGGACTTCCCGGCGCAGAGTGCCATTGAAGCGCTCGTTGTATCCATTCTCCCAAGGTGATCCCGGGTAGATTTGGATCGGCTTAATGCCCACCTTTCTTAACCAGGTCTGCAGGGCCGTTGCGATGAACTCCGCGCCGTTGTCGGAACGGATGTGTTCGGGCTTCCCGTGCCGCAATAAGAGTGGGTAGAGCGCATCCAGCACGTCTGCGCTGTTCATCTTCGGCTTGACCGCTACGCAGAGCGCCTCACGGGTATACTCATCCAGCACCGTCAGCATCTTGTAGCTCTGTCCGTTGCTCAGCTTGTCGTGGACAAAGTCAATGCTCCAGATGTGATTGGGATGTTGCGGTCGGAGCCGGATGATCGAGCTGTCCTTGTGGTACAGCCGTTTGCGTTTCTTGTGCCGTTGTGGGAGCTGCAAGCCTTCTTCGCGCCATAGTCGTTCGATCTTTTATGATTGACTGCCCAGCCTTCGACACGCAGCAGCTCGGCGACCTTGCGGTAGCCGTAGCGCCCATACCGTTTGGCCAATCGGATCATCGCCAGACGTAACGCCTCATCATCCTTTGGCGCTGCGCGGTATTGCAGCGTGCTCCGCGCCAATCCAATCACGCGACAGGTGCGCCGTTCAGAGGTTGCCAGCTTTTGTCGGGTGTGGACCACGGCCTGACGAAGCTGGTCTGCCGTCAGGCCTTTGGCTTTAGATAATCAAGGCTCTCCTTGAGAATGAGTTTGTCCAGTTCAAGCTCAGCCACGATTTTCTTGAGCCGATCATTCTCTTTCTGCAGCGCCTTCAGATTGGCCATCTCAGATCGTCCCATCCCACCAAACCGCTTGCGCCATGTGTAATAGGTCGCATCACTGACACCAGCCGTTCTGCACGCCGTCGCGACATCCGAACCAGATGCCAGGCCCAGCTCAATCTCGCGCAAAAGCCGCAGAATATCTTCGTCCGAATACCGTTTCCGCGCCATCAATCCCGTCTCCAAAACTAAGCCAACTGTGGCACAGTTTTAGGGGGCCAAGACACAGGAGTGGTAGTACTTTCGATGGCTTCTGGAAACTCGAATACCATAACAGCAAGATATTGTTGAGTTCTGATGGGAAAGCCTTGGATGTCGTTACCAATCTTTTTTGGTGGAAAAGCGGCGATGCGTTTGAGGTTTCTAAGGGACCGCAACTTCCAACAAGTTATGGTTTAACCAGGTATGGTTTGATTATAGATCGCAGCAGTGACGCAGTCCTGCGCAACGGCAGCTTCGGCTGGCGTCGCACTCTTGGTGGTTTGGATTCGGTTAAGATCGGGCGCTTTGTCCATGGCAATGTCTTTACCGTAGCCGACGCTTCCGCCGAAAAAGATACAATTTTGGTTAAGGTGGGTCTGGGACATTCGATTGAGGGCATCTTCTTAGATCGAGTCCACTATAGTGGACTCGGCTATCTTGTCCAAAACCAAAGCTTCAAGATAGAAGCCCTCTTCAATTTTTAGGTCAATTGGCTGGATAGGGGATGGTTTAGGCTCCAGACTCATTGATTTACAGCCAGAATAGGACGTTAGCCGCGAGAGCGATGACCGACAGGAAGACCTTGGGAGATCTGTCATAGCGGGTTGCGACACGCCGCCAGTCCTTGAGGCGTCCGAACATAATCTCGATCCTGTTGCGTCGTTTGTAGCGACGTTTGTCGTATCGGAGAGGTTTGTCGCGTGACTTCCGACCTGGGATACAGAGCTTTAGTCCCTTGTCTATCAGGGCCTCGCGAAACCAGTCCGCGTCATAGCCACGATCTCCCAGCAGCCAGTCAGCCGATGGAAGATTGTTCACCAAGGCTCTGGCCCCCGTGTAATCGCTGACCTGCCCGCAGATATGAAGAAGCGGATCGGACGTCCGATGCCGTCAGTAATGGCGTGCAACTTCGTATTCATGCCGCCCTTGGTTCGCCCCCTCTCGGCAGCATCCTTTGGATGCGCCTGCCGGTCAGTGGATCAGCCTGCCGCACCCCCTTTTTTCAACCGCAGGCTGGAGGCTGTGCGGTGCGCTTTGAGGTAGGTAGCGTCAATCATGATGGTCTTATGATCGGTTCCTTCCGCAGCCAGCCCGGTCATGATGCGAGCGAACACACCCATATCACTCCACCGTTTCCAGCGGTTGTACAGCGTCTTTGGCGGCCCATACTCACGGGGCGCACCGGACCACCTCAACCCATTGCGATTGATCAAAATAATCCCACTCAGAGCACGCCGATCATCAACCCTCGGCTTGCCATGGCTCTTCGGAAAGAAAGGCTGAAGACGCTCCATCTGTTCGTCAGTCAGCCAGAATAGATTGCTCATTAGCACCCCCTGAAACTCAGGGGCTTGAATCACGCAGCTGAGATCGCGGCAACCAAATTAATGGGTCCAGAACCTAGGCATTGCCAACTTGTTTACACGCGGCTGATGGCTGTCTGGTCTGCGTCTATCAGGCGATCATTTCGAGTGCGCGGCCGTTCCAGAGGCCGAAAGCATCGGTTCTGGCGTGACGGTATGAGACGGTAGCGAGTTGATCGCAACGGGATCGAGAGATGGTGTTGATCTGGTCTTGAGCAGAAAAGAACCTTTGCGTCTGCCTTAGCGACTTGAAGCGTCCTATGAGCTTTTCACGCTTTCGAGTGGGTCAATGTGACCCTTTGATCCGATTTTTCAACCCTTTGTGTGCTCGGTGTTCCGCATCCGGCGCAAGATTGCGGATCGGCTTGAAATAGCTTCGCAACTTATCCGTGATCACGACACGAGGTTCACCGAATTGCGAAATCAGCCGCTTCAGAAAGCGCCGGGCTGCCTTGGCACTCCGCCGTGATTGGATGAGGATATCAAGAGTATCTCCGTTCGCATCCGCTGCTTGCCACAGCCAGCATTTCCGACCGGCGATCGGGATGATCACTTCGTCCAAATGCCACTTGTCGGTTTCGCCTGATGCAGTTCGCGAAATGGCCACCAAAGCGGTTGACCCATTGTCTGATCGTTTCCCGACTGACCGTCACGCCGCGTTTCGCGAGCAGATATTCAACATTCGCAGTGCTGAGTGCAAAGCGATGGTAAACCCAGACAGCATAAGCGATGATCTCACGCGGAAAACGAAATCCCATCAGGCGCGGCATTTTCGTACATGAACCATAGGTAGTGTCAGATATCTTTTCGACATATCACGGTTTGATGCCGCTCCTTTGATAGCATTTATTGCGGCAAAGGAGACGAACTATGGGGCTGAAACGGACGGACGAGTTCCGCGATGATACGGTACGGATTGCGCTGACTAGCGAACTGACACGCAAGCAGGTGGCATCTGATCTGGGTGTTGACCTATCGACACTGGATAAGTGGATTTTGGTGCACCGCGACAAGGATGTTGTCTCCGACAATGACTTTGATCTTGCCCGTGAGAATGAACAACTTCGGCGAGAGAATGGCATTCGTGTTGAAAGGTTGAAGAAACACAAGCTAACGACTGACAGTAACCACGCCTTCAACATCGCGCCGAACCTGCTGAGCCGGAACCTCCAAGCGGAGCGACTTAATCAAAAATGGGCTGGTGAAATCAGTTATGTGTGGATCCGAGAGGGATGGTTGTCTCTCGCAGTGATCTTGGACCTGCACTCCCGGCGCGTAATCGACTGGGCTGTCAGCAATCGCACGAAGCGCGATCTGGCGACCCGAGCACTGAACATGGCCATCGCTCTGCGACAGCCGCCGAAGGGCTGCATTCATCGCACTGATCGTGGCAGCCAAGGCGGATTCAACCGGTCGTCGCAACATCTTCGATCATATCCTTTTTGAGCAACCGGTCGAGAGTTTCTGCCGGTGTATGCCAACTCAGTGTTTTGCGAGGGCGAGTGTTCAGCGCGTGGGCGACGGCGCTCAACGCGTCAGCACCATGCTGGCTGAGATCCGTGCCCTTTGGGAAGTACTGGCGGAGCAAACCGTTGGTGTTCTCATTGCTGCCACGCTGCCAGAGGCTTTGAAGGTCGCAGAAGTAGATCTCGAGACCGGTAACAACCCGTAGTTGCGCGTGTTGGGCCATCTCTGCACCTTGGTCCCAGGTCAGCGAGCGACGCAGTGGAGCAAGCAGGCTGCTGATCGTCTCGGCGATGGCATCGCAAACGGCTTCGGCGCCGTGACCGGCGAGGGCCGGCCCATTCTTGATTGGTTTGCCTGTCCCGTGACCCTTCATGCGTGGCAGGTGCAGGAGCATGGTGAAGCGGGTCGTGCGTTCGACCAACGTACCGATCGCAGAGCTACCGAGGCCGAGAATGAGGTCCCCCTCCCAATGGCCCGGAACCGCTCTGTCGCTGATCTCTGCCGGACGATCGCTGATCATCAACGCATCAGTGAGGAAGGATTTGCCCCGATTGCGTCCGCGTTTGCACGGCAATCTGAGAGCACGACCGGACCGTAGACACGCGGAGAGCTCTGGCTTCAACGCACCACGCCCCTGAATATCGAGCGCCTAATAAATGGCTTCGTGGCTGATGCACATCGTCGTATCCTCTGGGAAGTCCACCTTCAGCCTTTGCGAGATCTGTTCCGGGCTCCAGGCAGACGACCAGCGAAGGCTTTGCCAGTGAACCGCCCGCCGCCCTTTCCATAACACAACAGGCCCATCGAAGGCGATGCCGTCTGGTGTGGCGATGAGGCCAGACAACCGATCCTGCACGTAGTCGCGCAGGGCGGGATTGAGCGCAAGCTTGCTCGATTTTGGCCGCTTAGCCGTACGATCAGCATGCCATTGCGCGTTGATCGCACGGTAGTCGAAATCTCCGCCCCGGGTCGCCGAATTACGCCTGATCTCTCGGGAGATCGTGCCGGGCGATCTCTTAAGCTTCCGGGCGATGGCACGGACACTTGTGCTCCTCGCGCACTCCAAAGCTATTTCCTTACGTTCTGCGAAGGAAAGGCTACGGTTCTTCGGTAAGAGCGCCGATGGCGCAAGATGTGTGGGAGGCATTCCACCAGAACTCCGAAACCATCGCGTGTTCCGACGGGCGCAGAGATACCTGTTTCAACGGCTGCATCCTCGCTCGATAGCCCCTCTGCAACCGCACGCCAGAACAGGCATAGATTCTCACTTTGCCAGACTGGCGGCCTTCCTGGAGAGTTCAATTTGTCGCAGGTCGAACGTTCAGACTCTTGTCTGCCTGTTTTTGTCATCTACACCCCCATCAGCGAGGTGTTGCGACGACCGGTTGAATCCGCCCAATACTGTTCTCATGACTACCAGAAGATCCTGCGCCACTATGGGTTCCAGGCGTCGATGAGCGGAACCGGGAATTGCTACGGCAACGCAGCGGTCGAGACCTTCTTCAAAACCATCAAGGCAGAACTGATCTGTCGCAGGTCGTGGCCGACAAGGCGCGAACCAGAGGTGGCCATCTTCAAGTAAATCCTTCTACAATCCGCGCCGTCAGCACTCGGCCTTGGGTTGGAAAAGCCCGGCCGCCTTCGGACAGAAAGTCGCTTAAACGAGCACTTGGAGCGGCACAAAAACGGTACAAGTCCACCCCGAGGTGATCACGTATCCGTGCCTCGTCAATGAGGAAAAGATAGGCGCCCGGGACCAAATTTGAACCAGGCATAGAGTGGCAGTTACGCACTGACTACGGACAGAAGAAAGAAGTCTGGCAACGGAAATACCCTGTGAACTGTAAGTGAACGTCGCAACTGAAAAAGCCAAAGAAAGCCCTTTGACTCTGAAACTTGGACTTGGCGGAAAGAGAAGTGCCCGGCCATAACCTGAAGCTTGCCTGAAACCCATTGGCACGAGGCCGCCCCATTACAGAAGAAGTCTTCTCTTACTTTCTCGTGTTTTGGGGAGTGGCCTTCAGCCGATCAGGACGTACGGAATTGGTGTCGCGCACCCAAACGTGTTTCCGGATGTTATGGATCGCCAGGGTTTGGCCAGGATAAGCCGCCCTGATGCGGTCCAATGCGGTCTCTTCGCAGGGTCGTTTGACAATATGCTTTACTTTACCTGCACGGTCCGCAGTGAATGTGATTTCAAAAAAGGCCTCTTCAATGCGCATCACACTCATAGCTTTAAGGCACTCAATTGGTTGGTATAAATGCGGGCATTGACATTGGCATCACCCATATGCGTTGTTAAAGCCTCAACTAGAAACAAGGCGCCGATGACCTGTATTGTCCGAAAAGATCACCCTGCAAGCAACAGGCTGAATTTATTTCGAAAATTGACAATTTTTGATCGAGCACTCGAGGACCAATCAATTCGTTCCACACCGAATAGTAGAGCTAGCTTGCTGTCCTGGGAAATACCTTTACCCTATATTTGAATAGACATATGATATCGTGCGACCTACCCCTTTTTGGGGTGTTGTCACGTTAACTGTCGTTTGGTTGCTCATGCTGACAGTTGGACGTAGGTGACTGCGATGAATTCAACGTCGATCATTTACAAGCGCCACCGGTTTCCACCTCAGATCATCGCGCACGTGGTGTGGCTGTACCTTCGCTTTAATCTGAGCCTGCGGGAAGTTGAAGAGATGCTTTTACAGCGCGGGATCGATGTGTCTTACGAAACTGTCCGGCGTTGGGTGATCAAATTCGGGCCGGCGATAGCTCGAAACCTGCGGCAGAGGCAGGACCGCCCAGGTGTTATCTGGCATCTGGATGAAGTTGTCGTGAGAATCTCAGGTCGTAAGTATTGGTTTTGGCGCGCAGTCGATCAGCATGGCGTGGTATTGGACGAAATCCTCCAATCGAAACGGGACAAACGGGCGGCAAAACGGCTATTGCGCCGCCTGATAAAGCGTCTTGGTTTCATTCCCAAGCGGATCATCACGGACAAACTTCGTTCATATGGTGCCGCCAAGCGTGAGGTGGCGCCGGGGTTGGATCATTGGTCGCACAAGGGCTTGAAAAATTGCGCCGAGAACAGCCAGCTCCCTTTCCGAAAGCGCGAACGGACGATGCAGGGCCATCGCTCTTCTAGAGGGTTCCAGAGGTTCGTGGCGACTCATTCAGCAATCCGCAATTGTTTCAGCGTCCCAGCTCGCTGCCGCTCCGCCTTAACAATCCGAAATCACCGCCTCGAGGCATTTGACGCTTGGAATGCTGCCACACAGGCCGCTTGAAATCCGAAAACCAGAATCTCTATGTGGATCACGGGTTGACGTGACAACACCCCGATGATCGTTGCGAACGGCAGGTTCTCCCGCATCTTTCGTGTTCATTGCCTGCGCAGCGAACGGCGGTGTTTAGAAGTCGAGATCCCTAGACCAGATGAGCGTTTGCGGCGAGCGCAGTGCCCGTGATTTGTTCGGCGGAGGAAACACGCGAATGAACAAAACGCTTTTTGTGGGGCTGGATGTCCACATGGATACTATTGCAGTGGCCGTTGCTGAGGATGGGCGCAAAAGGTGAGATCAGATTCCACGGGATCATTGCCAACTCGGCTAATGCTGTTTTGCGATTGACTAAGGCGTTAGTGAAGAACGGGCACATGCCATCGTTTTGCTATGAAGCTGGCCCATGCGGCTATGGTCTGCATCGGCACTTGGTGAAGCTAGGCTTCGAATGCGCGGTAGTCTCGCCTGCAATGATCCCGCGCAAGGTCGGGGATCGGGTGAAGGCTGATCGACGGGATGCCGAGATGCTGGCACGACTTTGGCGTGCCGGAGAGCTGACCCCGATCTGGACACCCGATGAGGAAGAGGAAGCCATGCGGGATCTCATCCGCACACGCAAACAGGCCATGGATGCGGTAAAGATCGCCAAACAGCAGTTGCTCAGCTTTCTTCTGCGCCATGGCCTGCAATATGAAAGTGGGAAATACTGGACGCAGCGTCACCGTCGTTGGCTAGCAGAGCTGCGGCGGTTCCCCTTCCCCCATCAGCAGTTGGTCTTCGAGGAAATGAAACGCGCCGTTGACCAAGCTGAGGAACGGGTTGCGACGTTGGACCAAGCGATTGAAACAGCAATCCCGGGTCGGCACTTTACACCAGTGGTAGACGCCCTGCGCGCCTTGCGCGGTGTAAACACAACCATCGCTGCGACCGTTGTCGCCGAGATTGGCGATATCACGCGGTTCGAAAATCCCCGTCAGCTCATGTCCTGGCTAGGCCTCGTTCCAAGCGAGCATTCCAGCGGTAGTACGGTCAGGAGGGGACGATTGACCAAGGCGGGCAATGCACTGGCGCGCACCATGTTAGTCGAAGCCGGGTAGTCATACCGTCATCCAACCAAGGAAGGGTATCCGTATCTTAAACGTTCCGCGCATCTGCCACAGCACATCAAGGATATCGGTTGGAAAGCCCAGACCCGGCTTTGCAAACGGTATCGTACTTTGAGCCAGACAGGTAAACCGCGGCCCTGCGTATTGGCAGCAGTCGCCCGAGAACTGGCTGGGTTTATCTGGGATATTGCGCCAAAAAGACGCCCCTGGCCACCTGACCGGTTGTCCAAGCTGCCTGCGCAGTGCGCTGGAGATGGAAGCCATGGATAGGGAAATCCTCGGTCCCCCTTTGGGACAAACATCCGGTCTTAGAGAGAGGTCACCCCGCATCGAATTTGGTCAGGCGGTATCAAACCCGCGGATGAGAGAATGACAACCATCGGTTCGGCCTACCATCTTCAGCGCCTGCACAGGCTACAAACTTTAACCATCCTGCACCAGTGGGGTAGTCTCATCGTGCCGAGAAAACTAAAATCGCTCATGAGAGGGGGATTTCGCCCCCTACTGTCTGACGTCAGCGCCAATGGGACAGTTTAGGTTGATTTGATAAGAGAGGGTTTCTGGCTCATCGTAACCGCCAAGGAGTGGATCTATGGACGCCCCCTGCGCAAGGTGTTTTTTGTGATGATGTTGACGGCATTGGATGCGTGAATCTATCCGGCCTTTGATTGAAGCATCTTTGCTCCTGGCCTCGATGGGATCCGCTGGTTTCAGTGCCTTCCAAGATGACCGGCCTTTCCTGGCCACCACTCCTTACAGGCTGTGAATTGCGGCCCCTGCCGTTACACCATCGTCTCGTCACCTCGCATTCTTAGAGCGCCAGTACTTTCCGGGCTGCCCGCTACGCCGCTTTGTAGCCTTCTCCGCTCCGCAAAATCGCCCAGGCAATGCGTGCTGTCTTGTTGGCGATAGCCACGAGCGTTTTGTTGTGACCTGCGCGTGCCAGCAAGCCCTGCGCCCATCTCGCGCGTTGATCATCACGATTGGCGATCCTGATCAGGACGGACCGGGCGCCGTGGATGAGCTGGCGCCGCAGGTATTGGTTGCCTCGTTTGCCTATGCCACCAAGCCGGGGCTTGCCGCCCGTCGTATATTGTCTGGGAACCAAGCCTATCCATGCCGCGAGTGCCCGGCCAGACGAAAAGTGTCGACCGTCATCAACGGCAGCGATCAAGGCGGTGGCGATCACAGGCCCGACGCCGGGGAGGGTTGCAAGACGTTTGCACCGCTCATCGGTCCGGCAGATCGCGATTAGCTTACGGTCGAGCTCAGCGACGTGTTTGTCCAACGCTTCGAATTCGGCGATAAGTGCGTTGAAGTTTTCCGTTGCCAGCGCTGACAACTTGGCCTCAGCGACGGCGTTTCTGATATCCTTTCGGAACCGAAAGGCACCGACTGGAATGACAACGCCATACTCCCCCAGAAGGCCCCGAATGTGATTAATCAATCCGGTCCGTTGTGTGATGAGACGATCACGTGTTCGATGCAGCATCTGCAAATCCTGTTGCTCCGTCGTCTTCACTGGGACAAATCGCATAGTCGGGCGCAGTGCGGCCTCATAGATCGCCTCGGCATCAACAGCGTCGTTCTTGGAGCCTTTGACAAACGGCATTACGAACCGCGGATGAACGAGGCGCACGGCATAGCCTTGCGCCTCAAACTGTCTGCCCCAGTGATGAGCGCTGGCACAAGCCTCCATGGCGACTGTTTCCGGGAATACTCCTGAACGGCAGCGGCGAGTTTTGATCTGGTCACCTTCTTCGAGATTACCTCGCCCTCATTGGTGATTCCGTGGATGTGAAACGACTGTTTGCCTAAATCAATCGCAAGTAACTGCATTCTGTGAACTCCTTCTGCTTGATACGTCTGCCGAAAACTATCGGCATCGGTGCAAGGGCGTCCATTCCATAAGATGAGAAAGAAACCCGGAACCAAGCAGAGCCACGGTGAGAAGGTCGTAAAGGACATTCGCCGTGCGACCCGCAAACAGTACTCCGCAGAAGAGAAGATCAGGATCGTGCTGGACGGCCTAAAAGGCGAGGACAGCATTGCAGAGCTCTGCCGCCGTGAAGGCATCGCGCAGAGCCTCTACTACAGCTGGTCCAAGGAATTCCTGGAAGCCGGCAAGAAACGTCTGGCAGGCGACACGGCCCGCGCGGCAACTTCCACCGAAGTGAAGGATCTGAGATGGGAAGCCCGTGATCTGAAGGAAGTGGTTGCCGAACAGGCTCTTGAACTGCGGTTGCTCAAAAAAAGCATGGTCGCGGATGGGGACGACGACGAATGAGTTATCCCGCATCCGAAAAACTGGAAGTCATCCGCCTCGTCGAAGGTTCGCATCTCCCGACCAAGCGCACTTTGGAGAAGCTGGGCATTCCGAAGACCACCTTCTATCGCTGGTACGACCGATATCTCGTCGGCGGCCCCGAGGCGCTTGAAGATCGTAGACCCACGCCGTCACGGGTCTGGAACCGCATTCCCACGCCAGTGCGCGAGAAGATCAAAGATCTGGCTCTGAAGGAAAGTGAGCTTTCCCCGCGTGAGTTGGCTGTTCGCTTCACCGACACAGAAAAGTACTTTGTGTCAGAGGCTTCGGTCTACCGCATCCTCAAGTCTTACGATCTGATCACCAGCCCGGCCTATGTGGTTTTGTCAGCAGAAGATGAGTTCCACGACAAGACGACACGGCCGAACCAGCTCTGGCAGACGGACTTTACCTATCTGAAGGTGATCGGCTGGGGATGGTTCTATCTCAGCACGATCCTGGACGATTACAGCCGATACATCATCGCCTGGAAGCTTTGTACGACGATGAAGACTGAGGATGTGACAGCCACGCTGGACCAGGCGCTACAGGCGTCGGGCTGTGATCAGGCAACTGTGCTGCACAAACCGCGTCCGCTCAGCGACAACGGGTCCAGCTACATTTCCGGAGAGTTGGCCGATTGGCTGGAAGATCAGCAAATGGATCACGTGCGTGGTGCGCCATATCATCCGCAAACCCAAGGCAAGATTGAGCGCTGGCATCAGACCCTCAAGAACCGCATCTTATTAGAAAACTACTATCTACCTGGCGATCTCACGCAGCAGATTGACGCTTTCGTCGAGCATTACAATCACCGTCGCTACCACGAGAGCCTGCAAAACCTCACGCCCGCTGACGTCTACTTCGGACGAGGCCAAACCATTCTGAGACAACGAGAAAGGATCAAACGAAAGACAATCAAAACGCGGCGCTTGCTTCACCGCAAATCCGCCGCATAATTACGCGAACCGGATGAGCCAGATCCTCTCTTAGGTCAGATTGCCAACTGGCCCAAAACTCCTGACGACGGACAATTTCTCCGAATCTATCGACAGCGACGACGGCGATGATGTGGTCCTTATACTCGGGCAGGACAACCGGAATGCCTGCAAAGTGTGAGACTTGGGCCTCGCTGGTGTTTCCTGCGGCAAAAACGCTCACCAAGTCAGCGGATTTGGCATCTTTTAAGGCTTGGATGGTTGCGGATCCGAGCTCAGTTTTGAGCCGGGTGATATTTTGCTCCGAAGACAGATTTGGATCTGTAAACTCAGTGATTAGTTTGGTACCTACGATATCATCATTATGATCAATATAGACAGTAGCCCAGCTGTGGTTTATGACGTCCGCTTTAGCCTCGATTGAGCGGTGTATGGAAGCAGACAAATGACCAATTCCTTGGAGTATGAGAAGCTCAGATTCAAAGGCAACGCCATACGTGCCTCGACCGTCTTTCCTGCCGGCAGCGATACCGGCAACGTGGGTGCCATGAGTGCCGCTGTCCGAAATATCTGTGGAGCTTCTGGAAAAAGAGTAGCTGTATTCAGTGTCGATTTTACCCGCGAAGTCTGGATGATTGATATGGATTCCAGTATCCAGGATTGCAATCTTTATGCCTTGTCCTCGTGCGCCTTTTGCGTATCGCTCTTCGGCTCCAATTAGACCCAGGCCATAGGTGTAGTTAAATTCCGGGGTTCGGTGTAAGAGGTGAGTTGACCTTCGTAGATATTTGCGGAGACGGCGGTGGCCAAGGTGACAATGGCCGTCGTGGTCAGGGCTATCTTCTTAAAAGGGCGCATGACAACTCCTCTGCTTTACTCATTGAAATGTAACCGCTCGCGCTACCGCGGGACTTCGGTTTGGAAGGGGCCAAAGCGCCGCTTACTCTCTACTCTCTGGTGAGCAGAACATGAGCTCATCCGAGCGGTGAGGCTAAAGCATCTGACCAGCCACTACCTTCCTAGAACGTGACTTTGAGTCCTGCGCTTGCGCTGAGGGCGCTGGTCTCGCCAGCGTTGCTGAGCCCTGTGGCATAGGAGGCTTCGCCGAAGAGATCCACCCGGTCATTCCACGCATAGGTGCCGCCAAGGCCAAACCCGACCGCCCAGGGCTCATGCTCGGTCGTCAGGGAGGCCCCGTCGACCTCCACCTCGCTGCCCGCGCCAAACTCATGGAACAGGTTCACAATGCCATAAAGGCCACTCGCCCCTGGATCCTGCTCCCCGAACTCAAGCCCAAGCCGCAGCCGCTGGCTGGTCGCCTCGCTGAGCGCCACCCGCTCCTGCTGCTCCCCTTGGGGGCCCTCGCGAGGCTCACTCGTGAAGTCACTGAACGCGACAGAGGAGAGGCTCAGCTGTGCCTGCGGGATCACCGTCAGCCGGGAGCCCAGATCAAGGCGCTGTCCCGCCTCGATCGACAGCGCATAGCCCGTGCCGCCGTTGCCCTCGATCAAGCTGCCACGCCCGTCAGAGCTCAGATCGCTCGAGTAGGAGGCAAACGTGAACAGCCCGTCGACATAAAACCGGCGCGCGTCATACCACGTGGCCGTCACCCCAAGGCTCAGGCCACTGGTGTCAATCGAACCACCCCCGAAGTCAGAGCTGACGTCTGTACTGCCCGTACCGTATGAGAACACCAGCCCGCCCACAAGAAGGCCCGCCGCGCTGTCGTTCAGGACGATATCCGCGCCGATCTCCATCTCCCAGAGACCGCTCTCGAGTGCGGACCCTGTGGTGCTGTTCTCTTCCGACGATGTGATCTGGTCCGTGCCCATCTGGATCCACAGCGGGGAGCCAATGCCTTGCCCCGCCGTGTCAGCGCCGGCTCCGCCGTCCCAGGCCAGGCTGCGGAAGTCCTGCGAGCTGCCCCGGTTGCGCAGCCCAGAGGGCGCAGTGAAGGCCAGCAGCGACGCACCATAGCTGTCATAGATCGGCGTAGCGGGCTGCCAGATCGGAGCACCGTCCTCTGACTGCGCACTCAACGCCCAACCGCTGCCCGTCTCGGCCAGCCTGTAGAGGTAGGCCCCCTCGATAAACGCATGCTCCCCGTCCGACATCACATGGTTGCCCTCCATCAGGGTGAAGGTCGCGCCATCAGAGGCACCGTCAACCGTAACCACGTCGATTACAAGCGGGGCGGCGCTCTCAACGCCTGCCACGCGGGCAATCGACAGCTCCATATCGCCTGTCACATCGTCCCTGAAGTGAAGCCTGTCGGTGTCCGTGCCATCCATACGCGCATCCAGGGCAAAGATACTGGAGCCCGATCCGGTGTAATCCCCCTGAATCGTGATCACATCCCCCGTCGTCCCGTCCTGAACGCTCAAGGTCATGTCCCCCGCATTGGTCACTTTATCACCTGCAATGGTCATGCCTCCATTCCCGCCAGTCGCGCGGAACGCGGACCCGGCGTCGATCTCCAGAGCCATATCCAGTCTGGCAACCCCATCCAGGCTCAGCTCCGTGTCATTCAGCGTGAGATGCTCCCAATTAAGGAGCCTATCCGCCGTGGTTGTGATGCCCTTCTCGCCCTGCTGGCCCTGCAAGATCAGCTGATCGTTATCGCCCGCACCGCCGTTCAGAGCGTGGGAAAAGTCAAAACTGGCTGTGGCCTCAAGCGTGAAGCTATCGTCCCCCGCTCCAAGAAAAACTTCCCCATCGATATGCCCTTTCACGGTGACATCCGCATCGCCAGTCCCCTCCAATATCGCAAGGCCAGATGCCCCCGCCACCACCCGGCCAGTGCTGGCGATATCAATCGTCCCGTCGCCGTCGGCATCGGAGACCACTCGGATCGCGGCGCCGTCGCTCTGACCCGCAATCCCCGGGTTAAGTTGGTCAGCGCCGCCTGTCACCTCCCCGGCCACGTCTATGTCAAACTTTTCGACACCCAATAAAACCCGATTGGCGAGGTCTCCGGGATCCACCCAAAGACCTGAAACGCGGATCCCGTCTGACCCATGTCCTGAAGCCGTGACAGTGGCATTCTGACCTAAGTTGACGGTTGTCTTTGCCCGCGCCTGCGCGTCACTCTGCACAGCGCCAACGCCCTCCGCTACCGCCCAAATGCCGTGAGAGTTTCGCCCAATCGTGGTGACTTCCGTGGTGACTGCGTCCTCACCAACACTCACGTCCACGACCACGTCCGCAGAGCCATTGGTGTCCGCCAAAATCCCATGGGAGCCGAAAGAGCTGCCGGGGCGGTTCTCCGTCACAATCTCCCCTGCAGTCATTATCACCTTTACCCCGTTTGTCTTGTCGGAGTTGTTGGTGTGGTTCACGTTGTCAATCCGCGCATAAATCGCGGAAGCATTCTCGTCAGTCGTGGTAATCCTGCCGCCGTCCATTTGCACCAGCGCTGTGCCAAGGACGCCATTGGCCTGCGCATACATCCCATGGGCATTGTTACCGTTAATGGTGATCGTCCCGGCACTCATTTTAGCCTCAGCCATCCCCGCAACCGTCGCACTGTCCGCGGTGTTCTGATCGGCTACGAAGGTAGAGAACGCCTGAAGCCCGTGAGATTGGTTTGCATGTGTGGTGATCGTGCCATCGATCATTTCTGCCGTCGCATCGCCATAGCCATGGGTATGCGCCCGAACCCCGGCTGAATTGTGACGCATCGTCGTGATCGTCCCTCCGGTCATTCTCGCCGTCATGTTAGCCTGACTATCCCGGGCGCTCTGCTCGGCCTCCGCCGTAACCGCGTGAGAGCGCGACCGATTCGTGGTGATTGTTCCGCCCTCCATCTGCGCAATTACAGAGGTGTGTTCGCTGCTAGAACGGGTCGACGCCCTCACGCCTACACCGCCACTCTGTTCGTCAGCATTAGTGTTTTCCGTACTGATGACACCACCGGTCATTACCGCCCTCAGCGTGCCCACATACGTGGCTTCGTGGGCATAGGCATGAACCGCAGCCCCCACCTGATCTCCGCTCGTGGTGATTTCTCCGCCCTCCATCCTCGCAGTCACATCACCACCCTGCCTAGACATGGTGGCCGCCGAAACCCCCTCGGCATATGTACCGGACTCAATAGCAATCTCCCCGGCGGTCATGACCGCTGTCGCCTCGGCTGTGCTGTCGCCGTTTCCAATCCGTGCCCGAAGCCCAGAAGAACTATCACCATTTACAGTGATGTCCCCGTCACCACTCAGTCGGGCCTCCACATTTCCAGTTCCTGTGGTGTTCGCAGAAACCCCGTGATTTTGAAAACCCGTGGTCTCGACGGTCCCCCGTCCCATTTGCACAAAAACATCCTGGTCACCCCCATAGTCCACAGTCACCCCATTGCCGTGCACAGTGAAATCAGGATGGTCTGGCAGTGTCAGAGTGTGAACCGCATCTGCATGAGTATAGACAATGCCAAAATCGTAGGGGTCGAAGGTAATGCTGCCAGGGTGGTTGTCAGCGGTACATGTGGCCACGCCATCTGCTGCCGTACACGCGGCCTGTGCTGCGCTGCCGCTGAACAGCACCGCCGCGGTTGCCACGACGGACAAACCCGGCGCAATGCTCGCCACACGCCCCTTGAACTTGGTCAAACGACCAGCCCGAACCGAGACATTAAGCGGGCGAAGGGCGGGCTGGGTATCTGAGGACTGGTTTGTCATTCTGAAACTCTCCTGTGAGGGACTTGAGCACAATCGAGGCAAGGCACCGCCCTGCCCGTCAGGCAGTCAGTGGGTTGGTAGAAATGCGGGCAAAGGTATGGGCATCGGCCGGAGGCGTTGTTTGAGCCTCAACCGGAAGCGAACCACAGTTGACGGTCGGCCGCGCTGCTTTCGCGCCGTCCGTTCTGATCGCGGTAAAAAGTGTAAGGGAGTTGCAGCTGATCTCGCACCGGTAACCGCCACATAGGTGTAGCGGCTTGAGATCATAATCCGTTGGGCGCGAGATCATCGCTGTTTCTGGCTCAGATTATTTGAGACTATAATTCGATTTGGGACCACTTTATTTGAGAACGGGCTCAGAATAATTGAGACGGGCTCACATTTCTGAGACTGGGATCGGTGGGGTGAGACCATCCACATGACCTCATAGCGACAACCCCGCCATCCGCATTCGCTCTGCCAATTCGCGGGTCCGCGCGGGTTCAAGCTGCCCGCTCAGGAAGCGTTTGATCTCGGCAGGTTTGGACTGGAACTGATCCGCCAATACCTTCACAGAATAGCCCTGCCGGGTGAGACGTGGCTCCAAGTCATCAAAGTCGGGGGCCAGGGTGGCCGACACAATATCCGGCGTGATTGGTTTCTGGCCGATGCGGAACCCGGCCTCCAATGCCCGGTTTAAATATTCGGCAAACTGTAAGGGTGTGGTCAGGCGCTCTGCCAGTAGGTCCAGCGCCGCCGGTTCGATAATCTCGTCAAGTGGAGCGTCGTCCTCGGTACACTGGTCCAAAAGCCAGTCGAGATAGGTTCGGGACTCTTCCCCCAATCCTTCGAAGGGCAGGATATCAGTGCGATGCCCGATCTCTTCCATCGTTGGGCGGCGAAGGTCGTTTCGCAGCTTCGGATGGCCGACCAGAATAACGGACAGATTGCCTCCGCCGCGCGCGATCACTTCCATCAGGCGTTTCAGCCCGATCAATGTCTTTCCATACAGATCATGGGCCTCATCGACAAACAGCGCCACGGGCTTTCCGGAGCGGGCTACCAGCTTCTGAAGTTCTCGTTCCCTCTTTTCACCTTGGGTTGGAATCTTTGGTTCTTTCTCTCGTGAGAGATCGTAGAACAGGGCTGAGATTAGCGTCGGAACGGTCGTGCGGGCTTTGTCCACCGACAGGCTTTCGGCGACAGTGACCTTCTTTTCGCGCGCAATTTCATCTTGCAACCGGTGCAGGAACACAGTCTTGCCGATGCCAACTGGGCCTGTCACAGCGATCAGGCGTCCGGTTCCAATGCCCGCCCGGACGGTGTGGGTGATCTGACGATGGTTCTCGGTCTCATAGAATCCGGCAGCTCGCCAGTCCTTGATCAGCCCATATCGCGCCATGATCTCGGCATTCAGCATTACTCGCTCTCCTCTTCAGCGGCCGGTCGCTTAGGCGAGAACCGGGCAGTTATTCCTTGTTTGATTTCCGTCTTGTCGAGCGTGCGGTCGACAAGATCATTCACGAACGACAGATCCTCGTCTGTCAGGCGGGCCAGCGGCTTGTGCAGCAAATCCGAGACCCCGCGCAGCGCATCCAATCGGCTGCTATAGGTGAACTCTCCATAGGGATCCGGATCGACAAAGGCCTGGCTGGCGAACGGCAGTACGTCTGCGGCTTTGGCCAGGCTTGAATCCAACCCGGCAAGCGCCGATCTGGGCACCGAGATCTTCTGCGCAAGATCTCCGATCCTGTCGGCCCGTGCCTGTGTTTGTGTTTTCTTGGGCTTGCGATAGCGATGCAGCGGGATAGGCCCACCTGTCGGGCGGTAGGGGCCAAAGCGCTTGTCGTTCCACTCAACGAACAGCTCGTGATCAAACACCTGCAGACCTGGTTAAGAAAGGTGGGCATTAAGCCGATCCAAATCTACCCGGGATCACCTTGGGAGAATGGATACAACGAGCGCTTCAATGGCACTCTGCGCCGGGAAGTCCTCAACGCAGAATGGTTCCACACCACCAAACAGGCTCAGATCGTCATCAATACCTGGCTTAGACAGTACAATCGTGTCAGACCCCATCAGGCTCTAAACATGCGACCGCCCGTTCCAGAAACCTTGCTCAAAACTGGCCCATAGAATTGGGGCTGGACAAAGTTACTGCTCTCTTTACCGATGTACAACTGGAAGCTGACGGCACTGGTTGGCTTTGGCTTTATACGATGATTCCTTCTGAAGAAGTTGAGGAAGAAAGGCACTCTGATACCGGAATTTTTCTAACTCAACGATTTATGCCAGTGTGCACAAAACCAGAGAATTTTCTCACCCGGAAGTTCGTCGAATTTGATGACGGAACTAAGGGCGAGGAACTGGCCTTCTACTTCCTAGATTTAAGCCGCCCAGAAAGATTTTTTGGATATCTAGACACCAATATTCTAGGAATTTCCAACTGGTTTATTGATAATCAAGAAGTGAAAAAATTTCTTGCAGAGTAATACGAGCCGACGGGGTGAGCGTTGTCGCTGTGACGGCGTCGGATGGTCTCACCCCACCGATCCCAGTCTCAGCAATGTGAGCCCGTCTCAATTATTCTGAGTCCAGTCGCAAATAATGTGATCCCAAATCGATTTACAGTCTCAAATAATCTGAGCCAGAAATGCCGATAATCTCGCGCCCAACGGATTATGATCTCAAGCCACTACAGCTACTGGTACCAGCTCAAAGTCTCAATTCTGTTTGCTCTAGACTTGCTGGCACAAAAGCAATTGACCGACCAAATTATTTTGGAGCCTATCAGCGAGGAAGACCTCGAAGCTGACATCAAAGATGAACCAGGTGCGTTGGCTCAGACTATGCCACTCAAGAAGAGACGGCTGGTTGTGCAATGCAAGTTGCGCAGCACTGGGCCATTGAAAATCAAGGACATTGCAACTCTTCTGGCACATGGAACAAGGCGAAAATCTGCCAAAGAGCGGTTAGAGGACCCCAATGTAAGCTACCTTCTTGTGACCTCGGCTGACCTCTTTGGAGATGCGCGAAACTTGGCAGTCAGCGGAGCAGGGCAATGGCAGCGCTTAAAGAAGATGCCCGCAACAATATCGAAAAGTCTTCCAGAAAAGGCTGATGGCCGCGTGGCTGTTTGGAGCAGGTTAGACACAGAGACAGTAGCATATCGGATCAAGGGTATTCTCACTGATCGCTTCAGGGTTCCTGCCAGTAAGATCGCTGATTGCGTGGCCAAACTGGAGGCGGGAGCGCTGGCGCGTATGAGAGGTGCCGGTGCCGGCGTTTGGACGCGGGATGATGTCATCCGAATAATCATGGATCATGATGGCTATGACGGTGTATCCAAAGACCTCTTGACATTCGTTCCCCCAACAAATTGGGATGAGATTCAGCACCAGTTGAATGATATGAGCGCGCTTGTCCTAACAGGTCCCTCTGGCACCGGGAAAACAACGACGGCAAAGGCGCTTATTGCAAAGCTTCGAGACGCCAACCCGCATATGAGGCACGCCAAGATCAGCGGAGGCCCAGAATCCATTCGTGCAGACACAACACCAGGATCCGTCATCTACGAGATTGAGGACCCTTGGGGGAAATACCGAGCAGAACCAACGGCGCTACCGTGGAACGATGAAATTAACGCGATTTTGAACTCCGCGAATCCTGACCGAAGATTTGTCATTACAAGTCGGTCAGATGTGCTTGTTGCTGCTGAACTGAAAACTCTGGACAAACGATATACTGCTGAGTTGTCGCATGGACACTATCGAAAAGTCGATCGCATCGTGTCTTGGCCCCCTAAAACTGTGCCACAGTTGGCTTAGTTTTGGAGACGGGATTGATGGCGCGGAAACGGTATTCGGACGAAGATATTCTGCGGCTTTTGCGCGAGATTGAGCTGGGCCTGGCATCTGGTTCGGATGTCGCGACGGCGTGCAGAACGGCTGGTGTCAGTGATGCGACCTATTACACATGGCGCAAGCGGTTTGGTGGGATGGGACGATCTGAGATGGCCAATCTGAAGGCGCTGCAGAAAGAGAATGATCGGCTCAAGAAAATCGTGGCTGAGCTTGAACTGGACAAACTCATTCTCAAGGAGAGCCTTGATTATCTAAAGCCAAAGGCCTGACGGCAGACCAGCTTCGTCAGGCCGTGGTCCACACCCGACAAAAGCTGGCAACCTCTGAACGGCGCACCTGTCGCGTGATTGGATTGGCGCGGAGCACGCTGCAATACCGCGCAGCGCCAAAGGATGATGAGGCGTTACGTCTGGCGATGATCCGATTGGCCAAACGGTATGGGCGCTACGGCTACCGCAAGGTCGCCGAGCTGCTGCGTGTCGAAGGCTGGGCAGTCAATCATAAAAAGATCGAACGACTATGGCGCGAAGAAGGCTTGCAGCTCCCACAACGGCACAAGAAACGCAAACGGCTGTACCACAAGGACAGCTCGATCATCCGGCTCCGACCGCAACATCCCAATCACATCTGGAGCATTGACTTTGTCCACGACAAGCTGAGCAACGGACAGAGCTACAAGATGCTGACGGTGCTGGATGAGTATACCCGTGAGGCGCTCTGCGTAGCGGTCAAGCCGAAGATGAACAGTGGACCTGTCACGGTTTGATGCCGCTCCTTTGATAGCATCTACTGCAGCAAAGGAGACTGACTATGGGACTGAAACGGACGGCCGAATTCCGGCAAGATGCGGTGCGTATCGCATTGACCAGTGGGCTAACACGCAAGCAGGTGGCTGATGATCTAGGTGTCGGGATGTCCACGCTGAACAAATGGATCACAGCGCACCGAGATACAGACGTGGTTTCCAAAGAGGATTTGAGCCTCGCTCAAGAGAATGAGCGACTTCGACGGGAGATCCGGCTCCTCAAGGAGGAGAGGAAATCCTAAAAAGGCCACCCAGTTCTTCGAGGGCCTAAAGCAATGAGATTTAGGTTTATCGAAGAACACAGAGCCAGCTTTCCAGCCAACCGGTTATGCGATGTCGTCGGTGTCAGCGCACGCGGTCTGCGTGCCTTCCGCAGCCGCCCTGCCAGTCGCAGACAGCGGTCTGATCTGGTCACGCTGGCGCATATCAAAGAACAGTCACGCCTCAGTTTGGGCAGCTATGGCAGGCCGCGCATGACTGAAGAGTTGAAGGAAATTGGTTTGGCTGTGGGGCATCGTCGCGTTGGTCGCCTGATGCGCCAGAACGGCATATCCGTGTTGAGAACACGCAAGCACAAGGTCACGACAGACAGCGATCACAAGTTCAATATCGCGCCCAACCTACTGGATCGGGACTTCACAGCGGATCAGCCGAACAAGACATGGGCTGGTGACATCAGCTATGTCTGGACCCGTGAAGGCTGGCTTTATCTCGCCGTCATTCTGGACTTGCATTCCCGCCGTGTGATTGGCTGGGCTGTTAGCAATCGGATGAAGCGAGACCTGGCCATCAGGGCGCTGAGAATGGCTATCGCCTTCAGATCACCACCGAAGGACTGCATCCACCACACGGATCGTGGCAGCCAATACTGTTCCCACGATTATCAGAAGATCCTGCGCCAACATGACTTCAAAGTGTCGATGAGCGGCAAAGGCAATTGCTATGATAACGCCGCCGTCGAGACCTTCTTCAAAACGATCAAAGCTGAGCTGATCTGGCGGCGGTCATGGCAAACCCGACGGCAGGCTGAAGCGGCCATCTTCGAATACATCAACGGCTTCTACAATCCGCGCCGCCGACACTCAGCACTGGGCTGGAAAAGTCCCGTCGCCTTCGAACGGAAAGTGGTTTAAACGAGCACTTGGAGCGGCACAAAAACGCGACAGGTCCACAGCGCAGACGTGCTGGATGCGCTCTACCCACTCTTATTGCGGCACGGGAAGCCCGAACACATCCGTTCCGACAACGGCGCGGAGTTCATCGCAACGGCCCTGCAGACCTGGTTAAGAAAGGTGGGCATTAAGCCGATCCAAATCTACCCGGGATCACCTTGGGAGAATGGATACAACGAGCGCTTCAATGGCACTCTGCGCCGGGAAGTCCTCAACGCAGAATGGTTCCACACCACCAAACAGGCTCAGATCGTCATCAATACCTGGCTTAGACAGTACAATCGTGTCAGACCCCATCAGGCTCTAAACATGCGACCGCCCGTTCCAGAAACCTTGCTCAAAACTGGCCCATAGAATTGGGGCTGGACAATGGCGCGAAGAAGGCTTGCAGCTCCCACAACGGCACAAGAAACGCAAACGGCTGTACCACAAGGACAGCTCGATCATCCGGCTCCGACCGCAACATCCCAATCACATCTGGAGCATTGACTTTGTCCACGACAAGCTGAGCAACGGACAGAGCTACAAGATGCTGACGGTGCTGGATGAGTATACCCGTGAGGCGCTCTGCGTAGCGGTCAAGCCGAAGATGAACAGCGCAGACGTGCTGGATGCGCTCTACCCACTCTTATTGCGGCACGGGAAGCCCGAACACATCCGTTCCGACAACGGCGCGGAGTTCATCGCAACGGCCCTGCAGACCTGGTTAAGAAAGGTGGGCATTAAGCCGATCCAAATCTACCCGGGATCACCTTGGGAGAATGGATACAACGAGCGCTTCAATGGCACTCTGCGCCGGGAAGTCCTCAACGCAGAATGGTTCCACACCACCAAACAGGCTCAGATCGTCATCAATACCTGGCTTAGACAGTACAATCGTGTCAGACCCCATCTGGACCTGTCGCGTTTTTGTGCCGCTCCAAGTGCTCGTTTAAACCACTTTCCGTTCGAAGGCGACGGGACTTTTCCAGCCCAGTGCTGAGTGTCGGCGGCGCGGATTGTAGAAGCCGTTGATGTATTCGAAGATGGCCGCTTCAGCCTGCCGTCGGGTTTGCCATGACCGCCGCCAGATCAGCTCAGCTTTGATCGTTTTGAAGAAGGTCTCGACGGCGGCGTTATCATAGCAATTGCCTTTGCCGCTCATCGACACTTTGAAGTCATGTTGGCGCAGGATCTTCTGATAATCGTGGGAACAGTATTGGCTGCCACGATCCGTGTGGTGGATGCAGTCCTTCGGTGGTGATCTGAAGGCGATAGCCATTCTCAGCGCCCTGATGGCCAGGTCTCGCTTCATCCGATTGCTAACAGCCCAGCCAATCACACGGCGGGAATGCAAGTCCAGAATGACGGCGAGATAAAGCCAGCCTTCACGGGTCCAGACATAGCTGATGTCACCAGCCCATGTCTTGTTCGGCTGATCCGCTGTGAAGTCCCGATCCAGTAGGTTGGGCGCGATATTGAACTTGTGATCGCTGTCTGTCGTGACCTTGTGCTTGCGTGTTCTCAACACGGATATGCCGTTCTGGCGCATCAGGCGACCAACGCGACGATGCCCCACAGCCAAACCAATTTCCTTCAACTCTTCAGTCATGCGCGGCCTGCCATAGCTGCCCAAACTGAGGCGTGACTGTTCTTTGATATGCGCCAGCGTGACCAGATCAGACCGCTGTCTGCGACTGGCAGGGCGGCTGCGGAAGGCACGCAGACCGCGTGCGCTGACACCGACGACATCGCATAACCGGTTGGCTGGAAAGCTGGCTCTGTGTTCTTCGATAAACCTAAATCTCATTGCTTTAGGCCCGCGAAGAACTGGGTGGCCTTTTTTAGGATTTCCCTCTCCTCCTTGAGGAGCCGGATCTCCCGTCGAAGTCGCTCATTCTCTTGAGCGAGGCTCAAATCCTCTTTGGAAACCACGTCTGTATCTCGGTGCGCTGTGATCCATTTGTTCAGCGTGGACATCCCGACACCTAGATCATCAGCCACCTGCTTGCGTGTTAGCCCACTGGTCAATGCGATACGCACCGCATCTTGCCGGAATTCGGCCGTCCGTTTCAGTCCCATAGTCAGTCTCCTTTGCTGCAGTAGATGCTATCAAAGGAGCGGCATCAAACCGTGACAGGTCCAATCAGGCTCTAAACATGCGACCGCCCGTTCCAGAAACCTTGCTCAAAACTGGCCCATAGAATTGGGGCTGGACAAGGAACTTAAATCAGCCCCAGATACTGAAGCTGTTCACATGTTCAGTCACCTACGCCAACTTACCATCGACACACTCCGATTTCACATGATTCAAGATTTGGACAGCACGGAAATACCAGTTCAATCCAGGCTAAATGTAGTGCTTAGCTACATTGAAAAACACTACAGTGAACAAAGCCTGACACCTGAGAGTCTCGCTACGGCGACTGGCATGTCTCGGGCGACGCTATATCGACTTTTGTCCAGCCCCAATTCTATGGGCCAGTTTTGAGCAAGGTTTCTGGAACGGGCGGTCGCATGTTTAGAGCCTGATGGGGTCTGACACGATTGTACTGTCTAAGCCAGGTATTGATGACGATCTGAGCCTGTTTGGTGGTGTGGAACCATTCTGCGTTGAGGACTTCCCGGCGCAGAGTGCCATTGAAGCGCTCGTTGTATCCATTCTCCCAAGGTGATCCCGGGTAGATTTGGATCGGCTTAATGCCCACCTTTCTTAACCAGGTCTGCAGGGCCGTTGCGATGAACTCCGCGCCGTTGTCGGAACGGATGTGTTCGGGCTTCCCGTGCCGCAATAAGAGTGGGTAGAGCGCATCCAGCACGTCTGCGCTGTTCATCTTCGGCTTGACCGCTACGCAGAGCGCCTCACGGGTATACTCATCCAGCACCGTCAGCATCTTGTAGCTCTGTCCGTTGCTCAGCTTGTCGTGGACAAAGTCAATGCTCCAGATGTGATTGGGATGTTGCGGTCGGAGCCGGATGATCGAGCTGTCCTTGTGGTACAGCCGTTTGCGTTTCTTGTGCCGTTGTGGGAGCTGCAAGCCTTCTTCGCGCCATAGTCGTTCGATCTTTTTATGATTGACTGCCCAGCCTTCGACACGCAGCAGCTCGGCGACCTTGCGGTAGCCGTAGCGCCCATACCGTTTGGCCAATCGGATCATCGCCAGACGTAACGCCTCATCATCCTTTGGCGCTGCGCGGTATTGCAGCGTGCTCCGCGCCAATCCAATCACGCGACAGGTGCGCCGTTCAGAGGTTGCCAGCTTTTGTCGGGTGTGGACCACGGCCTGACGAAGCTGGTCTGCCGTCAGGCCTTTGGCTTTAGATAATCAAGGCTCTCCTTGAGAATGAGTTTGTCCAGTTCAAGCTCAGCCACGATTTTCTTGAGCCGATCATTCTCTTTCTGCAGCGCCTTCAGATTGGCCATCTCAGATCGTCCCATCCCACCAAACCGCTTGCGCCATGTGTAATAGGTCGCATCACTGACACCAGCCGTTCTGCACGCCGTCGCGACATCCGAACCAGATGCCAGGCCCAGCTCAATCTCGCGCAAAAGCCGCAGAATATCTTCGTCCGAATACCGTTTCCGCGCCATCAATCCCGTCTCCAAAACTAAGCCAACTGTGGCACAGTTTTAGGGGGCCAAGACAATGGAGCGGATATCACCGCCGGAGCCGCGTCGAGGCCAAGATGCATTGCATCAAGCTGCTTGGCCAATCCCTGATGGCCAGAGACTTCGACCGGCAGGTCGCAGAAATCCAGGTCCGTGTTGCGGTGCTCAACCGCTACACCGCTCTTGGCATACCCGTCACAGAGCCCGTAGGATAAGTCCGTCCGGGGAAAGGGGCAGTCCGCTCACTCCCAGCTTTGTGCAACAAAGCCACCCTGGCCCTTAGAAGCCGCCGAATTCTCGGATTTGATATGGGCGTGCATGACAATGTGCTCGCCTACGATCAGGATTATTATGCGCTCAAATCGATCGGCCGACCACTGGCATGTCTGACCTCATCAAAGGGTGCGTTGTTTCACAATCTCAACACCGGTGGTGACGGGGTGCTTTCCTGCCTGGCTTACATCGCACCCCATGAGGTCTCCGCGCTTTATCAAGCAACACGCGCCGGCGACTTTCCATTGGCCCAGGCAATACACAACCGTCTCGCGCCACTTATCTCTTTGCTCGATGGCCATGACAGGGCGACGCACGAGATGATCTTCCGAGAAGCCGCACATCTCAGAGGCCTTCTCGCAGCACCCGCGGCGCGCGACCTCCCTGCCCCACTCGATCAAGCCATCAGGACCCGGCTTGAGACAACCTTCGATAATATTGGGCTCACACCGATCAGATGGGTGTGAGTATCTTCAATCGATCAAGACTGATGCACCGTCAGTCAAGCCCCGTTACTGCGTCTTCAAGAGGGCCTTCCAGACCTTCGAACGCCAGATCATTCAGAAACTGGCGCCGCCAGAACAAGCCTCTGTCTACCTCACTTAATTCAGCCTCTTCGCAGAGGTCATTCCAACTTCCGCGGATCAACGCGATTTGTTGCGTCATGATGCCGAGTGCAGCTTCATTCGAAAGATGAAACTCCGGCGACGCGGCCAGACAAAGTGACAGTTGGCTTCGGCGTTCCGTCCCGACAATACACATGGCCTGAGAGGCTTCCCGACCCGCGCGTCCCTGCGGGCAGATATCATAGGCCGGGCTCAGGCTCAGCTGATCGCCATTCCAAAAAGCTGCATGGTTGCGAGCGTGGTCATCGGTGTTGCCGACCAGAATGTTAAAGGTCATACGCGCGAAGAGTTCATGCAGCGTCTTCTTAGGCTGCGTGAAGCGCGCGCGGATCAACTCCGCAAGTTCTGGATAGCTCGCATGGGCGGCCATGATCTCATGAAGCTCCAGCATAGTGAGAGCCGATACAAGCATACGTTTTGACCAGCCTTTCTCTGTGAGTGTCCGGTCGAAGCGCTCGATCAGCAATACATCCTTGCCGAGTGACTTTGTGAGTTTCACTGGCGCGACGTCCAGACCTGCAAGTGCAGCCATGCGCATGGCGATGAACTCACCCTTCACCACGCTGTAAGTGTCATTCGAAGACGAAAATTTCGCGATGTATTTTTTGTCGCCATCATCGATCAGCGCCTTCGGACGTGCCCCGCCTATGGCCGTTCCGTGCTGAAGCACTTCGGCCAACGCCGGTGTCAGCGGGACACCCTCATTGACGATATCGGCCGCCTCCTGGAGTTCGTCGAGTGTGGCAGCACTGGTTTCTCTTGGGGTATATTCACTCGCTGAGCGCTGGAAATCGAGCGCACCGATACGGTCCGATCCCGACTCGAGCATAAACGTCAGTTCGTCAAAGTCGACAACATCTGCTTCTGCACCGACAGCGCCCGTCAGTCGGTTGATGATCACCCGACGACCCCAGGCATCAGGCGCCGCATCGCGCAATGAACTTGCCATCTTGAGCGGCGGGATCGGATCGATCCGCCCTGCCCTTATCGGCAGCTCAGGCAGATAAAGAGGAATTGCCCTGTCTGAGCTCAGGTAGGACCGGCCATAGTTGAAAACATATATCTCGCCGTCCCTTTCGATCCGGCCGGCCACAACCGGCTCGGTCGCGTCTGGAAGCCAGACCCAAACAAAGGCACCTTCGGGTGCAGCGATCTCAGAAGTCATCCTGCACCTCGCTCTTTGGCTTTCTGATCTTTCCCGGCATCAGCGTAAGCTTGTCCTCTATCCGTTCAAGCTCCGATGCGAGTGATGTGGCATCGGGAACAAAGAGCGACTGGCCAACCAGCACGGCGGCCTCGAACACGAAACCGATATCGACCTGGGGATCTCCCTTTTCGATCTTCTGGAGCGTGCTGCGGGCAATGCCGATGCGGTCGGCCAGGTCCTGCTCCGCCATGCGGCGTTCCTTTCGGGCCAGTTTGATCTGTGTTCCCAGAAGCTTCAACGCCTGCTTCGTGAGCCGGGAATATGTCCTCTTTGTCATTTGCTCGCTCTTCCTTTCATGACCGCCAGCGCGGTCATATCGCCTCTATTGACCGTTGGGACGGTCATACAGCACATGAATCGAGTTGTAAAGAAATGACCGTTGAAGCGGTCAATAGAGAGTAAATGCCTGTTATCGCGGTCAAATCATATTTTTTGGACCCGGTATCCTCTGTTTTTGGCAACGCAATTAGATTTTCGGCCAAAAAGGAGAAGCGGCGAGGCCTCAGAGAGGGAAAGGCGGGAAAGCCCGGGGTGCCGGGCTTGATAGGGAGAGAGGCTCTCCCGGGGCCCGGGGTCCTAGAAAGAACCTCTGACATGACCAAAACAAAAGTCAAGACCAAGGTAAATACACCCGCCCCGGCCAACGTTGCAGCGGTGGTGGAGCTTGAGATAATCCCCCTCTCAAAGCTCATTCTCAGCTCCAAGAATGTGCGCAAGACACCGGCAAGCGAGGCGGCCGATGCAGAGCTTTATGCCAGCATCCTGGAGACCGGTCTCAAACAGAACCTCCTCGTTCACAAAGTCGGCGCCAAGTTTCACGTCCATGCCGGTGGCCGGCGTTTGGCCGCTTTGCAAAAGCTCAAGGCAGATGGGCATCTGAAGGCCGGCCACCTGGTCGACTGCCAGGTCGAGGATCCCGACCGCGCAGAAGATACCTCCGCAGCCGAAAACATAGTCCGGGCCGCTATACATGCCGCAGACCAATTTGAGGCTTTTGCCACGCTGCGCGCCAAGGGCCGCACCAAGGATCAGATCGCCGCACAGTTTGGGATCACGACCGATCTTGTGCGACGCCGGCTGAAGCTTGCCACTGTTGCGCCCGAGCTGATGGACATCTTCCGGGAAGGTGACATGTCGCTCGATTGTGTCATGGCCTTTACCTTGACCGATGACCATGTCCGCCAGATCGAGACCTGGGAAACGGTCAAGAGTCATTACAACCCATCGCCGCACGCCATCCGAAACCATCTCACGCAGAAGGCCTATTCGGGCGCGTCCAAACTGGCGCGCTTTGTCGGCATTGAGGCCTACAAGGACGCCGGCGGTACGGTCATCGAGGACCTCTTTTCTGAACGCGACAGCATGCATCTGGAAGATCCCGACCTTCAAGCCAGCGACCGCACCGTGGTCACGATTGATAGCGGAGGAGGGACTGAGCCCCCTGCACTGCCCACAGGTCAAGAACCGCTCAGCCAGAATGAGCTGAACCAGCGCTTGCAGCCTTCAGAGAGCACTCAGCCGACAGCGGTCGGTGACTTTCCTATCATTGGCGCAACCTAACTTCTCAAGAGCCTTGATGATCTCGACAGACCCCTCACACCAGAAGAGATCACCGCCTATGGCGCAGCGCTACAGGCCCAAATTCCGATGACGCCGGAAATGATCCTCGACTATCGCCGCCGTCTTGACGAAAGCCAGAAGGCAGCTGCGACACCGCCCTCCGGTCGGTTTCCAAATGCCATTACCGACACCGTGAAAATCTCTCTCCGAGCTGCGCAATCGCCAGGAGTTTTTCTTACTGGCCCAGATACAGTCAGCGTCATGGCGTTTTACGACCGGACCGGACAGCCATGGCCGATTGCGTCCTATGTGATCGGTCGATCCGGCAGCTTCCAGGTCTATGCCATGCAGGAAGGCTCAAACCAGCTTGCGGTGACCCCTCTCGTCCCACACGGGTTTTCCAACATTGCCGTGTCCCTTGTTGGCGAGAGCAGGCCGCTTGTCTTCGACGTACGCACTAACTCGCTCAACACGCATTATCGGCGGGACTTTATCGTTGAAGGTCTTGGGCCGAATGCGAACACG
The DNA here is from genome assembly GCF_056535885.1 of Ruegeria sp. B1. Classification (NCBI taxonomy): domain Bacteria; kingdom Pseudomonadati; phylum Pseudomonadota; class Alphaproteobacteria; order Rhodobacterales; family Roseobacteraceae; genus Ruegeria; species Ruegeria sp. B1. The sequence goes on along the minus strand of NZ_JBQFJA010000002.1, from coordinate 43,446 downwards.
ACGCCGCTCGATACATCGAACCGTGATCAGCGATCTCGAGCTTCTGACAATGTCATGATGGCCTTTGCGACAGGCGCCGACATTCCTGGCGATGCAAAACGGCTTCGGATCGACAATCCGGCCGTCCGCGCCTGGCAGTACAATGGTGCGATCTATCTGCAATCTCGAGAGACAATTATCTCGGCTCTGAAGGTGTAGACGCCCCCGCTGACCTCGATGTGTCATTGTGGGTTTGCAAACAACCTGAATGGAGGCGTCTATGGAAGAGATTAGCATGATTGGCCTGGATTTGGCGAAGAATGTGTTCCAGGTGCATGGAGCGGATCACACGGGTCACGCAGTTTTGCGGAAGAAACTTCGCAGAGGTCAGGTTCTGGAGTTCTTTGCCAAGTTACCGCACTGTGTGGTTGCCATGGAATCCTGCTCCAGTGCGCACGACTGGGGCCAGGAGATTGGTCGCCTTGGTCACGATGTCAGACTTATTCCGCCAGCGTATGTGAAACCCTTCGTTAAACGTCAGAAGAACGACATGGCGGATGCGGAAGCGATTTGTGAAGCTGCAAGTCGACCCACGATGCGCTTTGTTGCCGTGAAAAGCGAAGAGATCCAGGCGTCCACGATGGTTCTTCGAGCGCGGGAATTGTTGGTTCGGTAGCGCACTCAATTGATCAAAGCTCTTCGAGGTCACCTTGGAGAGCTCGGACAGGTGGCCCCGCAAGGCGCGGCCAATATTCGCAAACTGATCGCTTTAGTGGGCTCTCACGATAAGTCGATCCCGGGCGTGGCCCGGGAGTGCCTTGAAAGGCTGAGCAGCATGTTGAACCAGCTGGATGGTCAGATAAAAGAGCTGGATGCCGAGATTGCCCGCCGCGCGCGGTCAAACGAAATGGCACGCCGCCTGATGACGGTGCCTGGAATTGGCCCGCTCATCGCAACTGCGCTGGTGGCCCTTGCCCCGCCGCCGGAAACGTTCCGCCGTGGTCGGGATTTCGCCGCCTGGCTCGGACTGGTTCCAAGACAGCATTCAACAGGGGGCAAGCAACGCCTCGGTGCAACGACAAAGATGGGGGAACGCTCGATCAGGCGATCAAGCCAGGGATTTGTTCGCGTTCTATTTCGAGCGCGCCACATGACGACACTGTTGGCACCGATAATCAACAAGGATCTGTTGCAAACTTTTTGCCACTGACGCTCGAGAACGCAGAGAGTGAATAGCGGCCGGTGTAATTCAGCCGAAAGTCAGTTCATGATTTCTTTCAAGGGAGCGCAATATCCGAAGGGTGTGATCCTATTCGCGGCCTTCTTCTACGTTCGATACGGTGTTTCATACCATGACCTGGAGGAAATCATGGGTGAGCGCGGTGTTTCGGTGGACCACACTACACTGAACTGCTGGGTGAAGAGATACTCTAGCGCGATTGCCGAGGCCGCGCGTCGCCGCAAAAAATCTTGCGATCGTTCTTGGAGAATGGACGAGACCTACATCAAGGTGAAAGGGGCGTGAGTATATCTCTATCGAGCTGCCGACAAGCACGGTATGACGCTTGATTTCATGTTTTCGCAGCGTCGAAACAAACCCGCCGCTACCAAATTCTTTGCTCGGACGCTGGAGGTCAACGGCCTTCCAAGAAAGATTGTCATCGACAAAAGCGGAGCTAATACGGCTGGCATCAAGGGGGCGTTGTTGCAGAACTCTTTCTACGAGGGATTCACAACGAGAAACCACATGGTTAATCGGGTCGAATGAGCAATCCATCATCCGCCCGTTACCGCGTCACGAACTGGTCTGACTACAACGCTGCGCTCAAGAAACGCGGTTCACTTCTTGTCTGGTTGGACAAAGATATGACCTGGCTCGCGGCGCATGAGAGTAAGCCTGGGCGTCCGCCAGTCTTTTCGAATGCTGCGATCCAATTCTGCCTGTCGATCAAGGTGCTGTTCAAGCTGCCGCTGAGACAGACAGTGGGGATGGTCGCCAGCCTCTTGCGATTGGCCGGGCTAGACTGGCCTGTGCCAGACTTTTCCACACTAAGTCGTCGTCAGAAGAACTTAGCCGTTCAGATCCCGTATCGCCGTGCCGACGGTCCGCTCAACCTTCTTGTCGATAGCACCGGGATCAAGTTTCTCGGCGATGGCGAGTAGACAAGCCCGCAAGCATGGTGTTCGGGGGCGTCGACAATGGCGCAAGGTACATCTGGCCATGGACACGGCTACCTCGGACATCCGGGGGTCGATTCCGGCTCGGGGCAGAATCGTATCATAAGGTATTCCCCGCTTTCGCTCCCTACTACGTGGGTTGGTAAGATACGAAATGAGACAGGTGCAAAAGGCAGAGCAGTCGTTGTCTGCTCAATCTACAGCACGGTCGCCAAGTATTTCTTATGAGACGGCTCGCAAGGCGGCCCTTCCCAATTTGCCAGCAAGGAAATCCGCTGCGAGAGAAACATGTGCCTCGCATGCTCCTGAATTATGAACAGATATCACGACTTCAGACAGTCTCGGAAAGCCCGCTTGCCCGTCAATAATCCTGAGACCGCCAGGTATGACAGAAGCTTCCATCACAGATACTGACGAGCCGTCCAGAAGGGCCTTTTCCATCAATCCTATGCTGCGAGTTGAATAGGCGACGCGCCACGGGCGGTCGATGCATTTCAATGCGTCCAAGGCAATTTCTCTGCACACACAGCCTGCCGGGAAGAGAACAAGGGAGAGTGGCGCATCAGGATCATCAATGAAATCAGGGGCGGCGACCCAATGAAGCGGTTCATGTCGTGCGATCCGCCCCCCGACGGCCTCGGGACGGTGCGTGGCGACGACCACATCAAGCTGTCCCTGTCTCATCAATGGCAGCAGGTCGCTGGCATTGTCACATGTGACTTCAAACTGCAACCGAGGGTGTTCTTTTCTTAACGCCGACAATAGAGGCGGCAGCAGGTAAGTTGCGTAATCATCAGGTGCTCCGATCCTGATCAGCCCTTCTGCTTCGGGGCGCTGGAGATGCGATAATGCCTCGTCATTTGTGGTCAGAATACGGTTTGCATAAACCAGTAACGCCTCGCCGGTTTGCGTGATGGTCACGGACTGACGGCTGCGTTCAAAAAGGCGCTTTTCCACAATCTCTTCGAGACGTTTGATCTGAAGGCTGACCGCCGACTGTGTACGCCCAATTGCGTGCGCAGCTTGGGTAAAATTGCGATGGGCTGCGACAGCGACGAAGGATCGCAGCAGGTCGATTTCGAGGTCGCGTTTCATAGCTCAAGATTTACATATCTCATCATGACAAACAATATTATTCGTTTCTATGATCAACGATCTGAAGCTACGGTCATCATGGGAGGCCCATGCAATGCTCGGTTTGTTTGCTCAATCAATGTTCGTAGCCACACGTGTCGAACCGTGGACCAACGCAGCCACAGGGTTCGATTGGCATTCATCACCAGGCCCAAGGGGAGACCAAAACAGAAAAGAGAGTGGAACCACAACATGCAAAGCATCGACATCAGCAACCTCAAAACACGGACAGGTACGGTCGAACGTGTCTGGCAGATTGAAATTCAGGCGACACCTGAAGACGTAGACAAGATTATTGACAATGTGATGAAGGTCGATCCGCTGATCTACGGCCGATACAAGCGTAATGCCTTTGTGAGTGCCACAGGCAGCGAAACCTACCTGCCGGAAGAAAACTCAACCAGCGCCGTGCACCTGGGAGCTGCAAACAAAGTTCAAACGTTTCCAAGTGTTCTGATCATCATTTCGATAGAGCAAAACTCTGAAACCTTAGAACGTGTTCTGGATGCGATACGCGATGTTCACCATTACGAAGAGCCGCTGATCTTCATCAAAGATTGTTGGGCCAGTCGCGCCAGTTATGACCCGCTCAACTCGAACCCCAATCGTTGGTGGAATCGCGACAAAGCCAGTGCGGGCACGTGACACTCAAATAAGCGCGTCGGATCATCGTGCTTGGCGATGTCGTTTCATAATGTCGAGTACAGTGTTCTTTGAAATGCCTAGATCGCGGGCGATCCAGCGGTAGGATCGCCCATCGGCAACGGCCTGTATGACTTGCGGCGTGAGCTTGTCGGATTTTGGTCGCTGGCCAGGCTGTCGTCCGAGCTTTTTGCCACGTGCACGGGCGGCTGCAAGGCCGGACTTTACTCGTTCACTAAGCAAGTCTCGTTCAAACTGTGCGATCCCCGCCAGCATTGTCGCCATCATCCGGCCATGTGGTGTATCCAACTCGAATGTCATGCCGCTCATGGCAACCACCGAGACTTTCCACCCGGAGAGTTGATCCAGCGTTTCCAGTAAGTCCTTCGTTGAACGACCCCATCGAGACAGTTCCGTGACGAGGATGGCGTCTATCTGGCGGGCCTGAGCAAGCTTCATGATCTTATTGCGCGCTGCCCGATTGGCTTTGGTGCCCGATGCGGTTTCCTTGAAGATGTTCACCACCTCGTATTCGCCCCGTTCGGCAAATGCGGTCAGCTCCGAAACCTGCCGTTCACAGGATTGGTCCGAGGTAGAAACCCGAGCATAGATGGCAGCGCGCTGTCCCAATTGAACCCTCTCGGATTTGTGGCTTGCAACTCTTTGATTTTGCTGGTGCGGAATGTGTCTCAATCAGACTATGAATAACAAGGACAAGCGGGTATGCCAAGACGATCCATTCTGACCGAACGCCAGCGGTCAGCCCTTTTCGATCTGCCGACCGATCAGGCTACGATCCTGCATCACTACACATTGGCTGACGATGACATTGAGCACATCCGCACGCGGCGACATTCCCACAATCGTTTGGGCTTTGCCCTTCAGCTATGCGCCTTTCGATATCCAGGGCGACTGCTGGTGGCGGGTGAGGTCATCCCATTGGAGGTTGGTCAATTCATTGCCGCACAACTTGGTGAAAACCCGAACGACCTGTCCTGCTATGCCGAAACAGATACGACCCGCCGCAGGCATCTGGTCGACCTGCGGAGCATCTATGGCTATCGGATGTTCTCCGGACAAGGTGCGCGCGATCTGAAAGCGTGGCTAGAAGGTGAGGCAGAGACCGCCCGTTCGAATGAAGACCTTGCCCGGAGATTTGTCGAAGAATGTCGGCGCACCCGGACAGTTTTGCCGGGTATATCGGTCATCGAACGGCTTTGTGCGGACGCTCTTGTCGCCGCTGAGCGCCGGATAGAAACGCGGATCGCAGATCGACTTAGCTGCGATATGAGAGAACGTCTGGATGGCTTATTGTCCGAGTTGGTGGATGGTACTGTCAGCCGTTTTGTATGGCTTCGACAATTCGAGGTTGGCAAAAACTCGGCTGATGCCAGCCGCCTTCTGGATCGGCTGGAATTCTTGCAGGAACTCTGTCTGCCAGCAGATGTCTTGGGGGACGTTCCTCCTCACCGTGTTACACGGCTGCGCCGACAGGGCGAAAGATATTTTGCAGATGGCCTGCGCGATATCACGAGTGACCGCCGTCTTGCTATTCTTGCTGTCTGTGCGGTCGAATGGCAGGCTGCCATTGCTGATGCCGTGGTCGAAACCCATGACCGGATTGTCGGCAAGACATGGAGAGACGCCAAGAAAATCTGCGACCTGCGGGTGACAAACGCAAAATCAGCCCTTCACGACACACTGAAATCTTTCAAGAATTTGGGGCTGCCCTGCTGGAAGCAAGGGAGATGGCGCTTCGCTCGATGCCGCAACCGAAATCTCCTGCGGTTGGCCACAACTCGAAAGCCTCGTCGCGACGGCCGCCGAACTGACAGACACGATGACTGCCGATCCCTTAGCCCATGTCACGCAAGGCTTCCACCGGTTTAGGCGCTATGCGCCTCGCATGCTGCGTGTTCTTGATATCCAGGCTTCCGCCGTGGCCAGTCCGTTGATGGCAGCGATGGCACTCATTGGGAATGAACAACGGCGCAGGTCTCGACCAACTGGCTTTCTGCGGCGCAGTTCAAAATGGCATCGGCACCTGAATACGCAAGCCCCGATGACCATCGGCTCTGGGAAGTGTCAGTGCTGTTCCACATGCGCGATGCATTCCGGTCTGGTGATATCTGGCTCGCCCATTCCCGTCGTTATGCCGATCTGAAGCAAGCTCTTGTGCCGATTGAGGACGCCAGAGCGACACCGAAATTGACGGTGCCATTCGAGCCGGAAATATGGATCGCAGATCGCAAAGCCCGATTGGCGCAGGGGCTTGAACGCCTCGCCAAGGCTGCCAGGACCGGAGCAGTACCAGGAGGTTCTATTGAAAACGGAATCCTGAAGGTTGACCGGCTGAGTTCAGCCGTGCCCGAAGAAGCTGACGCGCTGGTGCTCGACCTTTATGATCGCCTACCTTCCGTCCGCATCACTGATCTGCTGCTGGAAGTCGATGACGAAACAGGCTTCACCGAAGCCTTTACGCATTTGCGCACCGGATCACCCTGCAAAGATCGTGTCGGGCTGCTGAACGTACTGTTGGCCGAAGGGCTGAATCTTGGCCTGAGCAAGATGGCCGAAGCAACCAACACGCACGACTATCTCCAACTCTCGCGCCTGTCACGTTGGCACATTGAAAGCGATGCCATCAATCGGGCGTTGGCAACAGTCATTGAAGCCCAATCTCAATTGCCCATGGCCAGATTCTGGGGTGGCGGAGTCACAGCGTCCAGTGACGGTCAGTTCTTTCCTGCCGCTCGACAGGGCGAAGCGATGAACCTGATAAACGCAAAATATGGCTCTGAGCCCGGTTTGAAAGCCTACACCCATGTGTCTGACCAGTTTGGCCCGTTTGCGACCCAGAACATCCCAGCCACGGTGAACGAAGCACCATACATTTTGGACGGGTTGCTCATGAATGAAACGGGCAGGAAAATCGAGGAGCAATATGCTGACACCGGTGGTTTTACAGATCACGTCTTTGCCGTCACCGCACTTTTGTCATATCGCTTCATACCCCGCATTCGCGATCTGCCATCCAAGCGGCTTTACCTGTTCGATCCCGCTTCCGCGCCAAAAGAGCTTCGCGGTTTGATCGGTGGTAAAGTCCGGGAACGTCTCATCACAGAAAACTGGCCTGACGTTTTGCGGGCAGTGGCAACTATGGCGGCTGGCACAATGCCGCCAAGCCAGCTCTTGAAGAAATTCGCGGCCTATCCCCGCCAGCATGAACTTGCCCTCGCTCTTCGTGAAATCGGTCGGATAGAGCGGACACTGTTCATCATCGACTGGTTGCTCGATGCCGACATGCAGCGCCGAGCACAGATTGGGCTGAACAAGGGCGAGGCGCATCATGCCCTGAAGAACGCATTGAGAATTGGCCGCCAAGGTGAAATCCGCGACCGTACTGCCAAGGGACAGCACTATCGAATGGCTGGGTTGAACCTCCTTGCTGCCGTCATCATCTACTGGAATACCAAGCATCTGGGCGAGGCGGTCACCGCGCGAAAACGCGCTGGTCTGGATTGCCCTGATGACCTTCTCTCGCATATCTCGCCGCTGGGATGGGCTCATATTCTTCTCACGGGCGAATACAGGTGGAAGAATCCGAGCCGTCACCGCTTATGATACAATCCTGCCCCCAGCCGGAATCCACCCCATCCGCGCCGTAGAATTCACCCCAAGCCGCGACGGCGAAAGTCCGGTCCTGCCATAGTTGCTCGACCAGATCCCAAAGGACGAGCAGATCGGCACAGTGACCGCGGACGGCGCTTACGACACGCGCCGCTACTACATACACCGCCATCATTGAGCGTGCCGCCGCCCCGATCATTCCGATCCGCACGAACGCTCGACCGTGGAAGGAAGACTGCTCGGCAGCCCGGGTCAGGAACGAAACACTGCGATCCACCCTCCACTACGGTCGGGCGTTCTGGAAGCGCTGGACAGGCTACTACGCTCAGAGCCGGATCGAGGCGAAGATGCGCTGCCTCAAGGCATTCGGTGAGCGCATCTCAGCGAGAGACCCCGACCGACAAACCGCAGAAATCCACATCCGCATCGCTCTCATGAACCGTTTCAATGCTCTCGGCACCGCCGAAATCACTCGTGTGGCATGACATCAGCGGGGAAAGGGGCAGTCGCGCCTCAAGTGTGAGTTACGCAACAACGCCTATGAAGCTTCCGAGTCGTCTTTCGCGATCTATGCTTTTCCATAGGTTGGGTCTTTCATTGCATTGGAGTTAACGCCGAAGCCTTCCAAGGCTGATGAATGGTGTCTTCGCAAGTGATGCGCCTTATCCGCCAAAATCAATAACACTGTAAAGGCCGATGAGAATGACAAGTGTGCAATGTAACTAGTTCACACGCATTGGTATTGTCTCATGTCTCAGCATTTTCATTCGGCTCAGGAAAGCGAACATATCGACAAGAATTGCGTGCGCAGCCTTTTCGTCAACCCGATAATAGCGTGTTAGTTGGGGTTGGCGCCTAACCGCCTCTTTTAGCGTGTGCTCGGTCGGAGCAGTACGTGTATCGTGAATTTCCGGATATTCAACCAGGTAAGACGCTAGAGAATCCGGTAGCGTAGTATTCCAAAAAACAGTCAGATAATCGCGAATGATCTGATCAGATATCTCTTCAGAACGCTTGCGGCGGGTACTCGCGTCCATTCGCGGGGTGCGCCCGGACCAGCGGTCCAAAAAAGCCAAAACAAATCGATCCCCATCTGTATCCAACACCTCTTGGAAAACGCCATCATGGACTGCCGGAACACTTGGATCGATAAAGTACTCTGTCCTCAACGCATGGCTGGAACTGTTCTCCGCACGTTCGTACTCTACGGGCAGTGTTCGCCTTGGGCACAGGGTTCGTTCTGCTCCGGGCGGCTGAGGGCATGCTCGCATTAATAGGATCAGTTGTTCTTCTCGAACAGAACACAAGTCTTCGACAAGGGCATCTTTGTTCTGGTTGATCTCGAATACAGGCTTGTATTCGAAGTGACTGAGAACCGATGCCACGCATCCTTTTACGCGCCAGCCGATTTCACCGGGTTTTGCGAGACCAACAGTTAATGTGAGTATGCTCTCACCTGTAGGTGCAGTGACCTTTGCTGTGGCTTCAAGCGTCTCAAAACTGAACCGATTCACGTTTCGGTTAAACCAATTTTTCAGTTTCCCAGTGTCGGCGTTTACGATGAAATCCATTTTCGTGTCGAATAGAACAGATGGTTCCAGGTGTTTCTGATCACCTTCATCAGCGCGCAATTGCACAATAGGGGTGTCCGCTAGTCTACGCGATATTATGTTCACATGCGGCGCCAAAGCCTCAACCTGGATCAACGCCCCAGTTTCAATCAAGGCAGAACATCTGCCCGTCCGGCGACAGCTTACCATCATCTTTGCCCGCACTGGGCTTGGGTCACCTTGTGCGCTGATATCTAGCTCCCAAGTTTCTTTATTTTCAATGTCATACCGGTCACGAAATTGATCAAACGCAATCAGCGGATATGGCGTCCCAAGCTTAGTCAAGAACTCGTCCACAGACTGGGATTTTGGATCATACTCGGAAATCAGCTGTTTGGCATGTCTGGTTAGTCGGCCATTTTCGCCCTCTGTATCCAGTTGGCGCAGAACACGAGCAAACCGGTCGGTATCGTGGAAATGAATGCGCGGAGCATTCCTTGGTGCTTCGGTGGGTGCAAACAGAAACACACACATTGTCAGAAAGCACGCCCAAGCGAATACACCTACCACCAAATGCGCCAGCCCTCTGCCTACTAGGTATTTGCCAAGAAACGCCAGTTTCCAGTTCCCAAGGCTTGACAGAGTAACAACAGGTTGTTCGAAGCGTTTGAACACCCAACCAAAAGCGAACAACGATCCAATGGCAAGAAGCACCGGACCAACAATGAACATGGATTCACTCGGCTGGAACACGCGGATCCAAGCAAAACAAGCAGCAGCGAATGCAGACCAGACGATTTTGGGTTGCAGAACAAGATTAACGACCCGCTCGTCAAATGGTACGCTAGGCGTTTGAACCAGAACCGTGGCCTTTTGCCCGTCCCCATTTAGAATTTCGCGTTTTGCCACCATCGCGCGGCGCAATTTCATATGAGCAGGAAACTGTCGCTCGAATTTCAATCCATCCTCGATCCAGCCATATCTCCGCTCGATCAGTTCGACCCATTCTTTGCCTGCTGAGATGAATTTTTTGATCTCATCGCGCCCGGAAAACTCGTTTTCAGACAAGCATATTACCAGAGCGCGCTCAAAATCATGACCACTCGAAAGATCGTCTAGCAACCTGTCGTTCAGCAAGCTGGTCCAGGTAGTGACGTCGTAATCCCGGCTTTCAATCAGATAACGCATCCTGGCCAAAAGATCTTGATAAGCTGCGGCAGAGGCAACCGGTCCGGGCAACTCAATGGATTCTGTATCGTTGTGATCGGTCGAACTTACTGGTTCTTGACGCTTTGGTGTATCGTCCTCTGCGGTTGCTTTGCCTTCTTCAACCTCAGGAGGTTCCGGTCTGATTGCGTCTCGATGGCTTTGCACCTGATCCGACTCATTGTCGGCTGCCATCTGCCGTGCAAACTCATACGCGTGACGCAAAGCCTGAAACGCTTCGGGATCCGCCTGACGGTCCAGAGCTTTCAATTCGCTCGCATAGGCCTTGCGAATTTGTTTGTCAGACGCAGGCCCGTCTAAACCCAGAGTGTTCCACGGAAAAACACCGGACTTACCGGACATAGTTGCGCTCAATGATCTCGATGTTTTGAAGCAACTGGTCCCGATATCTCGCGATTTCACGCGGATCTTGTTTGCTCAATATGGACCTGTCGCGTTTTTGTGCCGCTCCAAGTGCTCGTTTAAACCACTTTCCGTTCGAAGGCGACGGGACTTTTCCAGCCCAGTGCTGAGTGTCGGCGGCGCGGATTGTAGAAGCCGTTGATGTATTCGAAGATGGCCGCTTCAGCCTGCCGTCGGGTTTGCCATGACCGCCGCCAGATCAGCTCAGCTTTGATCGTTTTGAAGAAGGTCTCGACGGCGGCGTTATCATAGCAATTGCCTTTGCCGCTCATCGACACTTTGAAGTCATGTTGGCGCAGGATCTTCTGATAATCGTGGGAACAGTATTGGCTGCCACGATCCGTGTGGTGGATGCAGTCCTTCGGTGGTGATCTGAAGGCGATAGCCATTCTCAGCGCCCTGATGGCCAGGTCTCGCTTCATCCGATTGCTAACAGCCCAGCCAATCACACGGCGGGAATGCAAGTCCAGAATGACGGCGAGATAAAGCCAGCCTTCACGGGTCCAGACATAGCTGATGTCACCAGCCCATGTCTTGTTCGGCTGATCCGCTGTGAAGTCCCGATCCAGTAGGTTGGGCGCGATATTGAACTTGTGATCGCTGTCTGTCGTGACCTTGTGCTTGCGTGTTCTCAACACGGATATGCCGTTCTGGCGCATCAGGCGACCAACGCGACGATGCCCCACAGCCAAACCAATTTCCTTCAACTCTTCAGTCATGCGCGGCCTGCCATAGCTGCCCAAACTGAGGCGTGACTGTTCTTTGATATGCGCCAGCGTGACCAGATCAGACCGCTGTCTGCGACTGGCAGGGCGGCTGCGGAAGGCACGCAGACCGCGTGCGCTGACACCGACGACATCGCATAACCGGTTGGCTGGAAAGCTGGCTCTGTGTTCTTCGATAAACCTAAATCTCATTGCTTTAGGCCCGCGAAGAACTGGGTGGCCTTTTTTAGGATTTCCCTCTCCTCCTTGAGGAGCCGGATCTCCCGTCGAAGTCGCTCATTCTCTTGAGCGAGGCTCAAATCCTCTTTGGAAACCACGTCTGTATCTCGGTGCGCTGTGATCCATTTGTTCAGCGTGGACATCCCGACACCTAGATCATCAGCCACCTGCTTGCGTGTTAGCCCACTGGTCAATGCGATACGCACCGCATCTTGCCGGAATTCGGCCGTCCGTTTCAGTCCCATAGTCAGTCTCCTTTGCTGCAGTAGATGCTATCAAAGGAGCGGCATCAAACCGTGACAGGTCCAATACTTGCTCAAACTCGGAAATAAGGTTTGTGACCTCCGCGCGATCTACACCAAGCAGAATCGCGTATAGGCTCTTGAGCTTTTCTAACAGAGCTACGTTTTCTTCATCTTCCCGCGGATGTACTTTGAAGGCGTCCAACGCTCGCAAACGCGCCAGTTTTTCCGCGCTCGAAAGCGAAGCTGCATTACCTTCAATCACCATTTGGCGCGACAAACCCGTGGATGTAACCGTCACGTCAACCTGCAACAATCCGCTCGTATCATAGGAAAATCGGACCGCGATTGTTTCCTTACCTTTTTGATTTGGGGGTACCTGCACTGACATATGTCCGATTTTGATGTTCTCATCGGCGATCGGGGATTCACCCTGATAAACATCCACATTGATCTGGGTTTGCTTGTCTTCCAAAGTCCAAAAGTGGTTCATTCGCGATGCAGGCAAGATCGTGTTTCGCTCGATTATAGGAGCAAAACCATTGGGAATACTGCCAGTCTGGGTCTCGATATTTGAACGGATACCCAGCGAAAACGGAGCGACATCAGTCATAACCATCTCCGACAGCGCTTCATCATTGCGTAGCAATCCGGCTTGAACCGCAGCGCCATAGGCAACAACCTGATCCGGGTCGAGCCCAGCCTCGGGTAGTTTGCGCAGCAAACGTGCAGCTAGACCTCGCACCATCGACATACGTGTCGCACCGCCGACAAGGACCACCCGATCAATCTGATCTGCACTCAGTCGAGCATCATATAGTGCCTGTTCAATTGGTCGCCGCATCCTAAGTAATAGGCCTCCGCAGATCTCTTCGAACCGGTCGCGCGTCAACAAATACTCGATAGAGCGTTTTGATAGGTTGATCGTGACCTCCGCCTGATCCGCAGAAGACAAACGATGCTTTATCGCTTCAGCTGCCATATTCAGTTGGGCACGTTCGTTGGCATTGATCTTTCTGGCATCAAGATCATTCAGGTTCAGAATGTCTGCCAGAACTGCTTGAGTGAAATCTTCGCCCCCCAATTGCGTATCCCCGGAACTGGAGCGAACTTCCATGACCCCTTCGAACATCTCAACAATCGAAACGTCAAACGTACCCCCTCCAAGGTCCAAGACCATGATTGTCTGTTCGGTATCCTTTGCATGAAGCCCATAAGCCATGGCGGCGGCTGTAGGCTCATTGATCAAATTCGGACGTGGCAAACCCGCTAGCTCGGCGGCGAGGATTGTTGCTTCGCGTTGTGTTGAATTGAAGTATGCGGGAACTGAGATCACCAAGGCACCAATGTCCACCGTGCCTTCGTTGGCCGTCAAATCAGCCTTGAGTTTACGAAGAACAATCGCTGACAATTCGCTGGAATTGTAGGACTGCCGTCCAATCTCGTAAGTCTTGGAAGTGCCCATTGTCCGTTTAAAGCTGGCGGTTGTCATTCCAGGGCAACTAACCAACCGCGCCTGTGCAGGTGATCCCACCAACAACGTAAAATCGTCCGATAACCCAACCACCGAAGGCGTCAGAACTTCTCCATTACTACTTTTGATCAGTTCAACCTCACCGTTTTCGCGTATAATCGATACCAGTGAATGGGTTGTTCCAAGATCAATTCCGACCGCCAGCAACTCGAACCTCCTGCAATTTATGACTAATTTTCGTGCGAGACCTGAACCAACTATGCGCAATGTTGAAAAATCTGGGAATGCCAGCATCCCGCCCATGGTGTTCGGCAATAACGTGTCCCTGGTGCAGAAATCGATGTTCAGAGTTTTCTGGGTGCGTCTCTTTAGTCATGCTTTTCGCGTTTGCTGCGGTGCAGGAAAGATCTTGGCCAGCTTGCGGAGGTCTTAAATGGTGGAGGCGAGAATTAAATCGTTTCTTACGCCACATCGGCTTCATAATCGTAGCCTGTCTAATCTCATCTTTCCTTACCTATGACATCAATCCAATTGCGGTCAGCAAGCAACGATTCCGACGACCAAATCGTACGACCAGGTTGCTGCATTAAGAAATACTGAGAGGCTATATTTTAATAGGCTCTTACTATGATTTGGCCGTGTGGCGGGCGTTGTTGCATAACTCATACTTAAGGCGTAACGGCCCCTGGATAGCAAAACCCGTTCCCACCTTTGGCGGTTCGAATTTGTCTTGGTTGTCCTGCCCATGCGTAGACATCTTGGAAGAGGTGATGATGGATCGCCCGGTAATGCGCATAGTCAAGGGTTCTGTCACAAGCGCTGCGTTGCATCCTGCGACCGCAGAATAGCCATGACCTCCACGTCTTCGCCCGTGATGCGATAATAGATCGAATGGACACCGCAGACACTTCGCCTATACCCCTCGCGAATATCTGCAACCTCTTGATAAAGCAGGGGTGTCTCGGCTAGCACTTCAAATCGTTGAATGAGCTGCCAGAAATACTCATCTGACTTCGCGGCACCAAACTCTCTGACACCAAACTGGTGAATACATATTAGATCGTCTTTTGCTTCTTCCGAAAGCCTATAAGTCCCCCTTTTTGCGCAGTTCTTTCTTTGACTGTTCTAGTATTTCATCTGGGGTCATATCGGTGAATCCGAGTTGCTCAGCGCGGATCAGCTTTGCCCTGATTTCTTCCATGCCGTTCTCGATCTCACGGGCGCGACGCACCGCATCATTAACAGCATCGGTTTGCGTTTTAAACTCACCGCTGTCAACGCGGGCTTGCAGCCATTGATGATTTGGGTCAGTCAAAGTGATGGTCTGTCGTGGCATATCTCGCCTCCTATCGATCTGGTGTGATAATACACCAAAAACGACCAGTGTGTACTAGGACCAGTGTGTACTAGGTATGTATCCCTGGCATCAGGAGAACACCGCAAAGTGTGGGGCAGCTAAACTTTGTGTGTGTGCGTGATACTGCCAAGGATTTTAGATGTCGTCCGCGCCAGATGGGGTCACAACGTCAGTGAAGAATGACCTGCCCCTTGCAACGAAGCGACGGTGTGTCATGGTTCGGACTAAGGATCGGCCGAAATCCAAAAGGCGCAAGCGATTGGCAATCTGATGGGAGAATGTTGGGCAGAATTCGTGTAAATCCGATTGTTCCGTGCGGGTGAACGCGCTGCCCAGATACTCAGATGATGGAGAACAAATGGCAGAATTGACCATCCCGCAAGCCGCCTGGCTTCGGTTCACAGAAAACCACCAGTCTCACCACGCCTGGATGTTGCTAGTATCTGCGGCCAGCCGCGGAGATACCGCGCGTGCAGAAGTTCTCTTAGGCATTTTGTCTGCCTGGGGCAAAACCCGGAAAGAACCGGCCGGACCTGTATCAGTAACAGGCATTGCCGATGCGCTGCGCCGCATCAAAACCGGGGGCGGCGCGTCGTTGGTATATCGTTGGCAACTACAATTCGACGAAATAGCCGAGCAGGCTACCCGGGTAGGCGCTTCAATTGAATAGGACATTAAGGAGTCCTTTGCGCCCCATTCGCAGTATTTGCCCACTTGCAGTGAGAACAATAAGAGAACATACTGTATCTTGTTCAACCAAATAGGTGCAATATGAGTCGGAAAACACGACGCGGTTTTGTCAAGAAAGACGAGGCATTGGAAAAGTTGGCCGACGCGGCGCGATTCAGGTGAGCATCGAAGCTAAGATTGGCTCGCCGGAATCGACCCGATAACTGTCGAAGCCGAGGGGAAGTAACAAGGGCTTTGTCGCATTCTTTTCTGAAGTATGAATGTTTGTTAGAAGTTGCTGTGTTTAGACGGCTAGTTCCGTAAACTGTTTGAACGGACAGATCTCGAGTCCGCACTGACCCTTTCGGATCATCTACGCAACTTCAATCCCTTCAAGCGTTGCAGAAGCGGAGGCGAATGACTTGAAACCGAGCATTGGGCGGATCCGTCGTTTGATAAATCGATGGTCTTGTTCAATGATGTTGTTTAGGAATTTCCGCCTCACCATCTCGATTGGGACCGGGCAACCAAAGCCTTTCAACATCTTGTTGATGGCCTTGATACCGGCAGTGTTGGCGCCGCTTTTGTAGATCACTATCTTTCTTGGGAGCCCGTTTACCTCGAGCGCACGAGCAAAGAATTTTGTCGCCGCAGCTTTGTTTCGCCGTTCGGACAGCAAAAAATCAAGGGTCTTACCGTGTTTATCTACCGCCCGATATAGGTAGACCCATACTCCTTTAACGCGCACATAGGTTTCGTCCATTCGCCAGGATCGACCGCAGCAACGCTTCTGACGACGTGCCCGATCGGCGACCAGAGGTGCGTATTTGACGATCCATCGGTTTAGCGTGGCGTGATCTACGTTAACGCCACGCTCGGCCAGGATTTCTTCCAGATCACGGTACGACACCGAGTAGCGCAGATAGAAGAACACCGCGTGCAAAATCACGTCCCTTGGGAAATGAGCGCCTTTGAATGAGATTGTCACTGCCCGCCTCGTTCGAAATCCGAGACGCCATTAACACGGAGGCGACGAAGCCGTAAGTTTGCGACAAAGCCCTCATCCATACGCCAGGATTCAGCGGTGTTGGCCTTTCGTTTCTGAGCTACGCGAGCGGCCAAAGGCGAGTACTTCACGACCCAGCGGTTCAGCGTCGCATGGTCAACCGATACCCCACGTTCTGACATGATCTCTTCCAGGTCGCGGTACGAGACGCCGTAGCGAATGTAACAGAAGACTGCGAACAAGACACGTCTTTCGGATACTGTGCGCCTCTAAAAGAAATCATGGACCAACCTCCAACTGGATAATGCAGTTCGCCACACAGGCGCTGACGCCACAAAGGTCAATGGTCAAAACTTTGCAACATGTGTAGACGCCTAAAACGCAAGAGGTAATTTGGCCGGTAATTGCATCGGTTCGGGTACTGACATGTGTTCGGCCTGTTGCGCGACCTTTGAACATGCCGCTGGCCCGTATGGTGTTAGCGGATCCGGTCCAATTCAAAACCACGTGCTTAAAGCACTCTGTTGCGATCTGGTTTTCCCGATCCGGTCTCACGATCCCTATGCCATACCGTCCATTGTCCTCTTCCGTTTCCGCCGCCTCACAGCTGCATACGCTTTATGCGTTGGCAGCCCCGGAGCCCGGTAGACATCTCCCGTGCTCATCAAGGCCCAAACAATTCGCGCCATCTTGTTTGCCAGAGCGACCCGAACCAGCAACGGTGGTTTGCGTTCGATCATGCGGGCAAGCCAAGGATCCTTTCCAGTTCTATTACGTGCTTGCCATAGTACCACGCTGTTGGCGCCGATGATCAGCAACCGCCTGAGCGAACGTTCTCCCATCTTTGTTGTCGCCCCGAGACGCTGCTTGCCTCCTGTTGAATGTTGCCGGGGGACAAGGCCGAGCCAGGCGGCGAAATCCCGACCACGACGGAACGTTTCAGGCGGTGGCGCAAGGGCAATCAGCGCAGTGGCAATGAGCGGGCCAATACCTGGCACCGTCATTAGACGGCGCGCCATTTCACTAGCCCGTGCGCGACGGGATATCTCAGCATCCAACTCTTTGATCTGACCCTCCAACTGGTTCAACATTTCGATCAACCCATTCAAGCAAGCTCGCGCGGCTTCCGGTATCCCGGTCTTCCACTATTTTGACCAGCTTATGAATGTTGCTGGTCCCCTGCGGAACCACGTGACCCAGCTCTCCAAGGTGGCCGCGTAAGGCATTAATCAGTTGCGTGCGTTGCCTAACCAGAAGCTCACGAGCCCGAAACACCATAGCTGCCGCTTGCGCCGTTTCGCTCTTCACAGAAACAAAGCGCATCGTTGGACGGCTCGCAGCCTCACAGATAGCCTCTGCATCAGCGACATCGTTCTTCTGCCGCTTAACAAAAGGCTTCACATACGCTGGAGGAATAAGCCTGACTTCGTGACCCAATCGGCCAATCTCTCGGCCCCAGTAATGCGCACTGGCACAGGCTTCCATCGCCACCACGCATCTCGGCAGAGTGGCAAAATACTCAAGGACCTGACCCCTTCGCAGTTTCTTCCGCAGTATAGGGTGACCAGTGTGATCTGCTCCGTGCACTTGGAAAATGTTCTTCGCCAAATCCAGGCCAATCATGCTAATCTCTTCCATAGACGCCTCCATTCAGGTTGTTTGCAAACCCACAATGACACATCGAGGTCAGCGGGGGCGTCTACACCTTCAGAGCCTAAACAGAACCGTTTCAAGTTGTGTTTGTCCAGAACCTGTATCTGCCCTGCCCGGTGACTTCGCGGGCAAGGCCCCGTTCTGTGAACAGGTTGAGATTGCGCCGGGCGGACATTGCCGAGCAGCGCGTCTCGCGGGCCACGAGTTCGGCGGACACAACCGGATACCGGGTCAGGATATCGATCAGCATCGGGGGTGTGCGCCCGGACAGGTCCCGGATCTGCGCCCGCGCGCGGACCAGCCAGGCGGTCAACCGGTCCAACTCCATCAGCGCGGCCAGCGCTCCAGCCTCGGCCGCCGCGTAGAAGGCCCGCAGCCGCGCCTCGGCAGAGGCCTCTCCATCCTTCAGCGCATAGCGGTCAAAGCGGTGGCCGCCGGAAACAGGCAAAAAAGGGGCTAGCCCCCCTGCCCCGGTCCGCATCGCCGCAACCACCGGTTCCAAAAGTTCGTCCCAGGGGGTCAGACCTTCGCGGCGCCAGAACGCCAGATCGCAGGCCGCACGCGTCATCTCGTGGCATGCATCCAGCTGGTCGTGATGCGCGCGAAACTCTACGTCGAGCGCATTCAGTTCCTCTCCCACCGGCTGGCCTGCCTCGGGGTCTGGGTTTTGCGCCCCGGCCACCTCCGCCCGGCCCAGAAAGACGCGCAGTCCTTCGGGTGCCAAGGGACCCTGCCCCACCAGTCGCCGTATCGCCCAGCCGGCCCGCGCCAGGGCCTGTGCTTCGTCCCCACCGGCCAGACGCAGAGCCCGGTAGAGCGCGATCTTCTCGGGCGCCAGCCAGACCCCTTCTGCCCGCAGCGTCGCCGAAACCGACAGTAAGGCAATCCGCTCCGCCACCCCGGCGGGCATCTGCCGCAGCCGCTCCCCGAACCGGGTCACCGCCGCCACCGCCGCCACCAGTTCGCGATAGCAGGCCTGTTCCGCCCTCAGCCAGATCTCGGGGTGCAGCGACCCCTCCCGTGCCGCCACCGGCCAGGGCAGATCGGCCAGCGCCTCACCCGGTTCGGGAGCCTGTGGGAGAAACCACAAATCCTCGTCAGGCACCGGATCGACGTCGTAGATCGAGCGCGTGGGGTCGTTTAGCTCGCCTTTATTTTCTGACCTTATACTCATTGGTGATCAGAATACGGGTTTTTTGTGCTTTACCAAGCACAACTTGCAAGCCTTCTATTATACTCGATAAGTAGCCCTTATCATATTTAATTGATTTCCCGTGAATTTGCGCGCAGAATGGCGGCCATGAAGCCCCCTGCCCAATACCTTCCCGCCGCCTTTCCCGCCCTCTCGCAAGCGGACCAGGACGCGCTGACCGATCTCTATGTCCGTGGCACGCCCGCCAACACGCTCAGGGCTTATGAGCGCGACCTGCTCTACATCACCGCCTGGAAGACCCTGAGGGTCGGCACTGGTGCGGTTTGGCCAGAAACTGAGGATGTCGCCCTTCGTTTCATTTTGGATCATTCGCGCGATCTTGGTGATGCCCCGCCTGAGGACATGGCCCGGCAAGTGGCAGAGGCGCTGATCGCGCAGGGGTTGCGCAAGTCCCTCACCTGCCCGGCCCCGTCGACGCTGGACCGGCGCATCGCGTCCTGGCTGGCCTTTCATCGGATGAAGAACCTGTCCAGCCCGTTTGCCGCCCCGCAGGTGAAGCAGGCCCGCGCCAAGGCGTGCCGCGCCGCCGCCCGGCCCCTGCCCCGAAATCCGCCCATCCGATCACGCGTGAGGTGCTCGAGCAGCTACTGGCCACTTGCCGGGGGTCGCGTCGCGATTGTCGCGACCGGGCGCTGCTGATGCTGGGTTGGGCCAGCGGTGGACGTCGCCGGTCGGAGATCACTGGGTTGATGTTTGAAGACGTTTCGCTGAAGGAATTCGAAAAGACCGGAGTCGTCTGGCTCTCATTGCTGGAAACCAAGACCACCCAAAGGGCGAGACCCCACGTCTGGTGCTGAAGGGCCGCGCCACGCAGGCGCTGGTGCATTGGATCGAAGTTGGCGGGATCAGTGACGGCCCCCTCTTCCGCCCGATCTCCAAGGCCGACCGGGTGCTGAAACGCCGCCTCAGCCCGGATGCCATTGCGCAGATTGTCCGGCACCGCCTGAAACTGGCCAGGCTGCCCGAAGATTTTGCCTCCCCCCACGGGCTGCGCTCAGGCTTCCTGACGCAAGCGGCGCTGGACGGCGCTCCAATCCAGGCCGCCATGCGCCTGTCGCTGCATCGCTCGCTCGCACAGGCGCAGAAGTATTACGATGACGTCGATATCGCGGAAAACCCGGCAGCCGACCTGCTGGGGTAAGCATTTACTGATCGTTTAAAGAAATCCCAACCTGAAGGATACTCTGGCTGCACCGCCTATGTCCTGTTCCCCGTCGCATCAGTCAACGCAGCCAGCGCAGAAACATGTCGCGGCAGATCGCAACGGGAATGCAGGATATCGATTATGATCACGCTATCCGGCTGATCCAAGTAGACAAGGAAATGCTCTCCTGCTCGCACATACCTGAGATCAACCGCTTCTTCGACCAATAGAGAACAACTGCGGCTGGCCGCCCTGCCCTCCGTGATGGCCTGACAGCGCGCTATCAGTTCTTGTTCATAAAGATCGGCTTGATGCTGTCCAAACTTGTCGATGGTCCATCGCGCAATTTCCACCAGGCTGGCTTCAGCGCGGCATGTCAGTCGAAAGGGTCTGGTCACGCTTCGGTTCGTGCCTTTGCAAAGGCACGACGGATCGCATCCGGACCGCTGCCTTCTGCCAGATCTCCAGCCTGAGCCTGCGCCACACCCTCCTGCAGGCCTTGTTTGAGAGACACTAGGCCCGCTTCTTCCCGCTCCAGAAGCCGAAGGCCGGCGCGCAATGCTTCACTGGCGTTTTGATAGCGACCGGAAGCAACCAGATTCTCCACCAGTTGATCCTGAGATTCTGTGAGTACGACATTGCGGGTTACCATGGCTTAAGCCTCCTCTTTGGCAATATATGCCAATGAGACTGTCAGTACAACGCTTGGGGAGCCCATAGTCGCTAATTGGGGCGAGCTGGTTTTAGGGACGCCCAAGGGATGTGTACACACGGATCGTGTCTGTGATCCCATATGATTCCAACGACAGTAGAGACTTGCGCCAAAAGCCGCGCCGCGCAAACACAGCTGCATTGGATCGAGGACCGTTCCTTGTTCCGCCGAAACTTGATGGGACACAGTACTCTAAACCCAGCGTCTCCCTGCACGCCAGTTCATGTGCCCTCGGCCAGCAGCTGACTCTAGCCGGAGAGTCCGCGGGTTTGCCTCTCCTCAACGGGCTGCGCTCGGAGTATCTAACCCGGGCCGCCGCGCCCTTCTCACTGCATCGTCCTCCCGTTCTGGCGCAGAAGTACTAATGCGACGTATCTATCGCAGAAAACTCGATTACAAATTTGTTGGCGAGAGAATTTGACCAGACAGCTTAACTAATCCCCTGCCCTTCCCAATTGCGCGATTTGCGTCACAAGCCGTTCGGTCTTCACTCCAATTACAAGCTTTATGTGCTCTACTCAAAGCGGAGCTTTTGGAGGATTTTTATAGGAATGCCTTCGCATGCCTACGTTAGAACGTCATCGACTGAAAGAACCCATGATCCCGCTCAACCGAGTTTACAACTGTAAACCACCTTCCTCTGACGCAAAGCTTATGTAGTCCTCCGCGTTGGAAAACCTACAATATAGGCGAAAACCCTTGACTTAGTGCAATGAATCACGGCTGTTTGTCTCAAGTGGCGCAAAAATGACCACATTCTTTAATTTGAGGCAACTACATGATTCCCGTGACACCACTTGCGGCAGAAAGACCATCGGCACTCGCAACGGAAATATCCGAGAGATTAAACTCGGCTATCCGGGAACATCTACTTGCTGCATTTGCCCCCGACAACACCAAATCACTGCGAAATTTTGCAGCGCCAGAAGCTGCCGAACTCTTAGGTGTCTCAGGTCAGTTCATGCGCAAAGTCCACGCAGAGGGAACGATTCCTGAACCGAATGACGTACGCAGCGGCAGGCGTTACTATACTGCCCAAGAACTTTGGGAGGCTCGCGAGACGCTTGAGAAAACCTCACGCAAAAAAGGGCGCTATGTCCCTCGCCGGACTGAAGGAGAAAAGCTCCAAGTCTGGCAGTTGATGAACTTCAAAGGCGGCAGCAGCAAGAGCACCACAACAATTCACTTGGCTCACTATTTTGCGCTTCGCGGTTACCGTGTATTGGCCGTTGACCTGGATCCACAAGGCTCGCTTACATCCATGTGCGGCATCAGCCCGGAAATAGAGTTTGACGGGCTGACGATCTACGATGCTATTCGGTATGAAGAACCGGTAGATATGGCGGACGTTGTGCTTCCGACATACTTCCCCGGTCTGTCTGTGGCGCCGTCACGGCTTGTTCTTTCCGAGTTTGAGACAGAATCTGCCGTTCACTCCAACCCGGACCATCCGTTCTTTACGAGAATACGGAATGCCTTGGCCCAGGTAGAAGGCGAATTTGACCTTGTTCTGATTGATAGCCCACCTCAACTCGGATTCTTGACAATAGCCGGGATGGCCGCCGCCAGTTCATTGCTTGTGCCACTGACACCTTCGATGCTGGACGTGTCTTCGACTGCTCAATTTCTCGAACTCGCTGGTGCTTACATGGCAGTCATTGAAGATGCTGGTGCTACGCTCGAATACGATAACTTCAAGTTCCTGATAACGCGTGACGAGCCGACAGACGTACCGTCTCAACAACTGGCATCGTTCATGCGAGCACTGTTTCAGGATCGCGTTATGTCAGCTACGGCCCTCAAAAGCACTGCAATCAGTGACGCCACAATGCTCAAACAATCAATTTACGAGGTCGTGCGGTCGGAAATGACACGCGCAACTTATGATCGGGCAAAGAACTCAATGGATGCGATCGGCTCTGAGGTAGAGCAAATGATCCATCAAGCGTGGGGACGCAGCTAATGGCTAGAAAATCGCTTCAGGAGATGTCGGGGATCGCAAGCACCATCGCGCGCTCCAGCCCCAAGGCCATCGACAAAGCCCCAAAACCCAACGCCCCTGCACTTGGTGCGCTTCAGGGCTCTCTGGCCGCAATCAGGGAAATTGACCCTGCTCTGATCGACGATTGGGGCCCAGCCGATAGGCTTGGTGAGTTTACAGCTGTAAACACTGACGAGGAAGACGATAGTTTTGAAAGCTTGATGTCGAGTATACAAGACGGTGGCCAACAGGTTCCCATTCTTGTCAGAAAATCGAAATCCGACGGTCGATACGAGGCAATTTATGGGCGGAGGAGGCTCAAAGCCTGTCGTGAACTCGGTATTAAAGTCCGCGCTAATGTTCAGGATATCGACGATGCTTCAGCGCTTCTCGCCAAAGGGCTTGAAAATGCTGCGAGGCGCAATCTTTCCTTCTACGAGAAAGCACGTTTCGCCGAGGCTATCCTGACTTCCGGGCATGACACTGCAACGGTGCGGCAAGTATTGAACGTTTCGAAATCAGGGCTGTCTCACCTGACAAAAGTTACGCAACATGTTCCTGCAAAGATTGGTGACATGATCGGTGCAGCCCCAAAATCTGGCCGCCCAAAATGGACCGTGCTTGCAGAACACTTCGGTGCAGGCAAGCTGGCGGAAGATGAAGCGGCCAACCTGCTTGCAACCATTGAGCCATCGATGTCGTCAGATGATCGGCTGGAAATGCTCCTAAAAGCAGCTACCAAACGTGGTGCACGACAAAGAGAAGGTGCAGCCGAAGTAAGCCCAATTGAAGGCGTTACAATCAAATCCACCAACGGATCACTAACTGTTTCGGTCAAAAGGACCGGAGCTAACGCTAGCTTCGCCAGCTGGTTGGACAATAACATGGCTGAAATCATCAAGCGCTCACACGCTGAGTTTACAGCTGTAAAGACCGAGAAAAAGAACTGAGGACGAGCAGAAAGGAGGAAGGCAAACAAACAAAACCCCGAAGCCGGAGCTTCGAGGGCTGCTGCGCAGAGCGCAATTCTTAGATTAGACACCTAGAATCTAGCAGCACCCGAATCGCCACACAAGAAAAAACGCTCCTGAGCGTACGGGAAATTTTTGTCTGCCGATAGATAATCATGAAAACACTAACAGCATTGGCTCCAAATGGAGCAACCTTGTCGGGAACGGCAGGGCAGAGGAGTAGTACGCCCAAAAATGGACACTTCTTCGCGCCGTTGAAGAGGCCAGGGAACCTCTTGGGTTAAAATCCACAACTCTCAATGTCCTGAGAGCGATGATTTCCTTTGTGGGCGGTGATCAGATTACTGCGGACCAAGATGATCATCACATCTGCTTCGCTTCCAACGCGGCGATCGCCCAACGAACTCATGTCAGCGTGCAGACAGTTGAGCGTCATATCTCAACGCTGGTTGAGCTTGGACTTATCCGCCGCGTCATGAGCGCAAACGGCAAGCGATGGGCGCGCCGGGATAGACAGGGCAGGGTGGTCACCGCGACTGGGCTCTCCTTGATGCCCTTGTATGAACGACACCCTGAGTTCATCCAGGAAGCCCAGAGGCATGCTGATCGAGTTCTGGAGTTCACTGTACTCCGTGACAAGGTTTCCGCCGCTCTGGCGCGCCTTAGGGAGCTCGTAGCAAATGACACCGCGATCTCTGATTTGATGACCACCGTACGCAATGCTCTGCGTCGCAAACCAGATGCGAATGTACTCAACAAGCTGCTGGCAGAAATCTCTGTGGAAATCTCCGAGATAACACAGACAGATTCCGAAAATTTGAGGGCCAGTGACAGTGAAATCGAGGGGCACAAAGAGGACTCTTTGAATCCGGAAGTTAAGAAAGAAAAACTTTCTCAGATTCAAGTTTCTCCAGACCAAATGGAGCGCAGTTTTCCACGGCTATGCTCAGAACTACGCTTTGCAAAAGATCAGCACCACTGTGATCGGCTTATGAATGATATCGCCGAGTATCTACGGCTTGGCCAAACCTGGTATGCAATGAAATCGACGTTTGGCCCAGCTATTCGCTTCATTGTTCTCGGATACATCCTTCAACGTGCAGAGAATATACAGTCTCCAGCGGCTTACCTGATTTCGTTGCTGGCTAAGATCGAAATGGGAGAGTTGTCTCCAAAGGCAATGCTCTCGCGGACCTCCAATGCTACGTAAATTTGGGAAACAGGATGAGATTTACCGTCTTCAGATTACACATCCAATCGATGACCGGGTTGAAGAGTTTGAAAAGGTGAGTAATAGGATTGACCTCTATAAATCACAATTGCATAAATGGTGAGCTATAGAAAGGAAGCTTATACCTCACGATGTGGAACTGGCAGAACCCTGATTGGCCGAATTTTCGTTACGATGCCGCAAGACTCGGACCATACGAACAACAATTCCTGTTGTCCTCAGGGGAAGTTCTTGGAGCGGTTCATCATGTGAACACATCGGATCGAGATCAATTGCGTATCGACCTGCTAAGCGAAGAAGCGATGAAAACCAGCGCGATCGAAGGCGAGATGCTGGATCGTCTCAGCGTGCAATCCTCCTTGCGTCGGCATCTTGGGCTGGCTCCCGACAGCTATCCATCTAAACCGCGCGAGCAGGGCGTTTCTGAAATGATGGTAGATGTTTATTCCAACTATTCGGAACCACTGTCACACGACACCCTGTTTCGGTGGCATGACATGCTTCTTTCCCATGACAGGCATCTGGAAACGATTGGATCATACCGGAGCCATGAGGATGCGATGCAAATAGTCTCAGGCAGGCTCGACCGTCCAACGGTGCATTTCGAAGCGCCACCTTCGCGTCAGGTTCCTGCTGAAATGGACCAGTTCGTGACATGGTTCAACCGGACCGCACCGGATGGTCTGGAACCATTACGTGCGCTGACGCGGGCCGGTTTGAGCCATTTGTATTTCGAGAGCATTCATCCCTTTGAAGACGGCAATGGCCGGTTGGGAAGGGCGTTGGCTGAAAAGTCCCTGGCGCAAAACATTGGTCAGCCAAGCCTGATTGCACTTGCTTTCACGATCGAGCGAGAGCGGAAGGTTTACTATGACCAGCTCGAACGTCACCAAAAGACGCTAGACGTTACACCTTGGCTTAACTGGTTTGCTGAGACAGTCCTCACAGCACAGCAGGTGACTCTTGAGCGGGTTCGGTTCTTCATATCCAAGACGCATTTCTATGACCGGCATCGAGATCAATTCAACGCTCGCCAAAGTAAGGTCATCGCCCGTTTGTTCAAGGCTGGGCCGGATGGTTTCACAGGCGGACTGAGCGCCGAGAACTATATCTCGATCACGGGAACATCCCGCGCCACGGCGACGCGGGATCTCCAGGATCTAGTAGATAAGGGCGCTCTGACCCGAACGGGTGAACTCCGGTACACACGCTATTGGCTAAAGTTGGACCTGGAAAGGTAGGGAGATGAAATACGACACGAACGGCGTATTCTGTTGAAAAACTCTGTCTTGATCGAAGGCCATCTGGCTGATTCAATTCTCTTATTGAATGGGAGTTTGGATGATGATGGGACCAAAACAGGAAACTCAGGCTGAGCTGTTCTATGAGTTCTCCCTGGAGGAACATGTCCCGGACAATCATCTGCTGCGGTCGATTGATCGATTTGTTGACCTGAGTAGTATCCGCAATCATTTGGCGGATTTTTACAGTCATACTGGTCGCCCTTCCGTCGATCCCGAGTTGCTGATCCGCATGCTGCTGGTGGGCTATTGCTTTGGCATCCGGTCGGAACGGCGGTTGTGCGAAGAAGTGCACCTGAACCTTGCGTATCGCTGGTTCTGTCGCCTCGATCTGACTGATCGAGTGCCGGATCACTCTACCTTTTCCAAGAACCGCCATGGTCGGTTCCGCGAGAGTGAACTCTTGCGGCACGTGTTCGAAACGACAGTGGCGCGGTGCATCGCAGAAGGTTTGGTCAGCGGCCAGCGTATGGCGATTGATGCCAGCTTGATTGAGGCAGAAGCGACCAAGCAGTATTCAGCGTCACAAGAAGAATGGGATGCTGCACAGATCGATGCCAAGACCGCACCGCGCGCTGTTCGGGAATATCTGGAAACCCTGGATGAGGCCGCGTTTGGTGCTGCCTCGCCAGTCAAGCCTAAGTTCATTTCATATTCGGACCCTGCCAGCCAATGGACAGCGGCGCACAAGGCACCAGCCTTCTTTGCTTACTCTGATAACTACCTCGTTGATACAGATCACAGCGTGATTGTGGATGTGGAAGCGACCAGATCCATCCGGCAAGCCGAAGTGGGGTCGACAAAGACGATGCTGGACCGGGTGAAGGACAAGTTCGACCTCGTCCCCGACTGGATGATCGCCGATACCGCCTACGGCTCAGGCCCGATGCTCGGCTGGCTCGTGGATCGCAAGATCGATCCTTACATCCCGGTCATCGACAAGGCCGGACGCCCCGACGGCACCTGGACACGCACAGACTTCGAATGGGACGCTGAGCATGATCAATATATCTGCCCAGAGGGTCACGCGCTTAAACAGTTCCGCCGGAATTACTCTGATCCAAACCGGGGGCCGTCGGGCAAGGGCACAGCCCGCTATCGCGCCTTGAAAGAAGTCTGCCAGGTATGTCCGTCCAAACAAAGATGCTGCCCCAACGCTGATGCACGCAAAATCACCCGCGAAGAGCACGAAGATGCGCGCCAGGTCGCCAGAGATCTGGCCAAAACTGAAGAGTACCAGATTGCGATGAAGCTCAGAAAGAAAGTTGAGATGCTCTTCGCCCACCTCAAGCGCATCCTAGGCCTTGGACGGCTCCGATTACGTGGACCGTGCGGCGCAAATGACGAATTCCTCCTCGCCGCCACCGCCCAGAACCTCCGCAAACTGGCCAAGATCTTTCCCGCACCGCAGCAAACACGTAAAGCCTGATCAGAAAGGCACTCGCGCTCGGTTCAGCACACCACTTTCTGCGTCCGCAACACGTTGTTTTTCCACAGAATCGGCGTATTTCGTTGAAAAACTCTTGGTTGATTGAGTGGTAAGTCGCTGATTCAATTCGTCCTGTAGGGAGGAATTGGCGATGATGGGACCGAGGCAGGAAGCGCAGGCGGCGTTGTTCTACGAGTTCTCGCTGGAAGATCATGTCCCGCAAGATCACCTGCTGCGCTCGATTGATCGGTTCGTCGATCTTGGCAGCATCCGGTCGCATCTGGCGGAGTTCTACAGCCATACTGGACGCCCCTCGGTTGACCCCGAGTTGCTTATCCGAATGCTACTCGTGGGCTACTGCTTCGGGATCCGGTCCGAGCGGCGGCTTTGTGAAGAGGTTCATCTGAACCTAGCCTATCGGTGGTTCTGTCGGCTCGATCTGAACGACCGTGTGCCGGATCATTCCACATTCTCGAAGAACCGGCATGGGCGGTTCCGCGAAAGCGAACTGCTGCGCTACCTGTTCGAGATGACCGTGGCACACAGCATTGAGGAAGGCCTCGTCAGCGGTCAGCGTATGGCCATCGATGCAAGCTTGATCGAAGCCGATGCCAACAAGCAGAACTCAACGCCGAAGGAAGAGTGGGACGCCTCAACCGTTGATCCGACCGACGCGCCCCGCGCCGTCCGCGAGTATCTCGACACGCTGGACGAGGCTGCGTTCGGCGCTGCCAGCGAGGTTCAGCCCAAGTTCACATCGCATTCCGATCCGGCGAGCCAATGGACCGCAGCCCGCAAAGGCCCTGCATTCTTTAGCTATTCCGACAACTACCTGATCGATACAGATCACGGAGTTATCATCGACGTCGAAGCCACCAGATCAATCCGTCAGGCTGAGGTCGGATCGACCAAGACCATGTTGAACCGAGTAAAGGAACGGTTCGATCTGCATCCGGAGAGACTAATCGCGGACACCGCCTATGGCACCGGCCCACTTCTGGGCTGGCTGGTTGATCGCAAGATTGCGCCGCATATCCCGGTGTTCGACAAGTCCGGTCGCAATGACGGCACCTGGACCCGCGCCGACTTCGAATGGGATGCTGAGAATGACCAATACATCTGTCCCGAAGGTCACGCCCTCAAGCAGTTCCGCCGCAACTACTCAGACCCCAACCGCGGTCCGACGGGCAAGGGCACCGCTCGCTATCGCGCTCTGAAAGAGGTCTGTCAGGTCTGCCCATCGAAAACCAAGTGCTGCCCCAACGCGGATGCCCGCAAGATCAGCCGCGAAGAAACAGAAGACGCCCGCCAGGTGGCTCGAGACATTGCCAAGACCCGCCAGTACGACATCTCAATGAAGCTCAGAAAGAAGGTGGAAATGCTCTTCGCCCACCTCAAACGCATTCTCGGCCTGGGTCGGCTCCGATTACGTGGCCCATGCGGCGCAAACGACGAATTCCTCCTCGCCGCCACCGCCCAGAACCTCCGCAAACTGGCCAAGATCTTTCCCGCACCGCAGCAAACACGTAAAGCCTGATCAGAAAGGCACTCGCGCTCGGTTCAGCACACCACTTTCTGCGTCCGCAACACGTTGTTTTTCCACAGAATCGGCGGAAAGCAGAAATTCGCCGCAAGTGCAGCATTTCCATTTGCAACCCGGAATAGCGGACGTTCAATTTATAGTTTCCAACGCTCCGGGAAACGGCGGTAGATCCGTCGAAAATCGGCGATGCGTGAAGGTTCGAAAACTGTCCGATAATGCAAACTTATTGGACATAGCTGAGAGCCGCAGAGTGGGGCGGTTTGTACACTATATAGTAGGCAAAAGCGCCCTAGTTATCTACACTGTGTAGCATGACCTACCAACCTACGACCATCGCCGACGACCGGATCACTCTACCCAAGCTCCCCGCCTGGGTCACCTCGGCGCGTACAGAAACCCCGGAAACCATGGCATTTTTGTCGGGTGCTACCTTCGCTATGCTCGACGGCGTATTACGGCAGTCAGGCGATGCGGTGCCCAAGTCTTTGCTGGCCAACGCGCTGGCGCTCAAAGCCGCCGTGGTGACCTCCAAACTCGAAGGACGCATGGCGACAGAGGCCGATATCCGAGACGCCTATCAATTGACCCCGCCGGATATGCTCGGCGTGCGCCATTGGGGACCGGATGGGGATGTGCTGGATTTCTGGCGAAACGCCGTGCGGCTTCGTTTGCAGAATACTGACTGGCTGTGCGCTACTGCCGTTCACATCAATGAACGCTTTGGCGAAGAGGCGGGCATCAGTCTGGCAACTGCGGTCGATAAAAGCCAGTCTGACGGGCCACTTTCAGCGGCAACCGGCATCCTTCGCGAGGTGCTTAAGGCCGATCATCGAGCGGAGCGGATCGGCTGCTTGTTGTCCGATGTGGTGCTGGCACGGTTCTTCGGTTGGGAACGGCCGTTACCATTGACGGCCCTCCATCTGACCAAGAGCACCTTGCGCGACCTGAAAGAGGGGACAAGCATATCCGCTGTCCAACATACCATCACCCAGGGGGCTGAAACCACCATTCGACTTGCGACGATGCTTGCTGCACGGGCGAAGGCCCTGCGCGCCGTTGCCCCGAAATTACGGACCAAGGGGTCGGCCGATGCGGTCGCCCTGTTTCTGAGCGAAGATGCGGTTGCTCCCTCCGGCATGCTGTCGCCGATGATACGTGGCACGTCGACCCCTATGACGGCGCGGGCCGCCCGACGCTTCTGCTATCGGCTGGTCGAATTAGACGTGGCGCGAGAACTGACCGGTCGGTCGACATTCCGCCTCTACGGGATCGCGTCATGAGTGCAGTGACACAGAATTTTTCAAGCTCGGACTTGCCTGATACTGCAGGCGACGGCCGATCACACCACAGTGTGTTTGATCGGGAGCTTGAGGACCTGCCGCAAGAGTTGCGATGGCGCGAGTGGATGGGGCGGATCGAGGCGGTGCTCTTCGCCAGTGCCTCGCCAGTCGGGCACGAGGACTTGGTCCGTGTGATAGGGCAGGGGGCCTCAATCGATATATTGATCGAGGACATCCAGGCCGAGCTGGTGGGGCGTCCCTATGAACTGGTGCAAGTAGCAACCGGTTGGATGTTCCGTACAAAGGCGCAGTTTGCCGAAGCGATCAAGGCGGCGGCTGATCTCGGTGAGCGGTCCTTAGCGTTCAACGAGACTGAAATGGCCGTTCTCTGCGCTGTTGCTTATCATCAGCCGATCACCCGGGATGGATTGAAAGAGATATTCGGTAAGGAGATTAGCCGCGATCTTCTTGCACGACTTCGTTACACAGACATGATTGCGAACGGACCCAAAGCACCGCGGCCCGGGGCACCGCATACCTTTGTAACGACGCCTGAGTTTTTGGCGACGTTCGATCTTCAATCGTTGAGGGATTTGCCAGAGTTGGAACTGAGTGAAGCTACATGATGAAGAAAGCGAGTCTCAGCATCGAAGCCATCCATGTTCCTGGCTTTCAAAACCCCGTTCACGCCGAAACGTTCTTGCAAGCGCTGTCTGATACACAATGGGTCGAATTGCGGGCAGAGGCGACTCGATCAAGACGACGCGGTGACCCAGTTCTCTTGTGCGGTGATTGCCGCGCACCGGTCTATGGGCGCGAGTCAACAGCAGGTCGACGTCACTGCTATCACTTTGTTCGGACATCAAGGATTGCCGGTGGGCGACCGCCAACGCCTCAAATTTTCGCTCGATTGACGCCTCGAAGTTCAAAGGAGCTCAAGAGGGCGAGTGTCACAAAAACCTGAAGGCGATGATCTGCGAAATCCTGGCCCTGGACACCTATACAGCCGAGGCTGGCATTACTTCTGAGCGCTACACAAAGGGTCATGATGGGCTTTACGCCTTTCCGGATGTTTATGCCTCATCAGGGGTCGAGTCCGGCTCAGTGCAGAATAGGGCGGTAAGGAGTTTTCCTAATAGGTTGGTTTGAAGCCGACCTTTAATCGCACCAAACCCGAGCTGGAAAGACGCGGACGACGCTACCTTTCGCTGACTGAAAAGAACACCTATTCGCTTAGCCGCCTCCACCGGAAGGCGTTAGGTCGGGTTCAACGGACGCTCACTTTCAGAGCTGGTTTTTCAGCGATTCGGTCACGCTGAACGGCGGAAAGTTAGGTCTGCGCCGCGTGCTGTTCAGCAAGTCACAATACTGCCCCCATGCAAACTCGCTCTTGATCTCGGCTGGCCGGTCATAGGTGTAGGTTTCGCGGTAGTCGTCGATCTTTCCTGTGACCCGATAGCGAGATTTTGCGGCGGGCTCGACGTAGAGCCGAATGGCATAACGTATGTTGTTCAGGAATTCCGCTATCGTGCTGGCATGGTAGGCGAACAAGTGCGTGTGAAACCAATCCCAGCAATCCGGTAACGCTGCGTAGGCTCGGCTCTCGTCAATCGAAACGCCGTTCTCCCCGAGGATTCTTATCAGTTTAGCAGCTTGTCCGCCGAGGCGCAGGAAATTGTGCTTCCCGATGTCTCCACCCATGCGAATGAAGTCGATGCGCTTAACAGTCAAATCGACCTCCACCTCGATGCTCGACAACCATACTCCCGGAACAAAGGCGGAGCACTCAAGCCATTCAGTGAAATCATGAACCTCCATAGTGAGGAATTTTATATCATTCCCTATCAACGGGTTCTCGCAAACCCGAGCAAGATAAAAGAGTGTAGTATGATCGGTAGCCTTGCCGCCTTGGGGCGGTTTTGGCAGTCCGAAAGGCATCGGCCGCTGACCTTTCCCAGTGACTGGCGAAAGGAAATCGCGCAGTAGGATTGCGAACTGTCGTAGGGTGTCCGACGTCTGGGGCAGGAGGTTTGTGTTTTCTCTCACCTCACCCGGCGAACAAAATATGGCGTGGTTCACCATATCGTCCACCATGCCCATTGTGGCATTTAGAACTATGGCCTCCTGCTCGAGCGTCGTGAATGTCATCTAGCCCCCCCGCTGGGCTGACCCTATCTCAATCGTGGAAACCATCAATAGACATGATCGCGTCTCAATAGGATAGGCTGCCAAGTAGCGGCTAAGGGCTCTTTTTCCTCTTTCGCCTCGGTATGCAAACGACCCCGCTTTGGTGATCGTGTCTCAATGAGTGTAGAAACTGAGACAGTTCGCCTGTCGGATCTCTTTCAATGTCTCATTGGGCGTTTCTTGCATTATTTTAGAGATATTGAGACGCTTGACGATGCACTGTCGCAGTAAACTCCTTACCGCCCTATTCTGCACTGAGCCGGACTCGACCCCCATCATGGCAGAGAGGGCCTGCAGCCTTCGAAATCCAGCTGGCAACGACACAACTGCCAACCATCACGCGTCGCGAGGACTTCTACGCGGAAAACGGAATTCGCTTGTGCTGGATCGTGTCCGGCGATGTTGCGCAGCTGGAGTGGCGCGCCTTCAAGGACATCTATCTGCGCAATGATGGTCAGATCTTTGCTGTCGATGGAGATGTGCTTTCCGCTGCCAGAACTGCCGACGCACCACGATTCAGAATGATGCGGTTATTGCCCGGTGCCGTCCGTAAGGGACTTACTGCAGTCTGGCGAGAACGCGTCGTTGCGCCCGATGAGATCGACTGGGGGCAACCCGGGGATAGACCGAAGTCAGCCGAAGGCAGCTATCTTGATCGACTGATTGAAAGAGACGATGAAATCGCACACTTTCGTGAACAACTTTATGCGGCACTCGCCGAGTGCGATCATGACCAGGCGGGCCTTATTTGGGATAAGATCGCAGCGATCGTCGGCGGTGCCCTCTGGAGCACCCTCGGCGACCCATATGACACAGTGCGGGCACTTGGCGTTCTCGCCACTGTCCGACGTGGCATCGTCACAGTCCAAACCAAAATAGACATTTCCAACCTGCACCATCTCGTTAATTCGCTCTTGCTGGAACCGAAAGGGCGTCGATCCTGGTCCCATGCGTTCGTGACTCTCGCGGCTTTGAAAAAGCCAGATCTTCTGGACACGCCGTCAATCGCAAAGAAGCTCGAGCGCAATATTGGTGTCGAGCAAAGTCATTCCAGTAAGGAGATGTTCGCCGGTCGCGTATTTGACGTTCTATTCCCGGAAGGCGCGTTCAAGCGCCTTCGTCTAATAGAAACATGATGCCAATGGGTCTGGTTCCTGCCGTTTCCTTCACGCAACTGAGGTGCGGATGTCTGTGACATTCTTCGTACATTGAACCACTAGGATATCTTTGACCGATCCATTCTCGACGGCCGCGGAAGGATAATCACCTTCTCAATCCCTTCGAGGCTTTCCAGGCCTTGTGTGAGAGTTGCATACTCTTCTGTCTGCCTGCAGTCATCCCAAATGAACGCGATGAGCTTCTCATAGCCGGTCCGATTGCCGAGATAGAGTGAGCGATCTGCGGCTATCTCTTGTGTAATCTTGCGGCACTCTGCAGTTCCGGCGCGGCGCATAAACTTGACCTCGACGATCGTTCGAA
The DNA here is from genome assembly GCF_056535885.1 of Ruegeria sp. B1. Classification (NCBI taxonomy): domain Bacteria; kingdom Pseudomonadati; phylum Pseudomonadota; class Alphaproteobacteria; order Rhodobacterales; family Roseobacteraceae; genus Ruegeria; species Ruegeria sp. B1. Next base: position 8,888 of record NZ_JBQFJA010000002.1, on the reverse strand, counting down.
GCGAGGGAACGCCAAGATCATAGCGAGGGTGGTGTGCCCCAACTTAGGAAGTGATTGCTCATCCACTAAATCCTTGAAGACAGGCCGGAGCAACGTCCAGAGGAGATTCTGGACGTGATACTCGTGATCAACCTCCCATTGTTGCGGTGTGACACTTTTTACGCGCGGTTTTGTTTCATAGGTCCAATGCGACATGGCATCCCGAACTTCGTCGAGCAGAGCGATCAACTCCGGCAAGCCAACACCATGGATTGGCAGTCTTGAAAGCGCGCCCATGCAAGAGTCAAAAATGGCTCGACCGGCAGCGCGCTTTTGTTGCATTCTTTCCCCGAGCAGTGTCACGGCACTCGCCCAGGCAAGCTGCATTTCCTTGGGACCAGCTTCAGCATTCAGTGCCGTTTGCACCGCAACTCTGCACAGCGCATCTGGAATGGTATCCCAATCGACAATGCCCAAGACAGCCTGGGCGGCTTTGACAAGCCCGTACTCCCAGTCCGTGCGTGGCACAACCGTTGCTGATTTTTCCAGTAGATCGACAATCCAGTCGCGCTCATGCACTGGGACATTGGCCCGCTCGATGCCCAACGACACACCGAATAATGCGAAACCATCGATCTCAAATCTTGGAACCCGTCCCTCAGCAAAGAAGGTTCGACCAGACAAATGCAGAAATCCCTGCCTGAAGCGGGCAAGATCGGCTTCTGTCGCCATGTCTGCTGCGATTGCATAGCCTAGACTTGCCACCACCGGATAAGCGGCAACATCATCAGTTTGATCACCATCAACACATACCAAAGAGGGTAACCTGTTGCGATCTTGCGTTATCATGAAGGCACAAAATCCTGCGACATGGTTAGGCAAGCGGGCGTATTCATCCTCAGAGACAACAAGTTCGGATTTGAGTTCGGATAACTGCATCACAGAAACCAAGGGGTTCTGCCAATGTCGCGGAACTTCACGGCATCATCGTCCCAACTTTCAACCTGCTTTAACCCAGTCAGCCGCTCTGCAATCAAGTCTGAATACTTGATCGTAATCGGGAACGGTTCAGGAGACATGATCCGCCAAGAGTGCGCGGTAAAATCAAAAGCTTGCCTTGCCAAATAGGTCATGTCTCGAAATGTGGAGTTGCGATGGAGCTTAAGAAGGCAAGCCCGGGGCATCCCGTCGGTGACTTGTTTAAGTTCCGATGCACCCGCAAACACAACGAGCGACTCGTAGTTCCCGAGTTTGAGATGCATCCCCCTTGAGGGACCTAAGATGCCTTTCTTTTGTTGCGCCCAAGAAGGCTGACCTTGTTGGTTCAAATCAAAAATCACGAAGGGATTGGTCGGAGCGACGTGGACAAAAGCATATGTCACATTGTCCAGATCGAGACCTTCAACCGCAGCTTTGATTGCCTCTGCTTCGACATCCTTAGCTGGTTTGAACATGTGAAAGATGAGACGAACCCGATCCGTGTTCTTCCAGTTGTCTTGGTCTCGAACCCGCACAACTGTCCGTTTCAGCGTATCCGTGAGAGCGTCCGCATATTCCTCAAACGGAACAACGTTTGTGCGTTCACTCAAGTGATAACCGCCATCACTTGAAAAGACCGTTGTGATACCGACCTGGCGCGTCCCACCCCCTATTCTGCTGTTCGTTGCGACATGTGACCCCACACCGATCACCAGTTCATGGCCGACGGTTTGTTCGGCCCCCAAGAGCCACAGACGGCCCCCGAGCTTTGCATAGGATGCAAGGCTCATCTGGTTCATTGTAAAGACCAGTCCCGAAGCCGGCTGTTGCATTGTCTCTAATCGGAAGCTCTGAACAGCAACATGGTTCTTCAGTAACGCAGCTTTTGTCCCAAAATATGGGTTTTGGTTGCCGGGGAGGGTTTTGAATTCTTCCTCGACCTGAACCAGTGCCAGATCCCACTGGATTCCGGTGTCAGCGGCATGCTCAAGTGCATTGGTACACGCCTTTTCGTAACTCTCCAGCGTCGGCGACAAGGACGTAAAAGTCTGAACGTTTGCTTTTTCGAGTTGGAAACGACGTAGAAATCCATCCCCATAGCGCGCTTGCTCTCGCCCACGCCTCCCGGTTTTGACGTCAGGCATGCCTTCGAGGAATTTGGCAACGAAAGTCTCAACCTGTCCCTCATACCGGTCTTGGCAAATGACGGCGATGTTGAGCCCCTTTGGCGTGAAGGTCCTTTGATCGTAAGGGCCATTAGCCTTGATTCCACGCTCATTCCAATCGTCCGTGCGCGTTCCTGACGGATCAAACACAAGCGAAGGCTTCTTGATCATTTCGCGGGTGGGGAATGAAGGAGACCTTGAGTCAAGTAACTGAGCAATCTCGAATTGCACTCCGGGAACGGCTTCTAAAGAGTCGTCCCGCAAAAAACCCAATGTCTCCTCGATCGTCTTGAGCCGCCCCGGGCCTGCATGAAGTTGGCTTGCTCCGAGGTTTGCCTCCTTCAGAACCCGTTCTGCATCGTTGCCAAGAAGAACGCGTACACACCAGTCAAAGTCAGCTTTGCTCCCGGACAGGCGGGCTTTATTGGCCTCGACTGTTTCATAGCCTTCGCGGTGATCTTCTAGCACCAACTGCCCATCTGAAATCGAGGCAACGCGACCGACAATTTGGGGACGCAATGTCAACCGTGGATCATTAGGTGGATGATCTGTCTTGGCCCCCTAAAACTGTGCCACAGTTGGCTTAGTTTTGGAGACGGGATTGATGGCGCGGAAACGGTATTCGGACGAAGATATTCTGCGGCTTTTGCGCGAGATTGAGCTGGGCCTGGCATCTGGTTCGGATGTCGCGACGGCGTGCAGAACGGCTGGTGTCAGTGATGCGACCTATTACACATGGCGCAAGCGGTTTGGTGGGATGGGACGATCTGAGATGGCCAATCTGAAGGCGCTGCAGAAAGAGAATGATCGGCTCAAGAAAATCGTGGCTGAGCTTGAACTGGACAAACTCATTCTCAAGGAGAGCCTTGATTATCTAAAGCCAAAGGCCTGACGGCAGACCAGCTTCGTCAGGCCGTGGTCCACACCCGACAAAAGCTGGCAACCTCTGAACGGCGCACCTGTCGCGTGATTGGATTGGCGCGGAGCACGCTGCAATACCGCGCAGCGCCAAAGGATGATGAGGCGTTACGTCTGGCGATGATCCGATTGGCCAAACGGTATGGGCGCTACGGCTACCGCAAGGTCGCCGAGCTGCTGCGTGTCGAAGGCTGGGCAGTCAATCATAAAAGATCGAACGACTATGGCGCGAAGAAGGCTTGCAGCTCCCACAACGGCACAAGAAACGCAAACGGCTGTACCACAAGGACAGCTCGATCATCCGGCTCCGACCGCAACATCCCAATCACATCTGGAGCATTGACTTTGTCCACGACAAGCTGAGCAACGGACAGAGCTACAAGATGCTGACGGTGCTGGATGAGTATGTCCAGCCCCAATTCTATGGGCCAGTTTTGAGCAAGGTTTCTGGAACGGGCGGTCGCATGTTTAGAGCCTGATGGGGTCTGACACGATTGTACTGTCTAAGCCAGGTATTGATGACGATCTGAGCCTGTTTGGTGGTGTGGAACCATTCTGCGTTGAGGACTTCCCGGCGCAGAGTGCCATTGAAGCGCTCGTTGTATCCATTCTCCCAAGGTGATCCCGGGTAGATTTGGATCGGCTTAATGCCCACCTTTCTTAACCAGGTCTGCAGGGCCGTTGCGATGAACTCCGCGCCGTTGTCGGAACGGATGTGTTCGGGCTTCCCGTGCCGCAATAAGAGTGGGTAGAGCGCATCCAGCACGTCTGCGCTGTTCATCTTCGGCTTGACCGCTACGCAGAGCGCCTCACGGGTATACTCATCCAGCACCGTCAGCATCTTGTAGCTCTGTCCGTTGCTCAGCTTGTCGTGGACAAAGTCAATGCTCCAGATGTGATTGGGATGTTGCGGTCGGAGCCGGATGATCGAGCTGTCCTTGTGGTACAGCCGTTTGCGTTTCTTGTGCCGTTGTGGGAGCTGCAAGCCTTCTTCGCGCCATAGTCGTTCGATCTTTTTATGATTGACTGCCCAGCCTTCGACACGCAGCAGCTCGGCGACCTTGCGGTAGCCGTAGCGCCCATACCGTTTGGCCAATCGGATCATCGCCAGACGTAACGCCTCATCATCCTTTGGCGCTGCGCGGTATTGCAGCGTGCTCCGCGCCAATCCAATCACGCGACAGGTGCGCCTGTCCAGCCCCAATTCTATGGGCCAGTTTTGAGCAAGGTTTCTGGAACGGGCGGTCGCATGTTTAGAGCCTGATGGGGTCTGACACGATTGTACTGTCTAAGCCAGGTATTGATGACGATCTGAGCCTGTTTGGTGGTGTGGAACCATTCTGCGTTGAGGACTTCCCGGCGCAGAGTGCCATTGAAGCGCTCGTTGTATCCATTCTCCCAAGGTGATCCCGGGTAGATTTGGATCGGCTTAATGCCCACCTTTCTTAACCAGGTCTGCAGGGCCGTTGCGATGAACTCCGCGCCGTTGTCGGAACGGATGTGTTCGGGCTTCCCGTGCCGCAATAAGAGTGGGTAGAGCGCATCCAGCACGTCTGCGCTGTTCATCTTCGGCTTGACCGCTACGCAGAGCGCCTCACGGGTATACTCATCCAGCACCGTCAGCATCTTGTAGCTCTGTCCGTTGCTCAGCTTGTCGTGGACAAAGTCAATGCTCCAGATGTGATTGGGATGTTGCGGTCGGAGCCGGATGATCGAGCTGTCCTTGTGGTACAGCCGTTTGCGTTTCTTGTGCCGTTGTGGGAGCTGCAAGCCTTCTTCGCGCCATAGTCGTTCGATCTTTTTATGATTGACTGCCCAGCCTTCGACACGCAGCAGCTCGGCGACCTTGCGGTAGCCGTAGCGCCCATACCGTTTGGCCAATCGGATCATCGCCAGACGTAACGCCTCATCATCCTTTGGCGCTGCGCGGTATTGCAGCGTGCTCCGCGCCAATCCAATCACGCGACAGGTGCGCCGTTCAGAGGTTGCCAGCTTTTGTCGGGTATGCATCACGGCCTGACGAAGCTGGTCTGCCGTCAGGCCTTCGGCTTTAGATAATCAAGGCTCTCCTTGAGAATGAGCTTGTCCAGTTCAAGCTCGGCCACGATCTTCTTGAGCCGATCATTCTCTTTCTGCAGTGCCTTCAGATTGGCCATCTCAGATCGTCCCATCCCACCAAACCGCTTGCGCCATGTGTAATAGGTCGCATCACTGACACCAGCCGTTCTGCACGCCGTCGCGACATCCGAACCAGATGCCAGGCCCAGCTCAATCTCGCGCAAAAGCCGCAGAATATCTTCGTCCGAATACCGTTTCCGCGCCATCAATCCCGTCTCCAAAACTAAGCCAACTGTGGCACAGTTTTAGGGGGCCAAGACAGCCGAAGATGAACAGCGCAGACGTGCTGGATGCGCTCTACCCACTCTTATTGCGGCACGGGAAGCCCGAACACATCCGTTCCGACAACGGCGCGGAGTTCATCGCAACGGCCCTGCAGACCTGGTTAAGAAAGGTGGGCATTAAGCCGATCCAAATCTACCCGGGATCACCTTGGGAGAATGGATACAACGAGCGCTTCAATGGCACTCTGCGCCGGGAAGTCCTCAACGCAGAATGGTTCCACACCACCAAACAGGCTCAGATCGTCATCAATACCTGGCTTAGACAGTACAATCGTGTCAGACCCCATCAGGCTCTAAACATGCGACCGCCCGTTCCAGAAACCTTGCTCAAAACTGGCCCATAGAATTGGGGCTGGACATAGTCGCGCGCAATTTCGCGCTTTCCTGAAAAGGCCCTCACTATGGCGGCATTCATCAGAGAGGGCCAATGCCAATGTGTTTCTCTGAGATCGAGCTCTATCACTTTGTCGCTCAGCGGTTCAGCACCCGGCACGACAGGAATATCGATAATGGTGTCGTCTTGCCTGTCTGTTCGGAAAACATGTGTTTTCGCGAACTCCCTACGGAGATCACTAAGTATATCCTTTTCAAAGGAGCGATAGCCGACTTGGATTATCGTTTCTCCGGTGATTTTCACCGGCGCAAAGTTGAGTCTTAAGTTGTTTCCGCTCATTTACCTTAGATTTCTTTTTCGTCTTATTAGTTTGTGGAAAGCTGTTTTCAAAAGTCGTGCTCTGTGAGCGGACCGTCCTATGCCGCGGTGCCATCCATGGCACTTGGAGGTTGGGGTTCGAGGTCACATTTACTTCCATCCATGCACTTTTACGAGACTAAGACGCTTGGTTGCATTCTCATAGGAAATATTTCGAATAAAGTAAAATATATTGGCAATTAGCCATGGTTTGGGCCATTGTCTGAAAATCTGGATTGACTAGATTTCAAGGAACGCTCAAAAAAATGGCAAAAAGCCAACAAAATGAGAAAAAACTAAAACCCCTGCTGCAAGATCTGCCTGCGGGATATCTTGTCGACGCTGCATGGTTGGTCGCGCGCAAAATCGATCGCAAATCTATCTTCAACTACGAACGTCAGGGCTGGCTGGAGAAGGTCATACGCGGGGTTTACCGCCGCCCTAGCAACGACGTCTTCAGCGCGTATGGTGCCGAGGACTGGATACGAACGGTGCTGTCGATCCAGCACCTAATGGGCTGGTCCTGCCACGTGGGGGGAAAAACCGCTTTAGATTTGGCCGGTTTTGAACACTACGTCAGTTTTGAAGGTGTCCGCTCCGTGCATCTCTATGGATCGACACCAAAATGGCTGAAGCGCTTACCGACATCTGATCTCTATCAGCTGCACACAAATTCTCTCTTTCAAAGTGAGGAGCTCGGGCTATCCGGTCTCAGTGACTACGATAAACCTGGCACTACAGAGGAACCACGACCACGTACCCTGATCCAGTCAAAACCTGAGCGGGCAATATTGGAGTGGCTCAACGAGCTACCTCGTAGAACAACATTTCATTCAGTAGACATGGTCTTTGAGGGATTGGCGACACTCCGGCCCAAATTACTTACTCAGCTCCTGAAAGACTGTCGAAGTGTGAAGGTTAAGCGCCTCTTTTTTGTCTTCGCAGACAGGCACAGTCATGCTTGGCGCAAACACATCCACACAGATGATTTCGATCTCGGTGCTGGTCCGAGAGCGCTTGTAGAGGGGGGTAAATTGCACCCGCAATATCGCATCTACGTCCCAAAAGAATTTGTTCTCACAGATAGTGAAATGGACACCGATGGACCGTGAACCTTATGCGGCACAGGTCGCTCTGCTTGTGCGTCTTTTGCCCATCATCTCCGAAAAAAAAGACGTGTTTGCCTTGAAAGGCGGGACGGCTATCAACCTATTTTATCGTGATCTGCCACGTCTCTCGGTGGACATTGATCTGACCTATTTGCCGGTCCAAGAGCGCCAAGCATCACTAGTACAAATCGATGAAACACTAACTTCCATCATGGAAGACATAAACAAAGTGCCCGGCTTGACCGCCAAGCGAATTGCAGGAGGTGGTGGAGGCGCGACCCGCATTTCTGCCGATGACGGCAACGCTCGTGTGAAAATTGAAACCTCGCCGGTCACCCGCGGTATCGTGGGTAACACTCAGACCATGCCCGTGTGTGACCGCGTTGCCGAGGAGTTTGGTTTTGCAGAAACGGAAGTTGTGTCGTTCGAAGACCTCTATGGCGGCAAGATCCATGCGGCTTTGGACCGGCAACACCCGCGTGATTTGTTTGACATAACCGAACTTTATGAAAACGAGGGGCTGACAGACGCGCTTCTTCGCACATTCATGGTCTACCTTGCGAGTTCTCCTCGCCCCCCGCACGAACTTCTTGATCCAAACAACATTGATCTGACAGAAGCTTACAAAGATGAGTTTGTGGGCATGACAAGGCGATCTGTTGAGCTTGACGAGTTGCTTGCTGCGCGAAGTCATCTGATCAATGACATTCAAAAAAAGTTAGGTGGGCCGATCGCAGAATTTCTGGTCGGTCTTCAGGAAGGAAAACCGGACTTTGAATTATTAGGGCTCTCAGCAGCGTCTGAACTTCCAGCGGTGCGTTGGAAATTGCTCAACCTGAATCGCCTGATCGAAAATGACCCAGAAAAGCACAAACAGCAGACTGACCAGCTTGAAAAACTATTGCACTGAGTAAGCCCATTCCATGAACACACCGGAAGCGACATCACAAGAAGCAACAAGTGCCCATACTGCCTTGGATGGCTACTTGTAGCGGCTTGAGATCATAATCCGTTGGGCGCGAGATCATCGCTGTTTCTGGCTCAGATTATTTGAGACTATAATTCGATTTGGGACCACTTTATTTGAGAACGGGCTCAGAATAATTGAGACGGGCTCACATTTCTGAGACTGGGATCGGTGGGGTGAGACCATCCACATGACCTCATAGCGACAACCCCGCCATCCGCATTCGCTCTGCCAATTCGCGGGTCCGCGCGGGTTCAAGCTGCCCGCTCAGGAAGCGTTTGATCTCGGCAGGTTTGGACTGGAACTGATCCGCCAATACCTTCACAGAATAGCCCTGCCGGGTGAGACGTGGCTCCAAGTCATCAAAGTCGGGGGCCAGGGTGGCCGACACAATATCCGGCGTGATTGGTTTCTGGCCGATGCGGAACCCGGCCTCCAATGCCCGGTTTAAATATTCGGCAAACTGTAAGGGTGTGGTCAGGCGCTCTGCCAGTAGGTCCAGCGCCGCCGGTTCGATAATCTCGTCAAGTGGAGCGTCGTCCTCGGTACACTGGTCCAAAAGCCAGTCGAGATAGGTTCGGGACTCTTCCCCAATCCTTCGAAGGGCAGGATATCAGTGCGATGCCCGATCTCTTCCATCGTTGGGCGGCGAAGGTCGTTTCGCAGCTTCGGATGGCC